>NZ_JBDTCG010000055.1:0-22697 GCF_039923675.1 Collimonas sp.
CATATTCTCCCAGCGTGTGTTCGCGCAAGATTTTGAAGTCGGCAAAAAAGGGACTTACGACTACTGGAGCAATCAATACAACACGCCCAAGCCAGGCAGTTGGAGTTTCTGGTCACCGGAGTCACCAACGGCGGAATATACAATTGGCAAAGGCATAAAGGCCAATACTACGTATTTCGGCAAGGTCGCGACGGTGCTGATGTGGCCTATCATGAAATTGGCGATTGGATTGGCCAACACCCGTATCAATGCGTTGCCACCGAACGTGTGGAAGATTCCGTTGGACGCGCCAAATCTGCCCGAAACTTTTAAGCCCAAGGCGAAGCGCTTCGGTGTCGAAAGTGAACAATTCGACCAAGGCTTCGACGCCCCTGGTCAAACGCGTGACCAGAAGCGTGTACGCGAAGATGACGATCCGTATGCGGGAGACAATGCAATCAATCCAAAACATACCGAGGGCACGACAGAGCCGCGAGATAAAACCGATGCTGCCAAGGGCGACAAGGACAGCGAAGCGAGCTTGCGTTATGAATATCACGCGCTGCTGCGTATGCAGGCCAAGCGCGAAGGCAAGTATGCGAACGACAAACAGGTTACGAAAGAAGACAATCCAGAAACCGCCTCCGACGACTACAAGGCCTGGCAGCAAAAACAAATCAAAACAACGCTGGCAGCGAACGTCGATTCCCATGCCACTGACCATTCAACTATCATGACCAATGGTATGCATGCGCAAAAGGCGCTGGCCTATGACGTGGCAATCGGCAACTGCCATATTCCACAAGATGATTTACATACACTGCGGATCGTAGCGGACTGGCGCTTCATGAAAGGCTTAGACAAAGGCGACCCCAACAAAGTATTTGAAAAATATTTTTTAAGTGGGAAATTCATGAATGTGCCGACCTATGAATGGGCACATACAAAAGGCAGCGGCGGAACAGACGGCAGCATACCCGATTCGATCACCGATCAACGCGAATTTGCGCGGGGCCATCAATGATGAATAACATGATCGCTACTCGCAATAAGCGGTTGGGCTGGGCCGCGCTTGCTTTCTTGCTCGCTATGAGCATCGCATTCTGGTTCAATTGGCACGCGGATACCGGTACAACACAAATAGTCACCAATGGAGAACTCATGACCCGCATTTTAGCGCTACCTACTCTCGCTGCCGTCGCCGTGCTGGCATTGTTGACCACGTGTGCTAGTGCCCCCCTTGTTGCGACGGCAAATGCTGCTGCCCCGGCGATAAGTGAGCCGTCCAAGCCTTTCATGGCTCAGGTAGTTGGTTTGCAGTGGCTCAATCCCTTGCAGCGACGCGATTACTCTACCGAATGGCAATTGCTATGGACATTGGGGCTAGTGCAGCCAAACAAAAATGACGATATGGTGAAAGCTAATCCAAAGAAATATTCAAAACTTCAACCCATAGGAATCATCGCTTACGGAAATAATGGAAAAGAAACTTTTCAGGGATATTTTGAAAAATATGTTAGCGAGTTAGTATTTAAGTTCCGCGATATTTATTTTTCGAATTCCAGTTACTTTTATAATGCGCATTCTCTCGACGACAAGAGGACGTGGCGTGAACTAGCTGGCATCCATGTCGAATACGCGCTGCCCAAAGACATGCTCGATCCAGGCGAAACGGCCAATTTCACACGAGACACTATTATCGATGCATTCGACATCGGTAACGTTCATTTTCCCAAATCTTGGAGCCGAAATACGCCACCTGATGTGCGTGTGACCATGGGCGGACCGAACGCTGGTTTTACTTCGTTGGCGGGGGCGCTGGACTATCTGCAATCACACCCAAAGGAAACCGTCTGGGTCATGAACTGGGATGCGCCGAGTTTTCCGCCCAAGGATGAACAGATCAACGAAAACATGGTGCTGCTAGTCTTGGCTGGCCCCGGTTACAACACCGAACGCGCAGCGTTGGCGTGGGTCGGCTATCCAGCCGTCAAGACCGTAACCGATTTTAATGCTGAGAAGGGCAAGCCGTCCCGCATCGTTCAAGCCTGGAAAGCTGTGCTGGACAGCGCCACCCACAACGCCGGTAAGCAGGATATTGATATCGGTTATGTGATCCACGACGCCAACAATACGCAACCTGACTCGGGAGATCGTATTGGCAATCTGGCGCAGACGCTTACCAAAGAGCTGGTCGAATTCGATTTCAAAAAGCAGACATTCAATACCTCGGCCTTGCTGGGGGAAATGGGGGCCGGTACTGCCTTGACCAATGTCGCTCTCGGCATTGCTTACGCTAACCATTTTGGCAAGAATGTGCTGGTGGCTGGCACGAGTGATGCTGCGCATCCTACGGCTGTGCTGATCGTGCCACCGGCAACTGTGCGCCCCATCGATCCGGACAAGCCGTGGTTCCGCGCCCGTGGCGAAAACAACGCTTATTTGCCATGGTGGGGTATCCGCCACGATGCTGGTCCGCAGCAGCAAGGTTATTCAAAGTAACGTTTTATAAGCAGGGAAAATGCGTATGCGTGGAGTTATCCGTTTGAACTATCCCATCAGCCACGGTGACAGGGTGACGTCGGCTGCGCCGAACAGCAAGGTAATGGGCTTGCCAGTGGCGCGCAAGGGAGATCGTTGCATCTGCCAGATAGTTGGTCACCAATGGAGAACTCATGACCCGTATTTTAGCGCTACCTACTCTCGCCGCTATCGCTGTGCTGGGGTTGCTGACTGCGTGTGCAGCTACACCCGTGATTGCCACAGCGAACGCCGCTGCGCCCGTGGTCGCTGAATCTGCCAAACCTTTTATGGCGCAAGTCGTCGGCGTGCAATGGCTCAACCCCCTGCAACGACGCGATTATTCGACTGAATGGCAATTATTATGGACGCTTGGATTAGCGCAGCCAAACAAGAATGACGACATGGTGAAGGCCGAGCCTCAAAAATTCACGAAACTTCAAGTGATTGGATCGATAGCCGCTGGCAATGATGGGGAAGAAACTTTTGATGGCTATTATGAAAAATATGTCTATGAATTGATCAGTATTTTCCATGATAACTATGGCGCTGATTCGCGTTATTTTTATAACGTCCACTCGCTCGAAGACAAGAAAACATGGCGTGAGCTGGCTGGTATTCATGTCGAATTTGCGCTACCGGCGGGGAAACTCGAACCTGTTTACGCCGCTAATTACATGCGAGATAGAATTACCAATAGTTTTAGAATTGGCAATCCCAATTCCCCTACTCTCTGGACCCGCAACACTCCGCCCGATGTACGCGTGACGATGGGTGGCCCGAACGCCGGATTCACTTCGCTGGCGGCAGCATTGGATTACCTGCAATCACATCCGAACGAAACCGTCTGGGCCATGAATTGGGATGCACCTAGCCGTCCCAAGGACAAACAGCTCAACGAAAACATGGTGCTCCTGGTGCTGGCCGGCCCTGGCTATAACACCGAGCGCGCAGCCTTGGCCTGGGTCGGCTATCCAGCCACCAAGGCCGTGGCCGATTTCAACGCTGAAAAAGGCAAACCACCTCGCGCCGTGCAAGCCTGGAAAGCCACAATGGACGCCGCAACCCATAACGCCGGCAAGCAAGATACCGATATCGGTTACGTAATCCACGACGCCAACAATACCCATCCGAATTCATCGGACCGGATCGGCAACCTGGCGCAAACACTCAGCACCGAGCTGGTCGAGTTCGATTTCGCGAAGCAGACCTTCAACACGCCGGCATTGCTGGGCGAGATGGGCGCCGGCACCGCCTTGACCAATGTAGCGCTCGGCATCGCCTATGCCAACCATTTAGGCAAGAATGTGCTGGTTGCAGGCACCAGCGACGCTGCGCATCCAACAGCAGTGCTGGTGACGCCGCCCGCCAAGGTTCGCCCTATCGATCCGGAAAAATCCTGGTTCCGTGCCCGTGGCGAAAGCAATGCCTATTTGCCGTGGTGGGGGCTGCGTAACGACGCAGGTCCGCAGCAACAAGGATATTCCAAGTGAAGTCATAAGAATCACAATGAGGTTCCAACAATGAAATTGTTCCAGACTACAAGTGCTATTGGTGCGTCAATTATTCTTTTCGCCGGCCTGTTTGCAGGCTGTGCATGGGCTGATACAACAGGCGCGCAGCCTGCATTGAGCAAGCTGTTCGATCAAGCTCTGCCACAGGGATGCGATCCAGAAGCACGGGCAGAAGTGATGGCACGCGCCAATGCCGGCGACATGAAAGCGCAGCATTTGATCGGAATGCAGGCATATTTAGGTGCTTGCGACAAGGATGGGGACTCTAACCGGAAAGAGACCATTTACTATTTGTCGAAATCCGCTGATCAATTCTACCCGCCATCCATGTTCCATCTCGCCGAGAATCTCGGTTTTGAAGGGAATCGATCTTATCAAGCCAATGTAAAGAGGTTTCGCCTGTACCTTGGTGCCGCAGAACGCGGTTTCCATAAAGCGGAATTCAATGTAGCCATGTATTACTTTGACCAACGATCAGTCATGCACAATGATCCCCAAGCCTATGCCTGGCTCTCCCAATGTGCATTACACGACAGGGAATTTTGTACGGACGAGGATATCGCAGCGGTTCGTGCGAGGATGAACAAGCGAGATATGGAAAAAGCGGAGCAGCTAAAAGTTCGACTTTTGGAAAAAATGAAAGCGATTCCGAAATTCGAAGATGTGCGTTGTTGTTCTGGCGGCAGTTCCGGCTTCGGCATGCGGCGAGAGTGAAAAGCTTGTCATGCTGAAGAAAGCGCGGGCAGGGGAGCTGCATACGCGTGACGTCACCTATTTATACTGAGGAAAATCGTGAAATTTCAAAATGCAAAAATTGTAACCGGCGCTTCGCTGATCTTGTTCGCTAGCTTGATCGCAGGTTGCGCTTCGAATGCTACGGTAGACACACCATCGGCATCTTCCTATGAATGTCAGCCAAAACCGGTAGCTGGATTGCCAACTGCAGGGAACGGCGCTTACGGCTGCCATTTCCAGCTGCACGATACCGTCACCAAGGCGATATTGGCCAACACACCGTATCGGCTCGATGTCAATGCACCTGCCAAGCCCGGCGCAGTAAGAGGCGAGACGGTTGCCACGCTCGATGGCGTCACCGATTCCCAGGGGCGTTCCGGATTTGTGCGCGCGCCATTTCCCATCAAGCCGGAGCTGCTTCGATTTGTCAAAGTAATCGGCAGCGGGCCCTATGGCAGCTCGCCGCGTCTGTTAAGTCCTATAACCGGCTTGGCTGTACCCGGCCTTTTATATTACGTTAAAACCTGCGAGGGGACGTTCAATGGCGCTGCAGATGAACAAGGTTATGCACCGATGTTTAATACGAAGACCTCGTGCGCTATCGATGCTACGTTTTATATGAAAAGATGAGCATCGGTCAGTAAATACAATGCGTGGCAAAACTACGCAAGACAAAATCACATCAATTGATGGAAGCAGGGAGGGAAGCATGCGTGGTGTTATCCGTTTGAACGATCCCACCAGCCACGGCGGCAAGGTGGTGTCGGCGGCGCCGAACAGCAAGGTCATAGGCCTGGCCGTGGCGCGCAAGGGGGATCGCTGCGTCTGCCCGATCCAAGGCCATCAGGATTGCTTGATCGCCGAAGGTGATCCCGAAGTATTGATCGATGGTATCCCTGTTGCCTTCGATGGCCACAAGACCAACTGCGGGGCCGTGTTGATCTCCACCATGCCGAATAGCGGTCGCAGTTAGTCCTGCGTATCGCGGCAGTGCGGCCATTACCTGGTCGTCGCAACATCCATCTAGTTTTCGCACACCCTGCTCATGCCTCGCATCAAAAAACAAGCTGACTCCAAGCCATACGATCCGAAAGCCAGTCAGCGCTTGACGATTGAAGCAATGCAGCAGATCGCTGTCGCTCGTGGCGGTCGCTGCCTGTCCAAGACCTATGTCAATGTCACGACACCCTTGCTGTGGCAATGTGCCAACAAACACCGATGGCATGAAATGCCCTGCTATGTAAAAAGCGGCACCTGGTGCAAGGATTGTGTGGCCGCTGTATGGTTGAAAAAAATGCAGGTAATGGCGAAGGAACACGGCGGCCGCTGCCTGTCCAAGACCTACGTGAATAGCAAGACACCTCTACTTTGGCAATGCGCCGGCAAGCATCAGTGGCAGGCCTCGGCGAATCGTACATCGCTGGGCCAGTGGTGTCGGCTTTGTGTTGCCGACAAAGAGCTGGTGGCCATGCGACGGATTGCTAACGAACTCGGTGGCCGCTGCCTCTCCGATACCTACGTCAATACAGAAAAATCAATGTTATGGGAATGTGCCAAGGGACATCGCTGGCCTGCCACGCCTAACAGGATTAAAGTAGGCAGATGGTGCCCCAAGTGCCGTTACGATAAAAAGCGAGGAAGCCTGGAAGGGATGCAGGCGCTGGCGCAGCAACACGGTGGCGAGGTGCTATCGAATGTCTATGTCGGCAATAACTCCAAACTGCGCTGGCGTTGCGCCCGAGGTCATATCTGGGAGTCGTTGCCACGGACAGTTACATCAGGATCATGGTGCCCGAAATGCCAAAACCGAGGTATCACACTTGAAGATATGCAAGTTTTGGCGAAAGCCAAAGGGGGCCGGTGCTTGTCAGAGAGTTATGTCAACATCCTCACATATCTTCAGTGGCAATGCGCCTTAGGCCACGTCTGGCAAGCCAAGTTGGTTAATATTCGTCGCCATTGGTGTCCGATCTGCAATGGAACCAGATTGAGCATTGAACAGATGCAGGAAGACGCACAGAAACATGGCGGCCACTGCTTGTCAAAGGTCTACAAAAATGTATTCACGCCACTGACATGGCAATGTATTGAGGGCCATATTTGGGACGCGAAACCGGCTGGTATCAGAACAGGTTCTTGGTGTCCAGAATGCCGCCGTACTGAGCTAGACGTCAAAAAGAAACTGGATGCCAAGAAGAAGAAAAAGCGGTTTTCCTTGCCGAATCTGCTGTAACCGCTTCCCTGTGCTCATAAATGTCGCACAAAATGCGTCATTTTGCGTTAACCCGTTGCAGCCAATTTCCCCGCGAACCCCGCGTAGCCTGAGAGCTTGGCGTTTTTGCGAACTGCGTTAAAAGCAGTGCATTTAACCTCCAGCGCAGGCGTGGGGGGACTGCAATCGAAAGGTCGGGATCAACGGTCTTTTCATGGCAGGGCAACAATGTCGGGACGTAAAAAAAGCCGCGTAAAGCGGCCTGAGACGATGCACACGCTGCCGTAACAACATGACAGCGGGGCTGGTATACCGTCAGCGCCCGGCGCGCCTGAACGCCTCCTGTTCCCTCTGGTAGTCATCCCGGCATTCCGTATTGCAGAACAGCGCCCCATGGGCGACCTGTTCGTCACAGTAATGGCAGTAGCCATCGGCCTCCAGCTGGGGCGTGCGGCGCGCATGCGCACAGGCTACCGTCAGATCCATGGCAATGCGCCACTCGGCGCGGTCGGCTACGTCGCTCATGCTGTTTTATTTCCTTCCATGTTCCCTAACGTGTACTCATCGAATCTCACGATCTCTTCTCCCATCCATTCATTCATCATTAAAAATTGCGATTGCAGCGGCACCAGCTCGTTGCGGGCGAACACGCGGGCCGCTGGCTCCACGGCGCCGAAGCCGCCGGCATTGCTTGGCATGATCCCCATCAGTTGCGGCGGCACCCGGTGTGCGGCCAGCAGGTCGTCCCTGGTCACGCCCTTGATATTAAAAAACTCATCTTTGGCGGCGACCTCGGACACCGGCAGGATCTGGATGCCGTCTTTCTTGCCCCCTGGTGCGTACATGAAGACGTTGCGGAAATTGCCTGGTCCCTTGCTATCCCGTAGCGCTGTGCGCAAGTTGTCCACGTCCTTGATGTTCTGGGCGGCGTCCGTCATGTAGAGGATGAAGCCGGCGTGAGAGCCGTTCTTGTAATACTTGCGACGGAACAGCGTGGCCGACTCGTTGAGCCAGGCCGATTGCAAGGCCGACAGGTACTGCGGCAGACCGTACACCTCCTGGTTCACGTCCGGGTCCATCAGGTGGAATACAGCGCCCTTGGCAAACGCATGTTCTTGCTGCCAGCCGGACACGAAGTAATAGGTATCGAGATCCTTGCCACGCCGCATATATTTCGCCAGGGAGTGTTTTAGCTGGAGGATCTGACCAGCGCGGCTAGCGCGCTTCTCCAGGTAGGCATTACCGAAAGTCAGGAAATCCAGCGTGAACCGTTTGAAGGCATCCCGCGACAGGCATTTGTGCGGCACAAAGGTCGACGTGAGAATGTTGGCCTTGAAGTGGATAGCGCTGCTGTGGTGGACGCTGGCGTTAAACGATTTTGCTAATCCTTGCCAACTGACCGGCGGTTCGTACCATTTGCCGTTGAGCCAGCACTCCAGGCTTTCCATAATGTCGGCGTGATCCAGCACCGGCGTCGGGTCGCCAAACGAAAACGCTTCCACCGATGGCGCGGCCTGTGGTGCTGACATGTTGGTCGCCGGCGGCGCCGTCGCGTGCTGGCGTGCCTGTGGGTTGATATTGTGTCGTCGCTGTTTCTTCATGCTGTAAAAATCTCCATAAATGAGGTGGTGCTTTCCGATATGCCTTCTATCGGTTCGTGATCGAGCGCGTGCATGCAGGCCCAGGCCAGGTCGGCGTGGCCTGTCTCGGCAGTGCGGCCGGCGTCGAAAGTGACGTGCCGGCCGCTGGCGGTGATGGTTTTACGGATGGCCATGAAGGCCGCAGACAGGTCTGTTGCGCCGGCGTCGAATTCCAGACGGCCCTTGCTGATGACATCCTTGGCCTTCAACACCATGCGGGTCTTGACTTCGGGCGAGTAGTTGATTGCGGTGGCGCCTGGAAAAAATTGTTTCACTATTGGAAACACGCCGATCCCCATGCCGGTGGTATCGATGCCGATGTACTCGACCTGGTAGCGCAATGACATTTGCCGGATGGCTTCCGCCTGGGCAGCGAAGTCCATGCCGCGCCATTGGTGGCGCTCCAGCACACGGAACTTGCCGCCATTGATGAGCGGCGGCGCCAGCACCACGCAACCGGCGCTATCCCCACTCAAGGAGGGGTCGTAGCCGATCCAGACCGGGCGATAGCCAAACGGCCGCTCTGCAAACGGCTTGTAGTCCTCCCAGGCGTCCCAGGCATCGACCATGCAGCGTTGCAATTCCGCCTGCGGAAATATCGACTTGGTATCGTCGATAAAATTACACATCAGCAAATTATCGAACTGGTCGGGGCTGTATTCGTAGTCGCGCAGTTGATCCAGGTCGAACAGATTGCAGCCGCCGGCCTCGGCGTCCAGGATGGTCACGATCTGGCGCCAGATCTTGTCCTCCCCCGTAAAGCCCCCGGACAGTTTTAAGTGCGAGATATCGATCTTGGCCTTATTCTCCTTCTGCAGCCGGGCGCTGAAGTCTTTCCCTGTCCAGAATGGATACGCCTGGTGATTCATGGAAGACGGTGTCGAAAAGTAGGTCTTACGCCATTTCTTCTGAATCGCCATGCCGGAGGCCACCTTGTTTAGCTCCGTAAAATTGTGGGTCCAGAAGAATTCGTCAAAATAAAAATTGCCGTGGTAGCCCTGGGCGGTCCTGGCGCTGGTCCCCAGGAAGTACAGATGCGCGCCATTGGGCAGCACAATCGGGTCGCCGGACAGCTCCACGCCGGCCGCTTCCTTGGCGAACTGGACGATGTACTGTTTAAAAACGTGGGCCTGCGCCTTCGACGCCGACAGAAAAATCTGATTGCGGCCGGTCGCCAGGGCGTCGGCCAGCGCTTCACGCGCAAAATACCAGGTCGCGCCGATCTGACGCGATTTCAGGATGATGCGGGTTCTCTCATGGCCGTTGCGATACCAGACCTTCTGGTAATCGAACAGGGAATCGCGGAAGGCGTCCAGTAGCTGGCTTTGCTGTTCTTCGCTGAAGTCGTTGCGGGTCGGCTTCTTCTTCGGGCCGGCGTTGCGGTTGTCCAGGTTCGGATTGAGATCGGCCTCATTACCGCCACTGTCATAGCGGCGCTTGCGCGACATCTGCACCAGGGAGCGCGTGAGCAGGTCGATTTCCTTGAAATCGCTGCCGGATTTGACCTCTTTGCTGACCAGCTGGACCATGCGCGCTTCGATCTGCCCTTCCACGCGATCTATCGCCGTCGACAAGTGCCATTTATCCCGTTCTTTCCAGCTGGCGACGGTGCTGCGTTTGAGTTTCAAATGCTTGGCGATGGAAGAGATGCGCCAGCCCTGCCAGTACAAGGCGCGGGCGGCGTCGCGCATGGCGGCTGGGTCATTGGAGACTGCAGCCAGCTTTGCCAGCGTGCCTGGCGCGCGCGTGGCGCTGCGTTTGGCTGGTTTTAATGGGACAGGTTTGATTAACATGCCGCAAGCGTAGAGGGCAACGCCTGTAAAAGCCTCTGCCGGAAAGTCGGTAAGGCTGTTATCAACCCGCTGCCGATTGTCCCCACGCGCAGCAACGCCGACCATGGCGGTATTCGAATTTTTCATTTTCCAAATACCGACACCATGGCAAAGCCGACCACCACTGCTCCTGTTCCTCAGAAATCGAAATTCTTCCGCGTCGCCGTCGAAGGCGCGACCACCGACGGCCGGGTCATCGACCGCACCTTCATCGAGCAAATGGCCGCCAACTTCGATCCGCAGGTGTATGGCGCCCGCATCTGGGTGGAACACCTGCGCAGCACCTGGGCCGATGGCGCCTTCAAAGCCTATGGCGATGTAACGGCAGTCAAGTGTGAGGAAGTCGAGCTGGGCGGCGTCAAGAAACTGGCGTTGTACGCGCAGATCTCACCCACGCCGGAACTGGTCGCCATGAACAAGGCGCGCCAAAAAATCTATACCAGCATCGAAATCAATCCGAAATTCTCCGACACCAATGAAGCCTACCTGGTCGGCCTGGCTGTGACCGACAGCCCCGCCAGCCTTGGCACTGAGGTTTTATCGTTCGCCACCAAGAACCCCGGCAACCTGTTTACGGCGGCGGAAGAAACGACGCTGGAATTCGAGGAAGTCCCCCAACCTGAAACCGAAGGAATCACCTTGTCCGACACCATCAAAAATCTGTTGAAACGCTTTTCTACCAAGACTACCGGCGACGATGCGCGCTTTGGTGAACTGGTCGGCGCCGTCGAGACCCTGGCAACGCATGCGAATCTCTGCGCGGACGAATTCGCGGAAGAAAAGAAGCGCGTCGACACGCTGGAAGCTGCCTTGCAAAAGGCGAATGAAGACTTCGCGGCATTCAAGCAACACGTCGAATCGACCGATGCGAGTTCCACGCACCGGCCAACGGCTGCCGGCGGCGATGGCTTGATCGAAACCGACTGCTAATCCACGCCGGCCACGCGCCCTAACACGACCATCGCCCTATATCACCAGGAGTCCCCCGCATGAAAAAAATCACCCGCGTCGCCTTCGACAAATACACTGCCCGTCTGGCACAGTTGAACGACACTGGCAACGTCGCCAAGACCTTTGGCGTCGCGCCCAGCGTGCAGCAAAAGCTGGAAACCAAGATCCAGGAATCCAGCGAATTCCTCAAAAGCATCAATATCATCGGCGTCTCCGAACAAGAAGGCGAAAAAGTCGGCCTGGGCGTCTCCGGCCCGACGGCCAGCCGTACCAATACCGACAAGGGCGACCGCAAGACCCGTGATTTGACCGCCCTGGACAACCGTGGCTATCGCTGCGAAAAAACGAACTTCGATACCCACGTCAAATATCAAACCTTGGACGCCTGGGCCAAGTTCCCCGATTTCCAGCAGCGACTCGCTAGCGCCATCCTGACTCGCCAGGCGCTGGACCGCATGATGATCGGTTTTAATGGCCGCACCGTGGCGGCGGACACCGACATCGATAAAAATCCGCTGTTGCAAGATGTCAACAAGGGCTGGCTGCAGCACTATCGGGAACAAGCGCCACAGCGCGTCATGCATGAGGGTAAAGAGGCCGGCAAGCTCATCATCGGCGCCGGCGGCGATTATGCGAATCTGGATGCGGCGGTGTATGACGCCATCAACCTGCTGGACCCTTGGTATCAGAAAGATGGCGGATTAGTCGTGATCGTCAGCCGCAACCTGATGCACGATAAATATTTCCCTCTGGTGAACACCAAGCAGGCGCCGACCGAGACGTTGGCGGCCGACATCGTCATCAGCCAGAAGCGCATCGGTGGTCTGCCGGCGATTGCCGTACCGTTCTTCCCGGACAACACGATTTTTACTACCCGCCTGGATAACCTGTCGATCTACTGGCAAGAGTCGGCGCGCCGGCGCCGGGTGGTCGAGAAGCCTGAGCGCGACCGCATCGAAAACTACGAATCGTCCAACGACGCCTATGTGGTCGAGGATCTGGGTCTGGGCGCCGTGCTGGAAAATATTGTCCTGGCAGCCTGATATGGAAAACGCCTCCCCAGCGCAACGCCACAAGGCCCGCATCCTGGCCGAGCGCGCTGCCGCCGACGCCGCCCCTGGCGGCATCACCGGCGGCAGCGCCTACGAGATGATGCTTTATAAATTGGCGAACGACCGCCGCAGCTTGAGCAACATCCAGTCAATGGAACGCAAGATTGAAGTCAAAACCACCTTGCTGCCCGAGTACCAGGACTGGATTGATGGCGCGCTGGCGAAGGGACACGGCGGCCAGGACGATGTGTTTACTGCGCTCCTGGTGTGGCATATCGACTGCGGCGAATATGCGCGGGCGGTTGAGATGGCGCGCTATGCCGTCACCCACAAGCTGACCTTGCCGGACCAGTTCAACCGCGATATTCCGACCATGTTGCTCGATGAATTTTCTGCGGCGTTCCTGAAGGGCAAGCTGGCCGGCGACCCGGTGGCTGCGGTTGAGATTCTGGCGCAGGTACAGCACATGACGGCGCACTGCGACGCCCCGGACCAGGCACGCGCCAAGATGTTGAAGGCCAATGCTTACGCAATACTGGCCGTGCTTGATTCGAATAGCGCCGAACTGTTGAAGGCATCCCAGCTGCCGCAGGCGGAAGCGGCCCACGCGCTGATGGAGCGCGCCGTGGCCTTGTTCCCCGGCGTGGGAGTGAAACAAACCATGGATCGCTTGCGCACGCGCATAGTAAAAGCCGTTCCTGGTTAAACGAGCACCCCCTGGCGCACGGCGGCGCGGGTCGATGAAGAAATAACGTTGTTATCTCCTTCTGACGCCCGCCCACCGCCGGTTTCTCTTCCAACAGTCGATGACGAAAGAACCCAGTATGAGTTTTATTGCCTTCGCGCCACCCTCTGCGGGCGGTGCTGTCAGCTTGCCGGACGCCGGCAGCGTGGAAAACGACGGTTTTTACCCTGACATCGTGTTGCAGGACATGCGCGAGAACATGCGACTAGACGGCACTGTCACCAGTGCGCGATTGGTTCAGGCGATTGTGGCCGCCGTGCTGCATGTCAATGCGGAGCTGCGCGACTGGAAGTTGACACAGATCGCCGCAGGCTTCGCGGCCTTGGCCGCCGTGCCGGCGGACCGGGTCAATCGTGAAAGTGTCAACATTTCCCACTATCGGCGCGCCGTCTACTGCTGGGCCAAGGCCGATCTGACGGAACGTTACCGAGATTACGACAGCACCGCGTCGACGCTATCCGATAAAAAGATGATGGAAGCGCTGGACAACGCCCCGTCCGAGCAGCGCCGTAACGCCCATTGGGCCATTGCCGACATTCTTGGCCGGTCCCATGTCACGGTGGAGCTGATCTGACGATGCTGACAATGACAGTACGCGCCCAACAGCATGACACGCTGGACCTGCTGTGCTGGCGCCACCTGGGCGCCACCGCCAACGTGGTTGAGGCGGCGCTTGAACGCAATCCCGGCCTGGCCGACCTGGGGCCGATCCTGCCGCATGGCCTTCTGGTCACCCTGCCAGAACCTACCGCAACCCCCACTAAAACCGCCCAAGTCGTGAACCTTTGGGATTGATTGGAGCATTGACTTATGGCAGAACCCAGCACCACCACCCTGGTCGTCACCAGCGCCGCCGGCATCGGTTTGTCGACACTGTTCCCTGGTATTGACGGTAATGCGCTGATTGGCGCCTTCGCCGGCGCCACGCTGGTGGCGATCTCCAGCAAGAATTTACCGGTACTGCAACGCCTGGCGTATATGGTCATTTCCCTGGCGATTGGCTACCTGGCCGCGCCCGAGGTGATCAGCAATACGCCGTTGAAACAATCGGGTGTTGCCGCCTTCTTTGCCTCGGCGGCGGCCATTGCGCTGACGCTGCACGGCCTTGACCTGATTAAAACCATTGAGTTGCCGGCCTGGCTGCGCAAAGGAGACGGTCATGACTAAAACGCTGACCTTGCTGGCGTTGCTCTCCTACGCCAGCACCTGCCTGCGACTGCTGTGTTACCGGCGCGGCCTGGCGAATCACCGTTTCCATATCTCCCTGGTGGCCTGGCTGCTGATTGTTGCCACCGGCACCAGCGCCCTGGAGATCCTGCTGGGTCCCGGCCGCGTCTCCTTCGGACAAACCGGCATCGCTTTGACTTTGTGTGTCCTGGTGCATCGCGCCCAGGGCAACGTCGCCAATATCATCAGGGGTATCGAATGACAACCACCACACCATTGACCGAACATTTTACGTTGGAAGAATTTACCCGCAGCGATAAGGCGCGTGTCCTCAGTATTGACAACAGGCCGGCCCCGGCCATCCTTGCCAATCTGCGACGCCTGGCGAAGTTTAACGAGCTGGTGCGTCTGGAGCTGGGCGGCGCTGCCATGGTGATTTCCAGCGGCTACCGCTGCCAGGCGTTGAACCGGGCTGTCGGCGGCGCGGGCAATAGCGCGCACCTGGATGGTCTGGCTAACGATTTCACGGCGCCGGCGTTTGGTGCGCCGATGGAGATCTGCCAGGCGCTGGAGAAATCCTATTTGCAATTCGACCAGCTGATCTATGAGCGGGTCGGCGGCGCCGTGTGGGTACATCTGGGCATTGCGATTGAGGGCAAGACGCCGCGCCGCCAGGTACTGACGATCGACAGCCGCGGCACGCGGATCGGTCTATGGAACTGATCGCAAAAGGCCTGATATCGGCCTTGGCAGTCGGCGCGCTGTGCCTGGTGATTGTTGTGCAGCGCGACGGCTTGATCGCCGCGAAGGAGCGCGCCACGCTGGCCGAGCAGGAGATCGGCCAGCGCGACACCGTCATTATCTCGCTGAAGGATGCAGCGGCCAGGAACAGCAAGGCTAGCGCCAAGCTGCAAGCCGCCCGCGACGATATCGCCGCCACCCTCACCGAACGAGAAAACCTCATTGAAAGCCTCATCCATGACAACCCACCGATACGCACCTGGGCTGAGTCTGCTTTGCCTGACGCTGTTGCCCGCCTGCGGGAGCATCCGGCCGCCACCGGCGCCGACGATTATCGTCAACGCCTGCCCGGCGATCACCCGCTGCCAGTTACCGGCAGCGGCGCCCAGGACTAACGGCGCCTTGCTTCTCTCCCTGGAGCGTGCAGAGGCCGCGTGGGGCATGTGTGCGGCCAAGGTAGACGCCGTTGTGGATTGCCAGGGGGATATCGACCGTGTACAAGCCAAAAAGCCTTAGAGCGCACCTGACAGCCGCCAGCGCCGAATTGCGGCAAAATCCCGACAAACTGCTGATCTTTGCGGACGGCGGCAACACGGTGGCCACCGGCACCGCTTCGCTGTCGTTTGAATATCGCTATAAGCTGAACATCATCATTACCGATTACGCCGGTAGCGAGGATGCCCTCATGGTCCCGTTGCTGGCTTGGGTGCAGGTACACCAACGCGACCTGCTGGACAATGCCGAGTTGCGCAAGACCGGTATCGGCTTTGATGTGGATTACAACAACCACACGTCGATAGACCTGGCGATCACGCTGGCGCTGACCGAGCGCGTGATCGTCAAACCGGCAGGCGCCGGCCGGCTGGAAGTCGTGCACCTGGCCGAGCCGCAAGCCACGCCGGTCTATACCGACGCATTCTGGCAAGCCTATGCGGGCGACGCGCTGCTGGCCGAGTGGCAGACGCCGGCGAACCCCGAATGAGCGACGATCTATCCACCCTGGAAGCCTGGGCCGGCACACTGTTGACTAAGCTCCAGCCAGGCCAGCGCCGTGTTGTCACGCGCAGGATTGCCCAGGATCTGCGCCGCAGTCAGGCGAAGCGCATCGCCAGCCAGCAGGCGCCGGACGGCGCGCCTTATGCGCAGCGCAAGCAGCGCAAGAATCTGCGGGGCAAGCAAGGGAGAATCAAACGGCAAAAGGCCGCGATGTTTGAGAAGCTGCGCAAGACCAAAAATCTGCTAACCGAGAATGATGAAAATCAGCTGTCGGTCGGCTTCTTTGGCCGTGTGGCACGGGTCGCCCGCGTGCATCAAGAAGGATTGGAAGACAAGGTGTCAAAAAAGGGACCGAACTATCGCTATCCGGCCCGGCCGTTATTGGGTTTCAGTGCTACCGATCAAGCATTGATTCGAGATTCACTATTGCTTCACTTGACTTGATTTACCTCATACTGCATCTGGAGCAATTTCCATCTTGGTAAAAAATCGTCCTTAATGCGCTCAAATTCCGGCTTCTGGAATACTTCAGAAATTGGCGTCAGCGCATGCAGTAAGGTACTAATCGACATGGACAAGGTGTGCGGCAAATCTTCTTGGGCTGGCTCAAATCGAAGATCACTAATTTCACCGGCCTCGTCCTGATACATATGTCGTGTCAATGCGCCTATTGTTGGATGTGCTGCATCGCCAGAGGTACTCCGGAAAACCGTATCGTATAGTCCCATCAGTCCCACATCCTTTGCAACGTCCTTTAGGATGTAACCGTTCGGCTTTCCGTTTGGGAAAAGCGCGTCGACGTCGTCTATCACTCGTTGCAGCGACGCTAGCGTAAAAGTTGAAAGTTCCGCAGCCGCTTCTGGATTGGAACTAAGTGCCTTGGCTACTTGCGATGAATGCTTTTGATGAGACTCAACTAATTTCAAAACGAAACTAGCGTCTTTCCCCACCGCAGCAAGGACAATTGCCGTTTCAGCACAACTTCTGACCAATGTACGTGCTTCCGAAGTCATACCTCGCTCGGCCAATAGAATTGCGGCCTGAAACGATTGGACTGCTCGACTAAAAAGCAGAGCAGCCGTCAACTGCTGTTTGTTGTCTTTCAGCGGCTGTAAATTAGTGAGAGCTAGAAAAGTAGTTTTGTTTAAGTCTGCAACCAGTTCAAACCACTCCTTAAAATCGATATGACTTTGATTGATGAAAATATGTAGATCGCCAGATAGAAAACCATCTGTTTTAAATGTCATTTTCTCCCCCTAGTTCGCTTTATACCAATATCTACTACATTTCCATTGAGCTATCCATAATACTCGCCAATTTATCTTAGAAAAGCTGTGTCAGCACATCCGCCGCCCAGTTGGTAATCACCAGTTCCCGGCTGACGCCAGGCTGACCATGGGTGCTGCCGATGCTGTATTTGATATCCAGCCCCAACATCGTAAAACCGTCGAACACGCGCCGGATATCGGGATGGTCGTTGATACTGACCATGACCTTGCCTTTGCAGGTGCGCATGAATTCCGCCATCTGTTCGTATTGCTCGATACCGAAATCCACTCCATAGCCCTCGGTTTGCCAATACGGTGGATCGCAATATTGAAAGGTATGAGGCCGGTCGTAACGCTTCATGCATTCCAGCCACGGTAAATTTTCGACATAGGTTCCGGCCAGCCGCTGGCGGGCGGCCTTCAGGTTGTCTTCTATCCTGGTCAGATCAATGGCCGGCGCAGTCGTGGCAGTACCGAAGTTCTGCCCTGTGACCTTGCCGCTGAAGGCATGCTGTTGCAAATAATAGAACCGGGCGGCGCGCTGGATATCGGTCAAGCTCTCCAGTCGCGCATCCTGCTGCCATTTAAAAAATTGCCGACTGGTGGTCCACCACTCGAACTGCCGCACGAATTCTTCCATGTGGTGCTGGACGACCCGGTACAGGTTGACCAGCTCGCCGTTGATATCGTTGATGACCTCGGTGCGCGCCGGTACTGGCCGCAGGAAATACAGCGCGGCGCCGCCGCAGAACACCTCGACATAGCATTCATGCGGCGGAAATAATGGGATGAGTTTATCGGCCAGGCGGCGCTTGCCACCCATCCAGGGAATAATCGGACTTGCTTGCACGGTCTGCTCCATAGTCAGATGCTCGATGGCATGCAGGTACGGGGCGCGTGGCTCTCAGGTGGTTCAATGTGCCGCATCGCGGACATTTAATGGAGAGGGCGATGTATTCACCTTCCCCTAATTTTCGGGAACAATTCCCACAACGGATTTCCTGCATTTGGGTATACCTGCGCGAATATGGTAGCCTTCGCCTCGCCTGTACAGGTGGCGCGGCCTTGGCCTTGCTTGCAGGATTGACTGCTGGCACGGTGGCGTGGTCGATGCGCAAACATCTCCCACGTCGCCGCGTTCTTTTTCCAGACCGGCACTGTATTACGTCCCCACGCAGTAAAACACCAACCAGCAGTCGGTAACGCGGATATCAACCCGCTACCAGGTGCGCCGATTTCGGCAACCCGGCAACATGCAATGCATGACTGCTGACACCTCCGAACTGCTGCGTTTAATCCTGAATCTGATCCGGTTCGGCACCATTGCCGACATCGATCACGACGCCCGGCGTGTGCGCGTACAGGTCGGTAAAAACACCACCACCTGGCGTCCCTGGATCACGTTACGGGCCGGCGATGCGCAGACATGGTTTCCGCCGTCCCTGGGCGAACAGGTCATTGTGCTGTCGCCCGAGGGGGATTTCGCCAATGCCGCGATTCTGCCGGCGATCTATTCCGACAAATACCAGTCCCCATCAACCAACCCGGCACACCACACGACCCGCTACAAGGATGGAACGGTCGTCCAGTACGACAGCACCGCGCACACCCTGACGGCCACGCTGTCGGACGGCACCAGCGTCACCCTGGCGCCTGGCAAAGTCACCTCGAACGCCGAAGACACCGAATGCACCGGCAACCTGCTGGTGCAAAAGAATCTGGTCGTGGGCCAGAACCTGACGGTCAACGGCATGTCGGCCTTGAATGCCGGGATGAACGTCCAGGCCGGCAAGGAAGGTGGCCCGGCGGCGATGATCCAGGGGATCTTGCGCGCCACGGTCGACGTGTTCGCCGGCACCGTCAGCCTGGTAAAGCACCCGCACGGCGGCGTTAAAAAGGGCGATGACGATTCAGGTGGTCCGAAATGATGAACGCCCGTACCGGCCGCGCCATGTCCCGCCTTGCCCACATCCGTCAGTCCCTGGCCGACATCCTCACCACGCCTATCGGTTCCCGCGTCATGCGCCGCGACTATGGCTCTGAAGTGCCGGAGTTGATCGACCAGCCGCTGAACGGCGCCACGGTGCTGCGCATCTATGCCGCCACGGCTTATGCTGTGTTGCGCTGGGAACGCCGTATTGCCTTGACTGGCGTGCAACTGCAACGCGGCACTGATGGACAGGCCACGTTGCTCCTGGACGGCGTCACCAATGAACAGGGTGTCCAGCTGGAAGTGCCTGTTGGCGCCGGGGCTGCATCATGAGCGCCGCTATCGATCTGTCGCAACTGCCGGCGCCGAACGTCATCGAGCCGTTGGACTATGAAACCATTCTGGCGGAGAACCTGGCCGACCTGGCGGCGCTTGGCGTCGAGTTGGACGAACTCACAGAATCCGATCCGGCAATTAAAGTGGTGCAACTGAGCGCTTACCGTGAGCTGAAGCTGCGCCAGCGCATCAACGAAGCTGCCCGCGCCCTAATGCTGGCCTATGCGATGAAGTCGGATCTGGACCAGATCGGTGCGAACATGGATGTCCCGCGCTTGCAGATCTGGCCGGCAGATCCCGACAAGGGAACGGCTGCCGTCATGGAAGAGGACGAAGATTACCGCCGGCGCATCCAGCTGGCACCGCAAGGCATGTCCGTCGCAGGCCCGGAAGGCGCGTATGTGTTCCACGCCTTAAGCAGCGACGGTCGCGTGCGCAACGCGACGGCTACCAGCCCGTCGCCCGGTCACGTGGTTGTCGCGATCTTGTCGCATGAAGGCGACGGCACACCCTCGCAGGAGCTGCTGGACATCGTCGCTGCCCGCATGCTTGATGACGGCATACGCCCGCTGACCGACTATGTCCAGGTCCACGCCGCTCAAGTTGTCCGCTACCAGGTGCACGCCAAGCTGTATAGCTTCTCCGGTCCGGACCCGTCCGTGGTCTTGACTGAGGCCATCAAGCGCATGCAGACATATGCCAAGGACGCACATCAGCTGGGGCGCGTGCCGACCCATTCCGGCATCGATGCGGCGCTCCACGTGCCTGGCGTTGAACGCGTCATTCTGTTGTCGCCGACCGACGACCCGGAAATTTCCAAGCTGGTGGCGCATTACTGTGAAGACATGCACATTGAGTACGCCGGCATCTGGGGGAAAGCATGACCAAGAAATTCAAATCCCTGTTGCCGCCCAATTCCACGTCGCTGGAACGGGCGCTGGAAGCGGTCACGGCGCGCATCTCGGACGTGCCGGTCCCGCTGCGCACGTTGCACAACCCGGACACCATCGCTATCGATCTGTTGCCCTGGTTAGCCTGGCACTGGTCGGTCGACAGCTGGAAATCCTACTGGACGGAAGAGGTGCGGCGCGCCCGCGTGCGCAACGCCATGAAGATCCACCGCCAGAAGGGAACGGCCAAGGCCGTCAAGGACGTGGTCGCTGCTTTTGGTGGTTCCATCCTGTTGCGCGAGTGGTGGCAAAAGACCCCCATGGGCGAACCGTACACCTTCGACCTGGTCATGACGCTGTCCGGCGCCGGCGGTCAGTCCGCGACAGCCGAGTTTGTCGACGATGTGATTGCCGAGGTGAACCGCACCAAGTCCATCAGGAGCCATTTTACGTTTACCCAGGGCATCGAGACGCAAGCCGCGATTGCCGTAGTGGCGACGGCCCGTCCTGTGATCTATGCCCGCTTAAATCTGACTGAAGCCGAGTAAAACCTATGCCTGGACTACAAATCATCATCACCAATGCCGGCCGCGCCGCTTTGGTCAATGCCGAGCACAACGGCACCGCCCCATTAAAAATTACGGAGATCGGCCTCACCGCCGCTGTCTTCACGGCGGACAAAGAAACGACCGCCTTGCCAGGTGAAATCAAGCGCATCAAAACAATTTCCGGCGAAGTCGTGGCTCCCGATACGATCCACGTCACTATCCGCGACGATGGCGCCGACACCTACGTGGTGCGCGGCATTGGCTATTGGTTGAGCAATGGCGTTCTCCTGGGCGTCTACAGCCAGCCGGAACCGATCTTGCAAAAGTCCACGCAGTCGATGCTGCTGCTGGCCGCTGACGTGGTTTTTGCGAACATCAAAGCCACTTCGCTAACATTTGGCGATGCCAATTTCACGAACCCGCCGGCGACTGTTGACCGCCATGGCGTGGTCGAGCTGGCAACACCGGAGGAAACCCTGATCGGGAAGGACGGCACGCGGGTCGTGACACCGGCCGGTCTGACCCCGGCGCTGGAACAGGTCATTACCCGTCACACGGAGGCGGCAGATCCGCACACGCAGTACCTCACGCCCGAGCGTGCTGATGTCCTGTACTTCCACAAGCTGGCGCCGGTAACCAGCAGCGATACCGACTGTGATGCATTACTGCAAACCGGCGTGCGCGATGTCTCGGTCGCCAATGATCGCGGCATCACGGCTGCGACGCATTTACCAATGGGCGCCGATGGCTACGGCACGCTGATGGCTGTCAACGGCGGCCAGTTCGTGCGCCAGGTGTATTCCGAAGGCGGCGTATCGCAACGTTCCTGGGAACGCACCGGCTATTTGGGTTCTAAAACGCCATTCGAGGGCCGTCCATGGAAGCAGATCTGGAACGCCGGCAATTTTGCACCAGGTGATTACGTCAAAAAGGCCGGTGACAATATCGATGGCGCGCTGTCCATCTCCGCTACTGCTGCCAGCCCTAGCTACGAAACGCCTACTCTGGAGATTCGGGAAGCATTGCGCGCTAAGGACAGTAAGGGCCGCGATATCAGCTATGCGCCGCGCATGTCCTTTCATTGGGGCGGCGTCTGCGTCACCCAGCTGCGGCTGACTGCCGCTAACGTTTTGGAAGTGGTCGGCGGCGACGGCACCTCCTATGGCGCAATGCAGGTCGGCAGCATCAATGCCACGCAGGGGGCAACCGTGGGCGGCAAATCTGTCTGGCATGCCGGTAACTTCGATCCGGCCTCCAAGCAAAATGCACTCGGCTTTAACCCGGTCCAGCAGGCTACTGGCATTGGCCAGACTAATAATGTCGTCAAAATCGGCTGGTCGAATGGTAGCGGCGTGAAAGTCACAGTCGATGCCACCGATCAGGGTTCCGTTGTTTTTGGTGTGCAGCCAATCAAGCTCAATTGGAGCGGCCTCGGCGGTCAGCCAGCCTGGATATTTGGCGGCAATTCACCCGACGCGGTCAATGTCTACAACCCGTCTAATTTCAGCGTCAACTATGCCAATACTGCAGGCCGCGCCACCGCCGCCGATTGGGCGCAACGGGTCAGTAACAACGCTGATTTGATGCAGTTTCAGTGGGCTGATCCAGGCGGACAAACTGCCTACGTATGGGGTAGCGATG
>NZ_JBDTCG010000056.1:0-354185 GCF_039923675.1 Collimonas sp.
CAACGGAATACAAAGAATATTTGAAAATTTTCCACCGACTGCCTGACCCGCGCCGGCGTCGATTATTGTGAAGCTATTGGCAGTGATCGCTCAGCTCGTGTGGACGGCAATCCTCTTTGAAATAATCTTATGTCAATAAAAATTAGCCAGCAGTTTGACGCCGCAGCGATTGAAGTCGTGCGCGCGGATAGTCCTCAGCAGATCGAATTGAAAATCCGCAGCGATTCGCATGCCGATTTCACGCAGTGGTTTTATTTCCGCTTGCAGGGCGCACGCGATGAGGATTGCACTATCCGCTTCCTGAACGCCGGCGCCACTACCTATCCAAAGGGTTGGGAAAATTACCAGGCGGTGGCTAGTTATGATCGCGAGAATTGGTTCCGGGTACCGACCAGCTTCGACGGCCAGGTCATGACCATCAGCCATACGCCGGATTACGATAGCGTCTATTACGCTTATTTCGAGCCGTATTCCTGGGAGCGTCACCTGGCGCTGCTGGGGCAGGCGGAGCGATCGCCGCTGGCACGGGTGCTGGATATCGGTAGCACCGTCGATGGCCGCGACATGAACGTGCTGGTGATCGGCGATCCTGACGCCGCCAAGAAGGTATGGGTCATCGCGCGTCAGCATCCGGGTGAAACCATGGCGGAATGGTTTGTCGAGGGCATGGTCGACGCCTTGCTGGATAGCGCCAATCCGCTGGCGACCAAAGTATTGCAGCATGCCGTGTTTTACATTGTGCCGAACATGAATCCGGACGGTTCGGTGCGCGGTAACTTGCGCACCAATGCGGCAGGCGCCAATCTGAATCGCGAATGGATGACGCCGTCGCTGGAGCGCAGCCCGGAAGTGTTTGCGGTGAAGAACAAGATCCATGAAATCGGCTGCGATCTGTTCCTCGATGTGCATGGCGATGAAGCCTTGCCGTATATCTTCGTGGCCGGTTCGGAAATGCTGGAGGATTTCAGCCCGCAGCAAGCGGTGGAACAGCAAAAATTCATTGATGACTTTCAGCGCGCCAGCCCGGATTTCCAGACTGAATTTGGCTATGCGGCTAGCAAATACAGTAGCGATGTATTGACGCTGGCGTCCAAATATATCGGCCACACTTTCAAGTGCGTATCGTTGACATTGGAGTTACCGTTCAAAGACAACGCCAATCTGCCGGATGTCCAAGTTGGCTGGGATGGCGCGCGCAGCGCTCGTCTGGGCGAGGTCGTATTGCAGCCGATCTTGCGGGCGTTCGAGTAATAGCAATATGCCGGAGCGGAAGCTGCATTGCAGCTTCCGCTCCGACAATTCAAATGGCCAAGTTTTGAGAAAGAATCCGTTTTATCGATGACGCAAAATATCTATGACGACCCGGCCTTCTTTGAAGGTTATAGCCGGCTGGGCCGTTCGGTTGATGGCCTGGCCGGCGCGGCGGAGTGGCCGGCGTTGCAAGCGATGCCACCCAAGGTGCAAGGCCTGCGGGTGGTGGATCTTGGTTGCGGTTACGGTTGGTTTTGCCGCTGGGCGCAGGAGCAGGGCGCTGCCCAGGTTCTCGGCCTCGACGTTTCGGGAAAAATGCTGGAACGGGCGATCGCGTCGACTCCTGTCGGCGCAGTAACCTACGGTCGGGCCGACCTCGAACAGCTAGATCTTGCGCAAGGAAGTTTCGATCTGGCCTACAGTTCGCTCACTTTGCATTACATCAAGGATCTGGCCGCTTTGCTGACGAATGTGCACCGCGCATTAGCGCCAGGTGGCCATCTGATTTTCTCGATCGAGCACCCGATTTATATGGCGCCCATGCATCCCGGCTGGGTGCTGGACGGGCAGGGGCGCAAGACCTGGCCGGTCGACAGTTATCAGGCCGAAGGGCCGCGTACCACCAACTGGCTGGCGACGGGGTGGTCAAACAGCATCGTACCACCGGTACGTCGCTCAACTTGCTGATCGCTGCCGGCTTTACCATTACCCATGTTAATGAATGGGGGCCGAGCGCTGAACAGCTGGCCGCACGGCCTGAATTGGCGGAAGAAAAAGAGCGGCCGATGATGTTGTTGGTAGCTGCCCGTCGATGAGTACAAATCTGGTAATCTGCCGTCAATGCGTGAATCAGCGCGGTTCAAATCAAGCAGCTGCATTTCTGAGCTGGTCATTCCCGCGAACGCGGGAATCCATGTTCAATTAGCCACGTAAAGGCTCGGCGCCGCCATGGATCCCCGCGTTCGCGGGGACTACGATAGTGGCGTCTGTGCCTGTTTTCTACAGATTGCCCTCAATGAAAATGCGCTGAGCCGCTTGGCGTATCCTCAGGCGTCTCCGGATGCACCAGCTCGCCTTCGCGATCCGGGTAAAACGGCGTGCCGCAATCATCGCAAAATTCCATTTCAAACAAGTCCGTATGCCGCTGGATGTCGTCGATGCCGCATTCGCGCAATAGGCTCAGGATCTGTTCCAGCGGGGTTTCCGGTTCTGCCGCAGCGGCGTCGCTGTCGCTGGAGCGCGTAATGATTTCTTCGTTGGCTTCTTCCGGCCCATACAGCGGCCACACTACGCCGTAGATGATCTCGTTGGTCTGGCCCACGGAAAAGCCGATGCGGTATTCGTCGACGCGGCCACTTTCCGGCTGCTCGCTGAAGCGGCCGATGCTGGCGTGCAGATCTTTCGACGCAATGTCCAGCGTGTGCGACAGATAATAGCTGGCGGCGCGCAAGGAGGCAGGGCGTATCTGCAAGTCGGCTTCGCGGCAGGCGGCATAGTAAGCCTCCGGCAACAGCAGTTGGATGCCGCAGCCGGGTAGCAGACGCGTCATGTTGGGCGCGACCTGGTTGCGCCACTGTTCCAACGCTTGCTCCTTGCTGGCGGCAATGCGTCCGGCTTGGCCGGCCGTCACTTGCCAGCGGAATAGCGGCATGCCGCTCGGCACCACCAGGGCGGCCAGCAGATAACGGGTATCGGCCAGGTAGGGCGCAGTTTGCGGCGGGTTGGCCGGGCTGCGCACCGGTGTTGCGCTTAACGCCGCTTGCGACAGCTGCTGCAGCAAGGCGAAGGTGTCGGCGTGGCTGCGCGGCAGCTGATCGATGGCGTACAACGAAGGCACAATGGCGGTCTGCACTTCCGGCGCCAGGATGTGAGCGTGCAGGTGGGCGCTGATGGTCAGCATGACGCCGGCTGCAACCGGTCCCGATCCGATCGAGAAACGGGTCCATGCCAGCAGCGGGATGCCGATCAGCAGGCAGTCGTACTGCTTGCCCTGGTACTCGATGCTGCTGGATTCGCTGCAGGCTTCAACCACATCCATCAGGGCGTCATAGGCGTCGGGCTCGACCGGGAACAGTTGCTCCAGGGCGCCGTCGATCGGTTCCTGATGCTGCGCTTTGAAATGCTTATTGAGCAGCACTTCAATATCGCGCTCCCATGCGCGCTCCTCAAGACGGCTGGAGGCTTGGATCAATGCTTGCGCCAACTCGGCCAAACGGTGGCTGTCGGCGGAAAATTTACGGGAAGGTTTTTTTGACGGACGGCGCATAGTAGATAAGGTAAGGAGCTGACAACATAGTCAATATCTTACTGCGCGGCCGTAACGGATGCTTTTTTCACATCCAATGGCGCCAGCGGGCAAAGAGACGCTCACATACTCATTGATAAATGCATCGACAAATATGCGCCGCTTTTCTGTGCTGCCTTCTGGCCTACGACCGCTTGCTGAGAGTTTTCGAGGACTCTGAGGCAGGAAGACTGCAAGATCCTATTGTAGTGGATTTAACCGTGTGTTGAATAAAACTACGCTACGAGATTACAGGAAGAAATTTATGGCGAAAATGACAAACGCCGGCATCGCCGGCGTTTGTTGTTAAAACCAACTACAGTTTATTGTCGCTAGCTTCTTTTATACCGCCAGCAACTGACGCAACACGAATGGCAGGATGCCGCCGTGTTTGTAGTAGTCGACTTCGATTGGCGTATCGATGCGCAGCAGAACCTTGACTTCCTTGGTGTCGCCGTTGGCGCGATAGATCACCAGGGTAGCATCTTGCTGTGGCTTGATTTCGCCGTCGATACCCTTCAGGTCGAAAGTCTCGTTGCCGGTGATGCCCAGGGTTTGAACGCTGTCGGTACCGATGAATTGCAGCGGCAAGACGCCCATGCCGACCAGGTTGGAGCGGTGGATGCGTTCGAACGAGCGGGCAAACACGGCTTTCACGCCCAGCAGCTGCGTACCTTTGGCTGCCCAGTCACGCGACGAACCTGTACCGTATTCTTCGCCTGCGAAGACCATGGTCGGCACGCCGTCTTTGACGTATTGCATCGCTGCGTCGTAGATCGAGGTTTCTTCGCCGGTAGGCTGGAACAGGGTGATGCCACCTTCAATCCGCGAGCCGTCCGGTGTTGCAGGAATCATCAGGTTCTTGATGCGGACGTTGGCGAAAGTACCGCGCATCATGATTTCGTGATTGCCGCGACGCGAACCGTAGGAGTTGAAGTCAGCCTTCAACACGCCGTTGGCGGTCAGCCACTTGCCGGCCGGGCTGGATTCCTTGATGGAACCGGCTGGCGAGATGTGGTCGGTGGTGATCGAATCGCCGAACACGCCCAGTGCACGGGCGCCGCTGATGCCGGTCGCAGCGGGCTTCGGGATCATGGTGAAATCCTGGAAGAACGGTGGTTCCGCGATGTAGGTCGATTTCGGCCAGTTGTAGACTTCGCCGCCGGCGACGCCCTTGATGGCTTCCCACAGCTTGCCTGGTGCGCCCTTGACGTCGGCGTAGTTGGTCTTGAAGGTCTTTGCATTCATCGCAAACTTCATCAGCTTGGCGACTTCTTGCGAAGTTGGCCAAATGTCGCCCAGATAGATGTCCTTACCACCCTTGCCCTTGCCGACTGGCTCGGTCATCAGGTCGCGCGTCATGTTGCCGGCGATCGCGTAAGCGACGACCAGCGGTGGCGAGGCCAGGAAGTTGGAGCGAATGTTCGGATGGATCCGCGCTTCAAAGTTACGGTTACCGGACAGCACAGCCGAGGCCACCACGTCGTTTTTGACGATGGCTTCGTTCATTGCCGGGGTCAGGTCGCCGGCGTTACCGATACAAGTAGTGCAACCGTAGGCAGTGACGCCGAAGCCGAGTTTTTCCAGGTACGGCAGCAGGCCGGCCGCTTCCAGGTACTCGGTAACGACGCGCGAGCCAGGAGCCAGCGATGTCTTGATGTGCGGCGATACCTTGAGGCCTGCCTCGACCGCTTTCTTGGCCAGCAAACCAGCCGCCAGCATGACGCTCGGGTTGGAAGTGTTGGTGCAAGACGTGATGGCAGCGATCAGTACGTCGCCGTTTTGCAGATTGACGCCGTCGGTATTGACGTAGGTCGCATCCAGGTCTTCGATTTTCTTGTTGAAGCCGTTTTCTGCGATCGGCTTGCTGAACAGTTCAGCGAAGTTGGCTTTGACATTGCCGATTTCGATACGGTCTTGCGGACGCTTCGGACCTGCCAGCGATGGCGCAACGGTAGCCAGGTCGAGTTCGACGACGGTGGTGTAGTCGATGTCGCCGGCCTTTGGAATGCCGTACAGGTTTTGTGCCTTGAAGTAGCTGGCGAAAGCGTCGATTTCCGCTTTGCTGCGGCCCGTGCCCTGGAAGTATTCGATGGTCGCATCGTCAACCGGGAAGAAGCCCATGGTGGCGCCGTATTCAGGCGCCATGTTGGCGATGGTCGCACGGTCGGTCAGGCTCAGCGAGGAAGTGCCTTCGCCGAAGAATTCGACGAACTTGCCGACCACTTTAGCCTTGCGCAGCAGTTCGGTAATGGTCAGCACCAGATCGGTGGCGGTAACGCCTTCACGCAACTGGCCGGTCAGGTTGACGCCGACGACGTCTGGTGTCAGGAAGTAAACCGGTTGGCCCAGCATGCCGGCTTCCGCTTCGATGCCGCCCACGCCCCAGCCGACCACGCCGATGCCATTGATCATTGTGGTGTGCGAGTCGGTACCGACCAGCGTGTCCGGATAATAGACTGAATCCTTCTTGTGAACGCCGCGCGCCAGGTATTCCAGGTTGACCTGGTGGACAATGCCGAAGCCTGGTGGCACCACACCGAAGGTGTCGAATGCCTGCATGCCCCATTTCATGAACTGGTAGCGCTCGTTGTTGCGCTGGAATTCCAGTTTCATGTTGAGGTCGAGCGCTTTCTTTTCACGGAAATGGTCGATCTGCACCGAGTGGTCGACCACCAGGTCAACCGGCACCAGCGGTTCGATGTTCTTGGCGTTCTTGCCCAGGCTGGCGGCGACGTTGCGCATTGCGGCCAGGTCGGCCAGCAGCGGTACGCCGGTAAAATCTTGCAGTACTACGCGCGCCACGACGAACGGGATTTCGTCGGTGCGGGCGGCAGTCGCGCTCCAGTTGGCGAGCTGCTTGACGTGTTCTTCGGTGACTTTCTTGCCGTCGCAGTTACGCAGTACGGATTCCAGCACGACGCGGATCGAGACTGGCAAGCGCGAGATGTTGACGCCGAGTTTTTTCTCCAGGGCAGGCAAGGAATAGAATTTGCCTTTCTTGGAATCGGAAATCTTGAATTCCTTGAGTGTGTTCAACGTATTACGGGACATGATATCTCCTGAGGTTACAACTAAATTACAAACTGTTTGCCGGATCAGCCGGGGCCGGGGCTGGCATTTCTTCTTGCGCTGCCGATTTGCATTCGTTGGCCAATTGATGGCCGGATTTTGAATCAAGCAAAATGCCCTTGGCCGGGATGCCGATCCAGAGCAGGCCGTATTTGCGGTTTTCAAAGCGGTTGGCGCCGGTAGTGGTCGGCACGCGGGTCAGGCGATGCAAGGTTTTGCCCCAGCGCAGCGCGATATGTTTGTCGTCGTCGGCGTTGGTGTAAATGGTCAGGCTGTTGCCGAGTTCACATTTGTAGTCGACCGAAACGGCGGTCTTCACATCCGGCGTGCCTTCGTCCTCGCCGTCATCGACTTCGGCGGGCGCGGCCTTTGCGGCCGGCTTCTTGACTGCTTTCTTGGTGGTCTTCTTGGCGGTCGTGCTGGTTTGGGCTTGCACTTGCGGCGCTACCACTGCCAGGCTAGCGCACAGCAACATCAGGGCGGACAAACTCGTTGACAAGCTCTTTCTCATTTCATTGCTCCGTAATGCAATCCACCGTTTATTTCAGTAACGGCAGGACGCGGTTATAACAAGGTACTTGTGGTTTCAGGTAATGCGGCGCCGCTATTTTTTGCCCGCTGCAGCACGCTCCAGTAATACCGGTAACTGGCGCGGTCATGCAGCGTGCCCTCGTGTTGTATCGGTCCCCATTCCGCCTGCTGGGCTGCAAGCAGAATCTGTGCCGCAACGGCTATTTCAGATTGCGGCGGGGTAAATGCGTTCAATATCGGCTTGATCTGCTGCGGATGGATGCTCCACATCCGGGTGTAGCCGAACTCTGCCCGGGCGCGGCCGGCATCGGCAGCGACGCTGGCGCTGTCCTTGATGTCGGTGGTGACGTTATGCGACGGCACTTTGCCGTGCGCATGGCAGGCCGCCGCAATTTCCAGCTTGGCGCGGGCTACCAGGGGATGGCTGAACTGACCGGGGGAGCGCATCGCCGCGCTCGGAATCGCACCATAATGGGAGGAGACGAAATCCATGATGCCGAAAGACAGCGATTCGACTTGCGGCAGGGCGGCGATGGCGAATACGTCAGCTAACGCGCCGTGGGTTTCTATCAAGATGTGGACCGGCAGGTCTTCCCGGCCGGCGCGGCTGCTGTGGTGCCGGATCAGGTCGATGGCGGCTTTGACTTCAGCCACGCTTTCGGCTTTAGGCAGCATCAGGTAAGCCAGCCGGTTGGCGGCGCCCTGGCAGATGATCTTGATATCTTGTTCGAAAAAAGTGTTGCCGCTATCGTGTACGCGAGCGCCTATGCGCTCGAAGCGGTTGTCGGCGCCGGCAATGACGCCGGCGACCAGTTGCGCATGGACTGCTTCGTGACCGGCGCTGGCGCCGTCTTCGCAATCCAGAGTGATGTCGAAGACCGGGCCCAGTTCCTGTTGCAGGTCGACCGATTTACGCATGAGCTTTTCAGCGCCTGCGTAATGATCGCAGACCGGTAGCGAGACCGGCTGTTGCTTGCCTAGGAATAAGACCTGGGTAGGGTGCATTGCGAAATATTCTTAAAGTTGCGGACAAACAAAATCAGGCGCTGCATGGCGATGGCTGTGTCGCCATGCAGGTATTGCTAGTGTGAATCCAGGCCGGGTTTAGCCGACCAGGTGTTTCACGCCATCACGCTCTTCTTGCAGTTCTTTCAGCGTGAGGTTGATGCGTTCTTGCGAGAAGGCGTCGATTTCCAGACCTTGAACGATTTTGTATTCGCCGTTTTCGGTGGTGACAGGGAAGCCGAACATGGTGCCTTCTGGAATGCCATAGGAGCCATCGGATGGCACGCCCATGGTGGTCCACTTGCCATTGGTGCCCAGCACCCAGTCGCGTACATGGTCGATAGCTGCGTTAGCTGCAGACGCTGCCGACGACAGGCCGCGTGCTTCAATGATCGCTGCGCCGCGCTTGCCGACTGTCGGCAGGAATACGTCCTTGTTCCAGACTTGATCGTTGATCAGGTCCTTGACCAATGCGCCGTCGGCTGTCGCGTAGCGATAGTCGGCGTACATGGTTGGCGAGTGGTTACCCCAGACGAACAGTTTTTCGATAGACGACACCGGCTTGCCGATCTTGGCCGCAACTTGCGACAAAGCGCGGTTGTGGTCCAGGCGCAGCATTGCTGTGAAGTTCTTGGCTGGCAGGTTAGGCGCCGATTTCATGGCGATGTAAGCGTTGGTGTTGGCTGGATTGCCAACCACCAGCACCTTGACATTGCGCGAAGCGACGGCATCCAGCGCCTTGCCTTGCACTGTGAAAATCTGTGCATTGGCTTCCAGCAGGTCTTTGCGTTCCATGCCTGGGCCGCGTGGACGGGCGCCGACCAGCAGGGCAACGTCGACATCCTTGAATGCGGTCAGCGGATCGCTGTGAGCGGTGATGCCGGCCAGCAGCGGGAAGGCGCAATCGTCGACTTCCATGATCACGCCTTTCAGCGCTTTTTGTGCTTTTTCGTCAGGGATTTCCAGCAATTGCAGAATGACCGGTTGGTCTTTGCCGAGCAGGTCGCCATTGGCGATGCGGAACAACAGGGAATAACCGATTTGACCAGCGGCGCCGGTAACGGCAACACGCAGAGGGGACTTAGCCATGTTGAATCTCCAGATAGGTGATAGAAAGCGATGTCTGATAATACGGAATACGGGTAAGCGTTGAGCAAATACTGCGGATAAAACCGCAGCGATACTGCGCAACCTCTAATAATACCGGCGAAAGCCATGTCCGTCAGTTTGTTTCGCGTTGCGCAGGCGGCCGGAAATTGTAGCTTGTAATCAGAATCTGAGCAGAACCCGAGCTGAACCCGAGAACTTGATTGCAACTTATATCCGGAGCAATAAAGCAAGGCATTAAACCAATCCGAGTGCTACGGCGATCGTTGAATAGCACTGATGCCCGCGAGTTTAGGCCCGGCAACATGGTATGTCAATCAATATCTTATGTCTTATATAAGACATATAATTGTATATTTTTTTCTGGACGACAATGGCTGTTTCATGGTGAAATCCAAGGTTATGAGCTCCATCCCGTCCAATCAGAGTAGTGACCCTGCCAGCCCGAGTGCTGCTGCCCCCGGAGCATCTCCGGCAGTTTCCTCGGCAAGCTCCCCGACTTTCAGTCCGCTCTATCAGCAAATCAAGGCGCTGATCATGCAGCGCCTGCAGTCCGGCGAGTGGAAATCCGGCGAATTGATCCCCAGCGAAGTCGAGCTTGGCAACCGTTTCAAGGTAAGCCAGGGGACCGTGCGCAAGGCGATCGACGAGCTGGCGGCGGAAAACCTGCTGGTGCGGCGCCAGGGCAAGGGGACTTTCGTCGCCACCCATCACGAAGCCCGTTCTCAATTCCGTTTCCTGCGCCTGATGCCGGATAGCGACGAGCCGCAAGTTACCGATAAAAAAGTCATCGAGCTGAAGCGTTTGCGCGCACCGGCGGAGATTGCACGCCAATTGGGCATGAAATCGGGCGACTCTGTCGTGTATGTCAAACGTGTGCTGGCGTTTGACGGCGTGCCGACGATACTCGAAGAGTTATGGTTGCCGGGTGCATTGTTCAAGGCGCTGACGCTGGAGCGCCTGGCTGAATACAAGGGGCCGATGTACGGCCTGTTTGAAACCGAATTCGGGACGCGCATGATTCGTGCGACAGAACAGATTCGCGCTGCGAGCGCGGATGCCGATGCCGCCGAGTTGCTGGCCGTGGAAAAATTATCGCCATTGCTGTGTGTCGAGCGCGTGTCTTTTACTTACGGCGACAAGCCGGTGGAAGTGCGGCGCGGTTTTTACGTTACCAATCGCCATCATTATCAGAATGAGCTGAGCTGAGTTGGCGGGCAGGTCTGACAGGTTCTGTGATCCTGTGGGCAGAAGTGCCGGTTGCGTGTGAGCGCGGCCGAGTGGTGGCAGAATGGCGAAGCTCCGGTTTGTACTAACAGCAATTCGCAATAAGGAATTGCGCAATAACGAATAATAAATATTGGTGTGCTGCACAAAAATCGGCGAAAATTGCGGGATTGCTTAGCGTGTGAAAAAAAGTGTCAAAAAAAGCGTCAAGAAAAGCATCAAAATTTTAAACTGAGGAGAACCCTGTTATGTCTGAAGCCGCGAAACCCAATCGGCCACAGTTTCGTAATATAAACATTACACAAATTGTGGGTTACCGCTTGCCGCTGGCAGGCATTATTTCGATTTTGCATCGCATTAGTGGCTTGTTGATGTTTCTGTTGCTGCCTTTTATCTTGTTCCTGCTGGATAAGAGCCTGGTGTCTGAAACCTCTTTCGAATATTTCAAAGGCTTTACGTCGGGCTGGTTCGTCAAGCTCGTCATCCTGGCCCTGTCCTGGGCTTACCTGCACCATTTCTGCGCCGGCATTCGCCACCTCGTCATGGATAACCACATCGGCTTGAGCAAGGATAGCGCACGCAAATCGGCCGCAAGCGTATTGGTGATCAGCCTGCCGCTGGCGCTGATCGTTGCATTGAAACTGTTCGGAGCATTCTGATGGCAGATAATAATATCGGTGGCAAGCGTCTGGTCGTCGGCGCACATTACGGTCTGCGCGACTGGTTGGCGCAGCGCGCAACAGCGGTTGTGATGGCAGTCTATACCGTCATCTTGCTGGTTTCTTTTCTGACTGCCAGCAACTTCACCTATGAGGGCTGGGCGGGCTTGTTTTCTCACCAGTGGTTCAAGCTGGCGACTTTCGTAGCGCTGATGGCGCTGTTTTTTCATGCATGGATTGGCGTGCGTGATATCTGGATGGATTACGTCAAGCCGGTCGCTCTGCGGCTGGTCTTGCAAGTTGCCACAATCCTGTGGTTGGTCGGTTGTGCCGGATGGGCGGCGCAGATTTTGTGGAGAGTGTAATCGTGTCAGCAATCAAATCCACAATTCCTACACGCCGCTTTGATGCGGTAATCGTTGGTGCCGGTGGTTCGGGCATGCGTGCTTCGCTGCAATTGGCGGAAGCTGGTTTGAACGTTGCGGTCCTGTCGAAGGTGTTTCCTACCCGTTCGCACACGGTAGCGGCGCAGGGCGGTATCGGTGCTTCCCTCGGTAACATGTCCGAGGACAGCTGGTACTGGCACATGTTTGACACCATCAAGGGCTCGGATTACCTGGGTGACCAGGATGCGATCGAATTCATGTGTCGCGAAGCGCCTAAGGCTGTGTATGAGCTGGAGCATTTCGGCATGCCGTTCGACCGTAACGCCGACGGCACGATTTACCAGCGTCCGTTCGGCGGCCACTCGGCCAACTTCGGCGAAAAGCCGGTAGCACGCGCTTGCGCCGCTGCCGATCGTACCGGCCATGCGCTGCTGCACACGCTGTATCAGCGTAACGTGCGTGCCAAAACCCACTTCTTCGTTGAGTGGATGGCGATCGATCTGGTGCGCGATGCCGAAGGCGATGTCATCGGCGTCGTCGCGCTGGAAATGGAAACCGGCGAGGTCATGATGCTGGAAGCCAAGACCACGGTCATGGCGACCGGCGGCGCAGGACGTATCTGGGCTGCTTCCACCAATGCTTTTATCAATACCGGTGACGGTATGGGTATGGCGGCGCGTGCAGGCATTCCGCTGGAAGACATGGAATTCTGGCAATTCCACCCGACTGGCGTAGCCGGTGCTGGCGTGCTGATTACCGAAGGCGTGCGTGGCGAGGGCGGGATTCTGATCAACGCCAATGGCGAGCGTTTCATGGAGCGCTATGCGCCGACCCTGAAAGATCTGGCGCCGCGTGACTTCGTTTCGCGGTCGATGGACCAGGAAATCAAGGAAGGCCGTGGTTGCGGTCCTAACAAGGATCACGTCATGCTGGATCTGCGCCATATCGGTGCCGAAACCATCATGAAGCGTCTGCCGTCGATTCTGGAAATCGGCCACAAGTTCGCTAACGTCGACGCCTTGAAAGAGCCGATTCCGGTCGTGCCGACCATCCATTATCAGATGGGCGGTATTCCGACCAACGTCTACGGCCAGGTGGTAGTGCCGAAGAATGGTATCCCGAATGCGGTGGTGAACGGCTTGTACGCGATTGGCGAATGCGCCTGCGTATCGGTGCATGGCGCCAATCGCCTGGGCACCAATTCGCTGCTGGATCTGGTGGTGTTCGGCCGTGCTGCCGGCAATCACATTGTCGACAGCAAGCTCAAGGATCGTAGCAACAAGCCGTTGCCGGCAGATGCCACCGACTTCGCCCTGGCGCGTCTGGCCAAGCTGGAAAACAGCACCGGCTCCGAGCGCGTGCAAGACGTGGCAGGCGATATCCGCAAGACCATGCAGCAGTATTGTGGCGTGTTCCGTACCGACGAGTTGCTGCAACAGGGCTACAAGGAAATCATGGTGCTGGATGAGCGCCGCAAGCATGTGGCGTTCAAGGACAAGTCGAAAGTGTTCAATACAGCGCGGGTTGAGGCGCTGGAACTGGATAACATGATCGAAACCGCCAAGGCCACCATCACTGCAGCGGCAGCCCGTAAAGAATCGCGCGGCGCCCACGCGCATCGCGATTACGAACATCGTGATGACGAAAACTGGATGAAGCACAGCTTGTGGTATTCCGAAGGCAATCGTCTCGACTACAAGCCTGTTATCACCAAGCCGTTGACAGTCGATACGTTCAAGCCAAAGCCACGTACATTCTGATTTGCCGCGGCAGGGCAGTGCGCCACCAGATGGTGGCCCTTGACCCTGCCGCGCAATTAATAAAAAAGGTATAGCCATGTCATCACGTACTTTGAAATTCAAAATCTACCGTTACGATCCCGATAAGGATGCCAAGCCTTACATGCAGGACCTGACGGTCGAGCTGCTGCCAACCGACAAGATGCTGCTGGATGCTTTGCAACGCATCAAGGCCGATGTCGATGATTCGCTGGCCCTGCGCCGTTCATGCCGCGAAGGCGTGTGCGGTTCCGACGCCATGAACATCAACGGCAAGAACGGTCTGGCGTGCACCACCAACCTGAACGAGCTGAGCGAGCCGATCATCCTCAAGCCGTTGCCAGGCTTGCCGGTGATCCGCGACCTGATCGTCGACATGACGCAGTTTTTCAAGCAATACGAGTCGATCAAGCCGTTCCTGATCAACGACAACATCCCGCCGGAAAAAGAGCGCCTGCAATCGCCGGAGCAACGCGAAGAGCTGGATGGCCTGTACGAGTGCATCTTGTGCGCCTGCTGCTCGACTTCCTGCCCGTCGTTCTGGTGGAATCCGGACAAGTTCGTCGGCCCCGCCGGCCTGCTGCAAGCCTACCGTTTCATCGCCGACAGCCGCGACGAAGCGACCGGCGCGCGCCTGGACAACCTGGAAGATCCGTATCGCCTGTTCCGCTGCCGTTCGATCATGAATTGCGTCGATGTCTGTCCTAAGGGTTTGAACCCGAATGCGGCAATCGGCAAGATCAAGGAACTGATGGTGCGTCGCGCGGTATAGTAGGCGGCTCTAATACCCTACTGCGCGGTTCAATCTCTGGTCTGCGATGCTCGCTGTACATTCGTACAGCTCCGCTTCTCGACCAGACCTTGAACCGCTCGCGACGGGTCTTAGAGCTGCCGGTCAGCCTAAGAAGGGAGAAATCTTTTTTCTCCCTTGTTTTTGTAGTGGTTTTAGAACTGTTCGTCAAACACGCCGGACAGCGAATTCAAATAGAATAAGTGGTTTCCATGCCTATCATCCATCAAGCCGACCCCGCCAACCGAGCCCGCCTGCGCTGGCGTGCGCGGCGTGGCCTGCTTGAAAACGATTTGATACTGACCCGTTTCCTGGATGCCCACGAAGCCACCATGACGGACGACGATGTCGACGCTTTTTCGCGTCTGATGGAACTGTCCGACAATGAACTAATGGATTTGCTGCTGGTCCGTAAAGAGCCGGACGGATTGCTGGATCTGCCGCAAATGCATGCCCTGTTAGCCAGAATACGCATTGCCTGAAGCTGGCGCCGCCTTGGCGCTCTGCCGCGATTGCAGCGATGCGGTCGCCGCACATGTTGAACAGCCCGCAAGCGCGTTTTTGTTTTTTGATTTAGAGTAATTTTTTGTGAGGGAAGTGCCATGACCAATGCTGATACTAAAGCCACGCTATCGTTCTCCGATGGCAGCCCATCCGTAGAATTTCCTATTTACAAGGGCACTGTCGGCCCTGAAGTCATCGATATCCGCAAGCTGTACGGCGCTACCGGCAAGTTCACTTACGACCCGGGCTTCATGTCCACGGCGGCCTGTAATTCGTCGATCACCTACATCGACGGCGACAAGGGCGAGTTGCAATATCGCGGCTACCCGATCGAGCAGCTGGCAGTCAATTGCGACTTCCTGGATACCTGCTACCTGCTGCTGAACGGCGAACTGCCGACCGCCAAGCAAAAAGAAACCTTTGACGCCACCGTGACCCAGCACACCATGGTGCACGAGCAGATGCAATTCTTCTTCCGCGGTTTCCGCCGCGATGCGCATCCGATGGCCGTGCTGGTCGGCACCGTCGGCGCCTTGTCGTCGTTCTACCATGACTCGCTGGACATCACCAATCCGCGTCACCGCGAAGTGTCGGCGATCCGCTTGATCGCCAAGCTGCCGACACTGGTGGCCATGGCCTACAAGTACAACGTCGGCCAGCCTTTCGTCTATCCACGCAACGATCTGTCGTACAGCGCGAATTTCATGCACATGATGTTTTCGACCCCGTGCGAAGAATACAAGGTCAACGACGTGCTGGTGCGCGCGCTGGACCGTATCCTGACCTTGCATGCCGATCACGAGCAAAACGCCTCGACCTCGACCGTGCGCCTGGCTGGCTCCAGCGGCGCCAATCCGTTTGCCTGTATCGCTGCCGGCATCGCCTGCCTGTGGGGCCCTGCACACGGCGGCGCCAACGAAGCTGCGCTCAACATGCTGAAGGAAATCGGTTCGGTCGATAATATTCCTGAATTCATCGCCAAGGTGAAAGACAAGAACTCCGGCGTCAAGCTGATGGGCTTCGGTCACCGGGTCTACAAGAACTTCGATCCGCGCGCCAAGCTGATGCGTGAAACCTGCTACGAAGTGCTGAACGAGCTGGGCCTGCACGACGATCCATTGTTCAAGCTGGCGATGGCCTTGGAAAAAGTGGCGCTGGAAGACGAATATTTCGTGTCCCGCAAACTCTATCCGAACGTCGATTTCTACTCCGGCATCGTGCAGTCGGCGCTGGGCATCCCTGTCTCGCTGTTCACCGGTATATTCGCCATGGCGCGTACCGTCGGCTGGATCGCGCAATGGAATGAAATGATTTCCGATCCAGAACAAAAAATCGGCCGTCCACGTCAGTTGTTCGTTGGGTCGCCAACCCGTGATGTGCCATCGATCGACAAGCGCGGCTAATTCAGCAGCCGGCGTGAGTATGTAATAGCAACACAAAGACAGCGAATCCGAGGATTCGCTGTTTGCATTTCTGCAGGTTATGCTATGCTCTTATTCTGTGCCGATTTATAACAGGCCACAGTGCAGCAGGAACATGTGGTGAGCGTGTTTTGAAGGGCAGGCAAGCGTAGTTGCAAAGCAATACCCGAATTGAAAAAAAGTAGTAAAAAGAACACAGTAATAGAGCCCTTCCCCACAACTTGATGTGCAATCCGCTAACCGGTCAGGCCGTGTCGCGGAAGGTTATGTTAACCCGCTAATCTCGCGAAACGCGAAGAAAGGTGAGCAAGATGATGCAACAATACCGCTCTAATTCTTATCTCTTCGGAGGTAATGCACCGTACATTGAAGAGCTGTACGAGTCATACCTCGACAATCCCGGTTCAGTTGCCGATAACTGGCGCGCATACTTTGACGCCATGCAACACGTGCCTGCAGTCGACGGCTCCGACAAGCCTGACGTAGGTCACGCATCCGTCATCGCCTCGTTCGCCGAGCGCGCCAAGCAAGGCCCGATCCGTACCATCTCCGCTTCAGCCGATGCTGAAATGGGCTTCAAGCGCGTTGCTGCAACGCAATTGATCGCTGCCTACCGTTATCTCGGTTCGCGCTGGGCCAATCTGGATCCGCTGCAACGCCAGGAACGTTCGGAACTGCCCGAACTGCAACCAAGCTTCTATGGCTTCACCGATGCCGACATGGACATCGTGTTCAACATAAGCAATACCTACTTCGGCCCGGAAACAGCGACCTTGCGCGATCTGCTGAATGCATTGCGCGAGACGTATTGCCGGTCGATCGGCACCGAATACATGTACATCAGCGATCCGACCGAAAAGCGCTGGATGCAAGAGCGTCTCGAATCCACACGCTCCGCGCCGGTGTTCACCGCAGAAAAGAAAAAACACATCCTCGACCGCCTGACCGCGGCTGAAGGCCTGGAGCGCTACCTGCATACCCGTTATGTCGGGCAGAAGCGCTTCTCGTTGGAAGGCGGCGAAAGCTTCATCGTCTCCCTGGATGAAACCATCCAGCGCGCCGGTGAAAAGGGTGTCCAGGAAATCGTTATCGGCATGGCCCACCGTGGCCGCCTGAACGTGCTGGTCAATACCTTGGGCAAGATGCCGCAAGAACTGTTCGCAGAATTCGAAGGCAAGCACGCCGACGACCTGCCGGCCGGCGACGTCAAGTACCATCAAGGCTTCTCGTCAGACATCACCAGCCCGGGCGGCCCGGTACATCTGTCGCTGGCGTTCAATCCATCGCATCTGGAAATCGTCAACCCGGTGGTTGAAGGTTCGGTCAAGGCGCGTATGGAACGCCGCGGCGATAGCGACGGTTCGCAAGTGCTGCCGATCCTGGTGCACGGCGATGCGGCTTTCGCCGGCCAGGGCGTAGTGATGGAAACCCTGAACCTGGCGCAAACGCGTGGTTACGGCACAGGCGGCACCGTGCATATCGTGATCAACAACCAGATCGGCTTCACCACTTCCGATCCGCGCGATTCCCGTTCGACCCTGTACTGCTCGGACGTCGTCAAGATGATCGAAGCGCCGGTATTGCACGTCAACGGCGATGATCCTGAAGCGGTGGTGTACGCCACCCAGATCGCGCTCGACTACCGCATGGAATTCAAGAAGGATATCGTGGTCGATATCATCTGCTTCCGCAAGCTGGGCCACAACGAGCAAGATACGCCAGCGCTGACGCAGCCGCTGATGTACAAGAAAATCGGCCAGCATCCAGGTACCCGCAAGCTGTACGCGGACAAGCTGGCTGCCCAAGGCACCATCGCAACTGACGATGGCGACGCCATGGTCAAGGCTTTCCGCGATGCGATGGACGCCGGCAAGCACACCATCGATCCGGTCATCACCAACTTCAAGAGCAAATATGCAGTCGACTGGCTGCCGTTCCTGAACCGCAAGTGGACTGACGCCGCCGATACCTCGGTGCCGGTCACTGAATTGAAGCGCCTGGCCACACGTATTACCACCGTGCCGGAAAACTTCAAGGTCCACGCACTGGTCGAAAAAGTATTGAACGACCGCGCCGCAATGGGCCGTGGCGAACTCAATCTCGACTGGGGCATGGGCGAACATCTGGCTTACGCGTCATTGGTATCGTCGGGTTATGCAATCCGCCTGACCGGCCAGGATGCAGGCCGCGGCACCTTCGTTCACCGTCACGCCGTGCTGCATGACCAGAACCGTGAACGTTGGGATGCCGGCAGCTACATTCCGCTGCAAAACATCTCCGAACAGCAAGCGCCGTTCAAGGTGATCGACTCGGTATTGTCGGAAGAAGCCGTACTCGGTTTCGAATACGGTTACTCCACCGCAGAGCCAAACACGCTGACCATCTGGGAAGCCCAGTTCGGCGATTTCGCCAACGGCGCGCAAGTCGTGATCGACCAGTTCATCAGCTCCGGCGAAGTGAAGTGGGGCCGTGCTTCTGGCCTGGTCATGATGCTGCCGCACGGTTACGAAGGCCAAGGACCGGAACACTCGTCGGCACGCCTGGAACGCTATCTGCAACTGTGTGCAGACAACAACATGCAAGTGGTGCAGCCGACGACCGCAGCGCAGATTTTCCATCTGCTGCGCCGCCAGATGATCCGCTTGTTCCGCAAGCCGCTAGTCATCATGACGCCGAAGTCCCTGTTGCGTAACAAGGATGCCGGTTCGCCATTGGCTGATTTCAGCAAGGGCAGCTTCCAGACCGTGATCGGCGAAGTCGATGACAAGATCGATCCTAAGAAGGTCAAGCGGATCGTCGCTTGCTCGGGCAAGGTTTACTACGATCTGGTCAATGCACGTAAAGAGCGCGGTCAGACTGATGTCGCAATTATCCGTCTGGAACAACTGTATCCATTCCCGCACAAGGCGTTCGCTGCCGAGTTGAAGCAGTTCCCGAACTTCAACGAGCTGGTGTGGACCCAGGACGAGCCGCAAAACCAGGGCGCGTGGTTGCAGATCCAGCACAATATCTTTGAAAACCTGGAAGATGGTCAAAAGCTTGCGTATGCAGGCCGTCCAGCCAGCGCATCACCTGCTGTCGGTTACTACGACAAGCACTATGCGCAGCAAAAAGCATTGCTGGATACCGCATTTTCCAAGCTCAAAGGCTTTGTTCTTACTAAATAATTGACGACCGGGCAGCTTTGCAAAGAGCTGCCCGATGCCGCACCATCTTACGGAGAATTAAATGGCACTTCTTGAAGTAAAAGTTCCGCAATTGTCGGAATCCGTCGCTGAAGCGACTTTGTTGACATGGCATAAAAAGGTCGGCGATGCAGTCAAGCGCGACGAAAACCTGATCGATATCGAAACAGATAAAGTGGTACTGGAATTGCCTGCGCCAACTGATGGCGTCATCGTTCAACTGATCCAGCCTGATGGCGCCACCGTGGTGGCCGATCAAATCATCGCCATCATCGATACCGACGCTTCGGCCAAGGTCAGTCCGATGGAAGTCGCCGCTGTGCCGGTGCCGCAAGCCGGCCACGCGCCAACCCCGATCGCCGCGCCTGAACTGCAATCGAAATCGGCAGCCGGCATCGCCATGCCTGCCGCAGCGAAACTGCTGGCGGAAAACAATCTGTCGGCGGCGCAAGTCGACGGCAGCGGCAAAGATGGCCGCGTCACCAAGGGCGACGTCCTGGGTGCATTGGCCAAGCCACCAGTACCTGCGCCGGCGCCGCTGGCGGCAGCGCCAGCCAAGCCGCTCCTGCAACAAGTTGCAGCGCCGACCAAAGCTAACCTGGACGACCGTCCGCAAGAGCGCGTGCCGATGAGCCGCCTGCGCGCCCGTATCGCCGAGCGCCTGGTGCAATCGCAATCGACCAACGCCATCTTGACGACATTCAATGAAGTCAACATGCAGCCGGTCATGGACCTGCGCACCAAGTACAAAGACAAGTTCGAAAAAGAACACGGCGTCAAGCTGGGTTTCATGTCGTTCTTCGTCAAGGCTGCGGTTGCGGCACTGAAGAAATACCCGATCGTCAACGCTTCGGTGGATGGCAACGACATCGTCTACCACGGCTATTTCGATATCGGCATCGCTGTCGGTTCGCCGCGCGGCCTGGTAGTGCCGGTGTTGCGTGACGCCGACCAGATGTCGATCGCCGACATCGAAAAGAAAATCGGCGAATTCGGCGCCAAGGCCAAGGATGGCAAGCTGACCCTGGACGACCTGTCCGGCGGTACTTTCTCGATCTCCAACGGTGGTACTTTCGGTTCGATGCTGTCGACGCCGATCATCAACCCGCCACAATCGGCGATCCTGGGCGTGCATGCGACCAAGGACCGTGCAGTGGTCGAAAACGGCCAGATCGTGGTGCGTCCGATGAACTATCTAGCCATGTCTTACGATCACCGTATCATCGACGGTCGTGAAGCAGTGCTGGCATTGGTTGCGATGAAAGAAGCGCTGGAAGATCCGGCCCGTCTGTTGCTGGATCTGTAAGCTGTAAACCCGCCTGACGCGCGCGCCCTGATTCTGTTTTTTGCCCATTTGACGGCGCAAAAAACGGGGCAGGGCGCGTCGCTTCGGTGGCTAGGTTAATGATGAGCGCCTTGCCGTCATTGTTTGTCTTCGCCGCACAGGATTTTCCGATGCGCGCAGGCAAAACCGATGATGAACCGACAAGGCGATAACGCTAAGGATGGAAAATGAGCAAACAATTTGATGTCGTTGTGATCGGTGGCGGTCCCGGCGGTTATATTGCAGCAATTCGTGCCGCACAACTGGGTTTCAGTACAGCATGTATCGATGAATGGAAAAACGCCAAGAACGGTCCTGCACCGGGCGGCACTTGCACCAACGTCGGTTGCATTCCTTCCAAGGCGCTGCTGCAATCGTCCGAGCATTTCGAACATGCCGGCCATTCGTTCGCCGAGCACGGCATCAATGTCAAGGGTTTGGAACTGAACCTGGGACAGATGCTGGCGCGCAAGGATGGCGTGGTCAAGCAGAACAACGAAGGTATCCTGTACCTGTTCAAGAAGAACAAGGTAACTTTTTTTCACGGCCGCGGTTCCTTCGTCAAGGGCGATGCCAACGCTTATGAAATCAAGGTTGCAGGCGCAACGGAAGAAACCATTACTGCCAAGCACATCGTGCTGGCGACCGGTTCCAACGCCCGTGAACTGCCAGGCGCGCCGTTTGATGAAAAACTGATCCTGTCGAATACCGGCGCGCTGGCAATTGATGCTGTTCCGGCTAAACTGGGTGTTATCGGCGCCGGCGTCATCGGCCTCGAAATGGGTAGCGTCTGGCGTCGCCTGGGTTCTGAAGTCAGCGTACTGGAAGCATTGCCGACTTTCCTCGGCGCAGTCGATGAACAGATCGCCAAGGAAGCCGGCAAGCTGTTCACCAAGCAAGGTTTGAAGGTCAGCCTGGGCGTCAAGATCGGCTCCATCACGACTGGCAAAAATGACGTCACGGTTGAATATGTCGACGCCACCGGCGCGGCACAAAAAGCCGTCTACGACAAGCTGATCATTTCGATCGGTCGTACGCCCAACACGATCGGCCTGAATGGCGAAGCAGTCGGCTTGCAACTGGACGAACGCGGTTTCATCGCGGTCGACGGCGATTGCAAGACCAACCTGCCGAACGTGTGGGCGGTGGGCGATGTGGTGCGCGGCCCGATGCTGGCGCACAAGGCTGAGGAAGAAGGCGTTGCGGTTGCCGAGCGTATTGCCGGGCAGCATGGCCATGTCAACTTCAACACGATTCCTTGGGTGATTTATACTTCACCTGAGATCGCCTGGGTTGGCAAGACAGAACAACAATTGAAGGCAGATGGGGTAGCATACAAGGCTGGCACCTTCCCGTTCCTGGCAAATGGCCGGGCGCGTGCCTTGGGCGATACTTCGGGTATGGTCAAGTTCCTGGCGGATGCCAAGACTGACGAGATCCTTGGCGTCCACATTGTTGGTCCAATGGCATCGGAATTGATTTCCGAAGCCGTGGTCGCGATGGAATTCCGCGCCTCTGCGGAAGATATCGCGCGTATCTGCCATGCGCATCCATCCTTGTCGGAAGCGACCAAGGAAGCTGCGCTGGCGGTCGACAAGCGGTCCCTGAACTTTTAAGAAAGAAGCAACATGCGCGTTCTGTTCCCGTCGCTGACTCTGATGTTAGGCGTTGCACTATCCGGCTGCGCCTCCATAGCGTCGGAGAACGGTCACGTGCTGATCGAAGCCACCTCTGACAGCCAGCAGTTGTCAGGCGCGCGCTGTATTGTCAAAACCGACAGCAGTCGCTGGAATGTGGTCACGCCGGGCGATGTCTTGATCGTGACCGCAGACGGCGACTTGCACGTGGTGTGCGACAAGCCTGGCTACCGTACCTCGGAAGTCGTGTACCGTGCGCCGCCCGGCCTGAATTCCCCTAGCGTCGGGATTGGCGCTTCGGGTGGCAGCGGCGGCATCGGCGCCTCCGGCATCGGCTTGGGAGCCAATCTACCGCTCAGCTTTGGCGGCAAGGAAAAAGCCTATCCGAGCCGGGTGCTGGTAGAGATGGGGCGATCATAGTTGCTTGGGATGTTGCTTGCGAGATTGCTTGGTGAGGTGGGTGAGCGAAAGCTCGCCCATTTTTATTTCCGCCGCTGCTTCGTTCCGTCTGGAATCACGAATATTATTTTTCTGTTAATGTTATCGCCGCCAAGGCGGCAACACAGAACGGATTGCGCTTCTCTGATCCGCTCTGCGAATTTTCGAACTGAATTTGAACTGAATTTCCAAGCGATATTGCCATGAATGTATTAGAGTTTTACGAACAGGCGCTGACCCAGCGCGGCTTCCAGGCCGACGACGCGCAACGGCGCGCTGTCGATCGCCTGCAGCAGTCTTACGATGAATGGGTTGACTATAAGGCGCAGCGTTCCAATTCTTTCAAGCGCCTGATCCACCGGCCGGACGTGCCGCGCGGCGTCTACATGTGGGGCGGCGTAGGGCGTGGCAAATCGTTTTTGATGGACAGCTTCTATTCCGTGGTGCCGGTGGTGCGTAAAACCCGCTTGCACTTCCATGAATTCATGCGCGCCGTGCATCGCCAGCTGGACGAACTCAAAGGCGTAGCCGACCCGCTCGATGAAGTCGCCAAGCGGGTCGCCAAGAAATATCGCCTGATCTGTTTTGACGAGTTCCATGTGTCCGATATCGCCGACGCCATGATTCTCTACAACCTGCTGAAAGCCTTGTTCGACAACGGCGTGTCGTTCGTCATGACTTCCAACTACGAGCCCGGCACCTTGTATCCGGACGGCTTGCACCGCGACCGCATGCTGCCGACCATCAAGCTGTTGCGGGATAACCTGGACGTCATGAACATCGACGCCGGCATCGATTATCGCAAGCGCGCGCTGGAGCAGGTGGAGAGCTATCATTCGCCGCTCAACGCCGATACCGACCGCGCCCTGCGCCACGCGTTTGCCGGCGTCGCCGAGACCGCCGACGAAGATCCGATGGTGGACATCGAAGCGCGTAAAATAAAGTCCCTGCGCCGTGCCGGCGGCGTGATCTGGTTCGATTTCAACACCTTGTGCGGCGGCCCGCGCTCGCAAAATGATTATCTCGAAATTGCCAGCCGCTTCCATACGGTGATATTGTCCGGTATCCCGCAGATGTCGGCGGCAATGTCGTCGGAAGCGCGCCGGTTTACCTGGTTGATCGATGTGTTCTATGATCACAAGATCAAGCTGATCATGTCGGCTGCCGTGGCGCCGGACGAGCTCTACACCCAGGGCATGCTGGCAAATGAGTTTCACCGCACCGTGTCGCGTATCATGGAGATGCAGTCGCGTGAGTATATGGATAGCGAACGGCGTGCCGAAGCCGATTCCATCGTCTGAGCGCAGCGGTGTCTGAACAGCAGTGTCTAAACAATGTATAGAAATGGATAGGTTCTAGTGGAATTTGCCTCTTTGATTTTGGCTCCCCGGCCACCTTCGCCGGCCCCGCGCCATTTGATGCTGGTGCTGGCGCTTGCCGCCGCGCTGTCGACCTGGTGCGCCGGTGCGCAGGCGGCGGATGCCGTCCCGCTCAAATCGGTCGCCGAACCGGCCTCAGAATTGACGGCGCGTTATCCGCTTGAGTCGCTCACATCCGTGGACGTCGCGAACAAGGCGCTGACCGATGTCGCCGATGCCAAGGCCGAAGTGGCTGCGCGTGATCTGGAACAACGGCGTGTCTGCTACGCCAAGTTTTTTGTCAATCACTGCCTCGACGCCGCCAAGGAACAGCGCCGGCTGGCGCTGAAGGCCATCCGTCCGGTCGACATTACAGCTAACGCCTTCTTGCGCAAGGATCGCGCCGATGAGCGCGACAAGGCGCTGGCGGTGCAAGATGCCCAGCATCCGGCCGAAGCCGCGCAGAAAGCCCAAGACCAGAAGGAAAAAGAATTGAGCAACGCCGACAAGGTCAAGCAGGGCGCTGCCAAAGACAAAGAAGTGGAAGCCAATACCCGCAAGCATCTGGGCGAGGCTGACAAGCGCGTGGCAGACCACAACGCACGCGTACTGAAGGGCCAGCAGGATGAAGCCGCCAAGGCCTCCCAACGTACAGCCAATGTAGCGTCGTTCGAGAAAAAGGCACAAGATTCGGCGGCGCGGCAGAAGGAAGTCGCAGCCAACAAGGCCGCCAAGGCCAAGGATCTGGCGGACAAGAAGGCGGCTGAAAAAGGAGTGCCTGCAACTACAGTGCCAGTTGTAACGCCACCGGCGCCTCCGGCTAGCGCGCCTGCTTCCCAGCCATAATCCATTTTTCCACGGCGCTATTTCTGACCGAGTCATTTTCGACCGGGCCATTCCCGCGAATGCGGGAATCCAACTTGCTCTCTAGAATGGATCCCCGCGTTCGCGGGGATGACGAAGCGCCGTAAGAGATGCCTGAACTTTACACCGCGCGGCGCATCTTCTTGACGGTGTAGCTCTGCGCTTCCTTAGGCAGCGCCACCAGCTTGACGATGGCGAACGTGCAATTGTCGGCAGCGTGGCCTTCGGCGCGCTTGCGGGTTTTGTTGATCAGCATTTCAGCCGCATCGCGCGGCTTGTTCATGGCGATCGCCGCACCCAGTTCATCTTCGGTGAAGTAATGCCACAACCCGTCCGAGCACAGCAGGAAGGCGTCGCCGGCCTTGAGGCCGGTATGGCGGCTGATGCTTACTTTCGGCGTGTCGGTGCTGGAACCCAGGGCGTTGAGCAGGATATTGGACAGGTTGTGCGATTTCGCTTCGTTGCGCGACAACTTGCCTTCGGCCACCAGTTTTTCGACATACGAATGGTCGATGGTGTGCTCGGCAAAATTCGGACCGTCGAAACGGTACAGGCGCGAATCGCCGACGTGGCCCCAGGTTGCCGTGCCATCCGGCGATAACACCAGGATCACCATCGTGGTATGCGGATCCTTGTCGTTGGAGAAGCCGCTCAGCTTGATGACGGTATGGGTTTCCAGCGCGATGTTATGCAACATGGCTTCGACACTGTCGATCAGCGGCGAGAAACCCTCGAATATCTGCTTGGCGGTGCAAATTACCTGCTCGGCGGCAAGGGCGCCGCCGCTGCGGCCACCCATGCCGTCCGCCAGCACCGCCATCATGTAACCCGGTGCTTTGGGGGCGGTAAATAATGCTGCACGGTCCTGCTGTTCCTGGCGGTCACCGATGTGCTGGCCGGTGCCGGCTTCGATCTTGTATTGGCTCATTCGTCTGGGTAGATTAAACTGCATCCTGTTCTAGGTAATTCCGGATTGGCCGGGCCTTGATCCGGCGTTAATGCGTCGCTGATCGTTGTTCATCACCACTCGCTTACCAGTTCAGTATGCAAGCAGTAAGAAGTTGATGGGAAATATTATACGCAGGAATGATTTTCAAGGTGTTTCCATATGTTAACATTTTCCAACGCCAGAAGCTGACCATGATCGATCGAGAAGACATCCTTCGCCGCATTATAGAACTCGAAGTCGAACATCGCGATCTCGATGCCGCCATTCATACCATGACGCAACAGGTCTTGCATGAGGAATTGCAGTTGCGGCGCCTGAAAAAGCGCAAATTACAACTTAAAGACCAGATCACGCTGTTAAGAATGCAATTAATTCCGGACATCCCTGCCTGAAAGCTCACTCTAAGGCTGGTACGATACATGTAAGTCCGTCTAGTCCGTCGATATCGCCATCCAACCCAGCCACCGCTTTATTTAAGTAAGTTACCTTGACCGAAGAACCATCCCCCCTTGCTGCCGAAATCGCCGTTGCCGCCGCAATCAATATCCCGGCGCCCGGCATCCACGATGCAGACCTTGACCGCTTGTTCGCCAGTACCGGCCCGCTGGGGCAGGCGGTCGGCGGCTTTCGTCCGCGCCAGGCGCAGACCGAGATGGCGAAAGCCATCGCCGAGGCCATCGCCCAGCAACGCACCCTGATTGCGGAAGCCGGCACCGGCACCGGCAAGACCTTCGCCTATCTGGTACCGGCCTTGCTGTGGGGCGGCAAGGTGATTGTCTCGACCGGCACCAAGAACCTGCAGGACCAGCTGTTCTTGCGCGATATCCCGACCGTGCGCAAGGCGCTCAGCGCACCGGTCTCGATAGCGCTGCTCAAGGGCCGCGCCAACTATGTCTGCCATTTCCATCTGGAGCGCACGCTGCAGAACGGCCGCATGACCTCGCGCGAGGATGTCGGTTACCTGCGCGAGATTTCGCGCTTCATGAAAACCACTTCCTCCGGCGACAAGGCAGAGTTGTCGCTGGTGCCGGAAACCGCGCCGATCTGGAACCTGGTGACCTCGACCCGCGACACCTGCATGGGCGCCGAGTGCCAGTACTACCAGGATTGTTTCGTCATGAAGGCGCGCAAGGAAGCGCAGCAGGCCGACGTGGTGGTGGTCAACCATCACCTGTTCTTCGCCGACGTAGCGCTGAAGGATACCGGCGTCGCCGAATTGCTGCCGTCGGCCAACACCATCATCTTCGATGAAGCGCACCAGTTGCCCGAAGTCGCCACTTTGTTCTTTGGCAATACCATCTCCACCTCGCAGATACTGGAGCTATGCCGCGACGTGCTGGCGGAAGGCTTGTCGCACGCGCGTGACGGCGCCGACTGGGGGCAAGTCGTGTTGCCGGTCGAAAAAGCCGCGCGCGACCTGCGCCTGGCATTTCCGCAAGACGTAGTGCGCTTGTCGGTCAACCAGATCGCTTCCTCCAGTATCTTTTTCCCGGCCCTGGAAACCCTGCGCACCCAGTTGCACGGCATGATTGCAGTCCTGGAAAAATCGGCGGAGCGGGCCGAAACCATCGAGCAATGCCGCACCCGCGCGGTTGAGCTCGGCTACAAGCTGGACGGCTGGAACAGCGCGCCGGGCGTCGCCAAGAAGCCCGGCAAAGCGGTGACGCCGGACGAGGATGAAGGCAGCGTGTTGTGGGTGGAAGCCTTTTCATCCTCGCTGCAACTGCACCAGACGCCTTTGTCGATCGCACCGATTTTCAACAAGCAGCGCGAAGGCGTGGCGCGCTCATGGATCTTTACCTCGGCGACGCTGGCGGTAAAGAACGATTTCCAGCACTACGCGGCGCAAATGGGCCTGGGCGACGAGCCGGCGCAATCCTGGCCTAGTCCCTTCGATTACGGTGAGCAAGGGCTGCTGTACGTACCGCAGAACCTGCCACAGCCGAATTCGCCGGACTATACCGATGCCGTGATCGATGCGGCGCTGCCGGTGATCGAAGCCTCGGGCGGCCGTGCTTTCCTGCTGTGCACGACCATCCGCGCGGTGAACCGTGCGGCGGAACGCTTGCGCGCCGAATTCGAAGCGCGCCATCTGGATTTTCCCTTGATGGTGCAAGGCGAAGCCGGCCGCACCGAGTTGCTGGACCGCTTCCGCGCCGCCGGCAATGCGGTGCTGATCGGCAGCCAGAGTTTCTGGGAAGGCGTCGATGTGCGCGGCGAAGCCTTGTCGCTGGTAATTATCGACAAGCTGCCATTCTCGCCGCCGGATGATCCGGTGCTGGCGGCCCGCATCGAAGCGCTGGAATCCAAGGGCATGAACGGCTTCATGCATCATCAACTGCCAGCCGCCATCATCAATCTCAAGCAGGGCGCCGGACGTCTGATCCGCGATGAAAGCGATCGCGGGGTCCTGATGATTTGCGATCCGCGCTTGATTTCCAAGGGCTACGGCCGCCGCATCTGGCAGAGCCTGCCGCCATTCAAGCGCACCCGCGAGCTGGAAGCAGTGAAGGCTTTCTGGCATGGAGACGCCGTTGCCGAATAAGTTGCCGGATAACTGGCATTATCGATGCTGGCGCGATCACGGCTGATCGGCTAAGCTGGGCTGAGTACGGCCTCTGCGGCTTGTCATCAACATGTAATAATCCGTCTCTATTGTCGCAGCTTGCATTTAGTGTGGTGATTTACACTGGGAAGCGCCGTGCCCGACAGTCGAGCCGGTTTTTGTCGAACGTTCGTTTGGATAAAGGTAAGCAATGTTTGCAGCAGTGGATTTGGGGTCCAACAGTTTTCGTTTGCATATCGGCAAATACAATGGTGATGCGATTCGCGTCATCAAGAGTGCGCGCGACCCGATCCGCCTGGCTGCCGGGCTCGACAGCAAGGGTTACCTTACTGAACAGGCGATGCAGGTCGCGCTCGATTCATTGGCGCGCTTCCGCAGTATCCTGGCTGACTATCAACTGGAAGCGGTGCGCGTGGTCGCCACCAATACGCTACGGGTGGCCAAGAACGCCGCCGAATTCCTGCCCATCGCCGAACAGGTGATCGGCTACCCGATTGAAATCATTTCAGGCGAAGAAGAAGGCCGCCTGATCTACATGGGCGTCGCCAGCATGCTGCGCCTGCCCAACGAAAAGCGGCTGGTGCTGGACATCGGCGGCGGTTCCACTGAGCTGATCCTGGGCCGCGGCCAGCAGATCGAACGGGTGGAATCGTTCGGTATCGGCACCGTCAACCAGAGCCTGGCGTTTTTCGCCGACGGCCAGATTACCGCCGAAGCCTACGATGCTGCGGTGCTGTCCGCTCGCAGCCATTTCGAAGACGCTGCGCCGCCGTACCGGCCGCAGAACTGGAGTCACGCCTACGGCTCTTCCGGCACTATCCGGGCGATTGCCGAAACCATCGAAAAAAACAACCTGGGCGACCATCGCCTGTCATATACCAGCATGGAAGCCTTGCGCGCGCGCTTCGTCGAGTTCGGCCATGTCAGCCGCATCGACCTGCTCGGCATGAAGCCGGATCGCGCCGCGGTCATGGTCGGCGGCCTGGCGGTGCTGATCGGCCTGATGCAAGAGCTGGGCATCGAAGTGATCCAGCCGATCGAAGCCGGCTTGCGCATGGGCGTTATGTGGGACTTGCAACTGCGCGGTACGCGGCTGGACCGGCGCGACCAGTCGGTGCACGATTTCTCGCAGCGCTTTCACGTCGACCAGCTGCGCGCCAGCCGGGTTGCCGAAACGGCAACCTCATTATTCGAAATGCTCAAGCCGACCAACGACGGCTTGAGCCAGTATTTGCACTGGAGCGCCTTGCTGCACGAAGTCGGGCTGGTGGTGTCGCAAAGCGGCTATCACAAGCATGCCGCCTACCTGATCGAAAATGCCGACCTGTCCGGTTTCACCACGCGTGAACAACGGGCGATGAGCATGCTGATCCTTGGCCAGAAAGGTAACCTGCGCAAGATCAGCGATGCCTTGCTCGATCCGGATTTCTCGAAGGCGGTGCTGGCCCTGCGCCTGGCCGTCATGTTCCTGCATTCGCGCATAGAAATCGATCTGGATGAGCTGCGCCTGAAAATGAAGAGCAAGATCGAGCTCGACATCAAACGCGACTGGATCGAGGATCATCCTACCGCAACCTACTGGATGACCAAGGAGCAGGACTGGTGGCGCGAGATTGGCGTCGAATTTGCCATCCGCAGGACCTGAGCGCTTATCTCTTTCCTCTATGCGTTGTTACAACCATCAATTACGCCGGCTTCATCAGAGCCGGCGTTGTCTTTTTCTGATCCTGTTTTCATCTTATTTCGCAACCTGAGCTGAATTTCGTGCCGCAAATTCGCGTGCGCAGGTTTGTGCTGTGTCTTGTCTTGTCTTGTCTTGTGCTGTGTTGCAGCACGAATTGCCCATCCCGTTAAATTTCCCTTGTAAAACCGCATGCTGCGACGCGGTATTCTGGACTTTTTTGGGCATATTTATAACAATTAAAAGCAAAAAAGTATCGGTTTACCTCGGTATTTGTAGTGGCGGCCATTTCTGCCAGCACCTATATTGATCAAAACCAGAAACACATAAAGTTGTTACTGCGAGATGACGAAGGAGCAGACGGGCGTTTGCGCCAAGTCCCGACCCGCTTGCCAAGAACAACAAAAAGGAGACAAGGCACATGATTCACAATCCCGATCTGGAGCTGGTCGACGTTCGCCAGGACGAGTCCTTTACGGTCTGGTCGCATGGCTATCCTTACCGCACGGTGCGCTGGCATTTCCATCCCGAATATGAGATCCAGTTGATCACGGCTACCTCCGGCAAATATTTTGTCGGCGATTTCATCGGCAATTTCGAGCCGGGCAATCTGGTGCTGCTGGGCCCGAACCTGCCACACAACTGGGTCAGCGAGATGGCGCAGGATGAATCCGTGGCTGAGCGTGGACTGATCATCCAGTTTTCCGCCGATTTCATTGCCAACACCATGCGCGCCTTTCCCAAGTTGAAATCCCTGCAGAACCTGCTGGCGGAAGCGCAGGGCGGTCAGTTGTTTTCTGCGGCCGCCGGACAGCTGGTGGCGCCGATATTCCGCGAGCTGTTGAACGCCAGGGGATTCCGCCGGGTCCGGTTGTTCCTGTCCCTGCTGGATTGCCTGGTCAAGGACGGCGAGCGCAGCCAGCTGGCCAGTCCCGGCTACATGCCTGATGCCCTGGCCTACATGTCCTCGACCTTTAACCATGTGCTGGCTTACATCGGCGAAAACCTGGCGACCGACTTGCGCGAAGCCACCCTGGCAGAGCTGTGCAAGCACAGCGTGAGCACTTTTTCGCGCGCATTCCGCAAGCACACCGGCATGTCCTTCGTGCAGTACGTGAACCGGCTGCGCATCAACGTCGCCTGCGAAATGCTGATAGATGGCGACGCCGGCATTACCGATATCTGCTTCCTGGTCGGCTTTAACAACGTCTCCAATTTCAATCGCCAGTTCCTGGAGCAAAAAGGGGTGTCGCCGTCCAGGTTCCGGAAATACCAGGAGCTCAATATGTCCTCGCGCAACATGACAGCGACGGATCAGGCGATGAGCGTCCCCGCATAGAAAATTTCAATGTTTCACCGGTAGCAAGTTGTAGTCGGCTGTTAGCCGAGGGATAGTTTCGTCCAAATAAAAAACCATGGAGATAACAATGATTGATCAGTTCAAGATAGCCCGCTTCGCCGCCTGCATTCTCGGCGCCACCTTATTGGCCGGCATGGCGCAGGCAGCGCCGCTGAAGATAGGCATGTCGTTCCAGGAAATCAACAACCCGTATTTCGTCACGATGAAGCAAGCTCTGGAAGAGGCGGCGGCATCGATAGGCGCGACCGTCATCGTGACCGACGCCCGTCACGATGTCTCGAAACAGACCAGCGACGTTGAAGACATGGTGCAAAAGAAAATCGATATCTTGCTGCTCAACCCTACCGACTCGGTGGGGATCCAGTCCGCCGTCAAGTCCGCCAAGGCCAAAGGCGTGGTGGTGGTCACGGTCGACGCCAACGCGCAAGGGCCGGTGGATTCCTTCGTGGGTTCGAAGAATTTCGATGCCGGCCAATTGGCGTGCACTTACCTGGCGAATGACTTGAAAGGCCAGGGCGATGTGGCGATCCTGGATGGCATCGCGGTGGTGCCGATCCTGGAGCGGGTGCGTGGCTGCAAGGATGCGCTGGCAAAATTCCCGGGAATCAAGATCGTCACTACCCAAAACGGCAAGCAGGAGCGCGACCAGGCTTTGACCGTGACGGAAAACATTTTGCAAGCCAATCCCAAACTCAAAGGCATGTTCAGCGTCAACGACACCGGCTCCCTCGGCGCCTTGTCGGCCATCGAATCTTCCGGCAAGGATGTCAAGCTGGTGAGCGTGGACGGTGCGCCGGATGCGATCAAGGCGATCCTCAAGAAAGACTCGAAATTCATCGCCACCGCGGCCCAGTACCCGCGCGACCAGATACGGCTGGCGCTGGGCGTGGCGCTGGCGAAGAAGTGGGGCGCCAACGTGCCGGCGACGATTCCGGTCGACGTCAAGCTGATCGACAAAAAACTGGCATCGGGTTTCAGCTGGTAGGTCTGGATTAAAAGATGCAGGTCGCAGGACCTGCATCCACGAATGTCGGGGAATTATGAAAACACTCTTGCAGCTGGAAGGCATCTCCAAGAAATTTGGCGTGGTCAATGCCTTGAGCAATATCGACCTGTCGGTGGAACGCGGTGAAATCCACGCGCTGCTGGGCGAAAACGGCGCCGGTAAATCGACCTTGATGAAAATCCTGAGCGGCGTTCACCGTCCCGACAGCGGCCGCATCGTTATCGATGGCGAGGAACGCCGGTTCGCCGGCTATAACGATGCGGTTGCCGCAGGCATCGCCATTATCTTCCAGGAATTCAATCTGATTCCTTACCTGAACGCCGTCGAGAATATCTTCCTGGGAAGGGAAATGACCAACCGTTTCGGCCTGTTGTCGAAAAGCGCAATGAAAAGAAAGGCGCAAGATATTTTCGACAAGCTGGAGATCGGGATCGACCTGTCGCTGGAAGTCAGCCGGCTGACCTCGGCGCAGCAGCAGTTTGTCGAAATCGGCAAAGCCCTGTTGCTGGACGCCCGCATCCTGATCCTGGACGAGCCGACCGCAACCCTGACGCCAAACGAAGCCGAACACCTGTTCAAGATCATGCGCGATCTGCGTCAGCGCGATGTGGCGATGATTTTCATCTCGCATCACATGGAAGAAATCTTCCAGGTATGCGACCGCATCACGGTATTGCGCGACGGCGCCAATGCCGGCGAGGCGCGGGCGGATGTGGTGACAGAAGCCGCCTTGGTGGAAATGATGGTGGGACGCAAGCTGGAACACAATTTCCCGCCGAAACCGGCGCGGGCATCAACGGCGGCCGGCCAGATTGTGCTGGAAGTGGCGGCAATCCAGATCAGCCGCCATGGCTCGCTGAACAGCTTTGATTTGCGCGCTGGCGAAATTCTCGGCTTTGCCGGGCTGGTAGGTTCCGGCCGTACCGAGCTGGCGCTGGCGGTCATCGGCGCCAATCCCAGTTATCGCAAGGAGGTCAAAGTGAACGGCGTAGCGGCCCGGTTGCGCGATACCGCCGACGCGCTGGCGCTAGGAATCGGGTTGCTGCCGGAGAGCCGCAAGACCGAAGGGCTGATCCTGGATTTCAGCGTCAAGGACAATATGTCAATCAATAATCTCGGTAAGTACACCGGCAGCGGCGGTGCATGGATCAACCGCATGGAGGAATTGAAAACCTCCAACCAGATGATCCGCAAGGTCGGCGTCAAGACCCCGGATGCCTTGACCCGTGTCGGCAACCTCAGTGGCGGTAACCAGCAGAAAGTGGTGCTGGCGCGCTGGCTGAATCATCATTGCAAGATCCTTATTTTCGATGAACCGACGCGCGGCATCGACGTCGGCGCCAAGGCGGAAATCTATAGCCTGATGCGCGAACTGACCGCCGGCGGCTACGCGATCATCATGATTTCGTCCGAGTTGCCGGAAATTGTCGGCATGTGCGACCGGGTGGCGGTGTTCTGCCAGGGCGCGATCGTGGCCATTCTTGAAGACAGTGCAATTAACGCGAATGAGGTAATGCGACATGCAACCACTAGTCCAAAACATGCAGCTGCCTAGGGCGGGTAGCCGCTTCAGGCTGGTCTTGTCGCGCTTTCTGCCGGGGCCGATACTGTTTCCGCTGATCGGCCTGATCGTGGTTTGTCTTGCCATGATCGTCACCACCGATACCTTTCTGTCGGTCGACAACCTGGTCAATGTCGGCCGCCAGGTATCGATCAACGCCATTATCGCGGTCGGCATGACCTGCGTGATCCTGAGCGGCGGCATCGACCTGTCGGTGGGCTCGGTGATGGCGCTGTCCGGCACCCTGATCGCGGGTCTGATGATCGCCGGCGTGCCGGCGCCGCTGGCAATCTTGCTGGGACTGCTGGCCGGAGTGGCGTGCGGCGTCGCCAACGGTTTCTTTGTCGCCTATACCAAGATGCCGCCGATTATCGTCACCCTGGCCACCATGGGCATTGCGCGCGGCATGGCGCTGATCTACACCGGTGGTTATCCGATCGACGGCTTGCCGGACTGGTTCGAGATTTTCGGACGCGGCCATGTGCTCGGCATGCAAACACCGATCGTGGTGATGCTGCTGGTGTTCGCGATCGCCTATGTCTTGCTCGACCGCACCCCGATCGGGCGCTATATCTATGCCATCGGCGGCAATGAAGAAGCCACTCGCCTGAGCGGAATCCGGATCGCGCGCTACAAGCTGCTGGTGTATGCGATCAGCGGTTTCACCGCGGCGGTGGCCGGGCTGGTGCTGACCTCGCGCCTGATGAGCGGCCAGCCGAACTCCGGCATTTCATTCGAGCTGGACGCAATTGCCGCGGTGGTGATGGGAGGCACTTCGATTGCCGGCGGCCGCGGCTCGATTATCGGCACCCTGATTGGCGCACTGATGCTGGGCGTGCTGAACAACGGCCTGAACATGATGGGCGTCTCGCCGTATCTGCAAAACATCGTCAAGGGCGTAATCATCTTGCTAGCGATTTATATCAGCCGCGAGCGGGGTCGCAGCGGCTAGCAACGAATATTCACCATTCCGCAGCGAACCGGGCCTGCATCGCGCCGTCCCGGCGGGAGGCGTACGCCCGGTCGTAGCATTCGACATTGTTTCATTGACTAAAAAAGGAACCCCATGCAATACGCCAAACTGGACATGCAAGCCGTGGTCTGCCACGGTCCGAAAGATTACCGCTTGCAAAACATCGCACGGCCGCTGGCCCGGCGCAACGAGCTGGTGATCAAGATCGCCGCGTGCGGCATCTGCGCCAGCGACTGCAAATGCCACTCCGGCGCCGCCATGTTCTGGGGCGGCGAGGGTCAGGAATCCTGGGTCAAGCCGCCGGTGGTGGCGGGCCATGAATTCTTTGGCTATGTGGCTGAAGTGGGCGAGGGCGCGGACGAACATTTCGGCGTCAAGGTCGGCGACAGGGTCATCGCTGAACAGATCGTCCCTTGCGGGAAGTGCCGTTTTTGCACCTCCGGCAAATACTGGATGTGCGAAGTCCACAACATCTTCGGCTTCCAGCGCGAAGTGGCGGATGGCGGCATGGCGGAATACATGCGCATCCCGTCAAACGCCATAGTGCACAAGATCCCGGACGGCATCACGCTGGAAGATGCTGCCATTATCGAGCCGCTGTCGTGCGCGATTCATACGGTCAATCGCGGCGAAGTACAGTTGGATGATGTGGTGGTGATCGCCGGCGCCGGTCCGCTCGGCTTGTTCATGGTGCAGGTGGCGAAGCTGAAGACGCCGAAGAAGCTGGTAGTGATCGACCTGGTCCCGGAGCGTCTGGAACTGGCGCTGAAGATGGGCGCGGATGTGGCGATCGATCCCGCCAGGGAAGATGCCAAGGCAGTGGTGGATGCGCTGACAGGAGGCTATGGCTGCGATGTCTATATCGAAACCACCGGCGTGCCGATGGGCGTGACGCAAGGCTTGCACCTGATCCGCAAACTCGGACGCTTTGTCGAGTTCAGCGTCTTCGGCAAGGAAACCAGCGCCGACTGGTCGATCATCGGCGACCGCAAGGAGCTGGACGTGCGCGGTGCCCATCTTGGACCATACTGCTATCCGATCGCCATCGATCTGCTGGCGCGCGGGCTGGTGACATCGAAAGGCATCGTTACCCACGATTTCCCGCTGGAGAAATGGGAAGAAGCCTTCGCGCTGGCGAATTCTGTAGACTCGATCAAAGTGCTGTTGAAGCCCGCAGAGACAGAAACGGAGCGTTGAGGTCACCATGAAATATGTCATCGGCGTCGACATCGGCACGCAAAGCACCAAAGCGTTGCTGGTGGATGCGAACGGACGGATTATTGCGCAGCACAGCCGCAGCTACCAGGTCGATACACCCAAGCCTCTGTGGGCCGAGCAATGGCCGGCAGTCTGGTTTGACGCGGTACGCGCATGCATCGCGCGGTGTGTGCAGCAGGCGGCGGCGCTGGATTTTGCCGCGCAAGATGTGGCCGCCGTATGTGTGAGCAGCCTGTACGGCGGCTCCGGCATCGCGGTCGATACCGACATGCAGCCCTTGCATCCATGCCTGATCTGGATGGACCGGCGCGCCGGCGAGGAGGTTGCCTGGATCAACGCCAATCTCGATGTCGACCGTTTACGCACCCTTAGCGGCAACGGCATCGACAGTTATTACGGCTATACCAAGATGCTCTGGATCAAACGCCAGCGGCCCGAGGTCTGGGCCAAAACCCGCTATTTTTTGCCACCCAACAGTTACGTCAATTATTTGCTGACCGGGGAAATTGCGGTCGACCATAGCTCCGCCGGCAACATCGGCGGCGTCTACGATATCGCCGCGCGCCGCTGGTGCCCGGAGACGCTGGAGATGCTCGGCATCCCGCCGGCAATGATGCCGCCGCGCTTGCTGCAATCGAGTGAGGTGGTGGGCGGTTTGCTGGCCGAATGGGGGCAAGAATTCGGCCTGTCGCCCGGTACCGCGGTGATCGCTGGCGGCGTCGATGCTGCGGTGGCGACGCTGGCGGCCGGCGCGGTCAAGGAGGGCAATCACGTGGCGATGATAGGCACCAGCATGTGCTGGGGCTACCTCAACCAGCAATGCGACCCCGGCCACGGCCTGATCAGCATGCCGCACGTGTTCAACGGCTTGCAGGATAACTATATTTTTGGCGGCGCCATTACCGCCGGCGCTTCGGTCAGCTGGTTTCGCGAGCAATTTTGCCAGGCCGAGATCGCCGAAGCCGGCTGCCAGCAAATCGATCCGCATCAGCTGCTGGAGAAGCGTGCGGCCGACATTGCCGCCGGCTGCGATGGCGTCCTGTTTTTGCCGTATCTGATGGGCGAGCGTAGTCCGGTATGGGATGCCGCCGCCAGCGGCGCCTTTGTCGGCCTGAGCCTGTATCACAGCAGGGCACATCTGTATCGCGCCGTGCTGGAGGGCGTGAGCTTCGCGCTCAAGCACAATATGGACGCCGGCGCCAAGGGCGCTCGGTTTCTCGATGGGCGGCTGGTGGTGGTGGGCGGCGCCAGCCATTCCGATCTGTGGATGCAGATTATCGCGGACGTGACCGGCTACCCGGTGTTCACCATCGAAGAAAACGTCGAAGCCGCGCTGGGCGCGGCCATGCTGGCAGCATTCGGCGCGGGCCTGATCGGCGGCGCCGAGATCGAGCGCGGCTGGGTCACGCTTGTCCCGCGCGCCAGTCCCAAGCCGGAAAACCGGCAGCGCTATGCCGACCGCTTTGAAATCTATCGTGCGCTGTATCCGGCGCTGAAGCCGATCATGCATAAATTGCAAGCCGGTTAACTTTTATCACTCATGAAAATGCATTCAACTCCTTACGAACTGGGCGGCAAAAAAATCATGGTGACCGGCGCCACCAGCGGCATCGGTGAAGTCATCGCACAATTATTGCGCCGCTGCGGCGCGCAGGTGCTGGCGATTGGGCAGAACCGGAACAAGCTGGATCAGCTCGTCACTCTCCATGGCTGCGTAGCTTTAGCGCTGGATGTCGCCGATAGTGCTGCGGTGGAAAAGGAATTGGCCTCGTCCCACGGCCTGGACGGGCTGGTCAACTGTTCTGGCATCTCGATCCTCGAATCCTGTCTGGCGCTGAATGCCGACAGCTTCGATCGCGTGATGGCGGTCAATGCGCGTGGCGCCGCGATGGTCTCGCGTTACGTGGCGCAGCACATGATTGCGGAGCGACGTCAAGGCAGCATCGTCAATGTGTCCAGCCAGGCTTCGCTGGTGGCGCTAGAAGATCATCTGGCCTATTGCGCCTCCAAAGCTGCGCTGGACGCCATCACACGCGCCATGTGCCTGGAACTGGGGCCGCTGGGCATAAGAGTCAACAGCGTCAATCCGACAGTGACCTTGACGCCGATGGCGGCGCAAGCCTGGGGCGATCCGGAAAAAAGCGGGCCGGTGTTGCAAGCGATCCCCTTGCGCCGTTTTGCCAGGCCGGAGGAGGTGGCCTGGCCGGTGATGTTCCTGCTGAGCGCGGCAGCTTCGATGATCAGCGGCGTCTGCCTGCCGGTCGATGGCGGCTACACTTGCCGCTGACCGCATCTATGACCAGGATATATATTTAGTAGGTCAGTCCGCTGGCTTTGTTGAACAGGGCGATGTCGACATAGTTGGAAAGGTGATTGCTGTTGGCAGTTTCGCCGACCATATAGCCGCCGATATCGAAGCCGCCGCCGGGAATGGCGTATTCCGGCTGGCCTGCCACACGTTTTCCCGGCTGCAGCAGGCGGACCCAGGATTTGGCTGCCGCAAAGCCTTCCAGCGTCAAGGCCGATACCGGCTCGTCGCGATATTTACGCATCATGTTCAGGTGTTCCAACTGGATCGGCGAGCTGCCGAGGCCGGGATTCGGCACCACTTGCGAAAACACGGTCCACTCGACCGCTTTGCCGCCGGCCAGCTGGCGCAAGGTCGTCAGGTTGGTGAGGGAAGAGCCGGCGACAAAAGTCTGCGGCGCCAGCTTGCGGAATTCTTTCAGGAACACCCCGGCGTTCACGGTGTCGGCAACCATGATTACAAAGCCTGGCTTGGCCGCAGCCAAGGCCGCAGTTTCACGGCTGAGTTGTTTCTGGTCATTGGTCAGGTGCACGGTGCCGCTGAGCTTGATGCCGCTTTCCTTCATCTGTTCCAGCAGGCGCTGGTAAGCATCGGCGGTGCCGGCCGACTCCTGGTAGACAATCCCGATATCCTTGATCCCGAGTTTGTCGAAGTGGGAAAATATATGACGGATTTCTTGCTGATAGCTAGGCCGCCAGAAAAGAATTTTGGCGTCTTTCTGATAATCGGCGCCGGCCAGCGGCGCGTACAGGGTCAAACCGCTGCGCTTGAAATCGCCTGAATTCAGCACCGCCCGGGTGACTTCGTCGCCGACGCCGCCGAAAAGATAAGAAACGTGGGCCTGCCCGATCAGCTCGGCCACCGCCTTGACTGACTGGTCGGCCTGGCCGCGATCGTCGCGCACCAGATACTGGATGCGGCGGCCGTTGATGCCGCCTTTTGTATTCAGGACGTCGAAATAGGTCTTGATCCCCGCTGCGTAATCGCGCCCCAGGTCGGCATTCGGTCCGGACAGGTCGATGGCCTGGCCGACCACGATTTCATCGGCGGCGGCATGCGTCAGCAGCGGCAGGCACAAGACAAAACCAGCCAGGCACTTGCGCAAAATGCGTTTCAAGTTTAAGTTCATCAAAAAAGTGGAAATATGGTGGCGGAGGAGTCGCAGTGTCCTTGTTTAATATGACAGCTTGATGAAATTGTCGTGTTGGCTGGCCTGAAAATGTCACTCTTGGTTACATTGTTAATCAAGCTGCTCTTGCTGAAACACAAAGAATTGTATATATTATTTATACGATTTATTAATGGAGAATTGAATGGTTGCCAGTAAAATTGTGAAACGTGCAGTGAAAAAACCTGTAGTTGCAGTCAGAGCGGCTGCCAAAGCCAAACCGGCGGCGCGGCCTGCAGTCAAAGCCAGCCCGAAGGCGGCGCCAGCAGTCAAGGCCGCAGTAAAGCCTGCGGTGAAAGTGCCAGCCAAGCGGGGGCCGAAGCCGGCGCCTAAGTTGCCAGCCCAGCCGGAACTGAAGGCGATTCCAAAGCCGTTGATCGCCACCAAGCCACTCGCCGTCAAACCGGCGCCAAGCCTGAAGTCTTTGCCGGATGCCAAGGCCAAAGTCAAAAAAGCCAAGCTGGTGCGTGACAGTTTCACCATGCCGGCCGACGAGTATCAGGTCCTGGCCGACGTCAAGAAGACTTTCCTGAAGGCTGGTCTGGAAGTGAAGAAGAGCGAATTGCTGCGCGTCGGCGTTGCCCTGATCCGCGAACTGGATCTGGCAAACCTGAAGCTGGCAGTGGCAAGTTTGCCGCCAGTGAAGGCCGGCCGTCCGAAAAAAGAAAAATAGGCCTGGGCGTGGCGTGAGGCTTCGATAGTCGTGGCTTCTGCTGCGATTTGCGTAAAGACTGTCCGTCAAAAACACGAAAAGCACGAAATATTCCTTGGAGTATTTTCGTGCTTTTCGTGTTTTCTATGGATGAAAATTGTATTTTAGTCACTGTTGCAATGTCATAAAACCGAAATAAACTTGTCATTTTCTTGAAGTAATCGGCAGTTAGGCTTGTCATCGTCACAATCTGAAAGGACGATGAATGCAACTCCTAACTCATGCTGGCGCAGCGAGCTCAAGTGAAGCCAAGTTGACGGTTAGTCTGGCCAGTACGCAGGAAGAGGTGCGCGAAGTGCAGCGCCTGCGATACAAAGTTTTTATCGAAGCGATGGGTCTGTCTGCCCTCGCCAATGCCGACGGCCTGGACAGCGACGAGTTCGACGCTTATTGCGATCACCTGATCGTACGTGACACCAAGACGCTGCGGGTGGTTGGCACCTATCGCGTCATGAGCCCGCATGCCGCACGGCGCATGGGCCGCTATTATTCCGAGCAGGAATTCGATATCGGCCGGCTCGACAATCTGCGCAGCAGCATCGCCGAAGCCGGGCGCGCCTGCATCGATCCCGACTACCGCAGCGGCAGCGTCATCATGCTGCTGTGGGCCGGCCTGGCGGCATTCATGCGGCGCGAGCGTTGCGATTACCTGATGGGTTGCGCCAGCGTCAGCCTGGCCGACGGCGGCCATAACGCCGCCGCCCTGTACCACGCGCTGGATCAAAACAGTTTCTCGCCCGCCGAGTATCGGGTGACGCCGCATGTGCCGTTTCCGGTCTATGAACGTGAATCCGGTCACGTGGCGCAAATGCCGCCGCTGTTGAAGGGGTATCTGCGCAGCGGCGCCTGGGTCTGTGGCGATCCGGCCTGGGATCCCGACTTTCATTCCGCCGATTTTTTCCTGTTGTTACCCCTGTCCAAACTGGACGGCCGCTACGCACGTCACTACTTGAAAGAATCGAGGACGACATGAAACCTGGCGAACAGTTTCTGGAAGCTGCCTTGTTCGGCGCCAATAGCAATGCCGGCGCCGGACCCGCATCGAAGCGCGAGCCGGTCCGCTTTCGCACGATCTGGATTTCCGATGTCCATTTGGGAACCACCGGCTGCCAGGCTGCTCGCCTGCTGGAATTCTTGCGCGCCACCGAATCGGATACCTTGTATCTGGTCGGCGACATTATCGACGGCTGGCAACTGAAGCGCCGCTGGTACTGGGATCAGGTCCATAACAACGTGGTGCAGACGGTCCTGAAAAAAGCCCGCAAGGGCACCGAAGTGATTTTCGTGCCGGGCAACCACGACGAAGCGGTGCGTCAGTTCATCGATCTCGATTTCGGCGGCATCCGCATCCGCGACGAGCTGGTGCATACCACCGCCAACGGCAAGCGCATGCTGGTGCTGCACGGCGATCGTTTCGACGGCGTGATCGCCTGCGCCAAGTGGCTGGCGTATGTCGGCGACGGTTTATACACGGTGATCTTGAAATTCAACCAGTGGTTCAACGGCTGGCGCGCACGTGCCGGCCTGCCTTACTGGTCGCTGTCGCAATACCTGAAGCTCAAGGTAAAAAACGCTGTCAACTACATCTCGTCATTTGAAGATGCGCTGGCGGCCGAGGCGCAAAAGAAAGGCCTGGATGGCGTCATTTGCGGCCACATCCACAAGCCGGAAATCCGCGACATCAACGGCATCACCTATTGCAACGATGGCGACTGGGTTGAAAGCCTGTCGGCATTGGTGGAAGAAGCCAGCGGCGAACTGCGGCTGGTGACCTGGCAAGAGATTATGCAAATGAGCAAGCAACAGAAGAGCGCCGCATCCAGCAAACAGACTAGAGAATTATGCGAATTGCCATCGTAACGGACGCCGATCAATCACAAATCAACGGTGTGGTAAACACGCTGCGCGCCACCACTGCCTGCCTGCGCAATAACGGCCATGAAGTCTTGCTGCTCAGCACCGACGGCTGCCCGACTTTTGCCTGCCCGACCTATCCGGAGATCCGCCTTGCGCACAAGCCCTATGCCCGGGTCGCCGCCAGCCTGAAAGCGTTTGCGCCGGATTGCATCCACATATCGACGGAAGGACCGATGGGTCTGGCCGCGCGGCGCTTCTGCCTGCGCCAGGGAATTGGTTTCACCACTGCCTATCACACCCGTTTTCCCGAATACCTGAGCGCGCGCAATATCCTGCCCAAGGCCATCACTTATCGCTGGCTGCGCTGGTTCCATGGCCCCTCCAAGGCGGTTATGGTGCCGACGCCGCATGTGATGAAAGAGCTTGAGCAGCGCGGCTTCCGGCGGCTGGTGCTGTGGGGGCGGGGAGTGGACACGGAGCGCTTCAAGCCGGTCGACGAAGATCACGCATGCATCGCCCGCCCGCTATACCTGTATGTCGGCCGGGTCGCCGTGGAAAAGAATATCGAAGCCTTCTTGCAGGTTGATTTGCCGGGCACCAAATGGGTGATCGGCGACGGTCCGTTGCGGGAGGAGTTGCAGCAGCGTTATCCGCAAGTGCAATTCCTGGGCGCCAAGGCGCATCACGAACTGACTTCTTATTACAACTGCGCCGACGTCATGGTCTTCCCCAGTCATACCGATACCTTCGGCCTGGTCATGGTGGAAGCGATGGCTTGCGGCGTGCCGATCGCCGCTTATCCGGTCGCGGGCCCGGTCGATGTAGTGGCGCATGGCCGTTCGGGGATACTGGATGAGGACCTGACTTCGGCCTGCTTGTTGGCGCTCAGTCTGGACCGGCGCGAGGTGCGGCGGCATGCGCTGGAGTATTCGTGGGAAGCGGCGACCCAGCAGTTCCAGCATCATCTGTATCAGATCCAGGGAGCGAAGGTGCGTCCCAAGAAACTGGTGACAGGTCAATCGCGACCGGCTTCCGGCCTGTAGTCATTAAAAAAGCCTCGCGGTGCGAGGCTTTTTACTCAGTCGGCATGGTTGCCCAGGCTATTACCAGAATTTCCACCAATGTTCTTTGGCCGCCACTTTGCTGCCATTGGTGCCGGTGCCGCCAACATAGATGCTGTTCGGATAAGTCTTCTTCAGCACGCGTTCGGAATCGTCATGCAACTGCGTCAGGCCCAAGCCGCCATACGATTGCACCATGATATGCAGCGCTTCTTCCACTGCCGGCGCATCGCGGTATTCCTGGATCGCGCTTTGGGCGCGATTGGCGGCCGCGACATAAGCGCCGCGGCGATAATAGTAGCCGGCGACGTGGACGTCATACTGTGCCAGCGCATTCACCAGGTACTTCATGCGGTCCAGTGAATCGGGCGCATAGGTGCTGTCCGGGTAGCGCACCACGACTTGCTTGAATGCATCGAATGCGTCGCGCGCAGCTTTCGGATCGCGTTCGGTGGCGTCTTCGCTGGACAGGAAGTCGAAAATGCTGACTTTGTCGTTGAAGTTGACCAGGCCGCGCAGGTAATACATATAGTCGACGTTGGGGTGGTTCGGGTGCAGCTTGATGAAGCGGTCGATGGCTGCCAGCGCTTCAGGCTGTTCGCCTTGGCGGTAGTGGGCGTAGGCGATATCCATTTGCGCTTGTTGCGCGTAGGTACCGAACGGATAGCGCGATTCCAGCTTTTCAAAGTACTTAATTGCCTTATCGTAGCCACCGCTGTTCATTTCGTCCTTGGCCTCCGAGTATAATCGGGGCGCGGACCAGTTTGCGGTTTCATCGACTTTGTCTGGCAGTAAGCCACACGCGGACAAGGAGATAACGAATGCAGCAGCAGCTAGTTTTAAGAGTCTTTTTTGCATAGTTTTTTGCAAGATTGCGTATGTTTACCTGTAATTGCGCGTTTCAGCCACATTGGTTAGCGTAATAACTTAACGATTCACTGATTATAGCCGATGGGACTTCCTCTGATGTCATTTACCAAGCCAAATTTGGCTGAAAGTCTGCCAGACGCCGATTTAGAGGTCAATATCGATGACCTTGACGAAGCCAACGATGATGGCGACGTCGCCACGGCTACCGCGCCGATAGTATTGCAATTGACGCCAGATGTGTGTGGAACGCGTCTGGATAAGGTGGTTTCGAGCATGGTGCCGCAATATTCACGCAGCCGCATCCAGCAATGGATCGAAGCCGGCCATGTGACCGTGGACGGCAAAATCTGCACCACTACCAAACTCACCACCTACGGCGACGAAACCGTAGTGGTGCTGCCGCAACCGGCGCCTGACGAACAGGCGTTTACGCCGGAAGACATGCCGCTTTCAGTGGTTTATGAAGATGCGGCGATCATTGTGATCGACAAGCCGGCCGGCCTGGTGGTCCATCCTGCCGCCGGCAACTGGTCGGGCACGTTGCTGAACGGTTTGCTGTTCCGCTGGCCTTCGCTGGTCGGGGTGCCGCGCGCCGGCATCGTGCATCGCCTGGATAAGGATACCAGCGGTTTGATGGTGGTCGCCAAGACGCTGGAAGCGCAGACCGACCTGGTGCGCCAATTGCAGGCACGCACCGTCAAGCGCCAGTACCTGGCGCTGGTGTGGGGCACGCCGCAGTTGAGCGGCACCGTCGACAGCCCGATGGCGCGCCATCCGCGCGACCGTATCAAGATGGCAGTCTCCGACAGCCTGATCGCCAAGCCGGCGATCACGCATTACCAGCGACTGGGAACAGGTTTGCTGGACCGGCGTCCGGTCAGCCTGATGGGTTGTCGTCTGGAAACCGGGCGTACGCACCAGATTCGCGTGCACATGCAGTCGCTCGGCTTTTCCCTGGTGGGCGATGCTTTGTACGGCAAGCAACATCTGATGCCGGCATTTTCACGCCAGGCCTTGCAGGCTTCGCGTCTGGGGCTGATCCATCCGACCACCGGCAAGCCTTGCGAATGGTTTGCGCCATTGCCGCAGGATTTCGCCGAACTGCTGACCAAAGCCGGCATGAGCGTGCCGGAATAAGCACATGCATCTGATTATTCCGAACTGGGCCGGCGTGCCGGCCAATATCGGTGCTTGCGCTACCTTGCGCAGCGGTGGCGTCAGTCAGGGACCTTACGACGACGGCAACGGCGGCGGCGGACTTAATCTGGGCGCGCATGTCGAGGATGCGCCGCAAGCAGTGGCGCAGAATCGTGCGCTGCTGCAGACCTTGCTGCCAGCCTCGCCGCTGTGGCTGACGCAGGTGCACGGTCATGATGTAGTGGATGCAGGTACAGTCGATAATGCAGTTGCGGATGTCGAGGCGGACGCCGCGATTGCTACCCGCCCCGGTGTGGTCTGCGCGATTCAGACGGCCGATTGCCTGCCGGTCTTGTTCGCCGATGTCGGCGGCCGCGTGGTCGGCGCGGCGCATGCCGGCTGGCGTGGTTTGCTGGGCGGGGTATTGCAGAACACGGCGGCGCGTATGCGGGCTGCCGGCGCCGGTCCGATTGTGGCCTGGTTGGGGACAGCCATAGGTCCTGAAAAATTTGAAGTCGGCGCCGATGTGCTTCAGGCATTTGTCGATGCGGCCTCCGATACAGATTCTGCAGTGCGCCTGGTGCAAATCCAGGCATGCTTTACGCCAATTGCGCAACGGCCCGGTAAATATCTGGCCGATATTTATCAGCTGGCGCGGATCGCCTTGCAGCAGGCGGACGTGTCTCAAATTTATGGCGGCGGTTTGTGTACGGTGACAGACAAAAATTGTTATTCTTATCGCCGCGACCGGGTAACCGGCCGCATGGCGTCGCTGATCTGGCTGAAGTGAGCGGCGGTTTTTATCACTTCTGTTTTTCGGCAAGAGTCGGCGGTCGATCGGCCGTGGTGGCGGCTGACGCGGATTTTTCCTGGGCCGCCAGCCGGGCGGAATTTTCAGCGCGCTGTCGATTTCTCTTGCGTTGCGGCGTGCCCATCAGGTATAAAACAATTGTCAAAGGAAAAACACCGTACAGCAAAAATGTCATTACTCCGGCAACCGCGTTAGCTTCCGTAATGGCCATCATGAAGACGACGTAGATCCAGGCGATGGCGACGATGTACATTATGGTTCCTGCTTTAGAGTCAATCCGATAAAAGATACACGAAAATACGCCAAAACAACGGTCACAGCATGAATACGCCTAATTTTTCTGTTTTCGATCCAGCCGCGTTGCTGCAACTCTCGCAGCAATTCAATCAAGCTTTCAATCCACAATTCCTGCAGCAGCTGAGCAAGATCGGCGATCCCGACATGTTCCTGGGCGCGCTGAATACCTCTGCGCATACCCAGAGCGCGACAGTCGCCGCTGGGCTGGGCGAGCTCGGCATCTCGCTTGATCCGGCGGTGCTGGAGAAGTTGCAGGCGCAGTACACGCAACAGCTCTCGGCCTTGTGGCAAGACATGCTGGCGGCGCGCCTTCCCGCCATCGCGGACCGTCGTTTCAGCGCCGCGGCCTGGCACGGCAATCCGTTGTATGCATTCAATGCAGCGGCGTATTTGCTGAATGCGCAATTCTTGACAGCGATGGTCGACGCGCTCGATGCGCCGCCGAAGATCAAGCGCAAGATCGGCTTTACGGTGCAGCAGATGATCGACGCCATGGCGCCGTCGAATTTCCTGGCGACCAATCCGGCGGCCCAGCAGAAAATCGTCGAGACCAATGGCGAAAGCCTGACCAAGGGCATCGCGCAGATGATCGCGGACATGCACAAGGGGCGGGTATCGCAAACCGATGAGTCGGCCTTTGAAGTCGGCAAGGATGTGGCGACGACCGAAGGCGCGGTGGTGTTTGAAAATGATTTGTTCCAGTTGATCCAGTACAAGCCGCTGACAGCCAAGGTATTCCAGCGGCCGCTGCTGATCGTGCCGCCTTGCATCAACAAATTTTATATCCTCGACCTGCAGCCGCAAAACTCGCTGGTGCGTTACGCGGTGGAGCAAGGACACAGCGTGTTCCTGATTTCCTGGCGTAATGCCGACGAGTCGCTGGCGCATGCCACCTGGGACCAGTACATCGATGACGGTGCGATCCAGGCGATCGAACTGGTGCAGGAGATTTCCGGCCAGGACAAGATCAACGCGCTCGGCTTTTGCGTCGGCGGCACGATCTTGTCGACAGCGCTGGCGAAACTGGCGGCGACCAAGGTCAATCCGGTTGCCAGCCTGACATTGTTGACAGCTTTCCTGGACTTCAGCGATACCGGTATCCTCGATGTTTATATAGACGATATGCAGATACGCATGCGCGAGCAGGCGATCGGCCAGGGCGGCTTGATGCCGGGGCGCGAATTCGGCTCGGCGTTTTCCAGCCTGCGGCCGAATGACCTGCTATGGAATTACGTCGAATCGAATTACCTCAAGGGCGAACAGCCGAGCTCCTTCGATCTGCTCTACTGGAATGCAGACAGCACCAATTTGCCGGGGCCGATGTTTTGTTATTACCTGCGCAATATGTACCTGGATAATTCGCTGAAGGATGCCGGCAAGTTATCGGTGAGCGGACAGAAGATCGACCTCGGCAAGATTGATGCGCCGACCTTCATCTACGCCTCGCGCGATGATCACATCGTGCCCTGGACCTCGGCCTATGCTTCGCTCCCCTTGTTGAATCCCAAGAAGCCGAAGCAGAACCGCTTCGTGCTGGGCGCTTCCGGCCATATTGCGGGCGTGATCAACCCGCCGGCCAAGAACAAGCGCAGCTACTGGACCAACGACGGCGCCGGCAAGCAAACGCCGGCAGACGCCGATGCCTGGCTCGCCGGTGCGGCTGAACATCCGGGCAGCTGGTGGACCGGGTGGGCGGAATTTTTATCCGGCCATGCGGGAAAACAAGTAGCAGCGCCGCGCAAATTAGGAAATACTAAGCACGACGTCATCGAACCGGCGCCGGGAAGCTATGTCAAAGTCAGGGCAGAGTGAATGTGGGATGCAGGGTAAATACCGGGTAAGAAAACAAGACACCTCAAAGTGCGGAAGACAGCAGGGCAAGCAGTAAGTCAGTAAGTAGATGGCAGATCGATTTTTTGAATTGTTTTTTTGAAGGAGACAAAAGATGGCAAAGCGAATCGTTTATGTGACAGGGGGAATGGGCGGCATCGGTACCCCAATTTGTACTCGTCTTTGCACAGATGGCTTTACGGTGGTCGCCGGTTGCGGTCCGAATTCGACGCGCAAGGATAAATGGCTGGCTGACATGCGCGCCAAGGGCTTTGATATTCACGCCTCGGAAGGCAATGTCTCCAGCTGGGAATCTTGCAAGGCGGCTTTCGAGAAGGTCAAGGCAGAGATCGGCGAGATCGATATCCTGGTCAACAACGCCGGCATCACACGCGACGGCCAGTTCCGCAAGATGTCCAAGGCTGACTGGGATGCGGTGATCGACACCAACCTGAATTCGCTGTTCAACGTGACCAAACAGGTCATCGATGGCATGGCGGACCGCGGCTGGGGCCGGATTGTCAATATTTCATCGGTCAATGGACAGAAAGGCCAGTTCGGCCAGACCAACTACTCGACCGCCAAAGCCGGGATTCATGGTTTTACCATGGCGCTGGCGCAAGAAGTGGCGACCAAGGGCGTGACTGTCAATACTGTCTCGCCGGGCTATGTCGGGACCGATATGGTGCGTTCGATCCGGCCTGATGTGCTGGAAAAGATCGTTGCCGGAATTCCGGTCAAACGTCTGGGCGAGCCGGAGGAAATCGCTTCCATCATTTCCTGGATCGTGTCGGATGAAGGCGGCTATGCGACGGGCTCTGACTTCTCCTTGAATGGCGGTTTGCATATGGGCTAAGCCAGCCTGTTTGCCGTCCCGCGTGGAGCGCATCGCCGCCTCACGCGGGCGATCGGATTCCTTGCATGGTTTCCTTGCTTATATTGCAACGCAATAAATCTCCCTATAAAGCGAGTTGTACATGTTTTGCGCAATATAATGAAGTACTGCAGTGAAGTATTGCGTGAAGTGCAGCGGCAAATCGATGCACGGCGCAGCGTAGTTAAAACACGATATGGCGCAGTAACCTGGGACAGAAATGACTACTACAAAAAAGACGTCTGAACGCTTGATCAAGAAATATCCGAATCGTCGCCTGTACGATACGCAAACCAGCTCCTACATCACCCTGACTGACGTCAAGCAGCTGGTGTTGGACAATGAAGAATTCGTGGTGCTGGATGCCAAGACCGAAGACGATCTGACGCGCAGCATTTTGTTGCAGATTATTCTGGAAGAAGAGTCCAATGGCACGCCCATGTTTTCCAGCGCGGCGCTGTCGCAAATCATTCGCTACTACGGCCATGCCATGCAAGGAATGATGGGCAACTATCTGGAAAAAAATATCCAGGCCTTTATCGATATCCAGAACAAGCTCGCTGAAAATTCCAAGGGCATGTATGAAGGCAAGCCGTTCAGCCCTGAAATGTGGACTCAGTTCATGAATGTCCAGGGACCGATGATGCAAGGCATGATGAGCAACTACATCGAGCAGAGCAAAGGGTTGTTTATCCAGATGCAGGAACAGATGCAAAACCAGACCAAGAACATGTTTGGCACCTTCCCGTTTGCACCGCCACCACCGGTCGACAAGACAAAAAAATAATCAAGCCCGCGGGTTCTTGATCCTGCGACAGGTTTTTAGCGCCCGTTGCGGGTAACCATGGCAGTGGAAGGGGTACAATAGCGACTTTGCTTTGACCCCACTCCGTCATGTCCAACGTCATTCCAGCAGCGCCATCGGTGCCTGCAACAGTACTAGCCGCCCCCAAAGTCGGTTTCGTCTCCCTTGGTTGCCCCAAGGCACTGGTCGATTCCGAACAAATCCTCACCCAATTGCGTGCGGAAGGTTATGAAACTGCCAAGTCTTACGAGGGCGCCGACCTGGTCATCGTCAACACTTGCGGCTTTATCGACGCCGCCGTTCAGGAATCGCTGGACGCCATCGGCGAAGCGCTGAGCGAAAACGGCAAGGTCATCGTCACTGGTTGCCTGGGTGCGAAAAAAGACGCCAATGGCGACGACATCATTCAAAAGATCCACCCGAAAGTGCTGGAAGTGACCGGCCCGCATGCTGTCGGTGAAGTCATGTTTGCGGTTCACAAGCATTTGCCGAAGCCGCATGCGCCGTTCCTCGACTTGCTGCCGCCGCAAGGCATCAAGCTGACGCCCAAGCATTTCGCTTATCTGAAAATATCGGAAGGCTGTAACCATCGTTGCAGTTTTTGCATCATCCCGTCGATGCGCGGCGACCTGGTGTCGCGTCCGATCGCCGACATCATGATGGAAGCCGAAAACCTGTTCAAGGCCGGCGTCAAAGAGCTGCTGGTGATTTCGCAAGACACCAGCGCCTACGGCGTCGACGTCAAGTTCCGCATGGGCTTCTGGAACGGCAAGCCGGTCAAGACCCACATGACGCAACTGGTGACTGCCCTCGGTGAAATCGCTGCCCAATACGGCGCCTGGGTGCGCCTGCACTATGTTTATCCTTATCCGCACGTCGACCAGATCATCCCGTTGATGGCCGAAGGCAAAGTGCTGCCATACCTGGACGTGCCGCTGCAGCATGCGCATCCCGATGTGTTGAAGCGCATGAAGCGCCCGGCCAGCGGTGAAAAGAATATCGAACGGATCCAGGCCTGGCGCGCAATGTGTCCGGACCTGACGATCCGCTCGACGTTTATCGCCGGGTTCCCTGGCGAGACCGAAGCTGAATTCGACTACCTGCTGGACTTCCTGAAAGAGGCAGAAATCGACCGCCTCGGTTGCTTTGCCTATTCTCCTGTAGAAGGCGCAACCGCCAACGCGCTGGACAATCCGGTGCCGGAAGAACTGCGCGAAGAGCGTCGCGGCCGCGTCATGCAATTGCAGGAAGAGATTTCCAAGAAACGCTTGCAAGCCAAGGTCGGCAAGACCATGCGTGTGTTGATCGACTCAGTCGATCGCAGCGGCGGCATCGGCCGTTCCAGCGCCGATGCGCCGGAAATCGACGGCGTGGTATATGTCAAACCACCTTACGAGCCGCACAAGAAACTGGTGGTCGGCGAGTTCGTCGATGTCACCATCACTGCATCTGATGCGCATGATTTGTGGGCAGCTGCATGATGGCAGGGAAGTTTGCAGTGTCGTTGGCGCTGGTGTTGGCTCTTGGTTCTGGCTTGACCTTTGCAGATGGCGATAATGGCGCAGCAGTTGCTGCCACGCCCGTTGCATCAAATCTGTTTGTCAAGCCGCTGACCTTGCGCGGCACGCTGGGCGACGCCAAGATCGAGATGCATCTGCAATTGAAGTCTGATCCTACAGAAGGCATCCAGGGTACCTATACGATTGCCGGGCAGACTAGCAAGATTCTGCTGGCCGGCGAGTCGGAAAATACCGATGTCATCATGGAAGAGTCGGTCAATGGCAAGGATGTTTCCGGCGAGTGGGCCGGAACGCTGGTTGGCAACAACTTCACTGGTACTTGGTCGACCACCGATGATGCAGTGACAAAACCATTTGTGTTGACGGTTCAAGGCCCGGCGCAAAGCGCCAGGCCAGTCAAATAATTCTTCAAAAGAATATGGCAAAAAAGCAGCTTCAAACCGCGATCATCCATAGCGATTATCAGGCGCCCGATGGTTTCGGCGCATTTCCGGTCGCCATACATCACGCTTCCACGGTGCTGTTCAAGAATGTCGCCGCGATGCGTGCCCGTAACTGGCAAGAAAAGAATAGCTATACCTACGGCCTGCACGGCACACCGACTTCATTCACCTTGGAAGCGCGGCTGGCGGAAATCGAAGGCGGCCAGCATTGCCTGCTGGCGCCTAGCGGCCTGGCGGCAATCACCATGGTCGACCTGGCCTTGCTGAAGAGCGGCGACGACGTGTTGTTGCCCGATAACGTGTATAACCCGAACCGCGACCTGGGCAACTGGCTGGCCCGTGATTTCGGCATCACCGCGCGTTATTACGATCCTTTGGTCGGCGCCGGCATCGCTGATCTGATCCAGCCGAATACACGCCTGATCTGGACCGAGGCGCCGGGGTCGGTGTCGATGGAGATGCCGGACATCCCGGCCATTTGCCAGGCGGCGCATGCCAACGGCGCGCTGGTGGCGATCGACAATACCTGGTCAGCCGGCCTGGCTTTGCGCGCTTTCGATCTCGGCGTAGATATCGTGATGCAAGCCCTGACAAAATACCAGTCGGGCGGTTCGGACATCCTGATGGGCGCTGTGATCACGCGTGATGCCGCCCTCAACCAACGCCTGCAGGCAACGCACATGCGGCTGGGTTTTGGCGTCGGCATGGATGACGCATATCTGGTGTTGCGCAGCTTGCCGACCATGAAAATGCGCTTTGAAGCGCATGACGCCGCTGCACGCAAAATCGCCGCGTGGCTCAAGCTGCGCCCCGAGATCAGCAGCGTGCTGCACCCGGCATTTCCGGATTGTCCGGGACATGACATCTGGAAGCGCGATTTCACTGGCGCGGCGGGTTTGTTTTCGGTGATTTTCGATGACCGCTACAGCGAAGAACAGACCGACCGCTTCGTCGACAACCTGCAACTGTTCAAGATCGGCTATAGCTGGGGCGGCGCCAACAGCCTGTGCGTGCCTTACCGGATTCAGAGCATGCGCAACAACTGGCAAGGCAACGGCATCCTGGTGCGCTTCAATATCGGTCTGGAAGATCCGCAGGATCTGATCGCTGATATCGAACAAGCCTTCGCTGCCATGTAAAGACAGACACCGGATTTGGCCACCGCATGATCACAAAAAAACCGACCTGCATGGTCGGTTTTGTTACGCGCTTGCGACCAGTCAGTTCTTTTGCAGCAGATAGTAGCCGAATCCCAGCGTTGATCTACCCCATACGAGATAGTTGTCGTGCCATTGTCTGGCCCTGTCGGCAAAGGCTGCAGCGTCAGGGTCTTCCGGATGCGCCGCTACATGATGCATGACCGCCGAGAAGTACATGTTCTCTACTGGTCCCACTCATTGTCGCCGCTTGCCGCCATTGCGCGGAGTCTATAGCCATGTGCGACAGCGCGCTCGGCGTTTTCCGCGTGGCTGGTCAGTTCATCTTCCGTGGCGCCGAGTACCGCCAGATACTTATCTGAGGGACCTTGTTTCCAGTAACCTTCGCCCATCAGCAGCGTGCCGCCCGGTTTGAGCCATTGTTTGAAGATAGCGAGGCAGCGTTCAAATCCGCCAAGCGCATGCGTCGATCCAACACACAGAATGGCGTCATAGCCGTTGGCGGGAAGCGAATGATGTTCGGCCTTGCTGTCGATCAGTGTCAGGCGCTCATCGCCCGGATTGCTTGCTGCCCAGGCATCTGCAGCTTCGGCCAGGAAATGTGGATTGATGTCGACGCCGACGCCGCGCACCGGTTGCGATTTCAATAAATCACGTAACAGCCCGGCTTTACCGCAGCCGGCATCCAATACCAGGGCGTCAAGTGGCAGCTGCAGTGCCGCTAGTAGTTCGGCGGCTTTGTCTGGAGAAAGCGGACTGCAGTAATGGTGCCCGCTATGGGCGATGGTGGTGTACTTGAATTGATCTTGTGCAAAAACAGAAGTGGCCATGGCGGCGCGTTCCTTTAAAGTGGTTGATATTTTTTTCACTCATAAAAGAAACGTAAGCATGCATACCCAGCCTCCATGTCATCAATGTCCGAGAGTTGCGGGCCATTTTTACGGATCATCATAACAGATCGATTTGCAGCCGCTAAATCACCCGCTGTAGCATGTAAATCGGGGTGCTTTGGCTGTCGGCTACGTGATAACTGCCAAGGTTTTTCTTGGCCGGAGAGTGGGTGACTTCCACCGATGCGTAGCCGAGCGTGACCCAGAACGTTTGCGATTGTTGCACCGACACCAGTGCACTCCATGCCAGACCCGTTACCCGGGCATGGGCCAAGGCAGCCGCTACCAGCGCATTGGCCGCGCGCCGGCCACGGGCGCTCGGTGCAACCGCCAAGTCGTGCAGATACAAACAATCCGGCGTCGCCGCGAGCTTGAACTGGCCACCCAGCGCAGTGATCGCATCCTTGTTTGACGGATAGCTGAATAGATAGGCGGCCGCGCTTTGCTGGGTTGACGACCAGATCCAGCAAGTCGCCGGCGCCAGTGCAAGGCGGGCGCGCAATACCTCTTCCGATTCCAGCATGGACGTTGGATAGCATTCAGCTTGAATCCGCATGACGGCCGCGATGTCGGTGTCACGCATGGCGCGAACGGCAGGCGAGGTGGGGTTGTTGCGCATGCCTTGAAGATGTGTGGTAGAGAGTGATGATGCAATGCTGCGACAGCCTGCATTCGCAGGCTGTCGCATGGCGAGCTTAAGCAGGCATCGCCTTGTTGTCATTCAAATCGATCAAGCCTTTCAGCAGGCGATAGGCTTTCCATAGCCACGCCAGGCCCCACACCACAAATGCCAGTGGAATCCCGATCACAGTCAGGAACAGCGCGCCGCCGACGAACATCCACAGCAGATACCACCAGAACGAGCGGATTTGCCAGTTGTGATGGCTATATACGTAAGTGTCGGCCGCATCTTGCCGTTTTACATAGTTGATAATCAGCGGAATCCAGGAAAATGCACCGAGCGAGAACAGCAGGCTTGCGGCGTGAAACAGGTAGAGCCACCAGGCCAGGTTCTTCTCGGAATGCAGCTTGCTATCGAAAACCAGTTCATTCGCCATGTTTTTCCTTCCAGGTTGATGATTTAACGATATCCCCAAGCGTCGATTTCAGCAGAAATCAAGCCAATATAGGCAAGATGCCATCCAAACCGACAAAATTCAAGGCCACGCCGGCTTTTTTACGCACCACCGGCTTGGCGCGGAAGGCGACCGAGAGGCCGGCGACGTTCATCATGTTGAGGTCGTTGGCGCCGTCGCCCATGACAATCGCCTGGCCAGGGGTGATATTCAACTCGGCGCAGACGCGCTCGACCGTGCGCTGCTTTTCATCGGCGTTGACGATGCTGCCCACCACTTTGCCGGTCAGCTTGCCGTTGATGATTTCAAGCACGTTGGAGTGTGCATAGTCGAGGCCGAGCGAGGTTTTCATGCGGTCGGTGAAGAAGGTGAAGCCGCCTGAAACCAGCAAGGTTTTGATACCGGCAGCCTTGACCGCCGCCAGCATTTCCCCCGCGCCTGGCGACAACTGCAGCCGCTCGTCATACACCCGTTGCAGCGCCCCTGCATCCAGGCCTTTGAGCAAGGCGACGCGCCGCGTCAGGCTTTCGTTGAACTCGAGTTCGCCGCGCATCGCCGCTTCGGTGATCTCCGAGACTTGCGGTTTCAGGCCTTGCATGTCGGCGATTTCATCGATGCATTCGATGGTGATCAGGGTCGAGTCCATGTCCATCGCCAGCAATTTGAAATCGCTCAGCTTGGACGCCGATGGCAGCAATGCATAATCGATCCTGGCGCTGTAGCAAGCCGCGTCGAGCTGCGCTTTCAAAGCGTCGGACAAGGTGACATTGTCGCAGCGCCAGGCATGGCGGCCAGCGCTGGAAATATCGACCGCGGCAACGCCAGCCAGGGCGGCGATGTGGTCGATGGCGTTGCGCTCTGCGCTCAGGCTTTGCAGGATCAGGTTCATGTGTCGGTATCGGTTTCGTGAAAATGTCAGTGATTATTTGCAGCCCGGCTTATCCGGCCAAAGCCTTGATCGTCGCCTTGACCTGCGTCAGGCGCGCCGCCAGGTCCGGCATGTTGACGGTGATGCGCAATTTGTCCTGGCCGTTCAGCTTGATATGGCGATTCTTTTGGATCAGCTCGATGATACGCATGGCGTCTATCGGCGGGTTCGGCACGAACTGCAGCAACGCCGAATCCGTATGCGCATCGATCTTGACGATGCCGATCGACTTGGCGGAAATCCGCAATCTGTGTGTCTCGATCAGCGCCTTGGCGGGATCCGGCAACTTGCCGAAGCGATCGATCAGTTCTTCCTGCAGGTCGTCGATCTTGTCTTGCGCATTGCAATTCGCCAGCCGCTTGTAGATCGACAAACGTTCATGCACATCGCCGCAGTAATCGTTCGGCAGCAGGGCGGGGACGTGCAGGTTGATTTCGGTGGTGGTCGACAACGGCGCCGCCAGATCCGGCTCCTGCCCGTTCTTGAGCGCGCGCACCGCTTCATTCAACATGTCGGAGTACAGCTGGAAGCCGATCTCGTGCATTTCGCCGGACTGGTTATCGCCCAGCACCTCGCCGGCGCCGCGGATTTCCAGGTCGTGCATGGCCAGATAGAAGCCGCTGCCGAGCTCTTCCATTTGCTGGATTGCGTCCAGGCGCCGTTGTGCGAGCTTGGTCAAGCCTTGCACGTCATGCACCAGCAGGTAGGCATAAGCCTGGTGATGCGAGCGGCCGACGCGGCCACGTAGCTGGTGCAGTTGCGCCAGGCCGAATTTATCAGCGCGGTGCATGATGATAGTGTTGGCGGTCGGGACGTCGATGCCGGTTTCGATAATCGTCGTGCATAGCAGAATGTTGAAGCGCTGGGCGACGAAATCGCGCATGACTTTTTCCAGGTCGCGCTCATGCATCTGGCCGTGGGCGACGGCGATGCGGGCTTCCGGCAGCAAGGCTTCCAGCATCGCCTTGCGGTTCTGGATGGTTTCCACTTCGTTGTGCAGGAAATAGACCTGGCCGCCGCGTTTCAGTTCGCGCAGGCAGGCTTCGCGGATGGTTGATTCGCCTTCGCTGCGGACGAAAGTCTTGATCGCCAGACGCTTTTGCGGCGCCGTCGCGATGATCGAAAATTCGCGCAGGCCTTCCAGCGCCATGCCCAGCGTACGAGGGATCGGCGTTGCGGTCAGCGTCAGCACGTCGACTTCGGAGCGCAAAGCCTTGAGCGCTTCTTTTTGACGGACGCCGAAGCGGTGTTCTTCATCGATGATCACCAGGCCCAGCCGCGAAAACTTGATATCGCCAGACAGCAGTTTGTGAGTACCGATCACGATATCCAGCGTGCCGTCGGCCATGCCCTTGATGGCTTGGGTGATTTCCTTGCCGGAGCGGAAGCGCGACAGCTCGGCGATTTTCACCGGCCAGTCGGCAAAGCGGTCGGCGAAGGTTTGCGCATGCTGTTCCGCCAGCAAGGTGGTCGGCGCCAGGATTGCGACCTGTTTGCCACCCAGGACCGCGACAAAAGCGGCGCGCAGGGCGACCTCGGTCTTGCCGAAGCCGACATCGCCGCAAATCAGCCGGTCCATCGGTTTGCCGCTGGTCATGTCCTTGATGACGGCGGTGATGGCGGCGGCCTGGTCGGCGGTTTCTTCAAAACCGAAGCTTTCGGAGAAGGCTTCGTAATCGTGGGCGGAATACTCGAAAGCATGGCCTTGGCGTACCGCACGGCGGGCGTACAGGTTGAGCAGTTCGGCCGCAGTGTCGCGTACTTGCTGCGCGGCGCGGCGCTTGGCTTTTTCCCATTGGCCGGAGCCGAGCGCATGCAGCGGCGCGTCTTCCGGCGAAGCGCCGGAGTAGCGCGAAATCACATGCAGCTGCGATACAGGCACGTACAGTTTGGTATCCTTGGCGTATTCCAGGTGCAAGAACTCTGTTTCGCCTTCGCCCAAATCCATGCTGAGCAAGCCCATATAGCGGCCGATGCCATGGTTGATATGCACTACCGGATCGCCGATCTTGAGCTCGGACAGGTCGCGCACCATCGATTCGACCTGGGTTGCGCCTTCCTGCTTCTTCTTGCCGATCCTGCGGCCGGAGCCGGCGTAGAGCTCGGTTTCGGTGATGAAAGCGTGCTGCGGCAGCTCGAAGCCGGTATGCAACGGCGCCACGCCCAGCATCAGTTTTTGGGTTGAACCAAGAAAATCGGCATAGCCGTCGCACAAAGCCAGCGGCAGGTCGTATTCGTTGAAATACTGCTGCAAGGTTTCGCGGCGGCCGTTGGTTTCGGCGCAGATCATCACGCGGCGCCCGGTTTGCAGCAGATAGGCGCGCAGGTTGGTCAGCGGATCGTCGATGCGGCGGTTGACGGCGATGTTGGGAATCGGCGCCGACAAGTCGGAGGCGGCGTCGCTCTGCTGGATCACCCAGCGGCCGAAGGGTTTGGCCAGGCCGAAGAAAATTTCATCGGTCAGAAACAAGGCTTCCGGCGCCAGCAAAGGCCGTTCGCGGTCCGACTTCAGGAATTTATAACGCGACTGGGTATCGCCCCAGAACCGCTGGATGGCGCCGTCGATATCGCCGACCAGGGCAAAGACCGCATTTGCCGGCAGATAGTCGAACAGCGTCGCGGTGTCTTCAAAGAACAGCGGTAGATAGTATTCGATACCGGCCGAGGCGATGCCGTTGCCGATATCCTTGTAGATCGCCGAACGCGAAGGATCGCCTTCGAATACTTCGCGCCAGCGGCTGCGGAAAGACGAGCGGGCGGCCTCGTCCATCGGGAACTCGCGGCCGGGCAGCAAACGTACTTCCTTGACCGGATACAGCGAACGCTGGGTATCGGCGTCGAAAGTGCGAATGGTTTCGATGGCGTCGCCAAACAGGTCGAGCCGGTAGGGCAGGACCGAACCCATCGGAAAAATATCGATCAGGCCGCCGCGCACCGAATATTCGCCGGGCGACATGACCTGGTTGACATGGCTGTAGCCGGCTAGCGTCAGCTGGGTTTTCAGGCGCGCTTCATCCAGCGTCTCGCCCTGTTTGAAAAAGAAGGTGTAGCCGGCCAGGAAGGACGGTGGCGCCATTCTGACCAGCGCGGTGGTGGCAGGCACCAGCAAGACGTCGCAATGGCCGCTCTGCACCTCGTACAGGGTCGCCAGGCGCTCGGATACCAGGTCCTGATGCGGGGAGAAGGCGTCGTAGGGCAGGGTTTCCCAGTCCGGCAGCAAATGGCAGCGCAAACCGTTGGATTGCTCGCCGTCAGTCTGGAACCAGGGTATTTCGGTCCGCAGGCGCTGGCCGTCGGTGGCGTCGGCCACTACCACCACCAGCATCCGCTGTTGCAGCTTGAGCGCCAACGCGGCCTGCGCCAATGCAAAGGCGTCGGCCGAGCCGTGCAGGGCCGGTAGGGCAAAGCGGGTGGCCGGCTTGGGCAGCAATTTTTCTAGATCAAGGGACATTAGAGCCTGTTAACTTGAAACAAAGGATGAAGCGAACGCGCGCTTATCGGTGCATATCGGTCGTCTTGCCTGGTCAAAAAAAGCCACAACGTGCCTGATTTGACAGTTAAAATTCAGAGCCGCATTATAAACCACCAGCCTGAATGCCGATTCCCCTGAGCTTGCGCATGAATGTACCCCGCTATTTACCTCGCTATTTTGCCCTGATTCCCGCCGCCGGCGTTGGCGCCCGGTTAGGGGCCGCTGTTCCCAAGCAATATATGCCGCTGGCAGGACAAGCGATGCTGACGCACGTATTGACCACTTTTGCCGCGGCCAGCATGATTAGCCATGTATTCGTGGTGGTGAGCGTTGATGATGGCTATATCGCCGACCTGATGGCAGCGGCGCCGCAGTTGCAGGGACGGGTGACGGTACTGTTTCACGGCGGCGCCAGCCGCCGGGATTCCGTCTTGAACGGTTTGCGGGCCATCCGGGAACAGGTAGGTGAAGAAGACTGGATGCTGGTGCACGACGCTGCCCGGCCAGGCCTGACCCAAGGCTTGATCGAACATTTGATCACGACGCTGGGCGATGATTTGGTGGGCGGATTGCTGGCGCTGCCGGTGGTCGATACCTTGAAGCGCGGCGACCAGAATGCCCGCGTGGCGCAAACCGTCGAACGCAGCGCGCTGTGGGCGGCGCAAACGCCGCAAATGTTCCGTTACAGCCTGCTGACGCGCGCCTTGACCCTGGCCGAAGCGGTGACCGATGAAGCCGGCGCCGTCGAGCTGCTGGGCCTGCAGCCGCGCCTGGTCGAGGGCAGCCCGCGTAATTTCAAGGTGACTCTGCCGCACGACGTTGCGTTGGCTGAGATGTTTTTAAAGGAAACGCATTTAAAGGAAAACCTATGAACCAACAGTTTCGCATCGGCCAGGGTTATGACTGCCACGCTTTGCAAGCCGGACGGCCGCTGATTATCGGCGGCGTGACGATTCCGCATAAAACCGGTTTGCTGGGGCATTCCGATGCCGACGTCTTGTTGCACGCGATTATCGACGCCTTGTTCGGTGCGGCTGCGCTGGGTGATATCGGCCGCCATTTTTCCGACACCGATGCGCGGTTTGCCGGCGCCGATTCGCGCAAATTGCTGCGCGAGGCGGTGCGTTTGATCGCCGCCGCCGGCTATGTGGTCGGCAATATAGATTCAACCATCATCGCCCAGGCGCCGAAAATGGCGCCGCATATTCCGCAAATGGTGGCGCATATCGCTGAAGATTGCGGTATTGCGGTCAACCAGGTCAATGTCAAGGCCAAGACCAATGAGAAGCTGGGCTATCTGGGGCGGGAAGAAGGCATCGCTGCAGAGGCTGTGGCGTTGCTGTTCCCGCTGTAACCTTACGCTTTCAACTGCAATTCAATCTGGGTATTCAACCCGCCGCCTTCACGGTTGCTGACGCGCAATTTTCCGCCGTGCTGCTTGACGATGCGGCTGACAATCGCCAGCCCCAGGCCTGAGCCGTTGGCCTGCCCGCGGGCGACGTCGAGGCGGGTGAAGGGCCGCAACAAGCGGTCTATTTCACCGTCTGGAATGCCCGGGCCGTGATCAGCAATGTTCACGATTGCGCGATCTTGCCGCAGCTGGCAACTGATATCGATATCGACGCAGTTGTCGCCATCTTTTTTTCCGTAGCGGCGGGAATTTTCGATGACATTGTTGAACACGCGCCGCAGTTCGGTTTCATTGCCGGAGATATGGATGCCGGGGGCGATATCGGTCTTGATCCGGATGTCAGCCTGGCGCTCCGCCGTTTGCACCACGTTGTCGATCAGCTCGCTCAGGTTGATCTTCTCAAAGCTGCTGGTATCGGTCGGTTTGGCATAATGCAGGAACTGGCCGATGATGCCGTCCATTTGCGCCAGGTCGGATTGCATGCCTGTGCGTGCATCGTCCGACAGGTTCGCCATTTCCACTTCCAGCAGCATGCGCGCCAGCGGCGTGCGCAGATCATGCGAGATGCCGGCCAGGATGATCGCGCGGTCGGATTCGATACGCTGCAAGTCGCTGACCATCTGGTTGAAGCTGCGGTTGGCCTCTTCTATTTCGGTCGGCCCGGTTTCCGGCAGCGGTTCGGGCTGCAAGCCTTTGGCGACCGCCCGGGTGGCGGCGGTAAGGCGCGATAGCGGCTGGTTGATCAGGGTCGAAATAAACATCGCTCCCAGCAGCGACAGGATCAGCGCCACGCTGGCCCACTGCAGCCATTGCACGCCGGAACCGCGTTCCACCCGGTCGCGATCGAGCACCAGCCAGTATTCATCGCCGTCGATCTTGAAGCTGACCCAGAAGCCGCTGATATCGTTGACCTTGGAAGAGAAACGGGTCTGGTTGCCGAGCTTGGAGCGAACTTCTTTTTCCAGGTCGGGCATCAAGGCGTCGTCGGTCGGGGGATCGATCTGGTCGGTGTCTTCCAGCGGATAGACGCGGATGCCCTCGTTGCTGGCGAGGTCGAACAGCAGCTCGCGCCGCAAGTCGGGTGCGGAGTGGGTCAGGGCGGCGCGGGTGATGGTGACGATCGAGATAATCTGCGCCGCCAGCTGCTGTGCGCGCGGACCGCGCTCGACGATGCGGAAACTGGCGATCCAGGTCACCATGCTGACCGTGATCAGGAATGCCAGCATGAAAAAGGTCCGCCACAGCAAACCGCTTTTCAGCCACGCCAAGCGGTTAGTTCCTGCCACAAGGCCACCCGTGGTAACGCTTGTTGGATGACCTTGCTACGCAAACAGGCATCAACGCGGCTGGCCTTCCGGAATGAAGACATAACCCAGTCCCCACACCGTCTGGATGTAGAGCGGGCTGGCCGGATCCGGCTCGATCAGTTTGCGCAGACGCGAGATTTGCACATCCAGGCTGCGGTCGAATACTTCGTATTCGCGGCCGCGTGCCAGCTCCATCAGCTTCTCACGCGACAACGGTTGCCGTGCATGGCGCGCAAACACCTTGAGCACCGAGAATTCGCCGGTGGTCAGGGGAATCGATTCGCCATTCTTTTTCAGGGTGCGGGTGCCGAGATCGAGGATGAATTCGCCGAACTCGAAGGATTGCGGCGTTTCCGATGGCGCGCCGGGCAGTTCATCCGGACCCTTGCGGCGCAGCACGGCGCCGATACGCGCAACCAGTTCGCGCGGATTGAATGGTTTTGGCAGATAATCGTCCGCGCCCATTTCCAGGCCGACGATGCGGTCCACGTCCTCGCCTTTGGCGGTGAGCATGATGATCGGCGTCTGGTCGCCGGCGCCACGCAAACGGCGGCAGATCGCCAGGCCGTCTTCGCCCGGCAGCATCAGGTCAAGCACGAGCAGATCGTAGCGCTCGCGTATCCACAGCTTGTTCATGGCTTGGGCGTTCTCCGCTGTGACCACCTGGAAGCCTTGCTCCGTCAGATAGCGTCGCAGCAGATCGCGCAATCGAATATCGTCGTCAACCACCAAAATTTTATGTTGGTGGGCGTTGGGTGTTTGTGTCGGGGTGTTGATCGTAGTCATGGTCATATGGTAACGTCAGAGTGCGCATCAAAAATACAGTTAGGAGCCATGGATTACAAAGTGTTACAAACTTTACCAAAAACGTCTTATGCCGATTAATGGGGGAGCTTACACTTAATTTGTGACGATTAAATCTTAACCGTTAGCTTGAATACACAGAAGCTGAATACACAGAAGAAGTCCATATGATGATGATGTTTCGGAAAATCAGTGTTTGTTTATTGTTGCTGTCGGCAATAATGAGCGCCTCTGCACGTTCCGACCGAGTGCCTGAGGAGCGTGGCGAGCGTCGTATGCCGCCATCTCAGTATGAACCACGGCGTGGCCCAGCGCCAGATGAGCAGTGGCAAAATCGCGGGCGTAATGCTGAACAAGGCGAAGGTAGTGCACGCAACCGCATGTCGCCGGATGAGCGGCGCGCGTTGCGCCAGCAAATCGATCGTGCGGGCCGCGACATTTATCCGCAGCGGCGCTGATGCTGTACGGCGATGAACGCCGGCAAATGTGACACAACGAACCGGAGATGAGAATCGCCGGTTTTTTATTGCCTGCCATTTTGTGCGGCTTCCGCATCAACGCGTTCAATTGCACTCGGTAGTAGCGGAAATCGAATAAAAGATTTGCATGAAAGCTTTTCTTTCTGAAATACGGCGCTACGACACAGGGCCATCTTTCAATGGTATTTGGTGCTCACGGGCAACTTTATCATGCAAACGGCGGCTACCGTCCTCAAATATTGCGGTGGCGTGAGTTAGTGATGGCGATGTTGATGGCAATGATGCTTCAATGATTCGTTTGGCTTGCTCTGTAAATTGTTTATGAAACAAGGCTGGTTTTTACTTCAATCTCTTTGGAGCATTACATGAACCGTTTAGTGTTTCTTTCTCCTGTATTTGCCGTTGCGGCCGTCCTGGCGTCGGCCAACGTCGTCGCGGAACCATCCAAGGCCGAGACCCTGATCACGGCGGCAAGGGATGCCATGGGTAGCGCCGAAGCGTGGGACAAGGCGGCGGTGTGGCACGAAACCGGCAAGATTTCGGTCGGCGGCCTGAGCGGCAATTATGAAACCTGGGAAGATCTCGGCTCGCTGCATAATACCGGCAGTTATGTGCTCGGACCGACATCAGGCAGCAATGGCTGGGATGGCAAGCAGGCATGGACCACCGACGCCACCAAGGAGGTCCGCGTCGAGAGCAGCGCCGAGGCGAGCGCGATAGCAATCCAGGATGCTTATCGCGGCGGCTATGCCTTTCTGTTTCCCAATCGTTTTCCTGGCACGGCGGCCTATAGCGGCAGCCGGCAGGCCGATGGCAAGACCTACGAGTCGGTGAAATTCACGCCCAAAGGGGCGGAACCTTTCGAAATCTGGTTTGATCCTGCGACCCATCTGGTCGCGCGTGAAATCCAGCTTACCGGGGTGCAGCCGGTGGCCTACATTTTTTCAGATTTTGCCAAGGCCGACGGCATTCTGCTGCCAAGGAAAACCATTCAAAGAACCGGCAACGATCCCAAATATGACGCTGTAGGCGAAGTTGCCGCCATCACTCTCGGGGCTGCGCGGCAGGAGAGCCGTTACGCGCCGCCACCGCCGCCAAAGAATTCGGCGCAATGGCCGGCCGGGCAGGATTCCGTGACCTTGCCATTCCGCCTGCTGAACAATCACATCTACGTCGAAGCCTCCATCAACGGCGCGGCCCCGCAACTGTTTGTCTTCGACACTGGCGCCACCAATATGCTCGACACCGGTGCTGCCAAGGGGCTGGGCATTGCAGTCGAGGGTGCATTGCCTGGCGGCGGCTTCGGCGACAAGATCGAGGATTTCGGTCTGGCCAAGGTTAACAGCGTTTCGCTGGGCGGATTGACGCTTCCGGATCAGGTCTTTGGCACTGAAAATTCAACCGGGTGGGGTGCGATCGAAGGGATCAAATCGGCAGGGCTGCTGGGCTATGAATTCGTGAAACGCGCGGTGCTCACGATCGACTACGCGAAGCGCACCCTGACCTTCACCAAACAAGAGGTGTTTCATCCGCCGAAGGATGTACCGGTGATCGCCTTTACTTTTGACGGCCATATACCAATGGTGGCGGGCACGCTGGACGGATTCCCCGGGGAGTTCGAGATCGACACAGGTTCGCGCGGCGCACTCATTGTCATGCGCGCATTCGCCGACGCCAACGGACTGGTGGACAAATACCACGCGACCCGCAAGGCGACCGTAGGTTATGGCGTTGGCGGTCCGTCCAAGGCACTGTTGGCGAGAGCCGGCAAACTTACGCTGGGGCCGGTTGCGATCGAAGCGCCGGTGACGGAACTCATCGCGGATAAGGGCGGCGCTGCGAACGCCACGCGCACTGCGGGCAATATCGGCGGCGATCTGCTCAAGCAGTTCACCGTGACTTTCGACTACGCTCACCAGAACATTTGGCTGCAACCCAACCAGTTGGCTGGCAAGCCGCAAGCTTTTGATCGCTCCGGCTTGTGGATCTCGAGGGCCGAGGGCGGCGACATCATGGTGGGCGATGTCGCCGGCCAGAGTGCGGCAGCGCGTATCGGCCTTGCGGTGGGGGATGAAATTGCCAGTGTCAACGGCAAGCCGGCAAAAGACACGGCCCTTTACGATCTGCGCGAGGAATTCAAAAGTGCGCCTGGCACAAAATTTGTCCTCGGTGTGAAGGGCAGCGGCGGCAAGGGAAGCGAGCGAACCCTGACTCTGGTGCTTGCCGACCAGGTATAGGCATGCCCGGACGGCTGCGAGCAGGTAGAAAAAACGCGATGTAAACCAGAAAGGGGTTGCAAGATCTCTCTTGCAACCCCTTGTACTACTGGTGCGGCTGGCAGGAATCGAACCCACGACCCCTTGGTTCGTAGCCAAGTACTCTATCCAGCTGAGCTACAGCCGCAAAAACTAAAATCCACTACTTGTATTCTTATACTTATATTGAGAAAGGGGTTGCAAGATTTCTCTTGCAACCCCTCGGAATTGCTGGTGCGGCTGGCAGGAATCGAACCCACGACCCCTTGGTTCGTAGCCAAGTACTCTATCCAGCTGAGCTACAGCCGCGAAAAACAAAATTATATATTAGCTTTGTTTAATTTGGAAGAGAAAAAATATTTAAAAATGCCATATTTTCAATCGATTGCAGAGGAAACCTTTTTTTCTGCTTGCGCTCAACCAAGTCCGTTACTATGCCTGAATCGTTGCAAAATGGGAAGCTTTATTTTGAATTTGCCGTCTTTTTATTTCCGATTTCCTGCTATGGACAGCCTTCGGCGCCGGGGCAATAAGCAAAGTCGTCGAGTGCTATAATTAAACAATAATCATTATCATTTGTTGTTTTAAAAGAGGGTCGATCACATGAAGGTAAAAATAATCACTGCAGCCGTGCTGTTATCCCTTGGTATTGCAGGCGCTGCAACAGCTGCCGAATATCCGATCGGCAAGCAGCAAATCATGAACGGTCTTGAGGTTGCCGCTGTTTATCTTCAGCCGATCAAAATGGAGCCGGAAGGCATGATGCGCAAGGCGGAACTGTCGGACATCCATCTCGAAGCCGACATTCATGCAGTGAAGAATAATCCCAACGGTTTTGCCGAAGGCGACTGGATGCCCGACCTGGTCATTTCTTACGAATTCGTCAAAGCCGGCTCGCCCCAAGTCATCAAGGGCGACATGATGCCGATGGTGGCCAGCGATGGTCCGCATTACGGCGACAACGTCAAACTGGCGGGGCCGGGCAAATACACGTTGAAGATGATCATCTCGCCGCCGTCGGCGAATGCCGGCGCGCACTTTGGCCGCCATGTCGACAAGGAAACCGGCGTCGGCGCCTGGTTCAAGCCGTTTGAAGTGGACAACGATTTCGTCTTTGCCGGCGTTGGTAAAAAGGGCGGGTACTAATCTCTCATGAAACCTCTCGTGAAATTTCGATCGGAGAGCATGGCCATGGTGTTTGTTAAAGTGCGCGGCTTGTTGGGTCTTGGCCTGTTTTTTACTGCGGCTGTTGCAATCGCTGCCGACTTGCCGACCTTCAGACTGGAAATGAAGGATGGTATGTTGAATCCGGCGCGGATTGAAGTCCCGGCCGGTAAGAAAATCAAAATCGAAATCCATAATCTCGGCAAGTCGGCGGTGGAATTTGAAAGCGTCCAGCTACGCAAGGAAAAAGTGTTGGCGCCCGGCGCGGAATCGTTCGTCGTGATTGCACCGCTGTCGCCGGGCGAGTACAAGTTTTTCGATGATTTTCATGCGACTGCGCAGGGCGTGATCGTCGCCAAGTAAAGCCTGTTATATAAAAGCCGCTGTAAGCAGGGGCCGTTTGTGTTTGTAGATATTGCGGGACAGGATGCAGGAGTTGCCGGCTAAGCCGGGTGGCGAACTGTCCTGTCCTCAACTGACTGGAGATTCGGGATGGGCCAGGTATTATTCATCGTCTGGCGCGAGAGCGTCGAGGCCTTGCTGGTAGTAGGTATTTTGCATGCGTGGCTGAAAAACGGAGGCGAGGACGCGCGCCGCGGCTTGCCTTATCTGTGGAGCGGCGTCGGCGTCGGCATCCTGGCCGCGATCGGCCTCGGCGCAGCGTTACTGGGCTTTAGCGAATTGTTGTCGGGCGATGCGCAGGATTATTTCCAGATCGTCATGGTGATCCTGGCGGCGATACTGATCGTGCAGATGGTGTTCTGGATGCGCAAGCATGGCCGCACGTTGAAGCGCGATATGGAATCCTCGCTCAGCGAAAACATGCAGAAAGCCAGCTGGTGGGGCGTGTTTACGCTGGCGGCGCTGGCAATTGCGCGCGAGGGCAGCGAAACCGTGATTTTCCTGTACGGCCTCGGCTTGGCGCAACAGAGCGAGGGTGCCGGTTCCATGTTGCTGGCGGCGGTGCTCGGCTTTGCGCTGGCGTTCCTGACCTTCTATCTGTTGCAGCTCGGTGGTAGAATTTTTTCTTGGCGCCGCTTCTTCCAAGTTACTGAAATCATCTTGTTGTTCCTGGCTGCCGGCCTGTTGCTGACCGGCATCGAACGTCTGATGTCGCTGGATATTATTCCGACACTGATCGATCCGGTCTGGGACAGTTCGCGCTTGCTCGACGATACGACGACATTCGGCAACCTGGTATCCACCCTGACCGGCTACCGCGCACAACCGGCGTTGATGAGCCTGTTGGTGTACGCGGCTTATTGGGTGGCAGTCCTGTTGTTCCTGAAGCGCGCCCGGCCCCGGGCAACCCCCGCGAAATGATCTGATGACTACTTGTGCAATTCCTCAAACGCGACTCTCCCGTACGGCTGACTGGATGCGGGATCATGCGAAACTGATTCGCTGGGTGCAGTGGGGGATTGTGCTGCTCTACGGCTTCCTGATCCTGGTGCCGATCTTTCTGCCGCTGCCGGATGAGACTGCACATATCTGGTCGAACCTGACCCTGATCGCGCAATTTGCCTTCTGGGGTATCTGGTGGCCGTTCGTGCTGATCAGCATGGTGCTGATGGGGCGCGTCTGGTGCGGGGTGCTGTGTCCCGAAGGGGCGTTGACCGAGTTCGCCAGCCGCCACGGCCTGGGCAAGGCGATTCCCCACTGGATGCGCTGGGGCGGCTGGCCGTTCGTGGCGTTCGCGCTGACAACCATTTACGGCCAGATGGTCAGCGTCTATCAATATCCTAAAGCCGTGCTGCTGGTGCTGGGCGGCTCTACCGCCGGCGCCATCGTCGTCGGTTACCTGTATGGCCGCGACAAACGGGTCTGGTGCAAATACCTGTGCCCGGTGAATGGCGTGTTCGGCTTGCTGGCGAAGCTGGCGCCGTTTCACTACAAGGTCAATGAAACGGCATGGCGCGCTTCGTATGGCACGCAAAGCCATACTGGCGGCCGCACGATCATTCCGGTCAATTGCGCGCCACTGGTACCGTTGCGGGCCATGAAGGGCGCCGCGGATTGCCATATGTGCGGCCGTTGCAGCGGTCACCGCGACGCCATCGAACTGACCTGGCGCGCGCCTACCGAGGAAATCGTCCGGCATGGCGAGCAGCAAAACAGCCTGTGGGAAAGCGCTTTAGCCTTGTACGGCCTGATGGGAATCGCCATTGGCGCCTTCCACTGGTCGGCCAGCCCCTGGTTTGTGCAGATCAAGCAAGCCATTGCGGCCTGGCTGATCGACCGCGACATCATGTGGCCTTTCGACACGCATGCGCCGTGGTGGGTGTTTACCAATTATCCGGCGCAGAACGATGTTTTCAGCTGGCTCGACGGCGGGCTGGTGATTGCTTATATCCTGACTACCGGCCTGGTGCTTGGCACCGCGCTCACCGTGCTGTTCGCACTGAGCAGCCGCGTGCTCGGCGGCTGGGACCGCGCGCGTTTCAATCATCTGGTGCAAGCCACGATCCCGCTGGCCGGCTGCGGCGTGTTCGTCGGCTTGTCGGCCACCACGGTCAGTTTGCTGCGCGGCGAGCATCTGCCGATATTCTGGGCCAACGACTTGCGAGCCATCCTGCTGATCGCCACCACCTTATGGAGCGTATGGCTGGCCTGGCGCGTTACCGGGCGTTATACGACATCGTTCGGCCGCCGCTTATTCAGCATGACGCCAGTCATCGCCGGTTTGGCTCTGGTCGACTTTGCGTGGCTGCTGATGTTCTGGCTGTGGTAAATCCCCATCGTTACCAGTACCAAAACCAACAATCTTCAGTGTTTGCCGTGGTTAGTGCGTAAAATGTGGTTGTTGTCCCGTCCACATTTGGCGCGTCGGTATGCTCTCCGGATCAATAAGGAGAGCATGCCGTCGCCATCCGGGAACCGCTTTTTCAACTTTGGCTCACGTTTCCTCTATCATGGTTCGCCCACGCTTTTTACCTGACAACTTCACGTTGTTGCTGGTTACCACCGTTCTTATCGCCAGTCTCGTCCCTTGCAGGGGCCAGGTCGCGGTGTCCTTCAATCTGATCACCACGCTGGCCATCGGTCTGCTGTTTTTCCTGCATGGCGCCAAATTGTCGCGCGAGGCGGTGGTGCAGGGCGCATTGCATTGGCGTCTGCATCTGACGGTGCTGCTCGCCACTTTCGTTCTATTCCCGCTGCTGGGGCTGGTGCTCAAGCCGGCATTGCTGCCGTTGGTGACGCCCGACCTGTATCTGGGCATCCTGTTCTTATGCACTTTGCCGTCGACCGTGCAATCGTCGATCGCCTTTACCTCGGTCGCGCGCGGCAACGTGCCTGCCGCGGTCTGCAGCGCCTCGGCCTCGAATCTGCTGGGTATTTTCCTGACGCCGGTGCTGGTCGGGCTGGTGGTGGTGGCGCATGGGCAGGGCAAGGGCTCGTTCGATTCCATCATGAATATCGTGTTGCAGTTGCTGGTGCCTTTTATCGCCGGCCAGATTGCGCGGCGCTGGATCAGCGGCTGGCTCGAAAAGCATAAAATCATATTGAAGATAGTCGACCAGGGCTCGATCCTGCTGGTGGTCTACACGGCCTTCAGCGAAGCGGTGGTGCAGGGATTGTGGCAGCAATTGCCGCCGGTTTCACTGCTTGGCTTGATCGTGGTGGTGTCGCTGCTGTTGTTCGCGATGCTGACCATCGCCACCTTCGCCAGCCGGCGCATGGGTTTCAACAAGGAAGATGAAATCACGATTGTGTTTTGCGGCTCGAAGAAAAGCCTGGCGAGCGGCGTGCCGATGGCAAAGGTCTTGTTTGCGGGACATACCGTCGGTATGATCGTGTTGCCGTTGATGCTGTTCCACCAGATTCAATTGATGGTCTGCGCCGTGCTGGCGAAGCGTTACGCCAGCCGTCCGGTAGAAATAATGGCGGCGGGTCCGGGACCTGTGTGGTCCGACGTCAGCCCGGAAGATTGAAACAGGCCGGAAGAACACAGCGTCGGACGGATGCTGTGTTCTTTCGGCGGGTGCTGACATTGAAATCTACAGCTTACGGAGCGGGGTTGGGTTGGCGCGCATGAATCGCTTCAATCGCGCGCAAGATTTCTTCATCCAGTGTGAGGTTCACGCTGTCCAGGTTGCTCTGTAGCTGCGCCATCGTCGTCGCGCCAATGATATTGCTGGTCAAGAAACCGCGGCTGTTGACGAAAGCCAGCGCCATTTGCGCCGGATCAAGGCCGTGCTTTTTCGCCAGCGCGACATAGTCGCCGATCACCCGGTTGACTTGGGGATTGGTATAGCGGCTGAAGCGCTCGAATAAAGTCAGGCGGCCGGCAGCCGGCTTGGCGCCATCCAGATATTTCCCCGACAGCACGCCAAAGGCGAGCGGCGAATAAGCCAGCAGGCCGATTTGCTCGCGGTATGAAAATTCCGAGTGACCGATTTCAAAAGTCCGATTGAGCAGGCTGTACGGGTTTTGAATGCTGACCACGCGCGGCAAGTCGAATTTTTCAGATGCTCTCAGAAACTGCGCAATCCCCCACGGCGTTTCATTCGAAATCCCGATATGGCGCACCTTGCCGGCCTTGATGAAATCGGCCAGGATGGTCAGCGTTTCCTCGATCGGCACCGTGTCTTCATCGGCAATGTGCGTGTAGTTCTGTGTGCCGAAGCAATTGACGCTACGGTCCGGCCAATGCAATTGGTAGAGATCGACGTAATCCGTCTGCAGCCGTTCCAGGCTGCCATTCAGCGCTTCAGTCAATCCCTTGCGGTCGAAATTGTTGACGCCGCCGCGCACATGGCGCGGATTGTGCGGCTTGCGTGCCGGTCCGGTTGCCTTGGTGGCAATCATTACCTGGTCGCGCTTGCCGGATTTTTTCAGCCAGCTGCCGACATAGCGTTCGGTCGAGCCTTGCGTCTCTGCGCGCGGCGGCACCGGATACATTTCCGCGGTATCGATCAGGTTGACGCCGTGCGCCAGCGCCAGGTCGATTTGCGCATGGGCTTCCGCTTCGTTGTTTTGTTCGCCCCAGGTCATGGTGCCTAGCGTTATCAGGCTGACGTTAAGATTACTGTGTCCGAGTTCACGATATTGCATTGATGCTTCCTTTGCTGCGGGCAGAAAAATAATTGAATGGTTTGCGAAAATGCGGGGTAGTGCATCTACTACCGGCATCAGTGGCCGCCTGGCGCAATAATCGTAACAACCGGGCCGCGCGCCTTACTCTGACGGGGATATGCAGTATAGCGCGCAAGCGCCTCTGGCTGCAGGCCTCGGGTCAGCTGGTTTTGGTCGCGACGGCGGCTGGCGCGGCGGGGGCAGTATTGGTTGCCGCATGCGGATTCGGCAACCGGTCCAGACCGAACAAGGTCGGAAACAGCCGTATCCAAAGCACCACTACCACGATGGTGCCGATGCCGCCGAGCAGAACCGCATGCACCGGACCGAGCCAGGCAGCGGTAACGCCGGATTCAAATTCGCCAAGCTGATTCGAGGTACCGATGAACACCGAATTGACCGCGCTGACGCGGCCGCGCATATGATCCGGCGTTTCCAGTTGGACGAAGGAAGAGCGCACCACTACGCTGATCATGTCGGAAGCGCCGAGCACCGCCAGCGCCGCCAGCGACAAGATAAACCAGTGCGACAGCGCAAACACCATGGTCGCCAGGCCGAAAATGGCGACCGCGGTAAACATGGTGCGGCCGACACGCCGGCTCAGCGGTCGGCGCGCCAGGAAAATCGCGGTAGACAGGGCGCCTACCGCCGGCGCTGAACGCAGCAGGCCCAGGCCTAGCGGGCCGGTGGCGAGAATGTCGTGCGCATAAATCGGCAGCAATGCGGTGGCGCCGCCGAGCAGCACGGCGAACAAATCCAGCGAAATGGCGCCGAGAATCGCCGGCCTGCTTTTAATGAAGGCAATCCCCGCCAGCAAGGATTTGACGGTGGCGGGTTCGCGCCGTGGCAAGACGCTTTCAATCCGGATCAGCGATACCAGCAGGCTGGCGCCGATGAACAGGACGCTGCTACTGGTATACACCGCGCTTGGTCCGAGTACATACATGAAGCCGCCCAGCGCCGGGCCGATGATCACCGCGGTTTGCGTGGCCGATGCCGACCAGGCGATGGCGCGCGGCAGCAATCTTGGCGGCACCAGGCCAGGCACCAGCGCCTGCAAGGTGGGCGATTCAAAAGCGCGGGTGGCGCCGATCACGAACACAATCGCAAAGATCGCTTCCTTGGTCAGCCAGCCATGGTAACTGCCGATGGCCAGCGCGGCGGCAGCCAGGCCTTCGATAAACAGGCAGATACGGGCAATCTTGCGGCGGTCGTAGCGGTCGGCGACATGGCCGACCACCAGCGCCAGGAACAGGGCTGGCAGAAACTGTACCAGCCCGACCATGCCGAGATCGAAGGCGCTATGCGTCAGTTGATAAACCTGCCAGCCGACCGCAACGATCTGCATCTGGTTGGCGACAGTGGAAGCAACGCGTGCGCCCCAGAACAGGGTAAACGGGCGATGGCGCAGGACGGATTCGGTTTCAGGGGCGGGGTCTGGGGCAGCAGCGGGGGCGGTCATTGTTCGGTAACGGTAGCAGTGTCGGTGCGAGGAGAGGGCATAGGATATGCCGATCCGATAAAAAAAGCCGCTGTCTTCAGCGGCTTTTTTCTGGTGTGTGGCTATTCGGGGTGAAATTGGTGGGCAAATGTAAATTCATCCGTGCGCGGCGTGTACTTCAAGCCCTTGCGCAGCGCCCAGGTAGCGTATTGGTGATACAGGGGAATCAGCGCGTAGTCGTTGAGCGCTAGCACGGCGCCCTGGCGCGCAAAATCCTGGCGTTGCTTCTGGTCGACCGAGGCTAACGAGGATTGCACCAGCTGGTCTAGCTTCGGATTACTGTATTTGCCCCAGTTCCAGGAGCCCCAGCCAGTATCCGGATTGGTGGTGCCGAGCAGAGTGCGCAAGCCGAAGTCGCCGGCCAGCGTGCCCCAGCCCAGCAGCGCGGCGCTGTAGTCGCCGGCGCGCGCCTTGCCGAAGTAGACCGCCAGCGGCAGCGTTTCCACCTTGGCCTGGATGCCGACCCGGTTCAGGAATTGCGCCACCGTCTGCACCACGCGTTCGTCATTGATGTAACGGTTGTTGGGGCCATGCAGCGTGATGCCGAAGCCGTTGGGGTAGCCGGCCGCCGCCAGCAGTTTCTTGGCGCCTTCGGGATCGTATTTTTCTACCTTGAGCGCCTCGGCATAACCCAGGATGCCGGGGGCGACGATATTCGAGGCCGGCACCGCCAGTCCTTCCAGGGTGCGGTCGACCAGCGCCTGGCGGTTGATGGCCTTGGAAATCGCTTGCCGCACGCGTACGTCTTTCAGCGGGTTCTTGTCCAACGGTTTGCCATCTTTATCGGTAACGTCAGGCGACTTGTCGCGCGACTGGTCCAGGGTCCAGAAGATGGTGCGCCAGGATATTTTTTGCGCCAGTGTGAATTTCGGATTGGTCTTCAGCTTGGCCAGGTCGGCAGGCGGCACGTTTTCGATGGCGTCGACTTCACCTGCCAGCAAGGCTGCCAGGCGCGCGCCATCGGAGGTCAGGATGCGGAACGTGACCTTGTCCCATACCGGTTTCTCGCCCCAATAAGCATCGTTGCGGACCAGTTCGATACGGTCGCCGCGTTTGAAGCTGGAAAATTTAAACGGGCCGGTGCCCACGAGCGCCTTGCCACTGTTGAAATCCTCGGTCGTGGCGTTTTGCGCAGCTTGCTTGGAGACGATGAAAATCGTGCTGACATCCAGCGCCAGCGGGCCATAAGGCGTGGCGGTTTTCAGGCGCACTGTATACGGGTCGACTACCTGCTTACTGACAATTTGCTTGGTGTAGCTGGTAAATGGTCCGGGGCTGGTGGTCAGGGTGGCCGGGCGGTCCAGCGAAAATACAACGTCTTCCGCGGTCAGGTCGGAGCCGTCGCTGAATTTGACGCCATGGCGCAGCTTGAATTCCCAGGTCAGCGGATCGATGGCTTTCCAGGAAATGGCAAGACCCGGAATCAGCTGGCCGTTGGCGTCGACATTCACCAAGGCATCGAACAAATGCGACGAAAGCGAGATATTCGGCGCTATATTATTGAAATGCGGGTCCAGGGTGGACACATCGGCATATAATCCGATCTTCAGATCTGCGGCGTAGCTGGCCGCAGGGCCCAAAGAGGCCAGTGCGCTCAGGCCGGCAAAAGCCAGGACGAGGACTTTTTTTCTGTAAAGCTGAAGCATGCGATCTCCCAATCGTGATGAATTAAAGCGGTCCCCCCATTCTATGGTGGCTAATATAATTATCAAAACACAATAATTTCTTTTTGTTATGTGTTTTAGTTATATAAGGCATGCCGCCAAGGCTCGGCCGAAGATCGGCGCAGCAAGGTTAAACGTGTCCGAGGATTGCAATCGAAAATGCAACTCTTTCTCTCGACGCAACTTTTATTTGCTTACCCTGTGCTTTTAATAAAATTATCGGTTATAATGAGACATCGTTTAAGATTCGAGCTAGTAGTGCAGTATTAGTCTGTCATTTCTTTCTTGCTTCAAACGATCTAACGGGCGACAGCCCAACTTAACTGAAATAGGAAATGTAATGGCAACTGGTATCGTAAAGTGGTTCAATGATTCGAAGGGTTTTGGCTTTATTACTCCTGACGAAGGTGGTGAAGATCTGTTCGCTCACTTCTCCGCAATCAATTCTTCCGGCTTCAAGTCGCTGCAAGAGAACCAACGCGTTTCTTTCGAAGTTACTGCTGGCCCAAAGGGTAAGCAAGCTTCGAACATTCAAGCCATCTAATTAAATTTAGTCGCTGAATCAGCATCGCAAAAATCCCCGGTTCGCCGGGGATTTTTTTCGTCTGTAGCAATCGCAATGCTTGGCTGTCATCCCTGGCCGTCATCCTTAACCGTAATGTTCCCATGGAATATCGCGATACTTTTCTCGATATTCCTGCCAAAATCCCTTTCGATATGTCCCCCGATACCCATCGCAATGCAGGCGGCAACAGGCACTATAAGACATCAAAGACTGGCAGTTGTCAGGAAGCTGTAAGCGTGGCCTGAAATGCTGGAGAAGTCTGTATACAGATGGCAATTTTTTACAGTAAGCTGGATGATGTTTTACCTTAACCGAGTGCTTCGGTATCGATGTGTGCCGGCGCTTATCTTATAAAAAATATCGAGGAGAGAACATGAACACCATAGGCAAAGCGTGTGTGGCGGCAGCGCTGATGAGTTGGTCGTTGGCGACGATGGCGGCGGATCCTATCAAGATTGGCGTCAGCGGGCCTTTCACCGGCGGTTCGGCGCCGATGGGTGTTTCCATGCGCGACGGCGTCAAGCTGGCGGTAGCCGATATCAACGCCAAGGGCGGGGTGTTGGGGCGCCAATTGCAACTGATCGAGCGTGATGACGAAGCCAAGAACGAACGCGGCGTCCAGATTGCCCAGGAATTGATCAATAAGGAAAAAGTGGTTGGCACGGTTGGCTTCATCAATACCGGCGTCGCCCTGGCTTCGCAGCGTTTCTACCAGGAAGCCAAGATTCCTGTCATGGATAACGTTGCCACCGGCACCATCGTCACCAAGCAATTTGTCGCGCCGGAGTACAAGGATAACTACGTGTTCCGTAATGCCGCCAACGACAGCATCCAGTCGGCGATGATTGTCGATGAAGCGGTGATTCGCCAAAAGCACACCAAAGTCGCGATTCTGGCTGACTCGACCAACTACGGTCAGCTCGGGCGGGAAGACCTGGAGCGCGCGCTGGCCGCCAAGGGCATCAAGCCGGTCGCCGTCGAGAAATACAATCTGAAAGACGTCGACATGACGGCCCAGCTGCTGAAGGCGAAGCAGGGCGGCGCCGAAGTGGTGCTGACCTATGGCATCGGCCCTGAGTTGGCGCAGATTGCCAACGGCATGGAAAAACTCAACTGGAAAGTGCCTATCATCGGCAGCTGGACATTATCGATGGGAAATTTCATCGACAATGCCGGCAAGAATGGAGAAGGCGCGCGCATGCCGCAAACCTTTATCCAGGATCCCAGCACGCCTAAACGCAAGGCTTTCATCGATGCCTATCAAAAAGCCTACAAGGTGGACCGCATTCCATCGCCGGTTTCTGCGGCTCAAGGGTACGACTCTGTCTACCTGCTGGTTGCTGCAATCAAGCAAGCCGGCAGCACCGACGGCGTCAAGGTGCGTGAGGCGCTGGAAAGCCTGAATGGCGCGGTCGAGGGAGTGGTGACAACCTATAACAAGCCGTACACCCGCGACGAACATGAAGCGATCAAGCCAAGCATGGTGGTGATCGGCGAGGTCAGGAATGGCCGCGTAGTGTTAGCCAAGTGACAGGAGGCCGGCGTGCCGCGATGGCGGCGGCCGGCAAATAATCTGTCTGATGCGTTTATGTTCCAGCCTGTGCTGCTTGCGGGCTGGATTTGTTTCGTCAAACGCTAGCGCCGCTTTGCCATAGCGCGGTCGTTGCTTTTTTTGCTCTACTTGGCGCATTCTCTCGGACCCATCATGGAAATTCTGCTGCAACTCGTCTTCAGCGGCATCGCGCTTGGCATGATCTACGCGGTGATCGCTTTCGGTTATCAACTCACATTCGCCACTTCCGGCACCCTCAATTTCGGCCAGGGCGAAGCCTTGATGCTAGGCGCCCTGGTCGGTCTTAGCCTGGTCGGCAATATCCATGGCGGCCCTTATCTGAACTACTGGCTGATGATTCCGGTGGTGATCGTGTTCGGCGCGCTGCAAGGCGCAGTGGTCGAGTGGATCGGCGTGCGTCCGGCGCTCAAGATCAAATCGGAATTCGGCTGGATCATGTCGACCATCGCGTTGGCGATTATCTTCAAGAACGTCGCTGAAAACATCTGGGGCAAGGACGACCTGACTTTTCCGTCGCCGCTGTCTTCCACGCCGTTCCAGGTATTCGGCGCCAATGTCCAGCCGATGCAGGTGGTGGTGGTGCTGGGCGCGCTGGCGATGATGCTGGCGGTCGAGCTGTTCAATCGTAAATCGATCTATGGCAAGGCGGTGGTCGCCACCTCGAATGATCGCGATGCGGCCGGACTGATGGGCATCAACACCAGCATGGTGATCACGTTTTCGTATGCCTTGTCGTCGGCCACCGCCGCTTTCGCCGGCGTACTGGTGGCGCCGCTGACGCTGACCGGCGCCACCATGGGTACCTCGCTCGGCCTGAAGGCTTTCGCGGTGGCGATTATCGGTGGCCTGACATCCGGCATGGGGGCGATTGTCGGCGGCCTGATTCTGGGAATCGCCGAGACATTGACCGGCTTCTATATTTCCACCGGCTACAAGGAAGTGCCCGGCCTGGTGCTGTTGCTGCTGGTGCTGGCGATCAAGCCGGCGGGCCTGTTCGGCAAGACAGCGATCAAGAAGGTGTGAATATGAATAAAAAATTATTCGCACTGTCTATCGTCGGGATCTTGCTGCTGCTGGCGTTTCCGCAGATTGTTCCGAATCCGTATTACATCCACCTGGCCGAAACCGTCCTGATCTACGCCATCCTGCTGTTCGGACTGGACATCGTGGTCGGCTATACCGGCCAGGTGTCGCTCGGGCATGCCGGGTTGTTCGGCATCGGCTCGTACACCACCGGCGTACTGGTGTTCAAGCTTGGCTGGCCGATCCTGATTGCCGCGCCGGCCAGCCTGGTGGTCACCGCCGGCTTCGGCGCCATCCTGGCTTTGCCCGCGTTGCGGGTGACCGGCCCCTACCTGGCCATGGTGACGCTGGCGTTCGGCACCATCATTCAGATCCTGATCAATGAAATGAGTTTCCTGACGGAAGGGCCGATGGGGATCAAGCTGGTCAAGCCAGCTTTTTTCGGCCATCGCCTGGATGAAGTGGAATATTTTTATCTGGTGGCGGCCTTGATGGTGCTGTCGCTGATCGTGGTCCACCGGATCGTCAAATCGTATCTGGGACGTGCCTTCCAGGCGCTGCGCGATAGCCCGATTGCGTCAGATTGCATGGGTGTTTCGGTATACCGCTACAAAGTGGTGGCGTTCGTCATCAGCGCCGCGCTGGCAGGGTTGGCGGGCAGCCTGTATGCCTATTCCGAAGAATATATTTCGCCGAATACCTACAACTTCGAGCTGACCATCCTGTTCCTGCTGGCGGTCATCATGGGCGGCCGCAAAAGCCGTATCGGTTCGCTGCTCGGCGCCCTGATTGTGGTCTTGCTGCCGAGCTTGCTGGCAGATATCGAGCTGTTTCGGCAGATCGCCACCACGGCGGCGATGATTGGCGTACTGGCGGCGGCTTTCCTGTTATGGAAAAAGCGCAAGACTGCGCGGGAATTGGCGGTGCCGCTGGTCGCTACCGTCGGCATGGCGATATTTTCCTATAAGCTGGAAAATATCACTGACTGGCGGTTGACGATATTCGGTTTGATGACATTGTTCGTGGTGTATTACCTGCAGGACGGGATTGTCGGTTTCGCCCGCAACATGTTTGGCCGCAAACTGAACGCGAGCGATAAACCGGTTGGCGTTGCGGCCAGCCCTGAACAGGCCTGGGCGACAAGCGGGGGCAGCGTCGCCGTCGGCGGCACACTGCTGAGCGGCCAGAAAATCCTGATGCAGTTCGGCGGCCTCAAAGCCTTGAATGAAGTCAACCTGGACATCGTCAAAGGCAGCGTGCACGGCCTGATCGGGCCGAACGGCTCGGGCAAGAGCACCATGATGAACGTCCTCACCGGCATCTACAAGCCGACCGCCGGCAAGGTGGAATTCAACGGCAAGACGATTTCCGGCTCGACGCCATCGGCTATCGCCCTGGGTGGGGTCGCCCGTACTTTCCAGAACGTGCAGTTATTCGGCGAAATGACGGCCACGGAAAACGTGCTGGTCGGCTTGCATCACACTTTCCGCAGCAACGTGCTGGACGTGATCTTCAATACGCCGCGTTACCGGCGCGAAGAGCAACGCGCCAGAGAGCGCGCGGCAAGCATTCTGAAATTCGTCGGGCTCGACGGTCTGGCCGGCGAGGAGGCGCGCAACCTGCCATATGGCAAGCAGCGCTTGCTGGAAATCGGCCGCGCGCTGGGCTTGAATCCGGAGCTGCTGCTGCTGGATGAACCTGCAGCCGGACTGACGGCGCCGGACATCAAGGAGCTGATTGCGATCATCCACAAGATCCGCGAACACGGCGTCACGATTATCCTGATCGAACATCACATGGATGTCGTGATGTCGATTTCCGATACCGTGACGGTGCTGGATTTTGGCCAGAAAATCGCTGAAGGCAAACCGGCCGCGGTGCAAAATGATCCCAAGGTGATTGAAGCGTATCTTGGCGGCAGCGCGGGCGAAGCAGAAATCAGCGCGCCATCCACTTCCAACGCAGCGGGGTCATAAGATGCTTTCGATTTCCAATTTGCATGCCGCGTATGGCAAGGTTGAAGTGTTGCACGGTATTTCGCTAGACGTACCGAAAGGCAAGGTGGTGACGCTGATCGGTTCCAACGGCGCCGGCAAGACCACCACCATGCGCGCCATCTCCGGCATGATCAAAGCCAAAGCCGGCAGCGTTACGCTGGCTGGTGTCGATGTCACCGGCATGGCTTCGCACAAGATTGCGCGCGCCGGGCTTGCGCACTCGCCTGAAGGGCGGCGCGTGTTTGCCACCATGAGCGTGGTCGATAATCTGCTGCTCGGCGCATTTCCTCGCTTTACCCGCATGCGTCCGCGCGGCGACATCAAGCTGGATCTTGAACGCGCGCTGGAATTATTTCCACGCCTGAAAGAGCGGCAAAGCCAGCTGGCCGGCACCTTGTCCGGCGGTGAGCAACAGATGCTGGCCATGGCGCGCGCCGTGATGCTTAATCCGGAAGTGATTTTGCTCGACGAGCCCTCGATGGGGCTGGCGCCGATCCTGGTGGAAGAAGTGTTCCGCATCATTTCCCGGCTCAAGGCCGAGGGAGTGACGATGTTGCTGGTCGAGCAATTCGCTGCCGCGGCCCTGAATGTCGCGGATTATGGTTACGTGCTGGAAAACGGGCGGATTTCAGTACACGGACCTGCGGAGAAATTGAAAAATGATCCGGCGGTGAAGGCGGCGTATCTGGGCGGTAGCCAGCACTGATTAGGTGCAAAATATTGTTAAGTGGAAATCATTTTGAGCGAACAATCGTTTTGTGTGAGTTATATGTCACTAATGTTCAAGATGTGAACAGGGTTTAGTTTTCTTCCGTGCTCCGAACGTGAGAATCTGGCAATACCGTAATGCAATGTATGCATATAGCGGCCAACCATGTTTTCTTCACTGGAGCATTCGACATGAAACAAGACCATTCAGTAGTCACATCCGGTCACGCTATCTACGACGACAGCGCAGCCCTATCCTTGTCGGCAACAAACGCTGTGGCAGCGTTGCGTGAGCAACGCTTGCCATTCACTATCCGGATAGTGAATGACGAACAGGCTTTGCAAAAAGCCGTTGGAATTCGCCATGCCGCGTATAGCCGCCATTTGCCGGAGCTGGCGCAAAACCTGAGGGAATTCGAGCTGGCAGATATCGCACAAGACACGATCATACTGTTAGCCGAGTCCAAGCTTGACGGTTCATCTTTGGGTACGATGCGTATTCAAACAAATTATGATCAACCATTAGTGCTGGAGCAATCGGTAACCTTGCCGGCGTGGTTGCAGGGATGCCGATTGGCGGAGGCTACCCGCTTGGGCGTGACGTCTGGTCAAATCGGCAAGATGGTAAAGACCTTGCTTTTCAAAGCCTATTTTTTATATTGCGTGGAAAACGGAATTGACTGGATGGTGATTACAGCGCGCTCGCCGCTAGATCGGCAATACGATGCTCTGCTGTTCCAAGATGTATTTTCCGGCGGGCAGTTCATCCCTATGCAGCATGTCGGCATGTTGCCTCATCGTGTCATGGCGTTTGAAGTGGCGACCGCCAGAACGCGCTGGGCCGCCGCCGCACATCCGTTGTTTGCCTTGATGTTTGAAGTGCATCATGCTGATTTGATTCTGGACCAATCTCACAATTTGTTAACGGTCCGGCATGGCGCATCCAGGAGCCGTAATAATCAAGAAGGGGACCAACAGATGGACAAGCCCTTGGGTTAGCGATTCAATTCATATTTTTAAATTAAGGCGTCGAGAGGGCGATATTGTCGTAAAAGAACATCATGGTGCTTTTTTTACAGTACAGTAGAACCCTCTCACTCTACGGACGCGATGTTTATGTGGCTATTCCATGCCGACACGCCGAAAAATCTCACTAAAAACCTTAAGCCGCAAGACTGGGCGGTGTTTTATTTTTCGGTTGTGGTGGTGCCAGCTTTGGTTATTGCATTTACGATCCTTGCATTCGCCACCCTTGACAGCCGCTTCGGGCATAGCGAACCAAGCTCGTCGCCGTTTCATGTGCTGAGCGACCCGGAGCAGCGTCTGCAGCCGGAGCAGGCATTTCAGAAGCTGGCCGGCACATCGCTACAGCCCTACTACAACACGCAATTGCAAGAGACGCCATTCTGGTTTTCTTTTCTGGTGCCGGCGACCACTGATTCCGGCGCTGCGGAGGTCGAACTGCCATCGCGCCATGCGCAGCAGTTGAGTTGCTGGGATGAAGGTGGTCGGCGCCTGCTTGGAACGGGTAGCCGCTACAAGGTCGATGGCCAGGTCAAGTCAGAAAAAACCGGATTCATTTTATCGATTGCGGCGCATCCCGCATCTGTGGAAGTGCTGTGCAAGGGCTTTTTTTCCGGCCCGGCACGGATTACCGTGCGCCAGTGGAGCAACCTGGATTTCGCGCAATCACAGAAGGAGTTCTATCGCGGCATAGGCCTGATGGAGGGAGGTCTGCTGACCTTGACGCTGTTTGTGCTGGTAGCCGCTTTAATCAATCGCGAATGGATGTATGTCTTGTTTGCCATATGGCTGCTGGGTAATCTTCGTCTCGGCGCCAATGCGATGGGATGGGATGCCCATTGGCTGATATGGACGATCCCGAACCAGTGGTTGCCATGGCTGCGCAAATTGACTTTTGCCATCTATTACATCGTGACGTTTACCTTGTTCGGCAGATTGTTCCAGAATGAGTTGAAGCAGATCGGCTTTGTGTTCCTGCAAAATGTTTTGCGTTGGCTAGGCGCAGTCTTGTTGGTCGCCGCCTTATTCCTGTCGTACCAGCATTTTCTTCCGATGTTATGGTGCTGGACTGTCACCGGCATACTCATATTGATTTTCTTGCTGGCCCGCATCGTGTGGAAAGCCCGCACCCGGGCCGTGCTCTGGTACTGCGCGTCCATGTTTGTCGTGTTGTTCACGCGAGTGGACGAAGTGGTCGCAGCAGCATTTGGCATCAAGACACTGGACGAGGTCCCCAACAATGTGATTGTGGCATTGCTGTCGAGCCTCATGGCGTCGTTTGCCTTTGCCGAACAAATGCGCGCCGGAAAACGCGAATTGGCGATGGTCCAGGCCGAATTACGCACTACCTATGAGGTTACGCCGATCGGTTTGTTTACGCTTTCCGCCGACGGCAGTTTTGTACGCACCAATCCTGCTCTGGAAAAAATCCTGGGACATGATCCCGGTGCGCAGTGGCTAAAGAAATGGGACGACTATTTCGAGCCGGGCGCCCATGACAAGCTTTGGAAGATCGTTTCCGGCAACAGCGGCAATGAGGCCGAGCTGCACGGGATTGCCGGTGCCGACGGCAACGCCAGCACCTATCTGGTCACTGTGACGTTTGCCAATGGCCGCATCGAAGGCTCGCTGCAAGACATCACCGATCGTTCGCACGCAGTCGAGCGTTTGCGTTTCCTGGCCGAGCATGACCCGCTGACCGGCGTATTGAACCGACGCGGCATTGAGATCCTGCTGGAACAAGCTATCGAGCGCCAATGCGACGACCGACCTCTGGCCTTGGCTTATCTTGACCTGGATCGCTTCAAGCTGATCAACGATTTGTTCGGTCATCAATCCGGCGACGAAGTATTGAAGCAACTGTGTGAACGCGTCGAGCTATTGCTGGGCGAGGGCAACCATATCGGCCGTATTGGCGGCGACGAATTCATTATCCTGTTCCAGGATGTGCAGATTGGCGCCGCCACGGAAATTTGTTCGGCCATCATCCAACGAATCAGCTATCAGTCTTATCACATAGGCGCGCGCGCATTTCAGGTCAAGGGCTCCATCGGCCTGATCGAAGTGGCGGCCGGGATGCGGGTGCAAGACGCCATTTCAGCCGCCGATCGCGCCTGCCGGGAAGCCAAGAAGGCCCACGACGAGCATATCGTGGTGTATCACAAGAATGCGTCGGTATTCCGTGAACGGATGGAGGAACTCAGCCTGATCGAAAGACTAGGAGGGGAATTCTTGCCGGCTGGCCTGTTCGTTGAAATGCAGCCGATCATGTCGCTGAAAGAACCGGAGGCCTCGCTCAATTTTGAAGTGCTGCTAAGGCTGCGCGATGCCGACAATAAAGTTGTGCCGGCAACCAGGGTGATTGCAGCGGCGGAAGAAAATGGCAGCATTGCGATGATTGACCGCTGGGTCATGACGACGGTGCTGGAGTGGCTGGATGCGCATCAGGCGCAGCTACCGTTGACCAAGTTTGTTTGCGTGAATTTGAGTGGAGCTTCACTCAATGATGAAAAATTCATCCAGGATCTTTTTGTGATTTTGGGCAAGCACTTGCAGGTAGTGCCGTTGCTGTGCATCGAGGTCACGGAAAGCGTGGCGCTGCACGATCTTGAACATACCAGCCGCATTATCGAGCGTTTGCAAGCGCTCGGCGCCAAGGTGGCATTGGATGATTTCGGCGCCGGCTATACCTCGTTTACCTACCTGAAGAGCCTGTCGGCGGATGCCTTGAAAATTGATGGCGCATTCATTCAAAGCATGAGCAAGCATCCCGCCAATGAGGCGATCGTCGAAGCGATTGTCGAGCTGGCGCGCAACCTTGGCATGAAGAGTATTGCCGAGTGGGTGGAAGACTGTGCAATGATCGAAGCGCTGGCCAAGTTTGGCGTTGATTACGTGCAGGGTTTTATCGTGGCCAAGCCACAATCCCCCGATGCCATCCTGCTGGCCCGTTCAGCGGCCAGTTTCATTACCGACCCGGACGTTGCACGCTTTGTCGCGGAGCGCCGTAACGGCGGCAACCCTGAAAGCGAGGGCCGGTTGCCCTCTAATTTGCATTGAGAAAGCTGCCGGGCTCGCCCAATTGCGCTCCCGGCTGCGTCAGTGCTACAACCTTCCCGGCGACCGTTATTTGCCGAAAACATGCTCTAGATATTCATGACCGCTGCCATCTCAGGTTTCACGCTTTCCCTTTCGTTGATTCTCGCCATCGGTTCGCAAAATGCCTTTGTTCTCAAACAAGGGCTCAAGCGCGAACATGTGTTTTGGGTATGCCTGGTCTGCGCTTTGTCTGACGCCATCTTGATATTGCTGGGGGTGTTGGGCTTGTCGGTCGTGATCGCCCGGGCGCCATGGCTGGCCAGCGTGATGCGCTACGGCGGCGCGGCTTTCCTGTTCTTGTATGGCGCCCGCAGTTTCATCACGGCGTGGAAATCGTCGGCAGTGCTGACGCAAGCGGGAGATACCCAAACCGACTTGCTGCCGACCCTGCTGGTTTGCGCCGCGCTGACCTGGCTTAATCCGCACGTCTATCTCGATACGGTATTGTTGATCGGCTCCATTTCGACGCAATTCCCAGGCCGGCAAGCCGAGTTTGCCGCCGGCGCCATGCTGGCGTCGCTAGTTTTCTTCTTTTCGCTCGGTTATGGCGCGGCCCTGCTGCGGCCCATCTTCGCCAAGCCCTTGTCCTGGCGCATACTGGAGGTGGCGGTCGGCATCACCATGTGGACGATTGGCTATAAATTGCTGAACGAATAAGGCAGGCGGGTAAAATGGCGCGTGAATCCTGAAGCTATCGCTTCACCCCTTTACATCGGAGAGCAGGTCCCATGAGCAAAACTGTAAAACACATCGTATTCTGGAAATTGAAAGAGTATGCCGAAGGCGCGGACAAGGCCGCCAATGCATTGAAAGTGAAAGCCTTGCTGGACGGCTGCGCCGGCATCGTGCCAGGCATATTGAAGTTTGAGGCGGTGATTGCGCAGCCGGGCCTGGATGCGACCTGTGATGTGGCGCTCAATTCAGAGTTTGTATCGGTGGCGGCGCTGGAAGCTTATCAAAAACATCCAACCCATGAGGCGATCAAACCTTTCGTCGGCGCGGTGCGCGAATCGCGCCATTGCATGGACTATCTGAGCTGAACGACGCCATGTTTCCTTCCCATGTTTTCCCGATCGACAATCCCTTCCTGAGTTATCTCGGGGTTGAATTCGTCGAGATGGGCGAGGGCGCAGCCGAGCTGGCCCTGACCTTGCAGCCGCATCACATGAACAGCTGGCAGGTGACCCATGGCGGCGTCTCGATGACCATGCTGGATGTGGTCATGGCGCTGGCCGGCCGTTCACTTTATCCGCAAGCCGAAGCGGCAGTCACGGTTGAAATGAAAACCAGTTTCCTGCAACCGGCCGGCCAGACCGGAGCCCGTATCATCGCCAAGGGTCGCGCTTTTCATCAATCCACCACCATGTGTTTTTGCGATGCCGAGCTATGGCACGGTGATCACCTGGTGGCCAAGGCGATGGGCACGTTCAAATATCTCAGGCACCACCGGGCGGCGCTGAAGATCAAGCCGGGCTGAAACAGTACACACACTTGGACGAGTAAAACCATGAAATTTCATCTGACAGTCGATAACTGGGCAGTACAGAAAACCGACGCCCGCGCAGTGCGCTTCGACGTCTTCGTGATCGAGCAGAAAATCCCGGTCGAACTGGAGTGGGACGATATGGACGCGCATTGCGTGCATGCCGTCGCCTATGACGAAGCCGGTCAGGCCATCGGCACCGGGCGCTTGCTGCCGGACGGCCATATCGGCCGCATGGCGGTGCGTTCAGCGGGGCGCGGCAAAGGAATTGGCGCGGCCATCCTGGAAGCCTTGATGGCACAAGCGCGCCAGCGGGGCGACCGTGAGGTAGTGTTGAACGCGCAAACCCAGGCCGAAGCATTCTACGGCCGCCACGGTTTTATCCGTGACGGCGAGGAGTTTTACGAGGCCGGGATTGCGCATGTCTGCATGCGCAATGTGTTTGCCTGAAAACAGCCGCTAGCGCGTGCAGCGGCCCGCCGATTTGGACGGCGCATGGGTCCGGCAAGGTACCCCGGACGGCGTGGCAACTCTCTCATGCAGCATGGCGCTGCCGTTAGCCTTGAGCTTGACCAGCGTGGTGGCGCGGGTGCCATAGTCCGGCGATTCGATGAATACCGCGGACAGCATGCGTTCGGTTTCGATGTCGACGCCGGTGGATGGCAAGCGGCAATCGCCGGAACGGGTGGTGTCGCTCAGCATGTCAAAGAAGCAGGCATCGGGCGCGCCCTGGCACAACAGGCTGGAAAATTGCGCTTTGGTGCGCACCACCTTGGGCCAGCAGATGTCCAAGGTGGCGTTCGACAAACCATAGACGCCAGGCGCCAAAGGCTGGCCGTTGCGGGCATCGGCTTCGCCCTTGTTGGAATACCAGATCAGCTGGCTGCCGTCGCCGACCAGCAGGTTGAAGCCGTTGAAACGGCCAGCATCCACAGCGATTTCAGCGACATAGTCAGCCGCCGTTTTTCTACTGCTCAGGAAGTCCGATACCAGCGCGCCACGGCTGGGCGCATCGGGTCGCCGTTCCGAGGGCGCGCGGACATTGGTGATGGCGGCAAAGCGGCCGCCGCGGGTAATGCCGATCCAGGTGCCGCCGTCTTTCAGGTCACGGCCGGCGTAGATGTCGGGCTGGTCTTCCCACCAGCTGGCGGCGGCGGTCGGGCGCGCATAAAATTCATCGCGGTTGGCGGCGGCTATCAGGGGTGAGCCAGGAATCACTTGCCACGCAAAAACAATCAAGCACATGATGAAATATTCACAAAAAATTCAGGGTGACGAGGGCCTTCGATGAAGGCGGCGAGACCATGCCGGGCTACCGCTTCATCAATCACTTGCGCAAAATCCGGCGGCACCGAAGAATACACTTCCATCCAGGTATGGTGTTCGTCTTTAATTTCGGCGCTGCGTTTGAGCGCCGTATTGACCTGATGCTGCAGCGACAGCTCGGCCTGCATCTTTGCCGCCACGCCGTCGAATTCCTGGGCGTGGACGGCGGCGACCTTATAATAGATATAGAGATTGGTGCTCATCTTTAGCTCAGGCCGACAGTTCAGAGTCGGTCACATCGATGATCGAGTAGGGTAGCGTCTGGATATGCAACTGCGCGCCGTTCACCGAGCCCAGATGTATCGTGCCGCCGCTTTCCAGCACGGCCAGCTTGATCTCCAGCAGGCAGCTGCTCCCATGCGCGCTGTTCGCTTCGGCATTGACGATCATGCCGCAAGGCTGTTCCGGATCGTTGCTGGAAAACACTTCAGTGGCTGCGGCGACGCCGATCGCCTCCACCGTGGCCAGCGCCGCGCGGCGCTTGAGCTTGCCCAAGTACTGGCTGCGGGCGACGATTTCCTGCCCCGGATAACAGCCTTTCTTGAAATTGACGCCGCCGATCACTTCAAAATTGATCATCTGCGGCACGAACTGTTCCTGCGTGGCCAGGGTAACCTGCGGGATGCCAGCCTGGATCTCGCTCAAGCGCCATGCCTGTGCGTCAAGCGCCTGCAGGCTGCCGCTCAACGACGGCCAGGCAGCGATTGCGGTCTCGGGGTTGGTGATCCATTGATATCGCGGCGCGGCATTGGCGTCGGCCAAGCGTATCAGGCTGCCGTATTCATTATCGATCTTGGCGTAAGGCGCATCCGGCAAAACCGGGAACCACGAGGCCAACGCCGCCCCGGCCGCATCGCCGGCCAGGCCGAGTGCAATTTGCGCATCCGAGACATCCGCCAGCTTTGCCTTGGCGCGCATGACAAACATCTGCAACCGCTTTTGGATTGCGGCCTGCATGTTGCGGGGCAATTGCAGCAAGATGCTGTCGCCGCTCTTCCACATCAGGAAAGTCGCCAGTAAGCGCCCCTTGGGCGAACAATAGCCCGCCAGCCGCGCCTGTGCAGCATTCAGATTCTGGACGTCGTTGGTGAGCTGGGTATGCAGGAAGCTAGCGGCGTCTTCCCCTGCGAGGGCGATCAAACCCAGGTCAGGCAGTGGCGCAAAAAAAGAAGCGTTGGCGACGCCGGCCGTCGGCAGGGTCGGCAGTGCTTGTTGCTGTAAAAATTCCGGCCAGTTACTTGTTATTTCATTCATAAATTGATGGCATTCCCAAAACAGCGATTATCATATTGGGTTGATTATAGTGATGTCACAAAAAAGGCGTTGGAGTTGGCCGTTTTTGGACGATGCATGAAAACCATTCGGAGCGACCGGTGTTGTTTAAAAAACTATTGTTGTGGGTGATCTTGCTAGGTGTTCTGGCTGCGGGAGGGATGGTTTACTGGTCCCGGCAGCCGGTTTTTGAAGAGGGTCCGGTACGCCCGTTCACCATTAAACCCGGTAGTACTTTGGCAAGTTCAGTGGAGCAGATCGACGCCGCCGGGGTGGGGGTGAATCCCCAATTGCTGGAGTTGCTGGCGCGCATCACCGGCAAGGGTGGCAAGCTGAAGGCAGGCAGCTACGAGTTGAAACCCGGCGCCACGCCGCTGCGTTTGCTGACGCAACTGGTGCGCGGCGAATTTGCGCAGGAATCGTTGACCGTGATCGAAGGCTGGACCTTCCGCCAGATGCGGCAGGCGGTGGCCGCGCAGGCCGCGTTAAAACACGATACCGCAGCGCTATCCGATGCCGAACTGCTGGCCAAGATCACGCCAGACTATGTCATGCCGGAAGGTTTGTTTTTCCCGGACACTTATTTGTTCGCCAAAGGGTCGAGCGACCTGCAAGTCTATAAACAGGCGCATGCCTTGCTGCTCAAGCGCCTTAGCCAGGCTTGGGAAGGACGCGATGCTTCGCTACCCTATAAGACGCCTTACGATGCCCTGATCATGGCGTCGATCGTTGAAAAGGAAACCGGCCGCCGCGCCGATCGCAGCACGATTGCCGGCGTCTTCGTCAATCGTCTCAAGATCGGCATGCTGCTGCAAACCGATCCGACCGTGATTTATGGCATGGGGGACCAGTACCAAGGGATCATCCGCAAACGCGACCTGACCACCGACACCCCGTACAATACCTACACCCGCGCCGGCCTGCCGCCGACGCCGATCGCCTTGCCCGGCGCCGAATCGATTGCCGCCGCGCTGCATCCGGCGCAAACCGATGCCTTGTACTTTGTCGCCCGAGGCGATGGCAGCAGCCATTTTTCCAGCAACCTGGGCGAGCACAACCAGGCGGTCAATCAATATCAGCGCTAGATCTTGTGGCGATGGGCGATAATGGCAAGACAATATCAACACCGCTTGCAATACAGCTTAAAGACGCAGGTTAAAAATAATGGCATCAGGAAAATTCATCACATTTGAAGGCATAGACGGCGCCGGCAAATCGACCCATATCGGTTTCGTTGCGGAGTTGCTGCGCCAGCACGGCCTGGTTGTGGTCACCACGCGCGAACCGGGCGGCACCGAACTGGGCGAAGCGCTGCGCGAAGTCTTGCTGCACCAGAAAATGCATCTGGAAACCGAAGCCATGCTGATGTTCGCCGCCCGCCGCGAACATCTGGCGCAGGTTATCGAGCCCGCGCTGGCGCGCGGCGACTGGGTGATTTCGGACCGTTTCAGCGACGCTACCTTCGCTTATCAGGGCGGCGGCCGGCAATTGCCACTGGCCAAGCTGGAAGCGCTGGAGCAGTGGGTGCATCCGCATTTGCAGCCGGACCTGACCTTGTTGTTCGACGTGCCGCTGGAAGTGGCGCGGAGCCGTCTGGACGCCACCCGCACGCTGGATAAATTCGAACAGGAAAAGGCCGATTTCTTCGCCGCCACCCGTGCGGAATATCTGCGCCGCGCTGCGCAGTTCCCGGCACGTTTCCAGATCATCGACGCCACCCGGACGATTGCCGAGATCCAGCAAACGCTGACGCACATCATCGCCGGCCTGTGTAAAGCCGAAACATGAGCAACGCCTTGTTCCCATGGCAGGGCGACGTCTGGCAGCAATTGCAGCAGATGCGGGCGCGCTTGCCGCACGCGATCCTGTTCCATGGCGCCGAAGGCATAGGCAAAACCGTGTTTGCCGAACAGTTCGCGCAATCGCTGCTGTGTGAGACGCCGCAAGCGGACGGCCATGCTTGTGGAGTATGCGGCTCTTGCGGCTGGTTCACGCAATACAACCATCCCGATTACCGGCGCGTGCGACCGGAAATCCTGGACGGCGACGAGGCGGGCGAGGGCGATGGCGCCGATGGCGAAGCCGGCGACGGTAAAAAGACCGCCAAGTCAGCCAAGGCGCCGTCCAAGGAAATCAAGATCGACCAGATTCGCGCCTTGTCCGGCTTCATGAACATTTCCACCCATCGCCAGGGGCGGCGGGTGGTGTTGCTGTATCCGGCCGAAGCGCTGAATACCGCCGCTGCCAACGCCTTGCTGAAAACCCTGGAAGAACCGCCACCGAATACTGTGTTCCTGCTGAGTTCCAACAGCCTGGACCGCTTGCTGCCGACGATTCTTTCGCGCTGCCGTAAATTCGCAATGCCGCTGCCTTCGCGCGAGCAGGCGCTGGCCTGGCTGCGCCAGCAAGACGTCAAGGATGCCGATGTCTGGCTGGCCGAGCAGGGCGGCGCACCGCTGACCGCCTACGCGCAGTCGCAAAGCGAAGGGCGCGAACTGATCGACGCGTTTTTGCAGCACCTGACCCGTCCCGGTATCGACGGCGCCCTGAAATGCGCCGAACACCTGCAGAAAACCCCGGTGGCCGAGCTGGTAGCGTGGCAACAACGCTGGCTGTACGACCTGTTTTCGCTTAAATTATGCGGCACAATCCGGTATTATCCTCGTTATGAAAAGGCGCTTGCCGCGCTGGCCGCCAAAGTGGATACCGGCGCCTTGCTGCGTGCGTTGAAAAGCAGCAACGAGCGCCGCGCGATCGCAGAACACCCGCTCTCGGCGCGCCTCTTCATCGAAGAGATGCTGCTGGATTACGCCACCATGTTTGCTTGAATTTATTGATAGGATCGAGATGGCAGAGAACACCATAATCCCGGCCGAGCCGGTCAAATTATCCCGGCCGTCGGTATTGTCGCTGGTAATCAAGGAAAAATCGGCGCTGTACGCCGCGTACATGCCGTTCCTGACCAATGGCGGCATCTTTGTGCCGACCAACAAGGCCTATCACCTCGGCGATGAAATCTATTTGATCCTGAGCCTGATGGACGACGGCACCAAGTACCCTATCGCCGCCAAGGTGGCGTGGATTACGCCGAAGAATGCGAATAACAACAAGGCGCAAGGGGTCGGCGTGCATTTTCCCGACGACGACAGCGGCCAGCGTTTGCGCAAGCGGATTGAAGAGGTGCTGGGTTCAGCGCTAGGATCAGCCCGCCCGACCCACACGTATTAAATAACCGCGATAACCGCCATAACCGCATCGAAATGAATCACATGGATTACAGCTTCAGATTAGCAGTCCAGCAGGACTTGCCGGCCATCGTCGCCATCTACAACAGCACCGTCGCCTCACGCGAAGTCACCGCCGATACCGAACCTGTCACCGTGGCCTCGCGCCAGGCCTGGTTCGATCACCACAATCCGGAGCGCCGCCCGCTGTGGGTGGTGGAGCAACAGGGTGCGGACGGCCAGACGGCGTTGCTAGGTTGGTTGTCGTATTCCGATTTCTACGGCCGTCCGGCGTATGCCGGCACTGCCGAACTGTCCATCTACATTCACGAAGATGCGCGCGGCAAAGGCATGGGCCGCTATCTGCTGGGGAAGGCCATTGAGCACGCCCCGAGCATCGGCGTGCATACCTTGCTGGGTTTCGTGTTCGGCCATAACCAGCCGAGCCTGAAGTTGTTCGATGCGTTTGGTTTTGAACGCTGGGCCAACATGCCGCGTGTCGCCACGCTGGATGGCATCGAGCGTGATCTTGTGATCTTGGGCAAGCGCGTCGCCTGATCGGGTGTTTTGGCGACTTTGACGGTTAGTCGTTCGCCAGGATTCTTATCCGCGAAAAATAGGAAAGGCACGAAAAGCTCCTCTTAAGGTACTTTTCCGTGTCTTTGGTGCTTTTCATTGATCATGTTTTTAAGTCATCAACCGGCGCTGCCAACAGGCCGCCCCCCTGCGCACTGTAAAATAGCGCTTTTCCCTCCCTTTGTTTCGAGTAGCCCATGTCGCGCACCCTGGTTCTGGCCTCCAATAACGCCGGTAAATTAAAAGAATTCAGCCAATTGCTGGCGCAGATCGATTTCGACGTTCGCCCTCAAGGCGAATTCGACGTTCCCGAAGCGGGAGAGCCGTATCTGACGTTTGTCGAAAACGCGCTCACCAAGGCCCGCCACGCATCGCGCTTGACCGGGCTGCCGGCCTTGGCCGACGATTCCGGCGTTTGCGTCAATGCCCTGGGCGGTGCGCCCGGTGTATTGTCGGCGCGTTACGCCGGCGAACCGAAATCCGACGCCGAAAACAATCGCAAGCTGATCGCCGATCTGGCCCGGCATACCGATAAATCGGCCTATTATTATTGCGTGCTGGTGTTTGTACGCCATGCCGACGATCCGCAGCCGGTGATCGCCGATGGTCGCTGGAACGGCCAGATCATCAGCGAAGCGCGCGGCGCCGGCGGCTTTGGCTACGACCCGTACTTTTTGATCTCCGAGCACAACAAGACTGCGGCGGAATTTACCGCTGCCGAGAAAAATGCAATCTCGCACCGCGGCCAAGCCTTGCGCGCACTGGTAGAGAAACTGCGATGATCCCGATCAAGCCCATCGGCATGCCAGGGCAAGCCAAAAGCGCGCTTGCCGACAAGCCATCCGCAGCCGCCCAGGCCGCGCTGGCTTATCTGCAGCCAGGCGCGCTCAGCCTGAGCGCCTTACCGCCGCTATCGCTGTATATCCATTTTCCTTGGTGCGTAAAGAAGTGCCCGTATTGCGATTTCAATTCGCATGAAGCCACCGGTGGTTTTCCGGAAGAAGAATACCTGACCGCCTTGCGCGCCGATCTGGAAGCTGCGCTGCCGCTGATCTGGGGCCGCAAGATCCATACGATCTTCATCGGCGGCGGCACGCCCAGTTTGATGTCGGCAGCCGGACTGGATCGTTTGATGTCCGACGTGCGCTCGCTGCTGCCGTTGGACGGGGCAGCAGAAATCACGATGGAAGCCAATCCCGGCACCTTCGAAGTCGAAAAATTCAAGTCCTACCGCAACAGCGGCATCAACCGCCTGTCGATTGGCATCCAGAGTTTCAACGGCCGCCATCTGCAAGCGCTGGGGCGGATCCACGACGACGGCGAAGCGCGCCGGGCAGTCGAGATCGCCCATGCGACTTTCGATAATTTCAATCTCGACCTGATGTATGCGCTGCCCTCGCAAACCATGGAAGAGGCGCAGCAAGATATAGCCACGGCCATCGGCTTTGCGCCGCCGCACCTGTCGCTGTACCACTTGACGCTGGAACCGAACACCTACTTCGCCAAGTATCCGCCGGCAATACCGGACGACGACGCCAGCGCCGAAATGCAAGACATGATCAGCGACCGCACCAGCGCCGCCGGTTACGGCCATTATGAAGTGTCGGCCTACGCCCAGCCCGGACGCCAGGCGCGCCACAATCTGAATTACTGGCAATTCGGCGACTATCTCGGCATCGGCGCCGGCGCCCACACCAAGCTGTCGTTCCCGCACCGCGTGATCCGGCAAATGCGCTACAAGCAGCCCAAGGCTTATCTGGAACACAGTCGGCTGGGTAATGTGGTGCAGGAAGAAGTGGAAATCGGCCGCGATGATCTCGGTTTCGAGTTCATGCTGAATGCGCTGCGGCTGAATCACGGTTTTGAGGTCAACTTGTTCAGCGAACGGACCGGGCTGGCGCTCAACACCATAGAGAAATCACTGAACCAGGCAGAAGCCAAAGGCCTGTTGTATCGTGATCACAAGGTGATCCGACCGACTGCGCTGGGGCAGCGGTTCTTGAATGATTTGCAGCAAATGTTTTTGCTGGATTGAGCTAGTGTTTCGGTTGAACCGAAAGATTTTTAATAAAATGCTCACCGGGTATCGTTAAATTGTTGCAAATTGGGTATAATTACGACCTTTCCGGAAGTGTGGCCGAGTGGTTGAAGGCACTAGTCTTGAAAACTAGCGACGGTTTATCCCGTTCGTGAGTTCGAATCTCACCGCTTCCGCCAGATCCCAAGCAAAACGGCCCTTTACGGGCCGTTTTGCTTTTCTGATAATCTCAGGTGCAAAGCGATCGTTTTCGCATCTTTGCAAGTGCCAGGTTAGCTTAAATTACCAATTCACTTTGCCCAGCTCGAGGGGCACTCCAGATCAAACGTGGTTCCGGCTCAGCTCAGGCGCGTTACCGGACAAGGTTGCCGTCACCTGATCAAGATACGAGCTGGCGAAGCGGGCGCCGTGCTTGGAGTCACGTAATGCCATGTGCCACTGTCCGACGATCGACTTCAACCCTTCTTGATTTTTTGTCCGCTCAATGCGCTGGATAAGGTCGGCGGCCAACAAGCCAAGATAGGTTTGCGCTGTCGTTGTCATGAAATCTTTGACTTCCCGTAATGTTGGCGCATCCAGGGCCTGTGCATTGTCGGTTGCGGCCGGCGGCACGGCTTGCTTCTGAATGAGTGACGTACGTGAGGTAGTCAGTTCAGGCGTTGCCGCCGGATCCTTCTGTCGCGGCCTGTTTGCGCCGGATTCCGCCATTTTTGCATCACTGGATGTCAATGCGATAAATCCCTGTTCGTTCAAAAAGAGAACTGCTTGTGCGAGTTCATCCCTGGATATGGCTTCGGCTATCGTCGCAAGATCTTTTGTTCCATCCATCACGATCAGTACACGGCGCTGCCGTGGGGGCAAACCGAAACAACGTCGGGCGATTTCATCGCGTCCTTTTCCTGTTTTGGCAAATACGGAAGAACCGGAAAGAAGTCCAGACGTTGCCATAAGAATATTTCCTTGAAGTCGAATATTTCAACCATAACGGTTTAATGTGACGTCGCTATTTCACGCTCGCAATTTGTTGGAAATAAATGCAGAGAAACGACAATAATGCCGTGCTATGGGGCAATGCCATCTCGTTGCCGACAAGGGCCGGCGCACGCTACCGCCAGGGGATAAGCGGTGCTGCCAGCGGCTGGCCTGTCGTCACAGGCCGGTAACATTTCAAAGGTAAATTTCATGAACCAGCGCATCACCGGTTTCATTATTTCCTGAAGGAAATTTATCGTGGAATTCAACGAACAGTCCTTGGCCGGAGGGGCGCCGTCCGTAGCTAAACCTTCGCGCCGCTACGTCGACCAGAAAACCGGGCCGGTAACAGCTATCATCTTCATCAGCCTTCTCATCGCAGGACTGGTCTTTAGCGGTTTGAGCCTGACGTCTGCAGTCATCAACACGGGCGCGGAAACCTCGAATTGGTGGTCTTATTTTCTGCTGGTCGTTGCACTGTTGATCGCCCTTGGATTCGAGTTCGTGAATGGTTTTCACGATACGGCCAATGCTGTCGCGACCGTCATTTACACCAACTCGTTGCCGCCGAATTTTGCGGTGATGTGGTCAGGCTGTTTTAATTTCCTTGGCGTGCTGCTGTCCAGCGGAGCGGTGGCCTTCGGTATCATCTCGCTGCTCCCGGTTGAGTTGATCCTGCAGGTCGGATCGGGATCCGGTTTCGCGATGGTATTCGCGTTGTTGATTGCCGCAATCCTCTGGAACCTGGGCACTTGGTGGTTAGGCTTGCCCGCGTCTTCCTCCCATACCATGATCGGTTCGATACTCGGCGTCGGGGTCGCGAATGCGTTGATGAACGGCCGCAACGGGACCAGTGGCGTGGATTGGGGGCAGGCCGCCAATGTCGGCTACTCGCTGCTGCTGTCGCCGATCGTCGGGTTTGCCTGCTCGGCGCTGCTGTTGCTGGCATTGCGCGCCTTGGTCAAGAACAAGGAATTGTACGAAGCCCCTGAAGGCAACGCGCCACCGCCATGGTGGATACGCGGGTTGCTGATCCTGACCTGTACCGGCGTGTCTTTCGCGCATGGCTCCAATGACGGCCAAAAGGGCATGGGTTTGATCATGCTGATACTGGTCGGCACCGTGCCGATCGCGTTTGCGCTGAACCGGGCCATGCCGGTCAGTGAAGTGACGCAATTTGTAGCGGTTGCCCAGGTAACCCGGCAATCGCTGCAAAAAACTATTCCACCAGGCACCCTGACACCAGCCAATCCACGCAAAACGCTGTCCGACTACGTGCGTACCAAGGAGCTGAGCCCGGACGTGGTGCCGGCATTGGCGGCCCTGACTGGCGTTATCGGTACCCGCATCAAAGAACACGACTCCCTCGCCGAGGTGCCTTCGCGCACCGTCGCCAACATCCGTAATGACATGTATCTGGTGGCTGAAACAATACGCTCGCTGGACAAGAGTAAGAGCCCCGCATTCGATGCCGACACCAAGGCCAATCTCAAGACGTTCAAGAAGCAAATTGACGACGCCACCAAATTCATTCCGCTGTGGGTCAAGATTGCGGTCGCGATCGCACTGGGCCTCGGTACGATGGTGGGGTGGAAGCGCATCGTAGTTACCGTGGGCGAGAAAATCGGCAAGACGCATTTGACCTATGCGCAGGGCGCCTCCGCCGAAATGGTCGCGATGCTGACCATCGGTGCGGCCGATGCGTTTGGCCTGCCGGTATCCACCACCCACGTACTGTCGTCGGGTGTTGCCGGGACCATGGCCGCGAACGGCTCGGGCCTGCAAATGTCGACTGTCCGCAACCTGGTGGCGGCCTGGGTGTTGACCCTGCCGGTGGCGATCCTGCTTTCCGGTTCTCTGTACTGGCTGTTTTCCCATCTGTTTTGATCAATGTCCATTCAAACAAGGTAATCGCCGTGAACGTGAACGCCCCCAAAGTTATCAGCCATATGCATCGCGATCTCGTCGATAGCTACGATGAAGAGCTTGAGTTGGAAATGGAAGACCGTCCCTTGGAGCTGTTCCAGGAACATGCACTGGATGGCAGTAGCGAGGAGCAGTATCGGCGCCGCTACTTCCGGGAACTGTTTCGATTACAGGGCGAACTGGTCAAGCTGCAAGATTGGGTGGTGCACACCGGGCATAAGGTCGTCATCTTGTTCGAAGGGCGGGACGCTGCCGGAAAAGGCGGCGTCATCAAGCGTATCACCCAGCGTCTCAATCCCCGCGTCTGCCGCGTGGCGGCACTACCGGCGCCGAACGACCGCGAGCGCACGCAGTGGTATTTTCAGCGCTATGCGTCGCATTTGCCGGCAGCCGGTGAAATTGTGCTGTTTGACCGCAGTTGGTATAACCGGGCCGGGGTCGAACGCGTGATGAATTTTTGCAGCGACGATCAGTACGAAGAATTTTTCCGTACCGTTCCTGAGTTTGAAAGAATGCTGGTGCGTTCGGGTATTCAATTGATCAAGTACTGGTTTTCCATTTCCGATGAAGAGCAGCATTTGCGCTTTTTAGGCCGCATCAACGACCCGCTCAAGCAGTGGAAGTTGAGCCCGATGGATCTGGAATCGCGCCGCCGGTGGGAGGAATACACGAAGGCCAAGGAAATCATGCTCGAGCGTACCCACATCCAGGAAGCGCCGTGGTGGGTAGTGCAGGCAGTCGACAAGAAAAAGGCCCGGCTCAATTGCATCAATCACTTGCTTGGCCTGATGCCATACGAAGAGGTGATGCATCCCTCGATTGCGCTGCCGCAGCGCGAGCATCACGAAGATTACGTGCGGCATCCGGTGCCCTTGGAAATCATCGTGCCGGAGATCTATTAGGCTGATTCATTGCGCCGTTTGAGTCGCCTGGAATTTTCCTGGCACTTAGCGGTTGTTCAATCAACATACCGCTTTCCTGGCAGGTATCTCGAGTGCCGGTTATTTATCCGGCTTGGCGCCTAGTCCAGCAAGCGGCTCAGCAATGCCTGCAACTGCTGTCGCTCGGCTGCCGTCAACGGCGCGAGCGAATCGGCCAATACCTTGTTCACCACGATATGTCCATTGCGCAGCATCGACTCGCCAACCGGCGTGAGGTGGTGCAGCAGCGCCTTGCCTGTGCCTGCGGTGCGCGGGATCAGCCCACGGTCAGCTATCCGGATCGCCAGCGCGCCAAAAAATTGATCGGTCTGGAATGTCAGGCTGGCTAGCTTGTGCGAGGACGACTCGGGACGGTTGCCGATCTCCTGCAACGCATCCCACTGGGCATGAGCACTACAACTTCCGCCGCATCGGTACGCCGCGTCGTGCTTCTTGATGAAAGCCGGCATGGCCGCCAATTTCGCGACGCTCGCCATTTATGCTGGTAAGCGGAACATGCAGGATCCGACGTTGCGCGCTCGGTTCGCGAACGTGAAAACGGCCGCTTTGGTTATTTGGGGCGATAGTCATCGGATTGTCATGCTTGCTTACGGCCAGGCGTATGCAAAGTCCTTCGCCAACGGCCGCTTCGCGCTTATCAAGAAATGCCGCCATATTCTGGGGAAGCCGGCTATTTCGGAAAATATTTCACTATTCCTTCAACCAGCAATCGGACGTCACCGAACATCACGCCAATTTCCGTGCTGATGATGAACAGCGCCGTCTGAAAAGCGGCGGGATATCTATCCATCAGCGTTGTGCAGTGACCTTCAAACAGGCGGGTCACATGAGCGCGAGTGCTGAACGCGACGCATATGATGCCCAAAACCCCGCCCGCGAAAATATCGGTTGGGTAGTGCAAGCCAAGATATACCCTTGGCAGCGCAATGAAGATCAGTACATACAAATAGGTCAGCAGTCCCGCTGTTCTCGAAATCAAGAAGATCCCGGTGGCGAGACTGAAAAACAAGGCGGCGTGGTCGCTGGGGAAGGAGCTCCAGATATACAAGGCCTGGCTTTCCGGCGCCGGCAGTCCGATAAATACGTGATGGGCAAGTGCCGGGTTTGCAAAAGGTCGCGGCTGATACGGCCCCAGATTGTTGGCTACCCGGGCGATAAATACGGCGATCACGCATCCCAGCAATGTCGCAATGATGATGCGCCTGGTACCTGATTTCGGATCCGTATCCCTGAACCAGAAATACCAGATCAGTCCCATGACAGGGAAGCCTTTGAACAGGTTCGAACCGGCGACGTAGTGGACAATCTGATTAAAAGGCGCGGACATCGCCGTAAATTGGCTAAGCCAATTCATCACTGTAATATTTACCTCATTGTTCCACATCCCACCCATCCGCCTCTCCAGCAACCTGCCGCAATACGCGACTCCGGCATCTGGGGAATATACCGCGTTCCTGCATATTTTTTCAGCGTTTCTTGCACGCCACTCAGCGGTGATTTGAATTTGCACAATTGTTGCCAGCTTGATCGTCCTCGGCGCCGACAAAACGGCTAGCAAAAAACCATGTATGGGAATTTCTCTTTCATTCGCAATTTATTGATATTTAATTGTGCTACGCACAATTAAATATTGTGACGAAAAAACACGTTAAATTTCGATTTTTTGGATCGCTCGCACAGCCTGAAAATAACCCTTCGCTATGTCCGCTGCCGCACAGAGGAAATTATGCTGAGGACCCAGAATCAATTTTCTTAATTGCTGGAGAGCCTTATTTTTAAAAGGTTTTGGTGGTGTTGCCAATTATTTGTCAGATTGAAATTTAAATGTTTTTATGTATTTTCAAACAGTCAACGCGCAAATTCTTGTCATGCGAAATGCAAAAAAGAATGTGTAACAAATCGTTTCAAACATGAACTAACAATGTTTTACAAAGGTCTTTATGTTGTCCTGCAACATGGCTAGGGCGATGTATCTGATGTGCAGTCCGAGCCGGCAATTTTCTTTTTTCATCGTCTTTAGAACGTAAGGCAATGGATGGCAGTGCTGACTTTACTCAATTTCTTGTATGAGCCGCAGCTACGCTCGTTAAGTATTCTGTTGAAGGAAATACCATGCAAACAAACGTTCCGCTGTTGTGCCGAGAGCCAGTCTTCAATGACAGTTCCGTCGCAATAAGCGCCTATGCAGCTGATACGAACCCAAAGGGTTTTCTGGAAAACCATACTCTTGTCGATGTGCTCGTATCGAGCCGTCTCGCATCAAACAAACCTGTATCAAACAACGCACGAAAGCAGTCTACGCCGCAAATCTCCTGTGCATTTCCATCTATTGTTTTTCAACCTGAATTTTTGCCTTTAGCGAATTTTTACGCAAAGCGATAACCGCGGATCCGGCTTGCGTGTGCAATGCCGATACCGGGAATTTTTCTGAGGCAATTGGTCCTGGCCTGAATCGGTTGAACGATGAGGCGCCACGGTCTCTTGTCGCCCTTTGGCAAATTCGAGGCTATCTATCGATGGTTGTTGCTGCCGCTTTTTTGCCACGCAATAAGTCATGGCAAATGGTCGTTGGTGTCGGAGTAATGCAATTTGGCGCAGTTGGTTGCGCCAGGAAGGTGTTTGATGAACAGACGTATCCGAAGTCGTGTTGTGTTTTGCCGCCTGCCGTTGCGTATCGTTTTCTTGATACCGATATGCTCCTGCGTAGCGGCGCCGTCGATTGCCGGCGACCTGGTGCCGACCGATGTCATTCCCACGCCCGACATCATTATTCCTCCGCCGGATGCAGTCACTCCGTATGCAGGCTATGGCGTCAGCTATGACAACAATCTGCTGAGATTGCCTGGTGCGGCGTCGGCGCAGGCCATGGGGATAGGTAGCGGTTTGTCCGATACCACGCGCACGGCGCTGTTCGGCCTGGCAATCGACAAGACCCTGAGCCGGCAGCATCTGACGGCGAACATGAGCGTCGCCAAAGTCGATTACGACAGATTCGATCAGCTCGATCATCTCGACAAGAATTTGGCCGCCAACTGGAACTGGCACGCCGGCGACCAGTTTCAGGGAAATGTCGGCGTCACCTATTCACAGGGGCTGACCCCTTTCATCGATTTCCATTTGTTGGAACGTAATCTGCGCACCCAAGAGAATGTCTACGCAGACGGCGCATGGCTGTTCCATCCCAGCTGGCGTTTGCGGGCGGGAGTGGCGCACAGCAAGCTATGGTACGACCTCGATTCGCAGCTGACGGGAGACAACTCGCAGAATCAGGAGGAGCTGGGGCTGGATTATCTGGCCGCCAGCGGCAGCACCATCGGCCTGCAGCTGCGCCATACGCGTGCCGATTATCCGAATCCCGAATTGGACAACGGCATACAGGTATTTAACGGCTATAACCAGGACGAACTCAAGGGCAAGGTCGATTGGCTGTTAACCGGCAAGACCACGCTGCATTTCCTGGGTGGCTGGGTAAGCCGGAAACAGGATGCATTTTCCGCCCGCGATTTTAGCGGCATCAATACACGTGTCTCCGCCGACTGGTCGCCAACCGGCAAAATCGACGTCTCCATTGCCGGCTGGCGGGAAATCGGCGCGGTGGACGATCTGTCTACCGTCTATTCCCTGAATCACGGCGCCAGCATTGCTTCGGCTTGGCAATATTCTGAAAAAGTCAGCCTGGTGGCGCAGTACAAATATGAAAAAAGAGATTTCGGCCAATCGTCGGCGGACGGCACCATCGGCGCCATCAATCAAAACGATGCCCTGCGCAATATGGCGTTGAGCGTGATCTATAACCCGACGCTGCATTGGCGTCTCCAGCTGTCAGGCACCCGCAGTACCCAGACCCTCCAGAATGCTCCCGGCGGCTATGTAAGCAATGGCGTGATGCTGAACACGCGTTATGCGTTTTAAGGTGGCAGAAAATGACTGAGAATGACATTCCGCTGGTTTCCTTTTTCAAGCGTCTGCTTGATCCGCTGATTATTCTCGGTTCCTTGTACCTGATCATCCTGGTGCAGGACGAAGTATTCACCGGCAGCTATCTGGTGCTGATGATTATCGTTTTTTTCATTTCTTCCTATATCTACGAACAGATCGACCTGTACCGCACCCTGCATATCGGAAAACAGCTTGCGTATGCCGTCGATATTTTCCTGGGATGGGCGATCATCGTCGCCGTCCTGAGTCTGATAGGACAAGGTACCGGGTTGCGCTATGATTTTTCCGATCGCGTCATCGGCACATGGTTTGTGATCGCGCCTTTCGCGCTGCTGCTCAGCCGTCTGACGGCGTATATGCTGGTATTCAACTTCGGCAAGAATCCGGAAGTACGGTCAGCGGTAATTGTTGGTGCCAACGATCCCGGCGGCGGCATTCTCAGCCGTTTGGCGTCGCAGGGCAATGCGGGCGTCGACATCCGCGGCTTTTTTGATGATGCCAGTGAATCACCCGGTATGCATGCGCCATACCTCGGGGCCATCGCCAACGTCCGTTCTTATGTTCTTGCGAACAAGATCCGGACCATCTTTATCTGCCTGCCCATGTCGGAACAGGCCAGGGTGCTGGCGTTGATGGAAGAATTGCGCGACACGACTGCGTCGGTCTATCTGGTGCCAGACATCTATACCCACGGTTTCATACAGGCACGTCTCGACCATGTCGGCGGCGTCCCGGTCATCGGCATCTGGGAGACGCCGTTCACCGGCCTGCGCGGCGTGGTCAAGCGCGGTAGCGATATCGTGTTGGCATTGCTGATCCAGATCATGTTGCTGCCGATTATGTTAGCGATAGCATTCGGCGTAAAACTTTCCTCTCCCGGAAAAATCATTTTTGCGCAGCGCCGTTATGGCTTGAATGGCGAAGAAATCGTGGTCTATAAATTCCGTTCCATGACCGTTGCCGAAGACGGAGCCAAGGTCGACCAGGCCAAGAAGAACGATGTGCGGGTTACCCGCTTCGGCAGTTTTTTACGGCGAACATCACTCGACGAACTACCGCAGTTTTTTAATGTGCTGCAGGGCCGTATGAGCATTGTCGGGCCGCGCCCGCACGCAGTCGCGCATAACGAACTGTATCGCAAGCTGATCAGCGGCTACATGCTGCGGCACAAGGTAAAGCCCGGCATTACCGGCTGGGCCCAGGTGAACGGCTTTCGCGGAGAAACAGACACCTTGGACAAAATGCGGTCGCGGATCGAGTTCGATCTCGAGTACCTGCGCAATTGGTCGCTGGCGCTGGATTTGTGGATCATCGTTCGTACCGTCAAAGAAGTCTTGAAAAAAGACAGCGCCTACTGATGCGCTGCAAAAGCAGGATCAATGGAGACACGGCTGACGCCTTGTGCGGAGCTGGAAACAATTCCATATGCGATGAAATTTTTATCAGGAGAAGGACCATGCAAAGAGCCAAGTTGTTGACGACTTTGTTATTCACCGTTTCTTGCGGTTCCGCCTTGGCGGCGACGCCGGTTTTTCAACTCGATGCGCAGCAAGGTAGGGCTGCGTCTGTGCAGGCAATCGACGCTTACCCATCCGGCAGAATCAGCTCGCTGCAGGCAATCCCGACCAGTGCTGCTTCGCTTCCGGCAGGGCAGGTCTCCGCCGCTTCAATGGTTTTTAGCGAAGCCGGAATTTCTAACGACGTACGGCCGAGCGGCAACGTTATTCCTGCTGCGTATTCACCTGATATCGATAGCCGGCGCTGGCCGGGAGCGGTGGTGTCGCGCCTGGAGATTGCGGACGACTCGCTGTTTTATTTTCTGAGGAATTTCAAGGCACGGCCACTGCAAAAACCTGCGCGCTGGAGCATGTTGCTGGTCGGGCTTTGCTTCCTGCTGTATCAGGTCCGTCGTCGCCCCATGCGTACGTCGATCGGCTTTCCTCCAGCGACAACGCCAACTTCACCAGGCGTTGCGTGACCTCATGCCAGCCCTTGCTTTTTACCCGATGGAAAAAATGAAAACTGCTTCTTCGCAAATTAAAGCAGTTGGCGTCTTGCTATTGCTGGCTGTCATGAGCTTGTCCGCTTGCAGCGATCAGAAAAAAAAGACCGGCAAGGTGCTGGCCCGTGTCAATGGCGAGCCGATCACTGCGCTCCAGCTTGAAGCCGAGCTGGATTATGCGAACGACGCGAAGGGCGCCGGGCAGCAGCAACCGTTGCGCGAACAGGCTCTGGAAGCATTGATCGATCGCCAGATCCTGCTGGATGAAGCCTTGCGCAACAAGCTCGACCGCGATCCGAAATTGATGCAAGTCATCGATCGCTTCAGGACCCAGGCAATTGTCCAGGCCTATCTGGAGTCGATAGGAGCAAGCTGGGGCAAACCTTCCAAAGCGGAAATCGATGCCTATTTTCAAGCGCATCCAGAACTGTTTGCACACCGGAAAATATTCAGCGTCCAGCAGTTGAGTATTGCCGATCAAGATCTTAGCCCATCGCTCAAGGCCATGATGGACTCGGCAAAATCCCTGGGGCAGGTGGCGGTCTGGCTGGAAAAAAACGGTATCCCATATGGCAAAGCCAGGCTGTCATACACCAGCGCCGAGCTGCCGCCAGAGATCGCCGGAAAACTCCAGAAACTGGACCGTAACCGCTTGTTTGTCATGAAAGACGGGCAGCAAGACCAGCTGTGCGCCCTGACGGAATTGAAGGAAAGTCCTGTCACCGAGGAGGTGGCGGTCGCACAGATCGAACGTTATCTGCTGAATAAAAGAATGCAGGAAGTCGCAGCGGGGGAAATTGCGCGGTTGCGCTCTTTGACGAAGCTCGAATACGTCGACAAGCCTGCCGCAATGGTTGCAGAGAAAGGGCCGGCCTTGACGGCGACGCTGCCTGGCAAGAAGGCGGTCGCAGCCAGGGATGGCGTACACGACACGCATGCTGAACACGATATGGCCGGACTCAAATGAGCAAACGAAACCAGAACATAACTCACAGGGTGAACATGATGAAACTCCGATTCTATCAATCGATACTGGCTTTGCTGCTGGTTCTTTGCATCGCTCCCGCTGCCGTGTTTGCGGCGGATACGCCGCTGGGAGCCGGCGATGCCGTGAAAATCTCGGTGTTCGGCAATCCCGATCTGAGCCTGGAAACCAAGGTCAGCGATGCCGGCAACATTACTTTTCCCCTGATCGGCAATGTCGGCGTCGGCGGCCTGTCTGCTTCTGACGCTGAAAAGAAAATATCCTCGATGCTGACCGATGGCGGCTTCTTGCGCAAAGCGGAAGTGAATATTCTGGTCACGGAAATGCAAAGCCAGATGGTGTCGGTGCTTGGCCAGGTCTTGCGTCCGGGACGCTATGCGGTCAGCGGCAAGCGCAGCGTGACCGACATGCTGGCAGTGGCCGGCGGCGTCGGTCCGGAAGGCGGCGATACCGCTACCGTGATTCGTGTCCGCAATGGCAAAACCAGCAAGCAAGTGGTCAACCTGGTCGAGATGATTCATTCAGCCGACATGAAGTCGGATCTGGAGCTGAGCAGCGGCGACATGGTGTACGTGGACCGCGCGCCGAAATTCTATATCTACGGTGAAGTGCAGCACCCCGGCGGCTACCGGCTGGAAGCCAACATGACAGTGATCCAAGCCTTGTCTGTTGGGGGCGGACTGACCTCGCGCGGCACCGAGCGGGGCCTGCGCATCAAGCGCCGCGACGCCAGCGGCAACCTGCAGATGATCGATGCAAAAAACAATGAGGTGCTGCAGACAGACGACGTGGTGTACGTGAAAGAGAGCCTGTTTTGATTTGCGGCGCGATCCATACACCTGTTCATACGCCTGTTTTCCGCCATTTTCCAGCCAGTCTGCGGGAGGAACTGCCATGACTTTTTCTCAACTTCTGACCATTCTGCGAGCGCGCTACAAGGTCATCCTGACGACCTTGCTGATCGTGATAACGGCTACCGTTGCGGTCAGTCTGGCGCTGCCCAAGACTTACCGGACATCCACTACGCTGCTGCTCAACTACAAGGGCACGGATCCGGTCTCCGGCCATGTCCTGGCGGCGCAGCTGGTATCCGGATACATGGCTACCCAGATGGATATCGTCACCAGCAGGAGCGTGGCCTTGAAAGCGGTCGATACGCTCGGCCTGGTTGACGATCCCGCCTTCAGGCAACGCTTTCAGAAAGCCGCCAATGGCAACGGCTCGATGCGGGACTGGCTGGCCGATTCCCTGTTGAAAATGGTGGAAGTGGCGCCTTCACGGGAAAGCAGCGTGATTGAAATCATCGCCAAAGGCAGCGATCCGGCGTTCACCGCCAAAGTTGCGAACGCCTTTGCTGCCGCCTATCAGCAGCTTAACTTGCAGATCAAGGTAGAACCCCTGCATCAGGCTTCGCAATATTTTTCCGGCGAAGTCAAGACGCTGCGCGCCGGCCTTGAAGAGGCAGAGAACAAACTCTCCAAGTACCAGCAAGATCATGGCATCGTCAGCACCGACAAGAATCTGGATGTCGAGACTGCGCGCCTGAATGACTTGTCGACGCAACTGGTCCAGGCTCAGGGTCAATCGATAGAAGCTTCGTCGCGCGGCAGCCAAGCCATGGGCAACGGCGGCCGTGATTCGCCGGACGTGACATCGAACATGCTGATCCAGAGCCTGAAAGCCTCTTTGGCGACGGCGGAAGCGAAATTCGCGATGCTGTCGCAGAATCTGGACCGCAATCATCCGCAGTACCAGGCAGCCAAGGCCGAAGTCGACAGATTGCGCAGCGAACTGAACAACAGCATCAGTTCGACCAATAACAGCGTGGCCAATAACGGCCGCATCTTGCGCCAGCGCGAAGCAGAAGTGCGCGCTGCGGTGGGCGCGCAAACAGCCAAGGTGCTGCAACTGAACCGGGCGCGCGACGAATTGTCGGTGCTCGGCAAGGATGTGGAGAGCGCGCAGCATGCCTACGACGCCGCCATGCTGCGCCTGTCGCAGACCGAACTCGAAGGCAACGCCAACCAGTCCGATGTCTCGGTGCTCAACCCGGCTGCGACACCGATGCGTCCCGCCAGCCCGAATGTCTTGCTCAATATAGTGTTGTCGATACTGCTAGGCGCGACGCTCGGCCTGGCGCTGGCGATCCTGGCGGAACTGGCCAACCGACGGGTGAGATCCAGCAACGACCTGTTGAAGGTGCTGCAGGCGCCGATGCTGGGAACCATCGCGTGGGGAAAACCCGCGCGCAGATCTGGTTTTTCCAGTCTGTTTTTATCGCAATGACCGTGATGCTCATATGCAAACTGAAAAGGGAGCCGAAATGAACAAGCCGGTAAGTTCCATACTGAGCGCTGCCGCGGCAACGCCGCCGCGCAAGGACGCGCACATAGGCCGCATGCTGGTCGAGCAGGGCAAGCTGACGCTTGAGCAGGTAGAAAAAGTGCGGATGTTGCAGAAACAGGAGGGCTTGCGTTTCGGCGAAGCGGCAAAGCGCCTCGGCCTGGTAAGCGACGCCGATATCCAGCAGGTGCTGTCACGGCAGTTCGACTATCCCTATCTGCAAGACGGCAGCGGCAACTATCCGTCGACGCTGATGGCGGCCTACCAGCCGTTCAGCGCGGAGGTAGAGATGCTACGCTCGATACGCAGCCAGCTGATGTTGCGCTGGTTCACCGCCGGCCGCAAGAAACTGGCGATCGCCGGCGTCAATCCGGGCGACGGCACCAGTTTGCTGGCCGCCAACCTTGCCGTCGTATTTTCGCAACTGGGCGAACAGACGCTGCTGGTCGATGCGAACTTGCGCGCCCCGCGCCAGCACCAGATTTTCAATCTGCCCGCCGAGCGCGGACTGGCCGATGTATTAGCTGGACGCTGCGGCCTGGACATGGTGGCGATGATTGATTCATTCGCCGACCTGTCGCTGCTGCCGGCCGGCTCGCCGGTTCCCAATCCTCAGGAATTGTTCAATCGCGCCAGCTTCGGCGTACTCAATCAAACCTTGTGCGATCGTTTCGACATCGTTTTGTACGATACACCGGCCTTCTTGAGTTCGGCCGATGCCTTGACCGTCGCTGCCCGCGCCGGCGGAGTGTTGCTAGTGGTCCGCAAAGATCATACGCGGGTAGCCGACCTTGCTGATTTTAGCGATCAGCTGCGGCGCAGCGGCACCGAAATCGTCGGCTCGGTGATGGTGAGTTTCTGATGAGCAGCCAGTTTATGCAGCCAGGCCGAATGGCGGGTAGCCAGGACCAGGCCGCAGTGGCGGCGCCGGCTGGCCGGCTGGCATTCTGGATATTGATGAGTGCGCTGGCGTACCAGGCCGTCCTTTGCGCGATTCATACGAACTTGCACAGCATCTCCATGGCGGATGTGGCGCTCGCCGAAGCGGCCATCTATCTGGCCTGCATCATCGTTCTGGCCAGGCATATCCGGCTCGAACTGCTGGCCGTCGCCAGCCTGGCGGTGGCCTATCTGTTACTGCTGGCGATCTTGCGCAACCAGCTGGATCCGAAGGGATTCCGCGATGTGATGATTCCCATCCTGTTCTTTGGCCTGGGGCGGCAGGTCGGCAGCGTGAAATACGCTGACCGTATACTGAAACTGATGGTTGCGGTGGTGTTGGCGTTCGGCTTTTTTGAATTGTTTTTGCTGGACTGGTTTTCTCGCATTTTCAATATTTTTTCCTATTACGTGAACCAGGGCGGCCTGGCTGCAGGCTCCAACTGGGCCAAGGACAGCGTGCTCGGATTGAACGGCATGCGGCCCGAAGGAATCGGCCGCACCATCTTGCCGTCCTTGCTCGGCAACCACCGCATTTCTTCGATTTTCCTGGAGCCTGTTTCGCTCGGAAATTTTGCCGTCATCATCGCCGCCTGGGGTCTGGCCAAGGGTCGCGAAGAGATCAAACAAATGGTTTTCTTCGTGCTGGCTGCCGTCGTCATGATTGCCTTGAGCGATTCGCGCTACGGCATGATCACGGTCGCCGCTCTGGTGCTGCTGCGTTGCCTGCCGCTAGGGAAGCACCATGCATGGACGATGCTATTGCCATTGCTGTGCGTCGCCATGCTGCTCCTGCTGGCGGGATTTTTTGGCGGCCAGTACAGTGACAACGTCCTGGGCCGCCTGTACGTCAGTGGCCGCACCTTGCTGAATCTGGACCTGGGAATGATTTTCGGCCTGGATGGATTCAACCTCGGCTTCGGTGACATGGGCTACCCGTCGCTGCTCACGCGGCTGGGTGCTTTGCTATGTCTGTTTCTATGGGGCGCGCTCTGGCTGATCAAAATGGAAGACGAACGTGGTGAACGCCTGCGCGCCTATATCACCCTGTATATGTCCCTGATTTTGTGTGTCAGCGGTACTTCTCTGTTTGCGTTGAAAACCGCGGGTATCTTGTGGTTCCTGGTCGGCTGCATGGCAAGCCGCCAGAGTGATGAAAAGGAAAATCGACATGCCTATTAAAGTTACGCACATCGTGCGCCAATACGCGCCGTCCATCGGCGGCATGGAAGACGTGGTCCAAAATATCGCCAGGCAGCAGCGCGAGCAACACGGACAGCTTCCCAAGATCGTCACGCTCAACCGCCTGTTCAGGAACTCCGCCGAGTTTCTCGAGCCGGAAGCGCTGATCAACGGCGTCGGCGTGATACGGCTGCCGTTTCACGGTACCAGCAGATATCCCTTGTGTCCGCAGGTGTTGCATCACCTGGAAGACGCCGACGTGATTCATGTACATGGCGTCGATTTCTTTTTCGACTTCCTCGCCGCAACCAAACTCGTGCACAAGCGGCCGCTGGTAGCTTCCACGCATGGCGGATTTTTCCATACCAGGTTTGCATCCCGGCTCAAGAAAATCTATTTCAATAGCGTCACGCGCGCTTCCTGCATCGCTTACGACAAGATCATCGCTACCAGCGACAACGATGGCGATATCTTCAGGAAAATCGTCAAGCCGCCGAAACTGGCTGTGATCGAAAACGGCGTCAATGTCGAAAAATACAGCGATCAGTCGGCAACGGCCTTGACCCGTACGCTGATCTATTTCGGCCGCTGGTCTGTCAACAAGGGGTTGCTGGAAACGCTGGCCTTGTTCAAGCAACTGGCTACCAGCGAACTGGGCTGGAAACTGATCATCGCCGGTCGCGAATACGATCACAGCGCTGCGCAATTGCAGGCCGTGGTGGAACAGCAGCAGTTGACCGGATCGGTGCAAATTGTCGCGAATCCTTCCGATCATGAATTGGCGGTCTTGATCGGCCAATCCAGTTATTTCATCTGCCTGTCCCGTCATGAAGGTTTTGGCATTGCGCCGATTGAGGCAATGAGCGCCGGCTTGACGCCGATATTGAGCGATATCCCGCCGTTTCGCCATCTGGTCGAACAATCCCGTATCGGCTTGTTGCTTACGCCCGGAGGCGTAGACGCCAATGCAACGCAAATATTCAGGCTGCACGAAGGTATGGCGTCCGATTATGCGTACAGGCGGGCGCAAGTGCAGCTGTTTGCCGAACGCTACAACTGGCGGCACATAGCGGACAAGTATGTCGACGTCTACAAAGAGTTGATGAATTGACGGCGCCAACCATGAACCGGACAAGAATCGACGCGATCACCGGCTTGCGCGGCATGGCTGCGCTGCTGGTGGTGTACGGCCATTCGGTGGAATGGTTTTCTCTTCCTTGGAAAAATCATTTTTCCGGAGAAATCGGCGTAATGATTTTCTTCTCGCTCAGCGGCTTTCTCATGGCTTATCTTTATCTGGGCAAGCAGTTCTCGCTCCTGAGCGTCACCGACTATGCGATATCCAGGTTCTCCAGAATTGCGCCGGCCTATCTGTTTATCTTGTTGCTGTCCTTTTTTATCTACACAAAGATCGATCCGCATTTCGTCTACGGCATATCAGACCAGAACATCCTGCGTCATCTCCTGTTCTCGGGCAATGTGTCTGTGTTCTGGAGCATCACGCCGGAAGTCGAGTTCTATTTCCTATTTTTGCTGGCTTGGGCCGCAGCCAGCCGCTACCTGAACCGGCTGGATATCCTCGGTCTGCTGTTCCTGGCGCTGTGCTGCATGATTCTGTTGTCGTACCGGGCTTCTTTTCCAGGCACGTTCATCGGTTCAAAACTGCATTATTTCCTGTTCGGCGCCATCGCCGGAATCATCCGTTCGAAAATCAAGCCCGAGAAGCAAGGCCCGAGATCGCTGACTTTGCTGCATGGCTTGCTGATCGTATCGATGATATTGGTGCTCGGCGGCTGGCTACCGCTGCCGTTTTCCAGCAACAACGATTTATATGACAGCATCCTGACCGCGATTTTTGGCGCCTTGCTGGTGTTCAGCCTGTCATTTTCATCCGCGCTCGGCGCTGTTGTTTTTGAAAATAAATTCATCGTCTTGTGCGGGGAATGCAGTTTCTCCATCTATCTGCTGCATATGCCGGTGGTTTACCTGTTTCATCAATGGCATCCAGAACCGTTGCAACTCGCGCTTCAGCTGATGTTGCTGCTTCCCGTCGCCGGTCTCGTATTGCTGCTTTCCTGGCTTAACCACCAGCTCGTCGAGAAGCCCGGAGCGCGGGTCATCAAATCCATGGGGAGTGCCTTCAAACGGAAAGTCGTTCCGCTACTTGCGCAGACAAGCAATTCACCATCCGTACCCACTGAAAGCGAGATCAGATGATAAAGCCATTACCAATCACAGCGCATGACCGCTCATGGCACTTCTCCGTGACAGGACGGCGCATGGTCGGCCTGGCGCTGGCTGCCATGTGTATTTTTTTCTGCCAGCTGGCAACCGCCGGCTGCCTGGACGGCAACCGTATGGCCGGGGTCAATCTGAGCGGGGCCGAATTCGCGCCAGACAAATTGCCTGGAACGGTCTTTAAGGATTACGTCTATCCCGACCCGGGAGACATGCGCCATTTTCAATCCTTGGGCATGAACACCTTTCGCTTGCCGTTCCTGTGGGAACGGATACAGCCACAGTTATTCGGTCCGCTCGATGAAGCCGAAGTGCAGCGGATAGAAGACACCGTGGCCACTGCGCGCTCGCTGGGGACCTGCGTGGTTCTCGATGTTCACAACTATGGCGAATATCGCGGCAAGCCGATCGGCTCTGCCGAGGTGCCGCGCACGGCATTGCTCGACTTGTGGACCCGGCTGCTGGCGCGCTTCAAAGATCCCGAGAACACCGCTTTCGGCTTGATGAACGAGCCCAGCAAATTGCCAATCGCCGAATGGGCGGTGGTGGCGCAGGAAACCCTGAGCATCTTGCGAAAAAAAGGCTCGCGCCATTTGATCCTGGTTCCCGGCGGTAGCTGGAGCGGCGCCCATTCCTGGTTTGCGAAAGACAACGGGGTATCGAACGCTGACGCGTTCCGCAAGTTTCACGATCCTGCCGACAACTACATGATCGAAGTGCATCAATACGCGGATGCGGATTTTTCCGGCACCAATAACACCTGCGTCGATCCAGCCCGCTTGAGAGCAATCATGGCCGATATCACGGTATGGGCAAATTCAACCAGGCGCCGCCTGTTTCTTGGTGAGTTCGGCGTGCCTGTCAACGAGCAATGCCTGCAAGCGCTGACCGCCATCATGGATGGCATGAAAGGCAACGCCGCCTGGGGTGGCTGGACTTATTGGTCCACCGGCAAATGGCTCGGCAATTATCCGTTCAGCGTGGAACCCGATAGCAACGGCGACAAACCGCAGATGCGCATTCTGAAAACCGGCCAATAGGCAATGCACCCGAAGCACCGAATGATGTACCGCCTATGCACAAGACTGACAAAGGGAACGACATGAAATTTTCATTGGTGCTAGCCACGCTGGGGCGCTCGGAAGAAGTCGCACGGCTTCTGGAGTCGCTGGACGCGCAAGACTATCGGAATTTCGAACTGATCGTGGTCGACCAGAACGACGACGACAGACTGATTCCACTATTGACGCTATATGACAGGAAGTTTCCGGTCCTGCATATACGCTCGACCCAACGCGGAGCGTCGCGTGCGCGCAACGCCGGCCTGGCGCTAGCGACTGGCGACGTGATTGCCTTTCCCGACGATGATTGCTGGTACCCGGCAGGCTTGCTGGAGCAGGTGGTAGCTGTCTTGAGCAAACATCAGGAGCTGGATGGGATTACCGGACGTTTCACTGACGGCAGCGGCCGCACAGAAGGACGCTGGCTGGCTAGCAGCATGCTGTTGGATCGTTATAACGTCTGGCGCGGCGCGATTGAATTCAGCATTTTCCTGCGGCGTCGGGTGGTCGAGGCGGTCGGGCAGTTCGATGAATCGCTGGGTGTCGGCGCCGGCACCGCCTGGGGTGCGGCAGAGGGGACCGATTATCTGCTGCGCTGTTTGCGGCAAGGTTTCAAGCTGAAGTATCTGACCGAAATGATTTTGCATCATCCGGTGAAAACCGCCAATTTCGACGATAGCGCCTGCAGCCGCCAGAAGAAATATGAAGCAGGCATCGGCCGTGTAATGCGGATTAACGATTATCCGTTCTGGTATTTCCCCGGCGCCTGCCTGCGTACCTGTTGCGGCGTCCTGCTGGCCATAGCCAGCGGCAATTTTCCAAAAGCGCGCTTCAAGTACGTCAGCGTACTGGCGCGCGTGCAGGGATGGCGGACATGAGTGTGACAAAGCAGAAAAGTATGAGCGGCAAGCTGGCGTCCGACTCGATCTGGTCGATCGTGGATAACCTCGCGCAGCAGTTGCTGTCGTTTCTGGTCTTTGCCGTGTTGGCGCGCTTTCTTGCGCCGGATGCCTTCGGCTTGCTGACGGTCGCCCATCTTTTCATCTTGTTTACGCGGCTGGTCGTGTTCGATGCTATCGCGATGCCCATCGTGCGCGCCATTACGCCGAACGACAGATTGTATTCCTGGGTCTTCACTTGCTGTTCGATTGCCGGCCTGTTGCTGACCGCGATGATGTTCTTTTCAGCCGGTTTGATTTCTTCCCTGTTTCGCACACCCGATCTGAAAGTCGTGCTGCAAGGGATGAGTGTCTCGATTTTCTTCTTTGGCCTGGTGCGCGCCTACGAAGCCAGGCTGGTGCGCAACATGATGTTCCGGCAGCTTGCGATCCGCTCGATGGCTTCGGTGATGATCGGCGGCGGCATCGGTATCGGGCTAGCCGCCAGCGGCTGGGGCGCGATGTCGCTGGTGGTACAGCAAGTCACAGCCTCCGGCCTGGGCCTGGTGCTGGTGGTGGCGCAAAGCCGGTGGCTGCCGTCGCTGGTCTTCGACCGTGCGCTGAACGGTAAATACTGGAACGATATCCGCCAGGTCGGGATGACCGGCGCGCTGAGCTTTGCCAACACCAATGGCGATTCCCTGCTGGTCGGCATTTTCCTTGGGCCTTACGCCACCGGCTTGTACAACCTGGCCAAGCGCGTTACGTCGGCGGTGTACCTGGTGATTTCCAGTTCCATGCAAAGAGTCGCGTTGCCGGTGTTTTCCGATGCCGGGACCGACCAGGCCGCGTTGCGGCGCGGCTATCTGAAGATCATCGGCATCACCGTGTTCTGTATCGCTCCCTTGCTGTGCTTCCAGGGGGTGCTGGCAGAGCCACTGGTGGTGGCCGTGTTCGGTGTGAAATGGCTGCCTGCGGCGCCGATAGTGGGCGTCCTGGCGCTGCTGTATATGGTGTCGTCAGTCGTTCATCTGAATGACTACATGTTTTTTGCATTGGGAAAGAACCGGCTGCCGGTATTGCTCGGTATTGCGCAGCTACTGTTGGCAACCGCACTAGCCTCCGGTTTTTATCAATTCGGTCTGCTCGGCATGAGCTTGTCGTTTTGCGGCGCCTACCTGGTGGTGTTTCCGATTTCGCAATGGCTTTTGAACCGTGAACTTGGCCTGGATGCACGCATGGTCTGGTACGCGCTGGCGCCGCCGCTGGTGGGGAGCGTCATCCTGTTCCTGGGACTGGCTGCCTATCTTGCGCTGATGCCGCAACGCTTCACCAACGTGACTCTGGTAGGTGGCGGTATTGCGGTCGCCTGCCTGTTGTATCCGCTCATGGTCGCCGTGACGGGTTGGCGTATCCGGGCGGTTAACGCTTCCTGGCACGAGTTGCTGCAATCGGCCATGCGGCTGCGCCGCAGCCGATAGCGCGAACCGGCAATGCACTGGCTGAAATATTCGCATGCCCGCTCAATTGTTGATCTTGTAAATGAAGGAGTTTTCCGTGACTGACAAGAACATTATTCCCATCGCCGGTTTTCCGGTTGTCAAAACCACTACGCCCGTATTGTCCAGATATTTGCTGCGGACGATGTGGGTCAACAAAAAAATGACCTTGTTTTTTGCCAATACTAATTTCATTGTTCAATGTCGTCACTTGTTGGACAAGATGAAAAGCATGTCGGTGACGATCGTCAATGACGGCGTCGGCATGGATATCGCGGCCTATCTGTTTCGTCGCGAAGCATTCAAGGAAAACTTGAACGGCACGGATTTCATTCCGCATTTTCTTGCCGGCGCCAACATCTCTCTGCGTGTGTTCATGCTGGGAGGAAAGCCGGAAATGCTGGACAAGGCTGCCGAGTACGTACGCACCACGTTGAAGCAGGACGTGGTCGGCACCTGCGACGGCTATGGCGGACTGGCGAAGGATCGCGCCATCCTGGTTGATCTGATCAACCGAGCGAGGGCAGAAGTGGTGCTGGTGGCGTTGGGCAATCCGATGCAGGAAGAATGGATTCTTGTCAATCGGCATGCGCTGAATGCCAATGTGGTGATTGGCGTCGGCGCCTTGTTCGATTTCTGGAGCGGCGACAAGCCGCGCGCGCCGCGCCTGGTGCAGCAGTTACACCTTGAATGGCTGTATCGGCTATGCATCGAGCCGCGGCGGCTGGTGCGCCGCTATACCGTCGACATCATGAAATTCCTGTTTTTGTGCCGCAAGTATAGCGGCGAAAATTCGCAGACATGACTTCCGTTTTCACGCATGCAGGAAGAACGGCTGCAAATGGAAACGCAACATATCTTTTACCAACTCGCATGAGGTGACACCAATGAAAGCAATGATTCTAGCTGCTGGAAAAGGTACCCGGGTACGCCCGCTGACCTACGATCTCCCCAAGCCGATGATTCCGATTCTGGGAAAACCCGTAATGGCTTACCTGGTTGAGTACCTTGCCAGTTATGGCGTCAAGGACATCATGGTCAATGTCAGTTATCTGCATCATAAAATCGAAGAGTATTTCGGCGATGGAAAACAGTTCGGGGTACAGATAGGGTATTCCTTCGAAGGCTACGTCAACCAGGACGGTGAAGTGGTGCCGGAGCCCCTGGGCTCGGCCGGCGGCATCAAGAAGATCCAGGAATTTGCGCACTTTTTCGATGACACCACCATCGTGATATGCGGCGACGCCCTGATCGATCTCGATCTTAGCTCCGCGTTGTTCGAACACAAGCGCAAGGGCGCGCTGGCCAGCGTCATTACCAAGGAAGTGCCATGGGATAAGGTGAACAACTATGGTGTGGTCGTCATGGATAAGGATGGCCGGGTGCAGTCGTTCCAGGAAAAGCCGAAGCAAGAGGAAGCCCTGTCCAACTTCGCCAGCACCGGCATTTACATCTTTGAACCGGCGGCGATCGATCTGATTCCTGCCGACACCGTGTTCGACATCGGTTCCGAGCTGTTTCCGCTGATGGCGCAAAATGGCTTGCCGTTCTATGCGCAGCAGCGATTTTTCAACTGGGTGGATATCGGTAGCGTAACCGATTTCTGGAGCGTCTCGCAGAGCGTGTTGCAGGGCGAGGTAGCGCAGCTGGAAATCCCCGGAGAGCAAATCGCCGATGGCTTGTGGGTCGGCCTCAACACCAGCATCGACTGGGAAGGCACTACCATCGAAGGGCCGGTGTATATCGGCTCGGGCTGCCGTATCGAGGCCGGCTGCAAGATTGTCGGTCCGGCATGGATCGGACATGGCAGCCATATCTGTGCCGGCGCCCAAGTGGTGCGCAGCGTGCTGTTTGAATATACCCGGATACTCTCCGGCGCGCAGCTGGACGAAGTGATTGTGTTCAAGGAATACAGCGTAAACCGCGCCGGCGACATGCGCCGCCTGCAGGAGAGCGATGTCCAGGACTGGGGCGATGCGCGTGACCGTGCATTGGAAACTACAAGTGATCTGGCGCTGGGCGAGCTATGAAAATATATCCAGTCATCCTTGCCGGAGGTTCCGGCACACGCTTATGGCCGTTGTCGCGTGAAGCGTTGCCCAAGCAGCTGCTGCCGCTGTGCTCCAGGCATTCCATGCTGCAGGAAACCTTGCTGCGCTTGGCAGAGTGGCCGGAATTGATGCCGCCTCTGCTCACCTGCGGCAACGAACATCGTTTCCTGGTGGCGGAGCAATTGCGTGCAATCGGGATTGCTCCGCTCGGCATCTTGCTGGAGCCGGAAGGCAGGAATACGGCGCCTACGGTTGCGGTGGCGGCGCATTATCTGTTGCAGCATGCGAAAGAGGGCAATGAAGACGTGCTGATGCTGGTGCTGCCGGCCGATCACATGATCAGCGATCCGGAAGCCTTCCATGCCGCCATCCGGCGTGCCGCATTGGTGGCGGAAAAAGGGGCGCTGGCGACATTCGGCATCGTGCCGTCTGCCGCGGAAACCGGCTACGGCTATATCCGTCGGGCCAAGACGGCTTTGCCTGGTGCGGAAGGTTGTTACGCAGTCGAACGGTTCGTTGAAAAGCCGGACAGGGCGACGGCGGAGATCTTTGTCAAGGATGAGGTGTACAGCTGGAATAGCGGCATGTTTTTATTCCAGCCGCAGCGATATCTGGAGGAGTTGCGCGAGTTTCGGCCGCTTATCGCGGAGAGCTGCCAAAAGGCTTTCGACGGCGCCTATCGCGATCTGGATTTTTGCCGCCTGGATGAGGCGTCTTTCGCTGCCTGTCCAGCGGAATCCATCGACTATGCAGTGATGGAACATACCCGGCAAGCGGTGGTGATTCCTGCCGAAATCGGTTGGAACGATATCGGTTCCTGGTCGGCGCTGTGGGAGGTCCAGAAGGGCGATGAAAACGGCAATGTGCTGCGTGGCGACGTGTATACGGACGATGTGCGGGATTCGCTGATTCGCGCTGAAAGCCGCTTTGTGGCGGTGGTCGGGGTCCAGGACGTGGTGGTCGTGGAAACCAAGGATGCCGTGCTGGTGGTGCACAAGGATCAGGTGCAAGGCGTCAAGAAAATCGTCGAAGACCTCAAGAAGAACAGCCGCACCGAACACATGAACCATATCCGCGTTTACCGGCCCTGGGGCAGTTATGAAGGGATTGACATGGGCGAGCGTTTCCAGGTCAAGCGGATTACCGTCGCTCCCGGCGGTAAGCTTTCCTTGCAGATGCACCATCATCGCGCGGAACATTGGGTAGTGGTGAGCGGGACGGCGCGCATTGTCCGTGGCGACGAGGAAAAATTTCTCACCGAGAATGAGTCGACCTATATTCCTATCGGCGTCAAGCACAGGCTGGAAAATCCGGGGAAGTTGCCGCTGCACTTGATAGAAGTGCAGTCCGGCAGTTACCTTGGCGAAGACGACATCGTTCGTTTCGACGATATCTATAAACGTAGTTAACCTGTATCGAGATCAACCATGTTGCCAATTCAAAAATCGATATTCAAAGCCTATGACATTCGCGGCATAGTCGGCGCCACGTTGGATGCCGGCGTGGCGCGCCAGATAGGCCTGGCTTTCGGCCAGGCAGCGCGCGCCAAAGGCCAAAAGGAAGTGATTGTGGGCCGCGACGGCCGTTTGTCCGGGCCGGAACTTACGGCAGCCTTGGCGACCGGCTTGCAAGATGCCGGCGTGGATGTGATCGACCTGGGCGTGGTGGTGACGCCGATGGTGTATTTCGCGACGCACGTACTGGGCGCGGAATCCGGCATCATGGTCACCGGCAGCCATAATCCGCCGGATTACAACGGCTTCAAAATGGTGCTGGCCGGCGAGGCGATTTATGGCGACGCCATTCAGCAGCTATACCAGGCGATTGCCGGCGGCAGCGTGAAAGATACAGTGGCGGCGCCAACCGGCGGCCATCGCCGGCACGATATCAAGCAGGCTTATCTGCAGCGTATTGTCGGCGATATCAAGCTGGCGCGGCCGATGAAGATCGTGGCCGACTGCGGCAACGGCGTCGCCGGCGCATTTGCCGGTGAACTGTATCGCGCGCTCGGTTGCGAGGTGCAGGAACTGTTCTGTGATGTGGATGGCACTTTTCCCAACCATCATCCCGACCCCGCGCATCCGGAAAACCTGCAAGACGTGATCCGCGCCTTGCAGAATTCCGACGCTGAACTGGGGCTGGCCTTCGATGGCGATGGCGACCGCCTTGGCGTGGTGACCAAGGACGGCCAGATCATTTACCCGGACCGTCAACTGATGCTGTTTGCAGCCGACGTGCTGATGCGTCATCCCGGACGTGAAATTTTGTATGACGTCAAATGCACCCGTCATCTGTCGCCTTGGATAACCAAGCACGGCGGCAAGCCCCTGATGTGGAAGACCGGGCACTCGCTGGTCAAGGCCAAGATGCGCGAAACCGGCGCCCCGCTGGGCGGTGAGATGAGCGGGCATGTCTTCTTCAAGGACCGCTGGTACGGCTTCGATGACGGCCTGTACGCAGGCGCGCGCTTGCTGGAATTGCTTAGCCGTGAAAGCGATCCGTCGGCGCTGCTGAATGCATTGCCGCAGTCTGTCAGTACGCCGGAATTGCAGCTTCAGCTGAACGAAGGAGAAAATTTCACGTTGATCGACACACTGCAACGCGAAGCAAAGTTTCCGGGAGCTGACGAAATCATCAAGATTGATGGTCTGCGGGTCGAGTATCCGGGCGGCTTCGGCCTGGCGCGGTCATCCAATACCACGCCGGTGGTGGTGATGCGGTTTGAGGCGGAGTCGGCGCAAACGCTGGCGCACATCCAGGCGGAATTCGGGCGCGTGATCCTGGCCGCAAAGCCTGATGCACTGCTGCCTTTTTCAAACGCCAAATAGATGGGTTCGTCCTTGACGCATCATGGCTTGCAGCGTAGCTCTGCGCTAACGGACCGCTTTGGCCTGATCGACAATGCCAAGGCGATCGGCATCATACTGGTTGTACTTGGACATAGCAGGGGGGTGCCAGACTATCTGTCGCGGGTCATCTTCAGCTTCCACGTCCCCCTGTTCTTTTTTCTTTCCGGGTTTTTGCTCAAGACAAGCAAATTGGAGGCGACCGTTTCCCGTAATGTCATAAAAACATTGCGGGCGCTGGCCATCCCTTACCTGCTTTTTTTCCTGTTCGCATTTGCGTATTGGCTTGTCACGCGTCATGTCGGGACGAAAGCTGTGCTTTTTGCCGGCCAGGCGTGGTATGAACCAGTGACCGGATTATTTACCGGCCTGGAGCCGGATCTGTATGTGGATCCGCCGCTTTGGTTCTTTCCTTGCTTGATCATGACGGCGATCCTGTATCAGGTTTCGCGCAAATTCATGGCGGTACCGGCTTCGACATGGTTGTTTGCGGCTATTGCATTTGCCGTGACGATGACCTGGAAATATGCCGCTTTCAGGCTTCCGCTCGGCATGGACAGCATGTGGATTGCGTTATCGTTCTATACGATCGGGCAGTTCGTCCGCGATAAAAGGCTGTTGGAAAACCTGAGGACGATTCATCTGCTCCTGATTTTTTCTTTGTCGTCGGCGCTATTGTTATACACAGGATCATTCAACGACAAGGTCGATCTGGCGAACATGGTTTTCGGCATGCGGCCGGAGCTCTATCTGCTGACTTCATTGTTGGGAATTGTTGCCACTTTATCCGTCTCGGGGTTGTTGCCGGCATGTGGGGTAGGCCGCTGGTTTTCAGCCAATACACTGATTATTTTTCCGGCGCACTTCGTTTTTCTGAGTCTGGTGCGCGGCATGGCGACATCATTGCATATCATCCCGAAAGACTACAATTACGCCTTGGGCTGGAGCGTCGCCAGTACAGTTCTGGCTATCTTGCTTTGTATCCCCCTGGCATATTGCTACCGGCGTTTGCAGGCATTTATTGATAAACCGGCGATGCCAGGTATTACAGCAGGATAAACGGCGGCAAATCCGGTAACCCCGGATTTGCCGCCATCCTTGCTTACGCCGCAATAGCTTCCGCACGCGGATTGGCGCTTGCCGCATGGCGCGCATACACGGCGCTGGCAAACGCCCGGCCTTGTGACAGCGAACGGAGATCGGTCGTATGGCCGAACAGGTTCGCCAGCGGCACTTCGGCTACGACCTCGACACGGCCGGCGTGATCTTCAATGCCAAGCACGCGGCCGCTGCGTCGTTGCAAATCACCGATCACATCGCCGGCGTTGGCGGCCGGCGCATCGACCGTGACCGTCATCAGCGGTTCCAGCAGCACTGGATGCGCCCGTTTCAGGCCTGCCAGCACGCCGTCCTTGGCCGCGACCATGAACGCCATGTCGTTGCTGTCGACTGCGTGGTAATCACCATCCAGCAAAGTGACCTTGACGCCGGTCACGGCCTGGCCCAGAGGGCCTTGCGCCATTGCTTGCCGTACGCCTTTTTCCACGGCAGGGAAGAAAGCCGAGGGAACGACGCCGCCTTTTACCGCATTTTCAAATGCAAACGCGCCGTCAAACGGTTCCACGCGTAGCACGACGCGCGCATACATGCCTTTGCCGCCGTTCTGTTTCGAGACCTTGCCTTCGACTTCTACCGCCTGGCCATCGATGGTTTCCTTATAGGCCACATGCGGCGCGCCGGCTTTGACGTCGACGCCGGCTTCGCGCCGGACGCGTTCCAGCACCACGTCGAGATGCAATTCACCTTGGCCCCATAGCACCGTTTCACCGGTCTCCGGATTGCTTTCCAGGCGCAGCGACGGATCTTCGCGGCGGAAGCGGTCCAGCGCGGCGATCATCCTGGAACGATCGCCGCCATTGGCTGGTTCAACGGCAAGCGCAACCACCGGCTCGCCGGCCTGAATCGTTTCCAGAGTGAGCGGCAGCGCCTTGGTCGACAGCGTTTGCCCCGTCAGTGCGTCCTTCAGCCCCGCGATGGCAATGATGCTGCCGGCGGACGCTTCTGCGACGCCGACGCGTTGATCGGCGTGCACGACATACAAGCGGCCGATTCGCACAGTCGAGCCTAGTGTCGCATTCCACACCGTATCGCCTTCGCGCATCGTGCCGCCGTAGATCCGTACGAACGACAACGATCCATGGTCGTCATGGACCACCTTGAATACCAAGGCGGCGAGCGGATCCGATGGCGCGGTTCCCACAGTGACGCCGGCGCCTGCCAGCGAACCGGTTGGCGCCGCGCGTTCTTCGGGCGACGGCAGCCAATCAATGATGGCGTCGAGCAGCGGTTCGATGCCGGCGTTTTTATACGCCGAGCCGGCGAACACAGGCACCGCACGACGCGCGATGGTCATGGCGCGCAGTCCGGTTGCAATCTCGGTGACAGACAGGCTATCGTTGTCGAGATAGGCGTTGGTCAAGGCATCGCTGGCGTCGGCAGCCGCAGCTGCGGCATGCGCATAGGCAGCTTGTGCAGTCGCGACCAGATCTGACGGCAATGAGGACGACGTCATCAGGCCGTTCGCGTCCCACGACAGCAATCTCTGGCCGAGCACGTCTATCGCGCCGGCAAACGTGTCTGCGGCGCCAACCGGGATGATCAGCGGCACGGGGAGAGCGCCCAGGCGGTCTCGTATCTGGCCGGTCACGCGGTCGAAATCAGCGCCGACGCGATCCATCTTGTTGACGAACACGATCATCGGCACTGCATGCTTTTGCGCCTGGCGCCAGACGGTTTCGGTCTGCGGCTGGATGCCTTCGACGCCGCTCAATACCGTGATGGCGCCGTCAAGCACGCGCAGCGAACGTTCCACCTCGATGGCGAAATCGATGTGGCCGGGCGTGTCGATCAATGTGAAGGCATGGCCGTTCCAGACGGCGCGCGTGGCCGCTGCGCCGATCGTGATGCCGCGTTCCTTTTCCAGGTCCATATGGTCCATGGTGGCGGCGCCGTCATGGACTTCGCCGGCGCGATGAATCTCGCCGGTCTTCAGCAGGATACGTTCGGAGAGGGTGGTCTTGCCGGCGTCAATGTGGGCGATGATGCCGAAGTTGCGCGATTTGGAATACAGAGTGGTTGTAGCAGTCATGATGGTACTTTCAAGCATGGCAGGCGGTCGTGGATTGTCTTGGGGACAGCGCCGCGGGAGCCATGCGACCACCTATTGTTCGTGGCCCCGCGCGCGTTCTACGTCGACTTGCTTCATGATATATATGCTCCTGAACGATACTTCTGATGGTGTTGCGAAAATGGGGCGCCTGAAAAAGCAAAAAGGCCCGAAGCGGGCCTTTGCGATAGTGCTCGATTATGAATTACGAGCGGATCAACGGGCGCACTTCAGCGGCCCGGAACGTTGTGAGCAACGCGCCGGGAGGGCAGAGGTAAAAAAGAGGATGTCCGTGGATTTCATGCACGGAATGCTAAGGAGTTTGCAGACGCTTGTCAAATGCATGATAACTATCAGGCCGATAGGATTACGCCGGTAACTGGCAAGTATCCGGAAACAAAAAGAGCCGCGGCATCAAGATGCCGCGGCTCTCGTCATTGCCGCAAAAATTACGCGACCTTGTTGGTCGACAGATCCCAGCCGCCGGAGGTGTTGCCGCCGGAGCCGCCGCCGATTTTTTGCTGTGTGTACTTCCATTGAACCTTGGAATATTTCAGGCTGACGGATTCGTTGAGAACATCGCCTTCCGCGACGGATGGCGTCACGTCGGAGATCAGCACGTTCGACAGTGTGATTTCGAAATATTTGATGCGGTCGCCCTTGCCGTCAGCGCGCAGGAATTCGAACTTTGCGCTGTCGATGGTTTTACCGGAAGAGCAGTTTTGCAGCAGCAAAGGCGAGGCCAGATCAGCGATCTTGGTGAGCACGATATCCTTGTGTTCGCAACGCTCGGCAGTGTGGCCGCCGCCGGTCGAGGCTGTAGCCGACTTTGGCTGCAACACTTCCCATTGTACCGATTTGCATTCGATCCAGTCTTTATGCGCGCTGTCCGTCGATTCGCCTTTGATGCCGTTAATCTGCAGGTATACGTCTATTGCCATGGTAATTCTCCCTTACATGTAGGTTAAGACTAAGGTAACGCTGGCCACGCTGCAGCCAGACGGATTGAAACATGATGAAAACAGAAGGTTCTGTCTTACAGAGGCTAGATTGCAACAACTATACAGATACTGAAATGACCATTGAAACTTTGGAATAAGCACATCGGATAAAAGCTACTTAATTCGCCTATGCAACACTGACTCTATAGCAAGTTGGCATGTTCAATTGCAAACGATTGTATCGTCCGGGCAATTAATAAGTTTCCTCAGTGAAATTATTATATCATTCTCAACGAAAGTCAGGCAATTCACGTATCGCCAGCCAGTTGAGTCTGTTGTTTTTGGCACAAATTTACAGGAGAGATGCTTTTATTGCAATCAATTGTTTGTTGTGAAAGTTTGCAGTGCATAGAGAATATGGCTACCTGTCATAAGCTGCTATTGACGAAGCGCTGTAAAGGCCAAGACGATTGCGCCGGCTTGGAGCGCCAGCTTGATTGTTGCCTATTAAGATAAGAGCCGGTGCGTGCTTTTCGGCCATCATTTTTTTCCAAGAAATGCAATCAGGCCGCCCGCAATGACGATGGCCAGACTAATGAAAACTGCCGGACGATTGGTCTTTTCGGCTTGTTTTACATAGCCTTTGTTGACTAGAACAAGAACGACAATAACAACAATAGCGCCTATGGCGATGATTGGCATCAGGCTGTCATTCATCGGGGCTTCCTTCTGCTGATCGTTGGTTCATCCGCATGCCAGGCATGGCGTCGTTCTAAAGCTGAACCAGCTGTTAAAAGAGCCAATTCTGCACTTGGAATGCGGACGCGCAATTAAAAACTGAAAAGGCACTGACACGAAGAGCCGTTGCCGCCGGATAGCAGGGTAGTGACCTGTCCGCCTGGCGTCACCTTGCGCAGCAGGTTGTTGCCGGTGTCGGCAACATACATATTGTTCGCAGCGTCGGTGGCGATACCCTTGGGCTGGTTGAACCTGGCGTTGTTGCCGTTGCCGTCTGCATAGCCGGCATTTCCAGCCGCACCGGCGATGGTGCTGACGATGCCAGACGTGGATGTATTGCGTAGCAGCTGGTTGCCGGTATCTATCACACGGATATTGCCCGAGCTGTCCACCGCGATGCTGTTAGGCTGGTTGAAGCTGGCGCGCGTTCCGCTGCCGTCACTGTTGCCGCTATTGCCGGCGCTGCCGGCCAAGGTGCTGACGTCGCCGGCCGGGGTCAGCTTGCGGATCGTGTTGTTGCCGGTATCGCCGATATACAGATTTGTCGCGCTGTCGATCGCAATGCCAACCGGCAGATTGAATTGCGCGTTGCTACCGTTGGCGTCTCTGCTGCCAACGGTGCCGGCGGCGCCTGCCAGCGTCGTGACGACGCCGGCAGGGGTTATCTTGCGCACCGTATCGTTACCGGTATCGGCGACATACAGATTGCCGGCCAGGTCAAGCACTACCCCCCAAGGCTGATTGAAACGGGCATTCCCTGCAACGCCGTCATTTTGCCCCGATTGTCCGGCGCTTCCCGCCAGGGTCGACACCACGCCGGCGGCGGTGATTTTGCGGATGGTATTGTTTTGCGTATCCGCCACATATAGATTTCCTGAAGCATCGACCGCAATGCCGCCGGGCTGGTTGAACAGCGCGTTCTGCCCATTGCCGTCCTTGTTGCCGACATTGCCTGCGCTTCCCGCCACCGTGGTGGCGACGCCGGCAGAGGTGATTTTGCGGACCGTGTTATTGCCGGTATCGCTCACGAACAGGTTGCCGCCGGCATCGACCGCAATCCCGGTGGGCTGGTTGAAGCGGACATTGTTACCGCTGCCGTCGCTGCTGCCGGCCGTGGTGGTGATGCTGGTGTTGTTGCAGGAGGTGCTTTGATCGGTCCGGCAGCACGCCGCCAGCGTCAAGGCCGACAGGCAAAGGGTGAATCTGGCAGGTAATTGGCTAAGTCGCATTTCAGCTCTGAGGGTCAGGTATCAATCGGATTGACAGAAAATAGGAAGCTTGTAACCAGGAGGCATGTAACTCAAGCCGGTGTTAAATTAACGCTTCCACTTGCTGCTAATCTGTCTGGGTTGCGGTGGCGTTGCTAAGAGCGGCTTTCAAATGGTGCTCATGACAAATCGATATCGCGATATTACCGGATTTCAATGATTTCTCGATATTAAGTCTGGATTATTTATATGCACGCAGCTTGTTTTCACCGTTTTCAAGGAACGACAAATGAAAAAGATACACGCCATCGTATTCGACCTCTACGGCACGCTTTACGACGTTCATTCGGTAGCAGGGCTGTGCAACACCTATCATCCTGGTCGCGGGCTTGAAATCAGTACCGTCTGGCGGCAAAAACAACTTGAATACACTTGGTTGCGCAGTTTGATGGGGCAATACGTGGATTTTGAACAGGCGACGCGCGATGCCCTGGTTTTTACTTCCGCGCATCTGAAATTGCCGCTGGACGATGCCGCGCGTACGGCGCTGTGCGATGCCTACCTGGAAATCAAGCCGTATCCGGAGGTGCCGGACGCGTTGGGTAGGTTGCAGGCACTGCAGTTGCCGCTGGCGATCTTGTCGAATGGTTCCGCCAATTCGATTCGCCGCGTGGTGACGGCGTCCGGGCTGGAACATCGCTTTCAGCATCTGATCAGCGCCGACAGCGCGCAAATCTTCAAGCCGCACCACAGTGTCTACAAGCTGGCCGAAGATCAGTTGCAGTTGGAGCGGTCGGTGATTCTGTTCGTTTCCTCAAATGCATGGGATGCATCCGGAGCGCGGCATTTCGGCTACCCGGTATGCTGGATCAATCGCGCCGGCAACACCTTCGACGAGCTTGGCCAGTCGCCTGACCATGTCGTGGCCGGGCTGGACCAGCTTGCGGATTGGCTGGCCGGGCAGTCTGACTAAGTCTTGCAAACTCTTAACTCAGCAGCCGTTCGCGCTTTTGTTCTTCATCGAAGAACAGGCGCGATGGCTTGATCAGGTCGCTGCGGCTGATGATGCCGATCAGGCGCCGGCTGTGCAGGTCGCTGACCACCGGCAGCCGTTCCAGATAATGCGTCGCCATCCGCGCCGCCGCAATGCGGCAGGTTTCGGAAGGCAGGGCGACCAGGCTGGCCGAGGCTTGCATGTGGGCGGGATTGAACAAGGTTGACAACGGATTGCCGCCATCGGCTTGCGGACCGAAGCTGCTGCGCTCGACCATTCCCATCAAGCCTTGGTTGTCATCGACTACCGGATAGCAGCGATGCACTTGCCGCGCACCGAAATAGCGTGCCAGGGTTTCTGCAATCGTGAGACCGGCCGGTATCGCGGCTACCGCATGGCTCATCACTTCATCGACATGCTGGCGCTCCAGCGGATCAACGCCGTATTCACGATAGATATGGTAGCCGCGGCGGGCGATTTTTTCCGTCATGATCGAGCGTTTCATGGTCAGCACGGTAAAGCCGTAGGCAACGCCGGTGGTCAGCAGCAGCGGCAGCAGGGCATTGGCATCGTGCGTCAGGCCGAAGGCGAATACCGCAGCGGTCAACGGCGCGCCCAGCACGCCGGCCAGCACCGCAGCCATGCAGACCAGCGGCCACAAATGGGCGTCGCCGCCTGGCAGCGCCGGCGCCAGCAAGGTGCCGAGGCCGGCGCCGATGATCAGCAACGGCGCCAGGACGCCGCCGGAAGTGCCGGAGCCCAGCGCGATGACCCAGATTACGGCCTTAACCAGCAACAGGCTCAAGGCCAGCTGCAAGGCCAGGTTGCCGTTGAGCAGGTCGCCGATGACATCGTAGCCGACGCCAAGCGCGCGCGGCTCGACATAACCGCCGATGCCGACGGCGATGCCTCCCAGCGCCGGCCACCACATCCAATGGATCGGCAGTTTGCTGAAGAGGTCTTCAACGCGGTACAAGGCGGTCGACATTAGCGCCGACAAGGCGCCGCCGAGGATGCCTGCGACCACGCAGGAGAACAGGGCGCTGATGCCGATGGCCGAGGTCTGCAATGGAAACAGGGGACCCGCATCCAGCAACAGCGGACGGGTGAAGCCGGCGACGGCGCACGCCACGATCACCGGCAGCAAACTGCGCGGACGCAATTCGAACAACAGCAATTCGACAGCCAGCAGCACCGCTGCTATCGGCGTGCCGAACACCGCAGTCATGCCAGCTGCGGCGCCGCCGACCAGCAAGGTTTTGCGCTCGGCGGCAGTCAGATGGAAATGCTGGGCGATCAGCGAACCGATGGCGCCGCCGGTCATGATGATCGGCCCTTCGGCGCCAAACGGGCCGCCACTGCCGATGACGATGCCGGATGACAGCGGTTTGAGAATGGCGACCTTGGCCGACATCTTGCTCTTGCCGAACAAGATGGCCTCGATCGCTTCAGGAATCCCGTGGCCGCGAATTTTTTCCGAGCCGAAACGCGCGATCAGGCCTACGATCAGGCCGCCCGCGACCGGCAGCAGAATCACCCACAAACCGAGGTGATTGCCGGCCGGCGAACGGGCGGCGAAAGAGAGCGACTGATAGAAGAACAGATTGGTGAACAGCCGGATCAGGTTCAGCAGGGCGTATGCCGCCAGCGTACCGCAGCCGCCGATCACGGCTGCGATCATGGCAATGCGCAGCAGCCGGGTATTGGCCGCGAAATCGCGTTTGTGGGAGTGCAGCTCGGAGGACATAGACATACTCAGGCTTAGATATTGATGGAAGGAATTCTGAAAATACCGGTCAGGGTATTCAGTTCGGCGTGGTGCAGCTTCGCCAGTTTGGCCAGGCAGCGTTCGCCATCCGGCAGCAGGTGGATGTTGACCTGGCGGCGGTCAATCTCGCTGGTCCGGCGTTGCACCAGCATCAGCTTTTCACAACGCGAGACCAGGGCCACCACGCTGTGGTGCTGCGATTGCAGGCGCTCGGCCAGTTCGCCGACGCTGGCCCAGTCGCGGCCGGGTGATCCTTTGACGTGCAGCAACAGCAGATACTGTTGCGGCGTGACGCCTTCGGCCTGCGCCGCTTCTTCGCTGAAGCGCAAAAATTTGCGCAACTGGTAACGAAAGGCGGACAACGCTTCGAAGTCTTGTTTTGATAGTGATGAGCTTGGCATTGGGATCTGACAATGGCTGTTTTGTCGGCGGGATTTAACGAGGATCCAAAATATATCATATTGCGATATATTATTTCAAGGCCTAAGATGACCATGGTTAAGCCTGCTCGTGTATGGCGTATCGAAAGTCGGCACCGATACATCGCGTATTGCCATTTGGAAAATAGATGCAATAATAGGCGATTCCCGACAACTCCCTTTCATGCTGTCATGCCGGAACAGACCATGAGCCGCGATAGCACGCCAACTGAAGATGCTTCGATACTGCGGTTTGACGATCGCAAGGCCTGTGTGGCGTGGCTAAAAAAGAACCATGGCAAGTCGCCAGGCGTATGGCTACGCCTGGCCAAGAAAAATGCGGAGCGCGCCTCTGTGTCCCATCCGGAGGCGCTGGAATCGGCTTTGTGCTACGGCTGGATAGACGGCCAGCGGAAGAGCGACGATGTGGATCACGGGCTACAAAGATTCACGCCCCGCTCGGCGCGCAGTATCTGGTCCAAGATCAACCGGGATAAAGCGCTGGCCCTGATCGCGTCGGGCCAGATGCAAGCGGCCGGGCTCAATGAGGTGGAGCGTGCAAAAAGCGACGGCCGCTGGGAGGCCGCCTATGACTCTGCCCGCACCGCGACGATACCGGACGATTTCCAGCTGGCGCTCGATGCAAACGCTGCCGCGCAGGCATTTTTCGCCTTGCTTGACGCTCAAAACCGCTACGCCGTTCTGTTCAGGATTCAAACCGCGGAAAAGGTCGAAACCCGAGTCAAACGGATTGCGGCCTTCACTCGGATGCTGAGCGAACAGAAGAAACTGCATCCCTGATGGCAAGCAAATCAAGCATTCGCTCAGGCAATGATCACGGTGCCAGTCATGCTTTCGTGCCCCGAACCGCAGAACACATCGCAGTGGAAGGCAAACTGGCCGCTCTTGTCGGGTGTGAAGCGCAAGCGCGAGGTGGCCCCGGGCAGGATATCCGTGCGTAGCGCAAAGTCTGGCAAGCTGAAGCCCATTACGACGTCGAGCGTGGTGAATTCCAGCGTTACCGGTACATTCTTTTTCAAGCGGATTTCGCCCGGCGTGTAGTCGAACTTTTTGGCGACGATCTTGATCACCCGTTCTTGGGGTTGCGATTGCGCGAGCGCCAGCCCGGTGGCGGCGGCAAGGCCGCCGGCCGCGACACCGGCCAGCAGCAGCCGGCGTTTGTGTTGGTGATTCATGGTCAGCCTTTCAGTACCGGTAGTTCAATCAACCTGTAGTTCATCGGCTGCGCCGCCGACGTTTCCACTTTGCGGTAACCGAGACCGCGATAGGGATAGGCCTCGTCCCATGGCAGCGGCGTGCGCTTGGGCTGCGAGCCTGGCGCCGGCAAGGGGAAGATCAGCGATTTCGCCGCATGATGGGCGATATGGCCGGTCATGTGGTGGTGCTCCTGGTGGATATGGCCGTAGAACACAGTCACGTTGGCATGCGTCAGCAGCAGATCGACGGCCTTGGCGCCATCGCGCGTAGCCCAGTCCCATTGCGGATACAGGTCGAATAAAGGCCGGTGCGTGAAGACCACGATGCGGGCCTCCGGCGGCAACTGCCGCAGCTCGTCCGCCAGCCACGCCAGCTGGGTCTCGCCGATACTGCCGGTGGGATCCGAGACGTTGTCGATGACGATGAAATTGACGCCTTTGTGGTTGAATCTGTAGTGGGTTTTACCGAAAAATTCCTGATAAGCCTCTCCATGGTCAAGCGAGGCGTCGTGCTCGCCGGGCATGAAATGCACCGTCTTTACCTTGAGCTCGGCCACGATCTCCTTGAACTCGCGCAGCCGCGTGCGTCGTTCTTGCGGATCGTCGGTGGTATGCGTCAGATCGCCGGTGAAGACGATGAAATCGGGCATCTGTTCCAGGCTGTTGACCGCAGCCACCGCCTTCTTCAGGGTGCCATGGGCATCCGGATTGGGCGCGCCTTCAAAGCCCCAGTGGCTATCGGACAGCTGGATGAAAAAGAAGTCTTCGCTCTGCATTCCTGACTGGTCGGCAGCGCTGGCCCAGCCGCTCAGGCCGGAAACGTAGATGGCGCCGCCCAGTCCTGCCAGCCTGAGAAAGCTGCGGCGACTGATGGCATTGACGCCGGTGTAGGTAGGTTTCATGATTCCTCCGTGGTCCGTGTTGATGGCGATCACTTGATCGACAAAACCCTATACCGGTGTACCCTGTCATTTATTCCCGTTTTTATTTCTATTTTCGGGAATATATTCTTCATGTTGACGGTCTTGTGTTGCATGAACCCTGGAAACGCGTGAATGAGCGACTTGATAAAAAAGAAGCGGTTCCAAGCTGTCGTGCTGCCACATCTGAACTCGGCGTTCAACCTGGCGTGCTGGCTCACGCACAATCGCCAGGATGCAGAGGATGTGGTGCAAGAGGCGTATCTGCGGGCTTTCAGGTTCTTCGACGGCTTTCATGGCGAAGACGGCCGCGCATGGCTGCTGACGATTGTGCGCAATACTTTTTACAACTGGCATCAGGACAACCGGAAACAGCACCAGGAAACGCCGTTTGACGAAGACTTGCATCAGACCGCGGCTGGCGACGCCATTGGCCAGGCCGCCGCCGACAACGATCCGCAGGCGCTGCTGATACGCAAAGACAGCGAGCAGCAGTTGCAGCGCGCGCTGCAAGTCTTGCCGCTGGAATTTCGCGAGGTGATGGTGATGCGTGAACTGGAAGAATTATCGTATAAACAAATCGCCGCCATTGTCGGCATACCGATCGGCACTGTCATGTCGCGCCTCGGTCGCGGCCGTAAATTGCTGGCGACGATTCTGGCGCCCGCAATCGCAACACCGACCACCCCGTCCAAGCAGGAGCGATGATGGACCATCAGGAAGTGCAGGAACTATTGCCCGCCTATGCCGATCAGGAGCTCGGCATAGTAGAGACGCTTGAGATCCAGCGTCACCTAAATGGTTGCGCCGATTGCCAGCGCGAGTATACGGCGCAATGTATCGTCAGCGCGCGGTTCAAAAAAGAGGCCGGCTACTTTGATGCGCCGCCGCATCTGGCGCAGCGCATCATCGCCGCCTTGCCGCAAGATGCGGCCAGCATCAGGTTCTGGCACGTGAACTGGCGCAATTTCAGATGGCGCAATGTCGGCGCCGCCATGGCGACGATGCTGGCGCTGGCCTGGAGCGTCGGCCTGTATCTCAATCTGCCATCTGATCAGGACAAGCTCACCGAAGAAGTGATTGCCAGTCATGTGCGGTCACTTCAGGTCGATCATCTGTCGGACGTTGTCTCCACCGACCAGCACACGGTCAAGCCCTGGTTCAACGGCAAACTGAATTTTTCGCCGCCGGTGGTCGATCTGGCGCCTCAAGGCTTTCCGCTAATTGGCGGCCGTCTCGATTATCTTGCCGGCCGGCCGGTGGCGGCGCTTGTGTACCGGCATGCGAAGCATCCGATTAATTTATATATCTGGCCCACCACCGACCGCGATGCGCCGCCGCAGTCACAGAGCCGGCAAGGCTATCATCTGGTGCACTGGACCTGGGACGGCATGAATTATTGGACGGCATCGGATCTGGCTGCCGCTGATCTGCAGCAATTTGCCGACATGGTGCGATCGGTGGTGCGGCAATAAGCCAGGACTTCGGGCAAATTTATTTCCTTTGAGAACAAATGTTCATCTTGCAACACTGTACAATGCCGGCGGTGCATTCTCGATAAGATGTTGTCTTTTATCTCACTCCCTAGGAAATATTGATGAAAAAGCTTTTTTTGATTGCTCTGATGAGCTATGGCACAGCTGCTTTCGCCGGCGCCGGCGGCACGTTGCTGGAGGTGCCGGTAACTTATCACCCGGACGCCGGTGTGGTAGATAAGGTCAAGGAAGAGTGCCAGATAGAGAGCATGTTGTCGCATCGCATCGGTCCGGTGCTGGCCAAGCTGAACAAGGGCGGCGACGGTACAGTCTCTACCGGCGCCGAAACAGGCGGCGCCACTTTGCTGCGTTTGCAGATTACCCATGTGCTGGGGGTTGGCGGCGGTGCATGGAGCGGCCCCAAAGCCATTACGGTCACGGCGGATTTGCTGGACCCTAGCGGCAAAGTACTGCGTCATACCAAAATCAACCGCTGGTCTGTCGGCGGGATGTTCGGCGCTTTCAAGGGGACCTGCACCATTCTCGACCGCAGCGCTGCCGCCATTGGCAAGGACCTGAGCCGCTGGGTGCGCGATCCATCCTATCAAGTGGCGGACGAACCGGAGCCGAAAGAGGCGGAAGCAGCGCCTGTCGCCGCACCCGAGGTGACGCCGGAAAAAACGCAGTAGTCGTTTTTTTGCGACGCAGCAGATATCAGGTATCGGTCGCGAAGCGTCATTTGTAAAGAAAGAGCCCCGGCGACGTCGGGGCTCTTTCTTTTGCGGCGCGTGTTTTTCCGGAGCGGCTGGATGCTCTTTAGTTTTTTGTGATGGAACTCAACAATTCAATAACATTTGGCTGTTTGACAGATGCCGTTTCGTCGACGAAAGTGATTAGGTCAGGGAGGCAGTTGCGCGGAACCTTGTCGGCCGGTCTGAAGACATCTGCCGCGCAGATACAAATCACTGCCAATAATGACAGTTCAACAGGGAACTTCAAAAGCGTAATATCAATCTGAGCAAGCGGGCTGCCGGCATCGGCTGCACCGGTTTTGCATTCTTGTCGCGGCGTTGCGTATCCGGCGGATTTGCGTGGTCGGCGAGCGTCGGCGGCGGGCGTGAACGGCCAAACAAGCGTCGTTACCTTTTCTTGCAATAAGGGGCAAAAGGATACTTTTAGCGATGCTAGGATAGCGCATCCTTTTACTACACACTGAAGGAGATTGTAATGGTTAGGCTCACTGAGGCGACCGTCATTTTTAAAGGGCTTGCCTACGAATTCGACAGCACGGCCGAAGCAGCGGAATTCAAGAAAAGCCTGGAAGCCGGCGGCGACCCGAAGCGTTATGCCGATACTTTCAAGTGTATCGATATCTACGCAACCCCCGCCAAGCGCGAGGTAGAAGAAGCGTGATGTGAATGGCTTCAGCACGTTGTTGTAGCGATAGGCATCAAACGCGTAAAGAATTTATTCTCTGGTTTTACATTTTATGTTATTCGCAACACAGCGTGAACGTGGAAATTTCAGGTACTCCCTGACAATCAATCCACTTGTCAACGGCAACTTCGAAGTACTCATTGTGATGGTAGCGATATCAGGCCCGGACAGGGCGATTGAACTGGTCTTCAAGCCCCCGATTGCGGCGGCAAGCGAGACCGATGCACAACATCTCGGCATTGAATGGGCAAAAATCTGGATTGATGCGCAATCCTAGAGCGGATTGCCGATTGAGAGAATCTGCGGATTTTGCGGCTCTGCCGCAGTCGCGATCCGCCGCCCCTTGCTTGCATCTCTTTGCATTATTTCGTGCTACGATTCCCATCCGATAAACGCGATCTTCCCCATGGGGTGGCCGCTTGCTGCGGCGTTTGCCGCAGCGTCCTCAACAGGAGAAACCATGCAGCTTATTGGTATGCTTGACTCACCTTATGTCCGTCGCGTCGCGATTTCCCTGCAGCTGCTTGGCATTCCATTCGATCATCAATCGATTTCGGTATTCAGTACCTTCGAACAGTTCCGGAAAATTAATCCGGTAGTCAAGGCGCCGTCGCTGGTGTGCGACGATGGCGGCGTACTGATGGATTCCTCGTTGATCCTGGAATATGCCGAAGCCCTGGCCGCGTCGGGCAAGAGCCTGATGCCGGCGGAGATTGGCGAACGCTTGCATGTCCTGCGGATTGTCGGGCTAGGGTTGGCGGCGTGCGAGAAGAGCGTGCAGATCGTCTACGAGCGCAACTTGCGGCCGCCGGAAAAGCAGCATGCGCCGTGGGTCGAGCGGGTCCAGGGCCAGCTGTTTTCCGCCTATCAGGCGCTGGAAAGCGAACTGCGTAAAAAACCGTTGGAAGCGACCAGCCGGACCATGAACCAAGCTGGAGTGACCACTGCGGTGGCTTGGAATTTCACACAGATGATGCTGCCGGAAATCGTCATCGCAGCCGATTACCCGACCCTGCAGGCGTTTTCTGAAAAGGCTGAACATCTGGCGGAATTCGTTGCCGCGCCGCCGTTGTGATTTGTGCTTGCAATCGCTGCCGGCCAGCGTAACTGCTGTCTTTAGGCGATTGCGCCGGCGTTATTGCGGGTGCGTCGCGTTGCGCATGCCGCCGGTATCGTCACACCAGCTGGGGCGCGCATCGGGGTCGTCGCATTTCAAATGCGGATAGGCACAGCCGGTCAATAGTGAAATGAAGAAGAGTATCCCCAATGCTCCTAGTGCAGTTTTCATGAAAACCACCTGTCGGTCTGGTTTTAGTTCATCAAGCGGCACTGCCGCAGTTCACACTTGTAAAGCTGTTGCTGGCCATCTTCGCAGCTGACCTGATAGGTTTCCACCGCGCTGGTCCTGGCGATCAGCTTGGCGCCGGCCGCAGGTGCACATGCGCTCCTGCGCGCCATGCGTTCCACCACATCGGATAGCTCGCCGCGTTTAGGCGCTGGAGTTTGTTGCGGCATGTCGATGATCTGTTCCGACGGGCCGAGCGATTCCGACAGCGATACCGGCGCCTCCGCTGGCGGCGGCGTAGAACTGCGCGGCGGCGTATAGTTGCGCACGTTTGGCTGCAGCACGCAGCCCGCGAGGAGGATAGTGGCGATGGCGATAAACAGGCCTGTCGATGGACTTTTCATGCGTCTCCCAATAAAAATTGTATCAAGTCGAATATGCAATATCTGAGGTAAATGTATCACCTTTTGGCAATGCCGAGCCCGGCTTTAAGTGTAGCCTGCGCTGGCAAAAATAGAAACCCGGGACAATGCCCATGCGGTTGCGAACAGCGTAACGGCTCCGAAGGCGAGCGGCAGGCGGAGTTCCAGGATGCCGCCGCCCCAGTTGGCGATGGCGACCGCAACTGCACGGCGCGGGTGCGCGCCGTGGCGGTGTATGGCTTAGCGTTTGACCGACGCCGCAGTTTGCCCGAACAAGACGTTGCGGGCATCGTCCGAGATCGGCGCCACATTGCGCGCATACACATCCTTGGCGCCGTTGTAGGCTTTGATCACGGCCGGCCTGGCGGCGATGCTGTCGAGCCAGCGTTTCAGATGCGGGAAATCGTCCAGGTTCTGGCCATGCGATGCATGCGGCACGATCCACGGGTAACTGGCCATGTCGGCAATCGAATAATCTCCTGCCAAAAACTCGCGCTCCGCCAGCCGCTGGTTCAGTACGCCGTACAGGCGGTTGGTTTCATTGGTGTAGCGGGCAATTGCGTAGGGTACTTTTTCGGGAGCGTACACATTGAAGTGGCCGTTCTGTCCGGCCATCGGTCCCAGTCCGCCGACTTGCCAGAACAGCCATTTGATCACTTCATTGCGGCCGCGCAGGTCGGCGGGCAGGAAACGGCCGGTTTTTTCAGCCAGGTACAGCAGCATGGCGCCGGATTCAAACAGCGATATGGCCTTGCCGCCGTCGGCAGGGGCATGGTCCACCATGGCCGGGATTTTGTTGTTGGGTGAAATACTGAGGAACTCCGGCTTGAACTGGTCGCCGGCGCTGATGTTGACCGGGATCAGGTTGTAAGGCAATCCTGCCTCCTCCAGAAACACGGTCATCTTGTGGCCGTTCGGGGTCGGGCAGTAATAGAGGTCGATCATGCTTTTTCCTGGGAGTGATTTTTCGGCTTCATATTGAACCATAAAAGCACTGTTTCAGCTGGGACGGCGCCGCTTTCAGAATGTCAGCGCCTTGAGATAGCCGGTCAGTTCAAGGTAGCCGCGGCCGGCGCGTTTGCCGTCACGGTTTACGGTGACCGCGCCTTCCCAGTAGACCGATCCCGTCGATAGCCGGGAGTCGAGTTCCTGGTCATCTTGCAGCGGCAGCAGCGACCATGTGATCGCGCCGGTATGCAATAAGGGTTGTACCGGATAGCTGGCGTCGGTACGCGGCGAACGCCAACTGCGCTGCGGCACGAAGCTAACCTGCTCGGGTGCGAACTGGGTGACCTGGCCGCGCGCATCGCGCAGGGCTGCATGCGCCCATATTTTTTTGCCACTGCGATCGCGGATCTGGAACGCCATCAAGGCCGAGCCATCGTCCAGGTTGGCGCCGAGCCAGTCCCAGCCGACTGCATTCGCATCCAGCACGCTGGTCGACCATTCGTGATCGAGCCAGGCGCTGCCACTGACTATCTGTGGTTGTCCGGCTTGGCCGTTGCGGCTCACTTTACCGCTGACCTGCAGCTGCGGTTCACTGTAGTAGTAGCTGGCTTGCGCCGCCTGCGGACCTTTGCGGGAATAGCCGCCATCGCCTTGCAGCAGCGGCGGCTGGGTCGGCTTCAAATTGAGCTCCAGTGTAAAGTCACGGGCTGCGGCGTTGACTTGATAACTGCCATCGGCATTGCGCAGCAAGCGCCAATTGTCTAGCGCGACGTCGGTGTTGCCGGTCTTGGCGTAAGCCAGGTCGAAACCGGCGCGCGCGCTTTTCTGATCGTGCAGCAGTTTGCCGAGGCCGGGGTCGGACAACGCCGCGTGGGCGATGATCAGCTGGGTCGGCGCGAAGGCGCTGGGGTTGGCGCGGTCGTGTTCGGTGGCGGAGCGGAAAAAAGTGATCTGGAAACCGAGCGGCTTACCGTCCGGCATGGCCAGCCAGCCGGTGGCGTACCACCATTCGGTGCGAAAATCGGGATGAGCGCCGCTATATTGCGGCAGCGTCAGCGCGTGGTCAGGGGTTACCTGCGCAAACCGGGGCGGCGCGGCAAATGACGATGGCATCCACAACAGCGCGACGCTTACGCTTAGCAGGCAACTTGCCAGCCGTTCGTTCCATCTGTAAAACATCACGCGCAACATCACCAGTCCTCCCGCACTGCTTGCAACACATCGATAGACACCGCGCGCAGCCCGGCCAGCAAGGCCGTCGCGCTGGCGGAAACCAGCAGTAGCAGCGCCACAATCAGCAGTCCAAGCCAAGGCACGTGCAAATCCATGGTCCAGTGAAACGATTGCGGATTGACGATGAACACCAGGATCAGGCTGATCACCCAGCCCAGCAGGAAACCCACCGCCATCCCGAGCGCCGTCAGCAGGCCGCCTTCCAGCGCCAGCATGGCCAGGATCTGGCGGCGCGTGACGCCTATGTGGCGCAACATGCCGAATTCGCGGGCGCGCGCCAGGGTTTGCGCGGAAAAAGTGGCGGCGACGCCAAACAAGCCGATCACGATGGCGACGATTTCCAGCAGATAAGTGACGGCAAAGCTGCGGTCGAAAATCTTCAGGGTGAGCGCACGGATTTCTCCCGGCTGGGAAAATTCCAGCGCCGCGCCGAACGGCAGCTTGCGCAGCGTTGCAATCACGGTCGCCGGATCAACCCCGCGTTGCACACTGAGGGCAGCGTCGGTGACTTCGGTATCGCCGCTCAAGCGCTGATAGTCCGCCAGGCGCAACTGGATGGCGCCGGTTTGCCGCGCATAGTCACGCCAGATTCCTGCAACCACGGCAGGATAGCGGTGTCCGGCCAGCGGCAGCATGAGCCGCTGGCCCAGGCGATAGTGGTAGAGATCAACCATGGCTTCCGAGATCCAGACCGGCAATTCACCGGCTGCGTTGGCGGCGCTGACTGTCGCAGGTGGCAGCAGCGGGCCGACCATGGGCAGGCTGCGTCCCGGATCTGCGGCGTCGATGCCGCGCGCGATCAAGATCACCGGCGGCCGCGCCGGGTCCAGCGCCAGCGGCGAGGTGCGCAGGAAGTCGGCGCGCGCCACGCCCGGCGCGGCGGCGAGCAAACGCTGTTCGGAAACGCGCATGGCGCCGGTTTCGCCGCTGCCGGCGGAGCGCACGTACAAGTCCGCCGACAACAGCTGCTGCATCCAGTCGTCGACCGAGATGCGGAAGCTGGAGACCATGATGGCCATCGCCACGATCAGGCTGAAGCTGGACAGTACGCCGCCCAGCGCGATCGCGGCTTGGCCGGGAACATTGGCGAGGCGCGCCAGTACCAGCGTCCTGACGACGCCGGTGCGGCGTCCCAAGCTGAATTTTTGCAGCGCGGAAAAAGCCAGCGCCGCCAACCGCGGCATCAAGGTAATTCCGCCGATCAGCAGCAGCGCCACCGCCAGATAGCCGAAGATCGGCAGATTGAACAGTGGCGGCAATTGCGTCAGGAGCGCGCCCAGTAACAGACAGCCAAGCGCCGGCAACGGCGTCGCCAGCCGTGCCAACGTGGTTTCCTCGCTGCCCGATTTGAGCGCCGCCGCCGGCTGTGCCTTGGCCGCCTCCAATGCCGGCGCCAGGCTGCCGAGCAAGGCAATGCCGCTACCCAGGGCAAAGAAAACCAGAGCCGCCGGCCAGTCGAAACTGACGCTGGCCTGGACTCCGCGGAAATAACCGCCGCCGAGATCGCCGCCTAAAAAATGCAGTGCCGTCGCCGCCAGGCCATATCCCAGCGCCAGTCCCAGCAACGCTCCCAGGCAACCCAGTAGCGCACCTTCCAGCAACACCTGGCGCAACAGTTGGGCGCGTCGCAAACCCATCACGCGCAGCAGGGCGAACTGCGGACGACGGCGGATGACCGACAGCGCCTGGGTAGAGAACACCAGGAAAGCGCCGGTAAACAAAGCCACCAGCGCCAGTACATTCAGATTGATGCGATAGGCGCGTGACATATTATTGTTGCTGCTGTCCTGATCCTGGCTTTCCGATACCTGTGCACCGGCCGGCAGCTGTTGCCGCAGCTTTTCCTCGAATGCTTCTCGGTTGACGCCTGGCTGCAACTTGAGATCGATGCGCGACAGCTTGCCGATGCGCTCAAAGCGCCATTGCGCAGCGCCGATATCCATGACCCCAAGCCGTTGGCCGGCACGCGCGCTCAGCAGACCGCCAGCCACCCGCAAATGGACGATGCCGGTGCCGTTGCGCAGCGCCAGCTGGTCGCCCGGTTTGACTTGCAGCCACTCCTGCGCGGCGGCCGACAGGAAAATGGCGTCGTCGGCGAGGCTGTCAAATGGCCGCTCTGGAGCCGGCACACCGACCAGGTCAGGCGCAATCCGGGAAGCGCGAAAGACATCGATGCCCAGCACTTTCAGCGCGCTCTGCCGGCCCGGCAAGGTAACGCTGAGTTCCAGCACCGGACTGGCTACGGCGACTCCCGGCCGCTGCGCCAGTTGTGGATACAATCCTTCATCGAGCCAGGCTTGCGCGCCGCGCACCTGCAGGTCGGACTGGCCGGACAAGCTGCGGGTGGCGGCCGAAAATTCATTGAAGGCGGCATCGTTGATCAGGTCGACCGCGTAGCCGAGGGCGACGCCGAGCGCGATGGCGGCAATCGCCACCAGTGCGCGCACCGGATGTGCACGCCATTCGCCCAGCAACAGCCAGCGCGCTAGCGTACGCCGCCGCTTGCCTGATCGGACTGCGCGCGCAGTTGCCGGGACGCCGGGGATCATTGCAGCAGCGGCAGAGTCGCGTTTTCTGGCAGCGCGCGCAAACCGTCGGCGGTCATGATCAGAATACGGTCGGCGCTGGCTGCGGCGGCGGCAGAATGGGTGACCATGATGGCGGAAGCGCCGTTGGCCTTGATTTCCTGGCGCAGCAGCGCCAGCACTTCGTGCGCGGTGTCGGGATCGAGATTGCCGGTCGGTTCGTCGGCCAGGATCAGCTTGGGCCGGTGCACCAGTGCCCGTGCGATGGCGACTCTTTGCAGCTCGCCACCAGACAGCTGGCGTGGAAAGTCATTGCCGCGGCCATCCAGGCCGACCGCCGCCAGCAGCTCCAGAGCGCGTTCCTGCGGCGCGTCATTCAGCAGTAACGGCAGGGCGACGTTCTGCTGCAAAGTCAGATGCGGCAAAATATGGAAAGCCTGGAAGATGAAGCCCAGCTTTTGCCGGCGCAGGCGGGTGGCGGCATCGTCGTCCAGGCTCGACATGGTGACGCCGTCGATCAGTATCGCGCCGCCGTTGGCGGTATCGAGACCGGCGATCAGGTTCAGCAGGGTGGATTTGCCAACCCCCGAGTCGCCCATGATGGCGACGTATTCGCCGGCTGCCAGGCTGAAATCGAGATGCGCCATCACCACCCGGCCATGGCTGTAGGTTTTGCGCAGACCGCGGCATTCCAGTGCTGGAATGGCGTTGGCGGGAGAGGGTGTTGTCGGATTGGTCTGCATGCAGGATGGACAGGTTAAGTACGTTGATATGAGAGAATATTTAGCAGTGTAGATGATTTCACCCGGGTAGTCGGGTGCATCTGCCGACAAGCCTGGAGACCTGCGCCGGATCTTATTTCAGCAAAGATCGCATGGCGGCATAAATTTTGGCACAATACGCGCCTCTGCCGACTCTGTGCGCTGACGTTACGCTTCGGTCCCGACCGCCCCGATAAGAAAATTGCCGCCGCCATCCATCATGAGTCCCGAACACCTGCAATTATTAGTCACGCGCCAGATGCCTTTCGGGAAATACAAAGGCCGCCTGATCGCCGATTTGCCGGGCGATTACCTGGCCTGGTTTGCGCGCGAAGGTTTTCCTGCAGGAGAACTGGGCGGCCTGCTGGCGCTGATGTACGAGCTGGATCACAATGCCTTGTCGCATTTGCTGGAACCTTTGCGCCAGCGGTGATCAAAGAAAATTGAATAAAACCCATTGCCACAGGTCATCAACGATAGAATCAAGCACATGGCTAATCCTTTAAAACCGTCCGACCTGAAACAATCCGCTAAAAACATCAAGACACGTTTCGTCGCAATTTCCTGGCGCGACCTGGCGATCAGCTTCGGGCCGATTGCCTTGCTGGCGATCCTTGCCATCTGGCTGGCGATCAGGTTCATCCATCCGGCGCCGCCGAATACCCTGACGATCACCACCGGCGCCGAGAACAGCAGTTTCTGGAAAACCGCGGAAAAATACCGGGTTATCCTGGCGCGCAACGGCATCAAGCTGAAAATCGTCAGCTCGGAAGGTTCTCTGGATAACCTGAAAAAACTGAGCGATCCCCATTCCGGCATCGATGTCGGCTTTGTCCAGGGCGGTGTGGCGGGCGACATGCCGATCGACGGACTGGTGTCGCTGGGCAGCATTTCCTATGTGCCGGTGTCAGTGTTCTATCGTAACCAAGATAGCCGCGGCAGCCATGTTAGTCATGCCAACCCCGAAAGGCTGGACCGTTTGTCCGAGTTGCGTGGCAAACGGATCGCGATCGGCGCTCCCGGCAGCGGTTCGCGGGTGCTGGCGCTGACGCTGCTGAAAGCCAACGAGATTGAACTCGGTGGCAGCACCGAGCTGCTGGACATGGGTGGCGACGAAGCGGCGCAAGCCCTGACCGACGGCAAGATCGACGCCGCCTTCCTGATGGGCGATTCGGCTTCGCCGCCGACCATGGTCAAGCTACTGCACACGCCGGGCATCAATCTGCTCGATTTTTCCCAGGCTGGCGCTTATGCGCGCCGTTTCAGCTACCTGAACGAGCTGAAGATCCCCAAGGGCTTGTTCGATTTCGGCAAGAACATCCCGAGCCGCGACATTCACCTGATTGCTCCCACCGCTGAGCTGATTGCTCGCGACGACCTGCATCCGGCGCTGTCCGATATGCTGATCGACGCCGCCAAGGAAGTGCATAGTGGCGCCAACGTGCTGCAGCACGCCGGTGAATTCCCGGCGCCGCTGGCCCATGAATTTCCCATCAGCGAAGACGCCACGCGCTATTACAAATCGGGCAAAAGTTTCTTCTATCGCTCCGGCTTGCCGTTCTGGCTTGCCAGCCTGGTGGACCGGACCCTGGTGGTACTGCTGCCGATCATCCTGCTGCTGATTCCCGGTTTCAAGCTGGTGCCGCTGCTGTACGGCTGGCGCATCAAGTCGCGCATCTATCGCTGGTACGGCGCGCTGATCGCGCTGGAGCGCGCAATCGCCACCGATACCGAGGAGGAGCACGGAGAATTGCTGAAGCGGCTGGATCATATCGAAGAAGGAGTTAACCGGATGAAAATGCCGCTGGCGTTTGCCGACCAGTTTTATGTGTTGCGGGAACATATCGGCTTCGTCCGTTCCCGCCTGCTCGGTAAAAATTGAGCGAAGTTAAACGAAACTGGCGCGATGAGACAGTTAATCATTGTAAATAACGTAAATCTCTAGCACATTTTGATTGTTATGTGAGAGCGGGGGTGTTAAAACATCTTTGCAAATTGCTGCGCGGCATCGGTTATTATTTAGCAGACATTTGTTAATCGAACAGAGGTGAGGTGGGACATGAATATGAGATTTTCCGTTTCTGTCGTATGCGCATTGCTGTTCGCGCAATCTGTGCCGGCGTTGGCGGCGCTTGGCGCCGCCGCCGGGCCTGCTGCTGCCAACGGCACGGTGCAACAGGCTGCCAGTGCTCGCGCCAAGGCCAGCGCCCGTGTTTCCAGCTACAACGGCTATACGGTTAGCGAAACAGTCAATCCGTCCGGCACCACGGTGCGGGAATATATTTCACCTGCCAACATCGTGTTTGCGGTGAGCTGGCAGGGCCCAGACATGCCGAATCTGCAGGAAGTGCTGGGCACCTATGCCGACCAATATGTCAGCGCTGCGAGCGTCCCCCATGCGGGCCGGCGGGCGGTGACGATTCAGTCCGATCAGCTGGTATTGCATTCAGGCGGTCATATGCGCTCCTTTGCCGGCAGCGCCTATGTGCCATCCTTGCTGCCGCAAGGCGTGACCCCTAGTGATATTCGCTGAACGGAGGATGACCATGCGTTCTTTGACTTACCTGCTTTGTGTGCTCAGCAGTTCACTCCTGCTGGCCTGTGGCGGTGGCGGCGGTTCCGACAACAACACCCCGACCCCGACGCCGAAACCAACCCAGAATGTCCAGGCCATCGTGATCGACAGCGGTCCGCTGGCAGCATCCGGGCAATCGGTCAACGCCGTCAATTCACCCTATATCTCCGTGACCATTTGCCAGCCCGGCAGCACCACGCAGTGCCAGACCATCGACCATATCCTGGTGGATACCGGCTCCAGCGGTTTGCGCATCATCTCGTCGGTTTTGTCCGGTAGCATGACGCTGCCGGCGCTGACGTCCTCCAGCGGCAACCCGCTGGCTGAATGTGCGCGTTTTGCCGATGGTTACAGCTGGGGCTCGGTCAAGCAGGCCGATGTCCGTATCGCAGGCGAAGTCGCCAGCAGTATTCCGGTGCATATCATCGGCGATAGCGCTTTTCCATCGGTGCCAAGCGGTTGTTCCGGCAGCCTGGTGGCGGAAAATACGGTGGCTGCTTTCCACGCCAATGGCTTGATCGGCATCAGTACATTTATCCAGGATTGCGGCAGCGCCTGTGCCGGCCAGGCGCTTGAGGGTTGGTATTACTCTTGCCCGGGCGGCGCGAACTGCACCGCGACCACGCTGCCGGTGTCGAGCCAGGTGGCGAATCCGGTAGCCGCCTTCACCACCGATAATAACGGCACGGTAATCCAGATGCCGGCCATCGGCGCCACCGGCGCAGCTGGCGTCACCGGATCGCTGATTTTCGGCATCGGTACGCAAGCCAACAATGCCCTTGGCAGTGCCGGCGTCTACACGCTCAATAGCTCGGGCAACCTGAGTGTGCTGTATCAGGGACAAGTCATGCAGGCTTTCTTTGACAGCGGTTCGAACGGCCTGTTCTTTACCGATTCGACCATCCCTGCTTGTAGCAACGGCTCCGGGTTTTATTGTCCTTTATCTAGCGTAACCCGGAATGTCACGAATACCGGCCTCAACGGCCGCAGCAACATTGTCAGCATTAACATAGCCAACGCCAACACGTTGTTCCAGTCGAATCCGAACAACACTGCATTCAACAATCTGGGCGGCAGCGCGGCTTTCGCTTCCTTTTTTGACTGGGGCCTGCCATTCTTCTTCGGCAGATCGGTGTACACCGCGCTTGAGGGCGTTTCTGCGGCCGGCACCGTCGGACCTTATGTTGCTTACTAAATAAACTGCAGCGAACCGGTTGATTTCTACCGATACAAAAAGGGCGCAGCGATGCGCCCCTTTTTCATTCCAGTGCCGGGTCTCTAGCGGCTAGGCAGATAGCGAGAAGGATCTACCGCTTTTCCCTGGCGACGGATTTCGAAATACAGTTTGACCGTATTGCTGTCGGATTTTCCCATTTCAGCGATTTTCTGGCCCTTGGCGACCATCTGGCCTTCCTTGACCACGATGATCTTGTTGTGCGCGTAGACCGATAACAGGTTGCTGTTATGTTTGACGATCACCAGGTTGCCGTAGCCGCGTATGCCGCTACCGGAATACATCACCTTGCCGGCGGCGGCCGCCATCACCGGCTGCCCGAGCTGGCCTAAGATGTCGATGCCTTTTTTTCCTTGGCCGGCGCCGCTGCTGGATTGGCCGCTGGCCGGCCAGGTCCAGTCGACCGGATCCTTGCGGTCGGCGGCTGCCGCAGCGGCATCTGCGCCATCGTCTTCAACTGGACGGCGATTGCGGCTTGCCACGGCATTGCCGCCGGCGCGTGCGCCTTCCGGTGCTATCCGCAGCGCCTGATCCACCTTGATGTCATTCGGATCCGACAGTTTGTTCCAGGCAATGATCTCGCTATTGCTGCGCCTGAATTTGCGCGCAATGCTGGACAGGGTGTCGCCTTTTTGCACAGTGTAGTAACCGGGGCCGCTAGGTTGGACGCCGGCGCTCGGACCGGACGGCGTGCTGCAGGCACCCAGGACTAGCAGGAAGACTAACGAAAGCGCAGGAGACGCAATCCGCGCGAGCGTGCGGGAAAGGCGGGAATTCTTGACGCTGTCTGGATGATGCGAGCGGGATGTCCCTGTGTTCTGGACCAACAATATTATTCCTCTGATAGATCTGACTTCGATTAATTAAGGCCGCCAGGCCGGACTTGCCTGGCGTGCATCCTCTGACCGGGTTTGGCGTAACTAGTTGCGTCGACCGGATCGCCGCCAGCCTGTAAAGCCACCTGTTGCCGTTTTTTCTAGAGACCGAGGATATCGCAATTCGGGCTGTCGGGTAAATGAGGCTGGCAAGCGGGGCGAAAAAAAACGCATTTTCCGGATTGAATTGCGTCGCTGAAAATTTTAATTTCAGTAATTAAACGACAAGTAGTCGTGCCGCTGTCGTACCGGACGTTACGTTACATGTAACGTATCAAACATTGCCGGATCCGCCACATCCCGAATTTTTCTATCTTGTTTTTAAATTTCCTACGTATTTGATTTTAAAGGAATTATTTTAATATCTGATAAAAAATCAACGCCGTATCCCGCCCCTTGTTTCGACGTTTTCATGCTGGCATGTTCTTTGCGGAATAGACATGCAGGAACGTGTGGTTCGAACTTTCACAAAGGGGAAAAACATCATGAACACATCGCAAAAAACTGGCCTGGTTGCAGCATCGTTGTTGTTGACAAGTTTGCTGGCCGGTTGCGCCAGCGGCGGCGGCGACCTGGGAAAATCATTGGGCTCCGGATCCGGAACTACCCAGGGAGCCGGCGGCACCGGAGCGGGCACCGGCGCCGGTGGAGGAACCGGTACTGACGGCGGTGGCGGCTCCGGTGGCGGCTCCGGTGGCGGCACTGGCGGTGGCGCCGGCTCAGGTGGTGGTTCGGGCGGCGGCACAGGTGATGGCGGTGGCGGCACAGGTGGCGGTGGTACAGGTGGTGGTGGCACAGGTGGTGGTGGCACAGGTGGCGGTGGTACAGGTGGCGGTGGTACAGGTGGCGGTGGTACAGGTGGCGGTGGTACAGGCGGCGGTGGTACAGGCGGCGGTGGTACAGGCGGCGCTTCCAGCAATTTCCTTTCAAACGTCGGTACCACGGTGTCCGGCACCGGCGCTGCAGTGGATGCGATAGGCAATACCGTAATCAACAACGTGCCGCTGCTTTCGCCGCAATCCAAGGGCGGACTGGCTACCGTGGTGGATAGCGGCAGCGGCATTATCAACACACTGGGCGTGGGCGTCACCAACGGTTTGGGTCAGATCGGTACCAATCCGAATTCGCTCGGCACCACAGTCGGCAGCGTCGGCGGTGTCGTCACCCAGGCGGGTAATGCCGTGCAAGGTGTGGGGCAAGTGGTTACAGGGCTGGGAACCGGACCCTTGGCGCCGTTGGGAGCGGTGACTACGCCGGTGGGCAATCTGGTGACTCAGGTGGGCGCTACCGTTTCCGGATTGGGAGCTCCTGTTACAGCACTGTTGACCACCGGGCCCGTACAACAGATCACGCAAACCGTCAGTCAGGCAATTGTGCCGTTGACCAGCACCGTGACTACCTTGACCCAGACCGTCGGCAATGCGACTGGCCTCAACCAGCCCGTGAATTCCTTGCTGGTGGCCTTGGGCGGAACCGTCAACACGCTGGGCAATACCTTGACCGGCGCAAAAGTTCCTGGCGTCAGCAGCCTGGGTGGCGTGCTTAATGATTTGGGTGGCACAGTTGCAGGCGTTGGCACCAACGCACTGGTCGGCACTGGCCAACCTCTGCTAGGCAACAAGACTGGCGGTTTGCTGCAACCATTGGATAACGTGTTAAGCGGCGTGGTTGGCGGCATCGGCGGTGCAGCAGGCGGCAGCGGAGGTCCGCTAGCGCCAGTAACAGGTCTGTTGAGCGGTCTGACCGGCGCTCTCGGCCATTCAACTGGCGGCGCTGGTGGCCCACTGGCCCCAGTGACCGGACTGCTAGGCGGTTTGACCGGTGCTGTCGGTGGCGCAACTGGTGGTGGCGGTCCATTGGCTCCAATAACCGGTTTGCTTGGCGGCCTGACTGGCGCTGTCGGTGGCGCAACTGGTGGTGGTGGCGGTCCATTGGCTCCAATAACCGGTTTGCTTGGCGGCTTGACTGGCGCTGTCGGCGGTGCAACCGGCAGTGGCGGTGGCCCACTGGCTCCAGTGACTGGTTTGTTGAGCGGCGTGACTGGCGCTGCCGGCGGTGCTACGGGTGCAGGTGGCGGTATATTGGCTCCAGTGACTGGTTTGTTGGGTAGTTTGACTGGCGCAGTCGGCGGTACTGCCGGCGCTGGCGCCAGCCCATTGGCCCCGGTTACCAACCTGGTGGCAGGCTTGACTGGCGGCAAAGGCGCTACAGGGACGACCGGCGATCCGCTGGCCCCGGTGACCGGCTTGCTGAATGGCTTGTTGGGAGGAACCGGTAAGAAGTAATCTTGCCACGCTGTTCTGTCGCAAGGAAGCATTGGCCGCCGGCCAGGCTTCCTTGTCGCAGAGTTGAATAGAACATATTGATGAGATGCAGCGCTGGTTTCGTCATTGAACGCAAATCGAAAGGCCGCCTTGACCACAGACTCCAGGTTGAACCCTACTTCAAAGGCCAACTCCCCAACAGTTTAAGCAGCAGACCAGCAGTTGAAGCGTTTTTGAATCTGCCGGGACACCGTTGAGCAGCAAGGTTTTCAAGCAAGGCAAGCGAAGACTGAAGTCCGATATTTAATCTTTCCGAGGTGGGATCATGAGAGCCGAACAGATAGTCGATTTGATCGCCTGCGCCAGCCCGCAGGCACAGGTGCCGGGAAATGATCTGCTGATTGGCATGCTGGCACGCGAGATTGCCGCACTGTCTTATAAGCTCACGGAGCAGGAGCTGTACCGGTTGATCGCGGTGGGTTCGCTGGTCTACGAAAGAGGGCGCCGCGGCCGCGTATGAAGCACGTGCGGTTTAGCGCAAATCAGCGCTGGAGCGCACGCAATTACGGCCGGCTGCCTTAGCCGCATACATCGCTTTATCTGCCGCCTGAATCAATTCAAAAGGAATGTTGTCATCCCTGATCGGAACGAAAGCATCGACGCCGGCGCTGATGGTGATCAGGCCGACCGGGCCAAATGCGTGTTCCATATGCAGATTGTAAATCGCCAGACGGATTTTTTCCGCTACTGCTATCGCTCCTGCCAGATTGGTATCCGGCAGCAATACTGCGAGTTCCTCGCCGCCGTAACGCGCTGCCAGGTCACCAGGCCGGTTTTTACTGGCTTTGACGATTTCACTGATCTGCCGCAAACACTCGTCGCCGGCCAGATGTCCGTAGATATCATTGTATTGTTTAAAATAATCGACATCGATCATCACCAGTGCCAATGAATTCGCATTGCGCATGGCGCGGCTGAATTCGTCGCGAAGCGTGCTGTCGAAATGGCGACGATTGGCGAGGCCGGTCAAGCCGTCTTGCAGCGCAAGCTGTTCCAAGTGCTGGTTGAGGGTGCGCAATGATTCTTGCACTTGCAGCAAACCGGCCTCCGCTGCCAGGCGTAGCTGGATCTGGTGGATCAGGCGCCAGCCGAGCAGTCCCAGCGCCAATGTCAGCAGCAAGGCGCCAAGCACATGCAGATAGGTGTCGGAGCGCCAGTCTGCCAGCACTTCATCCTTGGAGCGGGCGACAGTGATGAACAACGGGTATTGCTCCAGGTGTCGATACGCAATCAGTCGTTCGATGCCGTCCTGGCCAGAGCGCATCACGGCGGTGCCGACCGCATTCTTGGAAGCGTAGTCGCGATAGATCGGATAGTTGGACAGATTTCTGCCAATGGAGCTGTCCAGCATCGGACTCCTGACCAGCATCGTGCCGTCATTCAGGCTGAGAAAGATCGAGCCGGCGCGGCCGATATCAAAGCTGTCGTAGAAATTCTTGAAGTAGGTGATGTTGATGGTGGCCAGCGCAACGCCGGCGAAACTGCCGTCGGCATGATTGTAGCGGCGCGAGACCGTGACTATCCAGGCGCCTGTCGAGCGGCTGCGTATTGGTGGGCCGATGTAGGCTTCGCGTTCGAGGTGGCTGCGATGATAGCGGAAGTACTGGCGGTCGGAATTGTTGACGACCGGGATCATGCCGTTGCGGGCGTTGACCAGCCACAGCCCGGTCTCATCGTAAACAGATATGTCATTCAATTGCGGTAATTCTGCAATGTATTGCATCAGCAGTTTGTGTAAACGTTCCTGCGATGGCGTGCTGTTGCCATCCAGATCCAGGCGCTCGACCACACCCACCAACACCGTATCGGCTTGCTTGATGGTATCGCCTGCATGTTCTGACAGAGCACGGGCCAGGTTGGTGGTTGCAACTTCAGTTTCCTGCAGTTCGACATTGCGCGCATTCCAGCTGCGCCAGGCCTCCACCGTCAGCAGCGACACGCACACCAGCACCACGAACAGCGTCGCCAGAAAAGTGATGGGCAGCCGCCCGAGATTAAAACGCGGTTGACGTGGCGCTATTGTAGTGGGGAGACTCATCAATGCTCCAGACAATAGCGCGTCCTGGTCCATGGCTCAGTTTGGCCGTATGCCTTTGCGATATTCTGTGGGGGAAGTCCACATATGCTTGCGGAACAATTTAGCGACATGCTCGCCGCTGAACAGGCCGCAACGCCTGGCTATCTTGTCTACCGGCAGGTCGGTCTCGGTCAGTTGCTGGCGCACCGCTTCGAGCCGCAGGTTGAGCAGGAAATCATGTGGCGTCTGTCCGGTTTCGCGCTTGAATTGGCGCACGAAATTGCGTTCGCTCATGGAGACGAAATTGGCAGCGTCGACCACGCTGATGGAATCCGCCAGATGTTCGACAAACCAAAGCGAGGCACGCTGGATCTTGCTGGTCTTGATCGGCAGACTGGCTGGCGATGCCTGGTTGGCAGGCGGCGTGTCGCGGCGGCGCTGGCAGACCACCAGGCTTTGCGCTACACGCCGTGCAACAGCCGGGCCCAGGTCGCTTTCCAGCAGGCGCAACGCCAGATCAGTGGCCATGCCGACGTCGCAAGAAGTGAAGATGCCGTCGTCTTCGCTGATCTGCGCTTCGCGGTCGATTTTGATGAGGGGAAATTCACGCGCCAGCTTGTCCAGCAAAGCCCAATGCGTGGTGGCGCGGCGATTGTTAAGAAAACCGGCGGCGCCGATCACGAACACGCCGGTGCAGATTGCTGCTATACGGCGCACGCTGCTGCGCATCTGCTGCAGCCAGGCGATCAGGACGGGATCCCGGTAGGCATCGAAGTTGCCGGTGCCGCTGGCGATCAGCAGGGTGTCAAAATGATTCCTGCCGAAAGATGCTAGCGGAGAAGTCATTATCTGCACCGATGCCGAGGACATGACCATGCCGCCCGAGATGGAGAGGATCGATACTGCATAGCGTGTGGTGCCTGGAAATACCGTCGAAATCAGTTTGTCGCCGACCCCGAAAACATCCGCCGCGCCAACCACGTCAGCCAGCACTACTCCGTCAAAAACGATGATCCCTATATGTCTGATTGAGCTGCTGTTGTCTATCACCTCAAGTGTCTTTGTGCACTCGATATCCATGAGACTCTCCCTGCCGCCAATTTACCGTTGTGCATTGCCCTGACGCAATTTTTTATTGGTAAATTACTATTCCCCATTCTGCTACAAAATTACGCATTGTCCAGTAATCGATTGTTAAATTTAGTTATATCTGTGGCGCGTTAACACATGATTTTCTATGGCAACAGAAAACCATGCATCCGGATTTTGTATGTCCACCAATGTTAATTTCTATCTGGAACTTTTTTAACCGGAACTCGTTTTTAAACAATTGCGTATAAATAATATTATGATTTACTTCTTTTTTTAACGACTGTTTTCTGGGTTGGACGCGTTCAATTCGATGAGCTGTAATGCTCGTGTTTATTCCTCTTGTCATCCAGCGCATCTTGCAGGCGAGCGTTCTCCAACGTCAGCTCGGCCACGATCTGTTTCAGCTTGGCGTTCTCTTCCTGCAGGCATTTCAAGTCTTGCGGATAGTCCGGCATGCCGCCGTATTGCCTCTTCCAGTTGTGGAAGGTGCGCTCGGTAATCCCGGCTTGCTTGATCACATCTGCCAATGGCATGCCCAGTTCCTCCTGCTTCAGGGCCGCAGCGATCTGGTCGCTGGAGAATGGCGAACGCTTCATGGCATTCCCTCGCATTCTGTTTAGCGATCTTTTAACGCGGTCAAATCCGACGTCTTATCCAGGCCAAGGCGAGCCCGGATCAACGGGTCTTTATATTGATCGCCGATGTTCATCAGGTTTTGGCTGACGGCATTGTTTTCTGCCGAAGGCGCGGCTGGTGCGCCAGGTGCTGCGGCTCTTTCCATGCCTGGGCAGGAGCGTCCGGTCGATTCGACCGCCTTGCGATTGGCTTCGCTTTGGCAGAGCAGGGCCAACGCTACATCGTTCAGTCCCATCGCGCGAAACTCCCTGGAATCCAGCCGCCGCACGCAGGCCTGGTCGACCATGGTAGTACCGCCGGTAGCGCCGAAGCCGGTGAACGACAGGCCGAATGATGCCGAACCCATGCAAGTATCAGACAAGGTGGTGGTCAGCGAAGGCGCGACAATATTCGGTACCGTCTTGACGGTATAGGTTCCGCCGTAGTCGACCGTGGTCATGGTGTTGTTAGGGCTGCTACCGGGCTCGCCCGCTGCTGCGGTGGTGCCGGTTGCGCCGCTGGTGGTGCCGGCGGCTGTACTTGGCAACGATACGGATACGCTGACCGTTGAATTGCCGCCAGCCGAGTTCGAGCGTGAATTGCCGCCAGCGCCGCCGGCTGCGGTGGAGTTGCCGCCGGTCGATGTGGAGTGCGATGCGCCGCCGCCGATAGCCGACGCGTTGGATCCGCTGGTGGAGCCGCTGGATGAATTACTGTTGGTGCCGATGGTGTTGACGCTTGAGCCGGCACCTTGGGAAGTCGAGGTGGAAGTCGAGCCTGAATTGGAACCCGAGTCCGAGGTAGAGCCGGATATGATATCCGCCAGCGCCAGATTCGTCGCCGAGAGAGCGATCAAGAGCGCCGTTGCTTTAAATGCGCGTTTCATTTTTTTTCTCCTAGCGGGGCTACCGGGAAATTGCTTTCCTTTCGCCCCTTACGAACGGTTGGCCTGGAGCTACGACTGGGTAGCAGGTAACGCCGGTTTTAGAAATGGAAGAAGAATGCGCCGCTGGCTGTATTGGCGCCTGCTGCTGCGCCGGTATTCGAGCCAGAAGTGCCGCCGGCAGCCGAACCGCCATGGCCGAAGCCGCCCGCTGCGCTAGTATTTGTCGATGAAGTGCCGGTTTGGGACCCAGTAGCCACGCCATTTGGGCCAAATACAGCGGATGAAGTTGCCGTGCCGCCGCTGCTATTGGTAGTGGTGGCGGCATGGAAGCCATTGCCCACGCTGAGTGCCCCGGATCCACCCCCGGAACTTGAACCCGATGAGGAAGAAGCGCCGGCATTGCCTGCAGTGCCGGCACCGACTACGGTGACTGCGCCTGCCATTGCTGCATAACCACAAAGCACGGAAGCCACGATTGCGAGTGTTGTCTTGCGTAACATTTTGATTCTCCTTAAGGTAGGGGCGCCATTCACCGTGTTGTCTCGTCTATATACGCCCCGATTAATAGACAAGAATTGCGTAATCCGAAAAATTGAAACTGTGCTGCCGGCAACAAGCGCCGATGTCTCTTTTCGACAGACGCGCGTGATGCGAAATGGTGTAAATAGTTCCGGCTGCCGCTCCGTTTAGAAGTGCTGCTCGTTTGCGTTGATCTGATAATAGGATTGCAAGTTGAAGTGTTTACGACAAAACCTTGTCAGCTTCGGACAGATAAGTTGGCCGATTTGGCTAGTGTTTTTCCGTGCTGCATCATGTGAGCGCTAACAAAAAAATATAAAAAAATCCACGTCATTCACAGCGCTCGAAATTGCGTCGCTGCGAATAATGGCGCACGGAAAAACTATCTCGGAAACGTGATGTCCGTTTTTGACAAGGCGTAAAATCTTGTGTGTGGAAATCTCGAAACAACTTGTGAAAGTTTGATTGTCGAGCGGAATTTGTATGGAGCAAGGCGAGGTGGATCTGATGTATTGCAGGAGATTTGCAGGCTACATCAGCTGAGCGAAGTTTTTACGCGGCGACGATAATCAGATATATTGCCGCATGTTAATTTGCATCTCGGCACCGGATGCTTTCGCGCAATTCAAACCCAATCGAAAAGCCAGTCATGAACTTTGTTGAACTGTTTTCTCTCGCGGCCATCTGGGGCGCATCGTTCCTCTTCATGCGCATCGGCGCGCCGGAATTCGGGCCGGTGCCGTTGATTGCCTTGCGCGTCGGCATCGCTGCGCTGGTGCTGTTGCCGGTATTGCGTTCCGCCGTCGCCCGCAATCACTTACGCAGCAAGTTGTGGCCGATGCTGGTGGTCGGGGTCACCAATTCGGCGTTGCCATTTTCGCTGTTTGCCTACTCGACTTTGTATGTGAATGCCGGTTTCGACGCGGTCTTGAATGCCACCGTGCCTTTGTGGACCGGCTTGATTGCGTTCGTGTGGCTGAAAACGCCCATGAGCCGGCCGCAAGTCATCGGCATGCTGGTCGGCATGGCGGGCGTGGTCGTGCTGGTATGGGACAAGATCGGCGAAGGCCGGCCCGGCGTTTGGCTGGCGACGGCGGCGGTGCTGCTGGCCACTTTGTCCTACGGTTTCGCAATCAATTATTCAAAGACCCGTCTGGCCGGCGTGCCACCATTTGTGGTCGCTTGCGGCAGTCAGTTAGCGGCGACCCTGGTGCTGTTGCCGCTGGCATTGCTGTACTGGCCGGCGGCGCCGGTATCCGGTACGGCCTGGTATTCAGTGGTGGCCTTGGGTGTGCTGTGCACCGGTGTCGCCTACGTGATTTTCTATCGTTTGCTGGATCGCGTCGGCTCGGCCTATGCCGCCTCGGTGACTTTTCTGATCCCGATCTTCGGGGTGATCTGGGGCGCCATCTTCCTGAAAGAAGAGGTGACGCCTGGTATGATTTTCGGCTGCCTGATCATCTTGCTGGGAACGGCATTGGCGACCGGTAAACTTAATCTGTCAAATTATTTACGCGCCAAACCAAGCGAATAAACAGCCAGGCAAGCGACCGGAGAGCGATGCAAATAAAGGGCTAAATAATTTCCGGTTTGGCGCTCCAGGCTGAGCAAATGCGTGAATATATGCAACAGCCCCGGGGCAAGTATGGCACTTTCGTGACGTTCTAGCGTATTGGCGGGCTGCTTCTATGGCATAATCAAGAGCTAAATTCACTGTTTTGCGCGGTCTCCAAACCGCCCTGGGTCACGCTTAATCATGCTTAAAACGCTCTACGACAAACTCTGGGAATCCCACGTTGTCCATACCGAACAGGATGGCACGGCGATTTTGTATATCGATCGACATCTTTTGCATGAGGTCACCAGTCCTCAGGCATTCGAAGGGCTGAAGCTGGCCGGGCGCAAGCCATGGCGGCTGCCGGCCAACCTGATGGTGGCCGACCACAACGTGCCGACTACCGGCCGCGCCGACGGGATTGCCGATCCGATATCGCGTCTGCAGGTCGAAACGCTGGACGCCAACGCCAAAAGCTATGGCCTGACCTATTTCGGCATGAACGACCACCGCCAAGGCATCGTCCACGTGATCGGGCCGGAGCAGGGCGCGACCTTGCCGGGCATGACCGTGGTCTGCGGCGATTCGCATACCTCCACCCATGGCGCCTTCGGTTGCCTGGCGCACGGTATCGGCACCTCGGAAGTTGAACATGTGCTGGCCACGCAAACCTTGCTGACCAAGAAATCCAAATCCATGCTGGTGCAGGTCGACGGCGCGATTTCCAACGGCGTCACCGCCAAGGATATCGTGCTGGCTGTGATCGGCCGCATCGGAACCGCCGGCGGCACCGGCTATGCGATCGAGTTTGCCGGCTCGGCGATTCGCGCCTTGTCGATGGAAGGCCGTATGACGGTGTGCAACATGGCGATTGAAGCCGGCGCACGCGCCGGCATGATTGCGGTCGATGACACCACTGTCAATTACGTCAAGGGCCGGCCGTTTTCTCCGGCCGGACCGCATTGGGAGCGCGCGGTGACATACTGGCGCACCCTGCATTCCGATCCCGGCGCCAAATTCGACATGGTGGTGACCCTGAACGCCGCCGACATCAAGCCGCAAGTGACCTGGGGCACCTCGCCTGAAATGGTGGTTGCGGTGGACGGCCGGATTCCGGATCCCGACAAGGAAAAAGACCCTACCAAGCGCGATGGCATGGAAAAGGCGCTGGCCTACATGGCGCTGAAGCCGAATACCGCAATTGAAGATATCCGCATCGACAAAGTGTTCATCGGTTCCTGCACCAACTCGCGGATTGAAGATTTGCGTGCCGCGGCGGCAGTGGTGCGCGGCAAGTTCCGTGCTTCCAACGTCAAGCTGGCGATGGTGGTGCCTGGCTCCGGCCTGGTCAAGGAACAAGCCGAGCGCGAAGGCCTGGACAAGATTTTCAAGGATGCCGGCTTCGAATGGCGCGAGCCGGGCTGCTCGATGTGCCTGGCCATGAATGCCGACCGGCTGGAGCCGGGCGAGCGTTGCGCTTCCACCTCCAACCGTAATTTCGAAGGCCGCCAGGGCGCGGGCGGACGCACACATCTGGTCAGTCCGGCGATGGCGGCAGCGGCAGGTATCGCTGGTCATTTCGTCGATATCCGTAGCTATAAATAAAGACAGAAGGATAAAAAAATGATGAAGAAATTAGTCGCCCTAGGTATGTTGATGGCTAGTGTCTATGCGCTGAGTGCCTGCAATACTTTCCAGGGCTTTGGCAAAGATGTGGAACACGTCGGCGAAAAGATTCAAGGCAAGTAATTGCTGCATGTGACGGCGCTCCCGGGCGCCGCACCATTATTGGAATGAATGTATGAATAAATTTACTGTGCTGGACGGTTTGGTGGCGCCGCTGGATCGCGCTAACGTCGATACCGACGCCATTATTCCCAAGCAGTTCCTGAAGTCGATCCAACGTACCGGCTTCGGTCCCAACCTGTTTGACGAGTGGCGCTATCTGGATCACGGCGAGCCGGGCGTAGACAATTCGCGGCGTCCGCTGAACCCGGATTTCGTGCTTAACCAGCAGCGTTATCAAGGCGCTTCAATTTTGCTGACCCGCAAGAATTTCGGTTGCGGTTCATCGCGAGAGCATGCGCCGTGGGCGCTGGACCAGTATGGTTTCCGGGCTGTCATCGCACCGAGTTTCGCCGATATCTTTTTCAATAACTGCTTCAAGAACGGCTTGCTGCCGATTGTGTTGCCGGAGGCGCAGATCGATCGCCTGTTTGATGAAGTCAAGGCTTTCCCGGGTTACAAGCTGATCATCGATCTGGAAAAGCAACTGGTCAGCACCGCCAACGGCAACCTGGCTTTCCCGTTTGAAGTCGGCGAATTCCACAAATACTGCCTGCTGAACGGGTTTGACGATATCGGCCTGACTCTGCGCCAGTCGGACAAGATCCGCGACTTCGAGGAGCGCCATCTGTTTGCCCAGCCGTGGTTGAGCAATACCATTTAATCGGCCGAAGCTTGGCTGACAAGCGATATAAGCGATATAAGCGACATAAGCGATATTTTTGAATCATTCAAATTCAGGAAAAAATGAAAATAGCAATTTTGCCAGGTGATGGCATCGGTCCGGAAATCGTCGAGCAAGCGGTCAATGTGTTGAACGTGCTTGGCGAACAGTTTGAAATGGAAACCGCGGCGGTCGGCGGCGCCGGCTATGCGGCGCATGGTCATCCGCTGCCGGAAGGCACCCTGAAACTGGCAAAAGAAGCCGATGCGATCTTGTTTGGCGCCGTTGGCGACTGGCAATACGATACGCTGGAGCGTTCGCTCCGTCCGGAGCAGGCGATCCTGGGCCTGCGCAAGAACCTCGGCCTGTTCGCCAACCTGCGTCCGGCAATCCTGTACCCTGAGCTGGCCGGCGCTTCGACGCTGAAGCCGGAAGTGGTTTCCGGCCTGGATATCCTGCTGGTCCGCGAACTCACCGGTGACGTCTACTTTGGCCAGCCGCGTGGTGTCCGCATCGCGCCGGACGGTGCTTTCAAAGGCGAGCGCGAAGGTTTCGACACCATGCGCTACGCCGAATCGGAAATCCGCCGTGTCGCGCATGTGGCGTTCCAGGCTGCGCAAAAGCGCGACAAGCGCCTGACCAGCGTCGACAAGGCCAATGTGCTGGAGACTTTCCAGTTCTGGAGAGACATCGTCACGGAAGTTCACAAGGAATATCCTGACGTTGCGTTGGATCACATGTATATCGATAACGCCGCGATGCAGCTGGTGCGCGCGCCGAAGAAATTCGACGTCGTCGTCACCGGCAACATGTTCGGCGACATCCTGTCGGACCAGGCTGCCATGCTGACCGGTTCGATCGGCATGCTGCCATCGGCTTCGCTGGACGCCAACAACAAGGGCTTGTACGAGCCGTCGCACGGTTCGGCGCCGGATATCGCCGGCAAAGGCATCGCCAATCCGCTGGCGACCATCTTGTCGGCCGCCATGATGCTGCGCTTCTCGCTGAACAAGGCGGAGCAGGCCGACCGCATCGAAAATGCGGTCAAGAAAGTACTGGCGCAAGGACTGCGTACCGCGGATATTTATGAGGCGGGCACGACCAAGGTCAGCACCAAGGAAATGGGCGCTGCGGTGGTTAAGGCACTTGGGTAATAGAATTTTGGCGGGTGGTCTGCCCTAATATGGAGTGCGGGAATTTTCCCGTTTATTGTGGGGAACAATAATGAAGCTGGTTGGTTTAGTCGGTTGGCGTGGCATGGTGGGTTCGGTCTTGTTGCAGCGTATGCAGGAAGAGGGCGATTTCGCCCATATCGAACCGGTATTTTTCTCAACTTCAAACGCCGGCGGTAAAGCCCCGGCGCTGGCAAAAAACGAAACAACGTTGAAAGATGCCGGCGATATTGAAGCTTTGAAAAAATGCGACATCATTATTACCTGCCAAGGCGGCGACTACACCAGCGAGATTTTCCCGCAGCTGCGCGCGGCCGGCTGGAATGGCTACTGGATTGACGCGGCATCGACCCTGCGCATGAAAGACGACGCCATCATCGTGCTGGATCCGGTCAACCTGGATGTCATCAAGGATGGTCTGAAGCGCGGCGTCAAGAACTACATCGGCGGCAATTGCACCGTATCCTGCATGATGATGGGCCTGGGCGGCCTGTTCCAGCACGATATGATCGAGTGGATGACTTCCATGACCTACCAGGCGGCTTCCGGCGGCGGCGCCCAGCACATGCGCGAGCTGCTGACGCAATTCGGCTCGATCAACGCCGAAGTCAAGGCCCTGCTCGACGACCCGAAATCGGCAATCCTGGAAATCGACCGCAAGGTGCTGGCCAAGCAGCATTCGATGTCGGCTGATGAAACCAAACAGTTCGGCGTACCGTTGGGCGGCAACCTGATTCCATGGATCGATAAGGATCTGGGCGATGGCATGTCGAAGGAAGAATGGAAAGCCGGCGCGGAAACCAACAAGATCCTCGGCCGCGGCGAAGGTTTTCAGAATGGCGGCAAGGTCATCCCGGTGGATGGCCTGTGCATCCGCATCGGCGCCATGCGCTGCCATTCCCAGGCATTGACCATCAAGCTGAAAAAAGATGTGCCGCTGGATGAAATCAATGACATCATCGCCAGTAATAACCAATGGGTTAAGGTCGTGCCTAATGACAAAGAGTCATCAATGCGCGATCTGACGCCGGCGGCGGTGACTGGCAGCCTGACAATTCCTGTCGGTCGTCTGCGTAAATTGCAGATGGGTGGCGATTATTTGTCAGCATTTACTGTCGGCGACCAGCTATTGTGGGGGGCGGCAGAACCGTTGCGCCGCATGTTGCGGATTGTTCTGGACAACTGATCCACTGATAGCCTGACTTGTTGCGGCAGTTGTGATATTGTTGCCGACTTGCAATAAAGCCCGCTAAGTATTTTCCTAAAGAAAGTCTTAGCGGGTTTGATGTATCTAGCGGTATCTACCGGGATTTATTATTATTTGCACATGTTTTCCGCATATAGTTGCGCTTGCATGTCAATCTGCATATTGATTTTTAAAAAAACTGGGTACAGTATTTGCTTTCAGCAAGATTTGTTTCCTTATACGCTAACGGATAGTCCTTCATGCCACACAACATGCACCTGAATTCATCGAATAAATTTATTTCCACCGGTTTAAAGACCCTCACGGCGGCTGTGGTTTCTACCCTGCTGATGGTGTCTAATGTTGAGGCTGCCGGGTTGGGTAAATTAACCGTGCTGTCCTCGCTGGGGCAACCGTTACGTGCGGAAATCGAGCTGACTTCGGTGAGCCAGGATGAGGCGGGTGGACTGGTCGCCAAGCTGGCGAGCCCGGAGACTTACCAAAACGCGAATATCGATTTCAATCCAGCCTTGTTGTCCTTGCAGTTCGCCATCGATCAGCGCGGCGATCGCCGTTTTGTGCGGGTGACGTCGACCCAGCCGATCAACGAGCCGTTTGTCGACATGCTGATGGAACTCGGCGGCACCAAGTCGCACCTGGTGCGTGAATATACCCTGTTGCTGGATCCGGCCGGTCAGCGCCAGGCTCAGCCGGCCCAGATGGCCGCTCCTGCGCGCGCCGGCGCCGCACCTGTCGCCCGTTCGGCGCCAAGCCAAGGTCAGGCCGCGCAGTCGCCGACAGTAGCAGGTTCCACCATTACAGACGCCACCCGCGCTGCAGCAACCCGGGCGGTGGCCAGCGGCGCTACCGGCGCACCTGGCGGCAAGCCAGCTGGTGCAAGCAACTCCGGCAACTCCGCGCGTGCCGCACAAGCGGCTCCGGCAGCGGCGTCATCGGGCGGCGACTATCACGTCAAGCGGGGCGACACGCTGGCCCGTATCGCCAGCGAAAATCTGCCTGCCGGCATCTCGCTGGACCAGATGCTGGTCGCGCTGTACCGCAGCAACGAAGGCGCATTCGTCGGCAAGAACATGAACCGTCTGCGTTCCGGCCAGATCCTGTCGATTCCGGATGCCGCCAGCGCAGGCAGCGTCGGCAAGTCGGAAGCCAAGAGCGTGGTGCTGGCGCAGTCGAGCGACTTCAAGAGCTATCGCAACAAACTGGCCGGCATGGTTGAGTCGGCAGCGCCGGCTGCTGCGGCAGAATCGCGCCAAAGCAGCGGCGGCAAGATTACCGCCAAGGTGGAAGAACAAGCCACGCCAGCCAGCGAAGCCCGCGACAAGCTGAAACTGTCACGCGGCGCGGCTGCCGCCGGCGCAGCTGACGCCAAGGCGACAGCTACCGCGGCGACTGAAGAAAAGATCGCCCGTGAAAAAGCCGCGGCTGAAGCCCAGGCGCGCGTCAAGGAATTGGAAAAGAATGTCAGCGATTTGCAAAAGACGCTGGAGCTGAAGAACAAGAACCTGGCTGACCTGCAAAATCAGGCAACCAGCGTGAAGCCTGCTGCGCCTGCGGCCGTGACGCCAGTGGTACCGGCAACGCCGGCCCCAGTTGCGGCCACACCAGCGCCGGCAACTGCGGCTCCTGCCAAGGTTGAGTCGGTTGATGCCGTCCCGGCTGGCGGCGCGGCTATCGTCGCCACCGGTGCTGCGGCTGCGCCGGCAACTTCAGCGGCGACTGATGCCACCGCCGCTGCCGCTACCCCGGCAGCGCAAGTACCAGCGCCAACGGCCGAAGCACCCAAGCCTGTGGTCAAGCCGAAAGTGGTTGCGCCACCGCCGCCCGAGCCAGGCTTCATTGCAAGCCTGACCGAAAATCCATTGCTGCTGCCGGTTGGCGGCGTTCTGGTAGCCTTGCTGGCCGGGCTCGGCCTGTTCCGCTATCGCCGCAACCGGGCGCGTCAACAGGCGTTCCTGGATAGCAGCGGTGCGCCGATGACGAACTCGAGCCTGAAGGGTAATTCTCTGTTTGGATCGACCGGTGGCCAAAGCGTTGACACCAAGAACAGTATTTTCAATTCGAATTTCGTGCCATCGGTCAGCCATCTCGATACCAATGTCGATCCGGTCGCCGAGGCGGACGTGTATATCGCTTACGGCCGTGATGCCCAAGCCGAAGAAATCCTGAAAGAAGCGCTGCGCAACCAGCCAAGCCGCAACGCAATTCGCGTCAAGCTGTTGGAAATCTATGCCAATCGCAAGGATCCGCGCTCGTTCGAAATCCTGGCCAGCGAGTTGTATAGCCTGACCCGCGGTGAGGGCGAGGATTGGCAACAAGCCGCTGCGCTGGGCCTGAATGTCGACCCTGCCAATCCACTGTACGGTGGCGGCAAGCTGCAAGATCAGGTGATCGCCAAGGCCGACGCCATCACGGCGCCGACCCAGCCTATGGATGGCCTCGATTTCAACTCACTGACAGCGCCGACCCAGCCGCAAGCTGTGCCGATTCCGGAGCTGGTGCATACCGCGCCGACAGAATTGCTGGCGCCTTTGACGCAGAATGAACTAGGCAAGCAAGGTAATGCCGCAGCCAAGGCGCAGATCAGCGACATGGATTTCGATCTGGAAGAACTTGGCAGCACGTCGTCCGCCAACCAGAACACGGTATTGTTGTCGCCGGTCCATGAAGCCGGCAAGTCGATGCTCGATTCGCTTGATTTCGAACTGGATCATAAAGCGGCAGCTCCGGCAGTTGCTGCGGCGCCAAAGGTAGTGGAGAAGGTCGCGCCGGCAGTGGCGGCATTCGATGCACTGGATTTCCCGGCCGGCGGTCAGCCTTCGAACTACGAACCGGCGCACGCCCATATCGACCTGCCTTTCGAGACCAAGCCAGTGGTGAAGGCGCCTGTGGCTCCTTCCTACGCGCAACACGCTGAACAGATGGTGGCGCCGCTGGAATTCAACTTGTCCGGAATGAACCTGGATCTGGACAATGCTGTCCAGGCACATGCTCCGGCGGCCGCCAGTGCGCCTGTCCACGCAGCGCCAGAGCTGGCGCCAGCCTCGGCCAGCGCCAACCCTGAAATGGCGACCAAGCTCGACCTCGCTGTCGCCTACAAGGAAATCGGCGACAAGGAAGGCGCCCGCGAGTTGCTGGAAGAAGTATTGAAGGGCGGTAGTGCAGAACAGGTAGATGCCGCCAAGCTGTTGATCGCAAAGCTGTAATCACGAATTGAATCAAGGCGTTGCTTCCTGACAGGGAACGCGGCTCACTGATAAAATCGCCGTAGCATTTTGCCAAAGAACGGGCGCAGCGTTATGCTAGCGCCCGTTTGCCTTTGTAGCGGCAATATAGGCAATATTGGCAATAACGAAAATAACGGGAGTTGGTTTGAAACGTATCGTTCTCGGCGTGCAGTATGACGGCACACCTTGGCAAGGATGGCAGACCCAGCCTAGCGGCAAGACCGTGCAGGACCGGCTGGAAGCCGCCTTGCAAAAATTCACCCAGGGCGAGGTCGCCACCACTTGCGCCGGCCGCACCGATTCCGGCGTGCATGCGCTGGAGCAGGTTGTGCATTTTGACACCGGTTTGTCGCGCGAGATATTTTCCTGGGTGCGCGGCTTGAATGCCTTTTTGCCATCATCCATCGCGGTACGCTGGGCGCATGAGCTGCCCGTAGCTGACGAGAGCGGGGAGCAGGATGATTTCCACGCGCGTTTCAGCGCTACGTCCAGGACTTACCACTACCTGTTATACAACAACCCGGTGCGTTCACCGCTGCTGGAAGGGAAGGCCGGCTGGGTATTCCGTCCACTCGATGTCGAACTGATGCGCCAGGCTGCCTCATACTTGATCGGCACCCACGATTTTTCGGCGTTCCGCGCCATCGAGTGCCAGGCCAAATCACCGGTGCGCACGATGGATCAGATCGGCATAGAGCGGCGCGGCGACCTGATCGTATTCACTTTGCGCGCCAATGCCTTCTTGCATCACATGGTGCGCAACATCGTCGGCACTCTGATTTACGCCGGCAACGGCAGCAAGGCGCCGGAATGGATCGCCGAGTTGCTGTTACAGCGTGACCGCAGCCAGGCCGCACCGACCTTCATGCCGGATGGTCTCTATCTGGCGCAGGTGGCTTACGACCGGAAATGGCAATTGCCGCAGCAGCCGGCAGAGCTCTTGGCCTGGCTGTAAATGCTGGGTGGTTGTGTATTTATCATGCCGTCAAGATGATATATTGCGCCTATGGACATTTTCTTGATCAGACCAGCCTTATGAGCCATCGCACCAGAATCAAAATCTGCGGGTTGACCCGCGAGCAGGACGTCCAAGCTGCCATTGCAGCCGGCGCCGATGCGCTGGGTTTCGTGTTCTATCCGAAAAGCCCGCGCTATGTCACGCCCCGACAAGCCGCCGCCCTGATCGCCACGGTGCCGCCGTTCATCACCACCGTAGGCCTGTTCGTCAACGCCGAGCCGGTGCAATTACAGGACATCGTGGCCGAAGCGCCGGTATCCTTGCTACAGTTCCACGGCGATGAAACCGTGCAGCACAGCGCCACGCTGGCAGAAGCCGTGAATCGACCATTTATTCGCGCCATGCGCATCGGAACCGCTACGGTAGCCGCAGATTTGTTAGAATATGCCAACTCCTACCGTGCCGGCAGCGGTTTATATACTGGATTGCTGCTGGATACCCTGGTAGAAGCTTATGGTGGCAGTGGAAAGGTATTTGATTGGTCTCTCATCCCAAAAGAACTCGCGCCTCAGGTCGTTTTAAGTGGTGGCTTGAGCGTGCACAATGCGACTGACGCGGTAAAACGCGTACGTCCCTTTGCGGTCGACGTCAGCAGTGGCGTCGAACAAGACAAGGGTATCAAGGACGCCGCCAAGATTCGCGCATTCATTGCCGCGATAAGGCAGGCGGATGCCGATTCGAGCGAGATGCAGTAGCTAGATAGCAGTTAGCTGCATCTCTCGGACGGCAACCCGGCACAGCAGACAAATAAGAGAGAAATACCATGAAAGAATTCACCCCGTTCGAGCAACACGCCGAGCGCCAGCCGCTCGCCTCCAGCACCTTGCGTCAGAGTGCGCAATACAACTTACCCGACGCCAGAGGTCACTTTGGCATGTACGGCGGCAGCTTTGTCTCGGAAACCCTGACCCTGGCGCTGAGCGAGCTGCAGCAGGCTTACGCCAAATACCAGAACGAACCGCAATTCCTGGCGGAATTCCACAGCGAACTCAAGCATTTCGTCGGCCGCCCCAGTCCGATCTATCACGCTAAACGCTGGTCCGAGCAGATGGGCGGCGCGCAGATCTATTTCAAGCGCGAGGATCTGAACCACACCGGTGCCCACAAGATCAACAACGTCATCGGCCAGGCTTTATTGGCCAAACGCATGGGCAAGCCGCGCATCATCGCTGAAACCGGCGCCGGCCAGCATGGTGTCGCTACCGCCACGATTTGTGCCCGTTTCGGCCTCGAATGCGTGGTCTACATGGGCAGTGAAGACGTCAAGCGGCAGATGCAAAACGTCTATCGCATGAACCTGCTGGGCGCCAAGGTGGTGCCGGTCGAATCGGGGTCCAAGACCTTGAAGGATTCGCTGAACGAAGCCATGCGCGACTGGGTCACTAACGTCGAAAATACCTTCTATATCATCGGCACGGTAGCCGGGCCGCATCCTTATCCGATGATGGTGCGCGATTTCCAGTCGGTGATCGGCAATGAGTGTCTGACGCAAATGCCGGAAATGACCGGGCGCCAGCCAGACTATGTGGTGGCCTGCGTTGGCGGTGGTTCCAATGCGATGGGGATTTTCTATCCTTACATCGATCATCACGATGTCGCGCTGATCGGGGTTGAGGCGGCGGGCGAGGGACTGGAGAGCGGCAAGCATTCTGCCTCGCTGACCTTGGGTTCGCCAGGGGTGCTGCACGGCAACCGCACCTATCTGCTACAGGATGATAACGGCCAGATCATCGAAACCCACTCGGTATCCGCCGGTCTCGATTATCCGGGCGTTGGCCCCGAGCACGCCTGGCTCAAGGATTCCGGCCGCGCCACCTACGAAACCGTGACCGACGATGAAGCGCTGGCGGCATTCCATACCTGTTGCCGCATCGAAGGGATCATCCCGGCGCTGGAGTCCAGCCATGCCCTGGCGTATGCGGCCCGGCTGGCGGCGACCCTGCCCAAGGATAAAATCATCCTGGCCAACCTGTCCGGCCGCGGCGACAAGGACATGCACACCGTTGCCGAGCGTTTGAAGCTGGCCTAAGGTGAGTTTTTAAAAAACGCTGTCATCCCCCGCGAACGCGGGAATGACGCGGCGGGGGCTGTTCGAAGCCCCCATAACCCTTTTTGATAGATCTTATGTCCCGAATCCAGACTACCTTCGCGGCACTCGCCGCCAACAATAAAAAAGGCCTGATCCCTTTCATCACCGCCGGCGATCCGGCGCCGGAGCTGACCGTGCCGCTGATGCATGCGCTGGTCCGCGGCGGCGCCGATATCCTGGAACTGGGCGTGCCTTTTTCCGATCCAATGGCGGAAGGCCCTGTGATCCAGCGCGCTTGTGAACGCGCGCTCAAGTTTGGCGTCAGCTTGCATGATGTGCTGGGCTATGTCCGTGAATTCCGTAAAACCAATGCGACGACGCCGGTGGTGCTGATGGGCTACGCCAATCCGCTGGAGCGGATGGGCATCGATGTTTTTATTGCTGCAGCGAAAGAGGCGGGCGTCGACGGCAGTATCGTGGTCGACTATCCGCCGGAAGAATGTGAAGAGTTTGCTGAAAAAATGCAGGCCAACGGTATGGATCCGATCTTTCTGCTGGCGCCGACCTCGACCGAACAGCGGATCGAGCAGGTCGCCAAGGTCGGCAGCGGATTCACGTATTATGTGTCCTTGAAAGGCGTGACCGGCGCCGCCAATATCGATACTGCCGAAGTCGCAGCCCGTGTGGCGGCGATACGCAGGCATGTCAAATTGCCAATTGGCGTCGGTTTTGGCATCCGTGATGCGGTGACTGCCAAGGCGGTGGCGCAGGTATCGGATGCGATTGTGATCGGCAGCCGGATTATCCAGGAACTGGAGAATACGCCGAAGGAACAGGCTGTGGCGGCTGTGGAAAGCTTCCTGTCCGGGATCAGAAAAGCGCTGGATGCGTGATTTTTGAAGTCGTTTGATATCGTAATGGCATGTAATCTATCTTTGATTAGCTATTTCGCTGATGCAGGGATAAAGGTAAAATTCGGCAAGAAAAAAATCTGAAGGAGGTCGCTCTATGAGTTGGCTAGAAAAATTACTACCCCCACGTATTCAGCGCAGTGACTCGGCAACCCGCAAGTCCATCCCTGAAGGCCTGTGGGTAAAGTGCCCATCATGCGAAGCAGTGCTGTATCGCACCGATCTGGAGTCGAACATCCATGTTTGCCCGAAGTGCAATCACCACATGCGGATACGTGCCCGGGAACGCCTGGATGCGCTGCTGGATGCCGGCGGCCGCTATGAAATCGGCCAGGAAACACTGCCGATCGATACGCTCAAATTCAAAGACAGCAAGAAATACCCGGATCGCCTCAAGGCAGCGATGGACGCCACCGGCGAAACCGACGCCCTGATCGTGCTGGGCGGTTCGATCATGACCCTGCCAGTCGTCGTGGCGGCGTTTGAATTCGAATTCATGGGCGGTTCGATGGGCTCCGTGGTCGGCGAACGCTTTGTGCGCGGCGCCCAAGTTGCACTGGAGCAAAAAGTACCGTTCATCTGCATCACCGCCACCGGCGGCGCACGGATGCAAGAAGGTTTGCTGTCCCTGATGCAAATGGCCAAGACGACCTCGATGCTGACCAAGTTGTCGGAAAAGAAATTGCCATTCATCAGCGTCCTGACCGATCCGACCATGGGCGGCGTTTCCGCTTCCTTCGCCTTCATGGGCGACGTCGTGATTGCCGAGCCGAAGGCACTGATCGGTTTTGCCGGTCCGCGCGTGATTGAAAACACTGTGCGTGAAAAGCTGCCTGAAGGCTTCCAGCGCGCCGAATTCCTGGTCACCAAAGGGGCAGTCGACATGATCGTCGACCGTCGCAAGATGCGCGAAGAAATTGCGCGTCTGTTGGCGTTGCTGCAAGACCAGCCAGCTGAATCCATCGCGTGATGTGATTTTGCATATCGAGGCCTGAACTGTCGCCGGTTCGGGCCTTTTGTTTTTAGTTGGATGTCAAAATGTCAAATATTTCCGCCGCGCCAGTGACGCTAGCCGATTGGCTTTCTCTGCTCGAATCGCGCCATTTCAAAACCATCGACATGGGTCTGGACCGCGTGGTGCAGGTGAAGGAAAGGCTGCAATTACAGTTTGCCTGCCCGGTCATCATGGTGGCCGGCACCAACGGCAAGGGCTCTACCTGCGCCATGCTGGAGTCGATCCTGTTGCGCGCCAGCTACAAGGTCGGCCTGTATATCAAGCCGCATTTCCTGGATTTCAACGAGCGCGCCCGGATTGGCGGCGAGTCGGCTTCGGACGCAGCCCTGATCGCCAGCTTTGAAGCGGTGGAAGCGCAGCGCGGCGATATTTCCTTGACCTATTTTGAATTCACCACCTTGGCCATCATGCATTTGCTGGCCGAGGCCAAGCTCGATGTGGTGATCCTGGAGGTTGGCCTTGGCGGCCGCCTGGATGCTGTCAATATCGTCGATGCCGATGTCTCCATCGTCACCAGCGTCGACATCGATCACATCGAATACCTGGGCGACACCCGCGAAAAAATCGGCTTTGAAAAGGCCGGTATTTTCCGTCCCGGCAAAACCGCCATCTGCAGCGATCCGGTGCCGCCGCAATCCCTGATCGACCATGCCAACGCGATTGGCGCCGATCTCTGGCTGCTAGGCCGCGACTTCAACTACACCGGCGACAAGCAGCAGTGGAACTACGGCGGTCGCGGCCAGCGCCGCAATTCGCTGGCTTACCCCAGTTTGCGCGGCGCCAACCAGCTGCTGAACGCCTCGGCGGCGCTGGCGGCGCTGGAGGCGCTGCGGCAGGAATTGCCGGTCGGTGCGCAAGAGGTGCGCAGCGGCTTTGTGATGATGGATTTGCCGGGCCGCTTCCAAGTGTTGCCAGGCCAGCCGCTGGTGATCCTGGATGTGGCGCATAACCCGCATGCAGCCGCCACGCTGGCGCAAAATCTCGACAACATGGGCTTTCATCCCTACACCTACGCGGTGTTCGGCGCCATGCTGGACAAGGATATCGAAGGCATCGTCGCGCAACTGAAAACTCGTATCGACCACTGGTGCCTGACTGCTTTGCCGCTGCCGCGCGCGGCCAGCGGTGAGCAAATAAAAGAACGTTTGCTGGAGGCGGGTGTCCATCCAGAGGATGGGGCAGATGCGCAATCCAGCATCGCCTGTTTCGATTCTCCCGCTGAAGCCTATGCAAATGCCTTAGGCAGGGCAGGCGAGAATGATAGAATTGTGGTTTTCGGATCGTTCCTGACTGTTGCCGGCGTAATGGCGGCGAGAAAGTCCGGATTTCACTGACGATTGATCTGTGGGCGATATTTTCGCCTGCTTACTTGCTAGCTAAATACATCGCATGGGTTTGTTCTCTTTTCTTCGTAAAAACAAGCAGCAAACCGACCCTGACCAGGGTGTTTATCGTTCCAAGGCCGACACCGGAATCGGACCTGACGCGGAACAGGCAGAGCTGCCTTTACGTGCGCGCAAGGCCAGGACCGGCAAGGTGGTCAATCAGCAGAATGAAGCGGCGGATCCGGTCTTGCCGGAAAAAAAACGCGCCCGCCGACGCCTGGTAGGCGCGGTTGCCTTGGTGTTGGCGGTTGTGATCGTGCTGCCGATGATCCTGGATTCCGAGCCGAAACCGCTGGCGGACGATATTGCGATTCAAATCCCGGCGCGCGACAAACCTGAAGCCGGCGCCTCAGCCAGCGCTGCAGCCTCAGTCAACAGTAGCGGCCTCGATCAGCAAGAAGAAATCGTCGACCCAGCCAGCAGCACGCCGGCGACTCCGGTGCCGGTCAAACCACCAGCAGCGGCCGGTAACGCGCCAGCCGCCGGCAAGCCTGCCGCGCCTGACGTTGTAACACCACCGATGCCAAGCGTAGCGACACCGCCTCCGGTTGCCGCAGTACCGCCGGCCACCAAGCCAAAGCCGGAAATCAAACCTAAGCCTGAATCCAAGCCTAAACCGGAATCGGCTCCAGTTGCCGACAAGAATGATGATTCGGCGCGTGCGCTGGCGATTCTGGATGGCCGCAGCGATGCGGCTCCGGCTGCTGCGCCTGAAAAGAAGCCGGGCAAGTTCGTGCTGCAGGTAGCTGCGCTGGCGTCGCAAGACAAGGTCGATGAATTGCAAGGCAAGTTGAAAGAGGCGGGTATCCGCTCGTATACGCAAAAAGTGCCGACCTCTGCGGGTGAACGCATCCGCATTCGCGTCGGTCCGTTCAGCAGCAAGGAAGAAGCTGAAAAAACCCGTGCCAAGCTGGCCAAGCTGGGTCTTAGCGGCAGCTTGATCCCTGGTTAACCAGGCGCGGCTTGATTTTTACCCCATTTGCGCCATATAGACTACTGATCAGAAACCCACAAGCCGCGTGACAATTTTCGATTATCTGGTCCTGTTTGTGCTGATTTGCTCAGTCGTGATCAGCACTTTGCGCGGTTTGGTGAAGGAAGTCCTGTCATTGGCGAGCTGGGTGATTGCCTTGGTGGTAGCCAACATGTATGGCGAAAATCTGGCAAAATTGCTCCCCGATGCGATTCCTGGAAATGTAACGCGCTTAATCGCGGCTTTCCTGGCGCTGTTTATTGGCGTAAGGTTATTAATGATGTTGCTGAGCATGGCGCTCAACGCCGTGATCAAGGCCAGCGGTTTGGGACTGGTGGATCATGGGCTGGGTGTCTTGTTCGGACTGGCGCGCGGCTTGGTGTTTGTGCTGGCGGCGGTCCTGGTATGTGGTGCTACGGCAATTCCGCAACAGCCTTTCTGGCGCGATGCGATGCTGAGCCCCTTGGCGGAAACCGCCGCGCGGACTGTCATCCCTTATTTGCCGGGGGAGTTTGCGAGCCATTTGAAGTTTTGAATTTGCTGTAATGGACGTGCGCCCAAGTTTGCGCAAGCGCCATCGAGCTGTACCGGATTGTTTATTGTTTAGGAGTCCACCATGTGTGGCATAGTCGGCATCGCTTCCCAGAACCCCGCCAATCAACTCATTTATGATGCTTTGTTGCTTTTGCAACATCGCGGTCAGGATGCAGCGGGGATCGCAACCAATCACGGCAACGGATTTTTCATGCACAAGGCCAACGGCTTGGTGCGCGACGTTTTCCGGACCCGCAACATGCGCTCCTTGCCGGGCAATTTCGGCATCGGCCAGGTGCGTTACCCGACCGCAGGCACCGCCAGCGCGGAAGAAGCGCAACCGTTCTATGTCAATGCGCCATTCGGCATCATCCTGGCGCACAACGGCAACCTGACCAACGCCGAGCAGCTGAAGATCGAGATGTTCAAGAACGATCGCCGGCACATCAATACCGATTCCGATACCGAAGTCCTGCTGAACGTATTGGCGCATGAAATCCAGCAAGCCACGATCGGCTATTCGCTTGATCCGGGCGTGCTGTTCAAGGCAGTCGCCAATGTTCACAAGCGCGTGCGCGGTTCCTACGCCGTGGTGGCGCAGATTGCCGGTCACGGTTTGCTGGCGTTCCGCGATCCGTACGGCATCCGTCCGCTATGCATCGGCATGAACGAAACCGACAAGGGCACCGAATACGTCATCGCCAGCGAGTCGGTGGCGCTCGAAGGCTTGGGCTTCCGCTTCCTGCGCGATGTCATGCCTGGCGAAGCCATTTTCATCGATATCGATGGCCAGATGTACAACCAGCAATGTGCTGAAAATCCAACCTTGAATCCATGCGCGTTCGAGTTCGTTTACCTGGCGCGTCCCGATTCAATCATCGACGGCGCTTCGGTTTACGCCACGCGCCTGAAAATGGGCGAATACCTGGCGGACAAGATCAAGCGCGAATTCTCCAGCGGCGATATCGACGTCGTCATGCCGATTCCCGATTCTTCACGTCCTGCCGCCATCCAGCTGGCGCTCAAGCTGAATATCGAGTATCGCGAAGGCTTCATCAAGAACCGTTACATCGGCCGCACCTTCCTGATGCCGGGACAAGCAATCCGCAAGAAATCGGTACGCCAGAAGCTGAATGCGATCGGCTCCGAGTTCAAGGGCAAGACCGTGTTGCTGGTCGACGACTCGATCGTGCGTGGCACCACCAGCCGCGAGATCGTGCAGATGGCGCGCGATTCCGGCGCCAAGCGCGTGATCTTCGCCTCGGCCGCGCCGCCGGTCAAGTTCCCGAATGTCTACGGCATCGACATGCCGACCCGCGGCGAGCTGATCGCCTACGGCCGCAGCGATGAAGAAGTCTGCCGCGAAATCACGGCCGATGCGCTGGTGTACCAGGATATCGATGCCCTCAAGCGTTCGATTTCCGACACCAACCCGTTGCTGACAAATTTCGAGGCATCCTGCTTTGACGGCAACTACATCACCGGCGACATTTCGCGCGACTACCTCGACCGTATTGAGTTCGCCCGTAATAACCCGAAGCCTGAAAGCGAAGATGCGGTGCGTTCGCAGTTGAATTTGAGTCTGGCGCAAGTCGACTGATTTTTTTGAACGTATGCGGTGTCCGGTGTAAAACCTGGCCCGCGGAAAGCACGGAAAAACCGGATGAGGCAATTCATTAACGGATATTTCCGTGCTTTTTTTGTTTTTCGTTGACAAAAAAACCTGACAAGTAAAAGCGCAAAAAAATGACTCAAAAATACGGCTTCACCACCACTATCCTGCATAGCGATCGCCAGAAAACCATCGAGCACGGCGCGCCGCACAAGCCTATCCATACCTCGGTAACCTGGGGTTACAGCGATGCGCGCCAGCTGGCCGAAGTATTCCAGGGCAAGCAGTCCGGCTATCGTTACGGCCGCCAGGGCAATCCGACTGTGACTGCCTTGGAAGATAAAGTCACCAAGATGGAGGGCGGTCTCGCCACCATCTGTTTCGCCTCAGGCATGGCGGCTATCGGCGCGCTGATCCAGGCATTGCTGCGCGAAGGCGATCATGTGGTGTCGTCGGTATTCTTGTTCGGTAACACAGCCAGCATGTGGCAGACATTTGGCGGGCAGGGCGGCAAGGTCAGCATGGTTGACGCCACCGATGTGGCGCAGGTCGAAGCGGCGCTGACGCCGGCGACGCGCATGGTGTTCGTCGAAACCATCGCCAATCCGCGTACCCAGGTGGCGGATCTCAAGCGCATCGGTGAGCTGTGCCGTGCGCGCGGGATCTTGTTCGTGGTGGATAACACCATGACCTCGCCTTATCTGTTCCAGCCCAAAGCGGTCGGCGCCGGCCTGGTGGTCAACTCCCTGACCAAATCGATCGGTGGCCATGGCAATGCGCTGGGCGGCGCCCTGACCGACACCGGTTTGTTTGACTGGAGCAGTTTCCCCAACATCTACGATGCCTACAAGCGTAATCCGCAAGCACAGTGGGCGCTGGCGCAGATTCGCGCCAAGAGCCTGCGCGATTTCGGCGCGTCGTTGGGGCCGGAGGCCGCACATCATATTGCTGTCGGCGCCGAGACCATCGCCTTGCGCATGGAGCGCAGCAGCGCCAGCGCGCTTGCCGTCGCGCGTATGCTGGAAGCCGACCCGCGGGTGGCTGCGGTGCATTACCCCGGCCTGGAATCGCATCCACAGCATGCTTTGGCCGGGGAGCTGTTCCGCACCAGCAGCTACCTGTTCAGTTTCGAGCTGAAGCCGGAAATCGATTGCTTCGACTATCTGAACCGGCTGAAGCTGGCAATCTCCGGCACGCATCTGGGCGATAACCGCACCCTGGTGATTGCCGTTGCGCATACCATTTTCTATGAGATGGGCGCAGAACGCCGCGCTACGATGGGCATCAGCGAATCGTTGATCCGGGTATCGATCGGGATTGAAGATACAGCGGACCTGGTGGAAGATTTCAGGCAAGCGCTGCAGGCCTGATACGGCCCAAGGCAGGATGGGAAGCGACGCGGGGCGAATACTATGTATCCGCCCCGTTTGTGTATTCAGATGGTAGTGCGATCCAGCCATTTCGGCACATGGTGCGGCACAAACGATTTGAAACGCAGCAGCAGGTCCGCCGGCTGCGCTTCCGCCATCATCAGTTCAGCCTGTTCAGCCTTGAGGAAGCGTTGCGACACCATATGCTGGATAAACTGCAGCAAGCCGTCATAAAAGCCATCCACATTCAACAAGCCGATCGGCTTCTGGTGAAAGCCCAGTTGAGCCCAGGTCACCACCTCGAACAGTTCTTCCAGCGTACCGACACCGCCCGGCATGGCGATGAATCCATCCGACAAGTCCGCCATCATCGCCTTGCGCTCATGCATATCCTTGACGATATGTAGTTGCGTCAGGCCCTTGTGACCTAGTTCCTTATTCAACAACGCCTCTGGAATCACGCCGGTAGCCTGGCCGCCCAGGCGGATGACTTCATCGGCAATGATGCCCATCAGGCCGACATTGCCGCCGCCATATACCAGTGAAATATTTTGCGCAACCATGGCTTGCGCCAGGCAGCGCGCCGCTTGCGCATAGACCGGAGTGGCGCCGGGAGAGGAGCCGCAATAGATACAGAGTGATTTCATCGATGTCATCAGATCAGGTTTTGCAGAGCAGGCAATCAGACGTTGCTTTGCAAATATTTGGTTTTCAATTGTTCGAAATGCGTCAGCGTTTCACCGCGCAGGTACGGCTGCATCAGCGCCAGCACTTGATAGCAGCCGCTCGCCAGCGCATGGTCCACGACCGGCTGCTCAGTGTACTGGCGCGGATTCAGGACGTACTGGTAAGACAGCCAATAACTGGCGACCACCACCATGTTCGACGACAGGGCGTCGATCTCGGCCGGGCTGGCGTCCAGCGCATGGTCCTCATGCAAGCCCTGGCACAGTTCCCTGACCACAGCGATCTTGTGGCCGAAGATTTCCTTGAAGTGCAGCTCCAGTGTGCGGTTACGCGACAGCAGGTCATTGAGGTCGCGGTAAAAGAAGCGGTAGCGCCAGATCAGCTGGAACATGTGATGCAAATAATGCCAGACATCATGCATGGTGGGACGCTGTCCTTGCGTCATGGCCAGCATGCGGCTGATTTCTTCTTCGAACGTGACGAAAATCGAATTGACGATATCGTCCTTGTTGCGGAAGTGGTAATACAGGTTTCCCGGCGAGATTTTCATCTCGTCGGCGATGATGGTGGTAGTGATATTGGGTTCGCCGAACTCGTTGAAGAGTCGCAGCGACAGATCCATGATTTTTTCGCGGGTGCGACGTGGCGCCTTTTGCTCCATGACTTGTTTTCTTTCTGCTATTCAGTCCGCAATGCCGTTCTTACCAGATTGATAAATTGGCTCAGCAAAGATTGTATATTGCTTCGCGCCTGCCGTCGTAGCTGCATTGCTGAAATGATAGTAATACCATTTATTTTATTCTGCGCAAACTTCCTGTTTTCGCTGTCACGGACTACCAAAACAGGATCAGGCGCGTGGTCACTGTTATAAAATGCAGGGCCGGGCAGCGCCGAAGACGAGTGCGCCCATGCTCTATTTTTTAAAAAGGCCCGCATGTCAGATTCTCCCCCGAAACGTCCCGATACGCCCTGTGTAGCGGTCTGCTCAACCACTTTCGACGATATCTGCCGTGGTTGCGGTCGTACCGTGAACGAAGTAGCCCATTGGGTTTTCATGACCGACGAAGAAAAAAACAAGGTCTGGGAACGGATTACCGCCGAAGGCTACCCACGCCGGCAAGGGTGATGCAACTGTTTGCCTAGAGTTTGCCTAGATATGGGCCGGGAGCGAAAACCGGTTATCCACATCATCCTCTTGAAGATACTTCCTGCGACAGCTGCCGGCACCAGGCTCAAAGGCGCGCTTTCATCATCTTCGATACTAACGACAAACATAGTGTTGTTTTTGATCGTCAAATTAATGGTTATTTATAATAATTGATCAGTTTTGCGAGTTTTTTTGGGTATTGTGGTGCGCGAACATACTGTAACTTACTGTATATTTCGGCGTAAAAACGCGCCGGATCGTGGAAAATTGCAAACAATGGTTAAAGAACGCGATGGTGCGCAGTTGGCAACATTTCTCTGTGGCATATAGTTTATAATGCCGCGCAAATTAGATAAATTGCCGTCGATTCAGCTCCCTAGGTTGCAGGCAAAAATAAAATCATATTAATGGGTATCGGGGAGTGATGAATGGGGCTCGCGGGAGTGAGGTTTTCAATTGCGTCGCATGCGGCATGGGCGCCGGGGCTGGCTACGGCCGCTGCATGGCAGGCATGGGCCGACGAGCCGTTCGTCATCGCAGGCAATAGCGAAGCTGCGGTTGCCGCGATGCCGGCGATGCTGCGCCGGCGCGCCGGTTTTCTCGGCAAAATGGCGCTGGAGACAGCCTACCACTGTCTCGATGGCCGGGTCGGCGTACCTACCGTATTCTGTTCGCGCCATGGCGAATGCATGCGTTCGATCGATCTGCTCGCCGATCTCGCAGAGGGGCAGCCTCTATCTCCCGCTTCTTTCAGCTTGTCAGTTCACAATGCCGCTGCCGGCCTGTTTTCGATCGCCCGTCAGGATCAGGCCAGCCATGCGGCGCTGGCGGCCGGGCATCACGGGGTTGAGCATGCGGTGATTGAAGCTTGCGGCTTGCTGGCTGACGGCGCGCCTGAGGTTCTGCTGGTGGTGTATGACGGCATGTTGCCGGAACTGTTTCAGGATTTTGAAGATTGCCAGGAGCAGCCTTTTTCCTGGGCCTGGCTATTGCGGCCCGCCACCACGGAGTCCGGTGATGTCATGGCGCTGTCCTTGGCTGGCGAGCTTGAGGACGAGATGGCCGTCATGCCGCAGGAATCACATCGCCATCGCCAGCCCGCAGGATTGGAAGTGTTGGCTTTTTATCTGCGCCAGGAGCCGCAGCTGGTGCGTGCCGCCGATGGCCAGCGCTGGTGCTGGCAGCGCCTTGCGGAGGCATCGTGCTGAAGCGTTTGAACCGTTACTGGCGGGTGCTGGCGACCGGGGTCAGTTTCGTGGTGTTTGCGCTCGGCGGCCTGCTGTTACGGGCCACAGTGTTTCCGGTGCTAAATTTGTTGATCTGGGAGCGTCAGCTGCGCATTTTGATAGCGCGCCGCGTGATCCGCTGGGTGTTTCGCGGTTTTGTCGGATTCATGCGCCGGCTCGGCGTGCTGAACTACGATATCAGCGGGCTGGAGCGGCTGGAGCGGCGCGGCTTGCTGATCCTGGCTAATCATCCGACCCTCATCGACACGGTGTTTTTGATGGCTTTCGTCAAGCGCGCCGATTGCATCGTCAAGGGCCGACTGTGGGATAACCCGTTTACACGCGGCCCGGTCAGCGCCGCAGGCTATATCAGCAACGATTACGGCAGCGGCCTGATTGAAGATTGCATCAGCTCTTTACGGCGCGGCAGCAACCTGATCATTTTCCCGGAAGGCACTCGCACCGCCGGCGACGGCCAGATTCATCTGAAGCGCGGCGCCGCCAATATCGCGGTGCGCAGCCTGTCGAATGTGACGCCGGTGGTGATCCGTTGTCTACCCCCGACCCTGGGCAAAGGCGTCAAATGGTGGCAAGTGCCGCCGGTCGCGGCGCATTTCAGCATTGAAGTAAAAGACGATATCGATGTACAGGCGTTTCTTGCAAAATCGGGTAGCGAAGTATTGGCCGCCAGGCATTTGACCGTGTACCTGCAAGATTATTTTAGGAAAGAAAGTCAAGTCCATGCAGCAGCTTGAAGAAGAAGTAAAGCAGGTCATCATCGATGTCCTGCAATTGGAAGATATTACGCCGGCCGACATCGTCAGCGACGCACCGCTGTTTGTCGACGGCCTCGGCCTCGACTCGATCGATGCACTGGAGCTCGGCGTCGCGATCCAGAAACGCTACGGCATCTCGCTGTCGGCGGATTCGGCCGAGACCCGCAATCATTTCGCTTCGGTGCGCACGCTGGCTGCGATGATCGCCAGTAACAGAAAGAAATGACGGTGTGACGATGCTGACCAATTCGATGAGCAAGGAAGAAATTTACCTGTGGCTGGTGAATGTGTTGCATGACATGTTCGAGATTGACAAGGACAAGGTGACGCCGCAAGCCAATCTGTATACCGATCTGGATATCGATAGCATCGATGCTGTCGACCTGGTGGTCAAGCTCAAGCAGCTGACCGGCAAGCGTTTGCAGCCGGATGTGTTCAAGGCGGTGCGCACGGTGCAAGACGTGGTCGATGCGCTGGCCGCCTTGCTGGCCGAAGACAGCAAGTAAAGCGTTCAAGGATACGACCCGGGATGCACAATATCAGGCGCCTTTTACCGACCGCAGCGAGCGTACTTGTCACCTTGCTTTATCCGCTCGCGATCTGGCTCGGTCACGGCCGGGTAGAGCCGCGCCTGTTGGCCTTGCTGCTGGTATTGGCGGCTGCCACACGTTTGCCGAGCCTGAAGCTCAAGCGCAGCAGTCGCTGGTGGCTGGCAGGCGCCTTGCTGCTGGCGGCGCTGGCGATTTGGAACAATGCGCTGTTGCCGTTGAAACTGTATCCGGTGCTGGTGAATCTCGGCATGCTGGCGGTATTTTCCTACAGTTTGTACGCGCCGCCATCGATCATCGAGCGCATGGCACGCCTGACCGATCCTGACTTGCCCGTTTATGCGATCGCCTACACGCGTCGGGTTACCCAAGTATGGTGCGGCTTTTTCGTCATCAATGGCGGCTTGGCTTTGTTTACTGCGTTGTGTTGCTCCGCCGCCGTCTGGTCGCTATACAACGGCGTCGTCGCCTACGTACTGATGGGTTGCCTGTTTGCCGGCGAATACCTGGTGCGCGTGCTGGTCAGGCGGAATCATCGGCGGCTTGATGCTCAATCCGGCTTGCCACAGGACGGGCAGCATGTCTGATTCCAGTAATTTGCTGACGCTGTTGCAGCAGCTGCCCGCTCGCGACCAGTTGAGGCGATTCGCCTGGCGCGATGGCCGGCCGCTCAGCCTGGCTTATTTTCTGGCGCAAGTCGAAGGCTGGCGCAGCTTGCTGGAACGCCACGCTGGAACCCGCTTTGCCTTGTACTCAAGCGATAGCGCGACCTTTGCCTGCATCCTGTTCGGCGCCTGGCAGGCCGGCAAGACTGTTTATTTGCCGGGCGATGTGTTGCCGGCCACTTGCGCCAATCTGGGCGCACTGGTGGATGGTTACCTGGGCGAATTCCCTGCCCACTGCACGCCATTGACAGTCGCTGCAACAGACAATATCCCGGCAGGACATGGATTCAAAACGCTGGCGCCTGATTTTCCCGGGCTGGTGATCTATACCTCCGGCAGCACCGGCGAACCGCAAGCCGTCCCCAAATTCCTGTCGCAGCTCGCTACTGAAGTCGCCTCGCTCGAACAATTGTTTGGCGACAGGGTCGGCGATGCTGAGATCTTTGCGACGGTATCGCACCAGCATATTTACGGCTTGCTGTTCAAAGTACTATGGCCGATCACCATGGGCCGCGCGATCCATGCGCAGCAAACCAATTTTCTGGAAGAACTGCAGCCTGGCGACCGGCCTGTGGTACTGGTTTCCAGCCCGGCCCATCTGAAACGGCTGCCGGCGGAATTGTCGCCGCATCAGACATCGCCAGCGTTTTCCACCATTCGCAGCATATTTTCATCCGGCGGACCGTTGCCGCCGGAGGTTGCCGCCGAAGCAGGGCGCCTGCTGGGATCAGTCCCGGTAGAAGTGTACGGCAGCTCGGAAACCGGAGGCGTCGCCTGGCGTCAGCGACTTGCCGGCGCCGATGACAGCTGGCGGGTGATGCCGGCGATCGCATGGCGTGTGGCGGCCAACGACGAACTGCTGGAAATTCGCTCGCCGCATCTGCCTGATACCGAGTGGTACGCGATGGCCGATCAGGTGCAGGCGCTCGATCTGCAACGCTTTCGCCTGAAAGGAAGAGTCGACCGGATCGTGAAGGTTGAAGAAAAACGTATTTCCCTGGATGCGCTGGAGCGGCAATTGAAGTCACTGGCCCCGGTGGCAGATGCAAGAGTTTTGCTGCTGGAACAATCGGAATCTCAGTCTCAATCTCAGCAAAGGCAGCGGATCGCCGCCTTTGTCGTGCTTTCCGCCGCCGGCCGGCAGATGTTGTCGGCACAGGGCAAACTGACGTTGAATCGCTTGCTGCGTGACGGCATGGCGCAGGCGGTCGAACCGGTTGCGTTGCCGCGTAGCTGGCGCTATCTGGATGCGCTGCCGCTCAATGCCCAAGGCAAGACCACCCGGGCAGGCTTGCTGGCATTGCTTGAGCCGCAGGAGCCGTCGGCGCCAGTCGATCTGGCGGCGCGTCCCACCAGGCCGCTGCGGCAAGTGCTCGAACAAGAGCCGCATCGGGTGCTGCTTGAGTTGGCGGTGCCGTCCGATCTTTTGTACTTTGACGGCCATTTCGAAGGTGCGCCGATATTGCCCGGTGTGGTGCAGGTCGATTGGGCAATCAATTACGGTCGCGAATATTTCGCCCTGGCGCCGCAATTCATGGGGATGCAGGCATTGAAGTTCCAGCGCGTGATTACGCCTGGCATGGTGGTGCAGCTGGAGTTGTTGCACGATCAGCAAAAAAACAACCTGACGTTTCGCATGGTCTCCGCTGCCGGACAGCATGCCAGTGGTCGAATTATTTTTGGAGCCGGCCATGCAGTTGACTGAATCAGGCGTTACCTCTACCACAAGCAAATTCAAGCCGTGCGCAGTGATCCCGGTTTATAACCATGAGCACGCCATCGGCGCCGTGGTGGCCGCGGTGCTGGCGCGCGACCTGCCTTGCGTGCTGGTGGACGATGCCAGTTCCGCCTCTTGCGCGGCGGTGCTTGATGCCCTGGCAACGGCTGATCCTGGCCGGATTACCTTGTTGCGACATGCCGTTAATCGCGGCAAGGGCGGGGCGGTGCTGACCGGCGTCCGTCATGCTGCCGAGGCCGGCTTCAGCCATGCGCTGCAGATCGACGCCGATGGCCAGCATTGCACCGACGATATTCCCCGTTTCCTGCAGCAGGCCGCCGCCCGGCCGCAAAGCCTGATCGCCGGCTGCCCGCAATACGACGACAGCGTGCCTTCCTTGCGGTTGTATGCGCGCTATCTGACGCATGTCTGGGTCTGGATTAATACCTTGTCGCTGGATATCAAGGATTCCATGTGCGGCTTCCGGGTCTACCCCTTGCCGTCCTTGATCCGTCTGGTGGAGCGTAAAAAACTGGGCGAACGGATGAATTTCGATATCGAAGTATTGGTGCGTCTGTATTGGGATGGCGTCTCTATCGTCAACTTGCCGACCAGGGTCGCCTATCCGATGGATGGCATTTCGCATTTTCGCGCCGGCCTCGACAACCTGCTGATTTCACGCCTGCACGCAACGCTGTTCTTCGGCATGCTGTGGCGCGCCCCGCGTTTGCTGGCGCGCCGCTTGCTGCCCAAACGAGGCGCGGCATGAGCACGGATCAGCCACAACAGCATCACTGGGCGCAGATCAATGAAGCCAGCTTTGTCGGCGGCATGCGGTTGCTGTTCTGGATTTACCGCATCGCCGGCCGCTGGCCGTTTCGCCTCGCTTTGTATCCGGTGCTGGGCTGGTATTTGCTAAGCAAGCCGGCGGCGCGGCAAGCGTCGATGACTTACTTGCAGCGTTTGTGCGCGTTCGACCCCGTGGTCGGCAGGGTCAACCGGATTCGGCCAGGCTTGCGTGGAGTATTCCAGCATTTTTCTTCTTTCGCTGAAAATATTCTCGACAAGATGCTGCTGTGGGGGGGGATGTTCAAGACCGCCGATGTCGTGTCCTTCGGCCGCGAACAGATGCTGGAGAATATCCAGGCGCAGCGCGGCGGTTTGCTGATCTGCGCGCATCTGGGCAATCTGGAGCTGTGCCGGGTACTGTCGCGCCAGCGCAAGGCGCTGCGGATCACGGTGCTGGTGCATACCAAACATGCACAGGCATTCAATCGCCTGCTCGCGAAGCTCGATCCGGACAGCCAGCTTAACCTGATGCAGGTCAGCGAGATGACGCCGGCCACCGCGATGATCCTGGCGGAAAAGGTCGAGCGTGGCGAATTTGTCGCCATCGCCGGCGACCGCATTCCGGTGTCGGCCACACCGAGGGTCGCGCGCGCTTCCTTTCTCGGGCAAACCGCCGCATTTCCGGTCGGCCCCTACGTGCTGGCGAGCTTGCTCCAGTGCCCGGTCTATTTGCTGTTTTCCATGACCAAGAATGGCCATTCCGAGTGCCATTTCGAACTGTTTCGAGAAACGATCCGGCTGCCGCGCAAGGATCGCGACCAAATCCTCAATGACCTGGCTGCCGCCTATGCGGCAAGGCTGGAGCACTTTTGCCTGAGAGCTCCGCTGCAATGGTTCAATTTTTACGATTTCTGGCATTTATCTGGGTACAAAGATGCATCTCGCTGAACTGAAAGACTTGTCCGCCCCTGAGCAGCCGTTGGCTGCAGACCAGCGCCGCACCGTTTGTTTCGACCAGGGCCGCCTGACGATTGAAGATATCGTCGACATCGCTTCAGGCGCCGCGCAGGTGACTTTGTCCGAGCAGCCGGCTTTTCGTGCCGCGATCAGCCGCGGCGCCGATTTTCTGGATCGGCTGCTAAGCGAAGACGGCACCATTTACGGCGTCACCACCGGCTATGGCGATTCTTGCACCGTCAATGTCCCCGCCGAACTGATTCCCGAGTTGCCGCATCATTTGTACGCCTATCACGGCTGCGGCCTGGGCGAGTTGTTCAGCCCGCCGCAAACGCGCGCCATCATGGCGACGCGGCTGGCGTCGCTCAGCAAAGGCTATTCCGGCGTCAGCGTCGGTTTGCTGGAGCAGATTACGCGCCTGCTGAAGGAAGATCTGCTGCCGCTGATTCCCTCGGAAGGTTCGGTCGGCGCCAGCGGCGACCTGACGCCATTGTCCTATCTGGCGGCGGTGTTATGCGGTGAGCGTGAGGTCTGGCGCGACGGCGTCAAGATAGCTGCTGCGGAAGCGTTGGCTACAGCCGGCATCACGCCGCTGCGCCTGCGTCCGAAAGAAGGCCTGGCAATCATGAACGGCACCGCAGTGATGACCGCTCTCGCTTGCCTGGCCTACGACCGTGCGGAATATCTGGTACGCATCGCCACCCGCATCACGGCAATGGCCAGCTTTGCGCTGGATGGCAATGCCCATCATTTTGACGAGACGCTGTTTGCCGTCAAACCGCACGCCGGCCAGCAACAGGTGGCGGCGTGGTTGCGCCAGGATCTGCCGACTGACGACGCCCCGCGCAACCAGAAGCGCCTGCAAGACCGTTATTCGATTCGCTGCGCACCGCATGTGATCGGCGTGTTGGCGGATGCCTTGCCGTGGATGCGCACATCGATTGAAAACGAGTTGAACAGCGCCAACGACAATCCGATCATCGATGCTGAAAACGAGCGCGTGCTGCACGGCGGCCATTTCTATGGCGGACACATCGCCTTCGTCATGGATAGCATGAAAAATGCAGTGGCCAACATCGCCGACCTGCTTGACCGCCAGATGGCCTTGCTGGTCGACAGCCGCTACAACCACGGCTTGCCGGCCAACCTGTCCGGCGCCGACGGCGCGCGCGCCAGCATCAATCATGGCTTGAAGGCGTTGCAGATCAGTTCCTCCGCCTGGACCGCCGAAGCGCTCAAGCAGACCATGCCGGCATCCGTATTTTCCCGTTCCACCGAATGCCATAACCAGGACAAGGTCAGCATGGGCACCATCGCCGCCCGTGATTGCCTGCGCGTGCTGCAGTTGACCGAGCAGGTGGTGGCCGCATTGCTGATCAGCGTGCGCCAGGGCGTCTGGTTGCGAAGCCGGCAGGACGGCGCAGCGCAGCCGCAACAGAATCTGCAGCAGATGATGGAACTGCTGGCGGCCGACATTGCCGTAGTACAGGAGGACCGCATGCTGGAGCCAGACCTGCGTTTGCTGCTGGAGCGGATTCGCCTGCAGCACTGGCAGTTGTACCAATAAAGACCATGACTACATTCAATGACAAGCCACGCAGCCGCTGGTCGGTCGAACTGGAATTGCAAGTGCAGTTCTACGATCTCGATCCGATGGAAATCGTCTGGCATGGCAATTACGTCAAGTATCTGGAAGTGGCCCGTTGCGCGCTGCTGGATACGATTCACTATAACTATCCGCAGATGCTGGCGTCCGGCTACAGCTGGCCGATCATCGATTTGCATTTGCGTTATGCACATCCGGCGACCTTCGGCCAGTGCATCAAGATTCGCGCCGCCATCATCGAATGGGAAAACCGTCTCAGGATCGAATACGTGATTACCGACAGCGCCAGCGGCCAGCGCCTGACTCGCGGCACTACCACCCAGGTTGCGGTGGACATCGCGACGCGCGAGATGTGCTTTGCCTCGCCGCCAGTGCTATTTCAAAAATTAGGAATTGAACCAATATGATGAAACGTATCCTCACTGCCGCTCTCCTGGCTTGCGCGGCAATGTCTGCCCACGCCGCCGGGCCGGTAGAGAAAATCCAGTCGATGCTGGCGAAACCGCCGGTCCTGTGCGGTCGTTTCGATCAAAGCAAGCAACTGGTCGGCATCAGGAAGCCGCTGCTGTCGAACGGCCGTTTTTGCGTAGTGAATGGAAAGGGCGTCCTGTGGCGTACCTTGCAGCCTTTTCCCAATACCCTGCGCTTGAAGCGCGATGAAATCGTGCAGATGCAAGGCGACCGGGTCGCCATGCGCATGGATGCCAAGCAGGAACCGGTGGTGAGGATGATCAACGGCGTGCTGTTTTCATTGCTTGCCGGCGATCTGAGCCAACTGGAAACCCTGTTTGAACTGGATGGCAGTATCCAGGGTAATAGCTGGAACGTGGCGCTGAAAGCGCGCCAGCCGGCGCTGGCCAAGGCGATCGGGACGTTGGCTTTGACCGGCGGCGCCTACGTGAAGACAGTTACCATCAGCGAAGCCAGCGGCGACCGTACGGAAATCACCTTTTCCAATCTGCAAAGCGGCGACCAGGCAATGACGGCGGAAGAAGGTGCCGCGCTTGAGTAATTCCAGCCCAGGTACGAGCGCGAAATACAGCTGGCACAGCTGGCCCAAACGCCTGGCGCTGATGTGGGTGCTGGCGGTGGGCCTGCTGCTGGCGCATGACGGCTATCTGTGGCTAGTCAAGGGCGTGGTGCCGGATACCGACATCCTGGCGCTATTGCCGGTGGAGCAGCGCGATCCGGTGCTGCAGCAGGCGTTTACTCATATGGTCGACGCTGCCCAGCAACGCCTGATCGTACTGGTCGGCGCCGATGACTGGGAACATGCCCGCAGTGCAGCCGATGCCTACAACGCCGTGCTGGCCAAGCATCCGGCGTTGCTGCAGACCGGCATGCAATTGTCGGAGCAAAGCCAGCAAGACTGGCTGGCGCCGTCGCAACAGATGCGTCTCAGCTTGCTGACGCCGGCGCAACAGACCGCGCTGCGCGAGCAGCCGTCCAAGTACTGGAGCGATACCGCTTTGCAGCAGCTTTACAGTCCGTTTTCGGGACCCAAGCTGGGCGCCTGGCAAGACGATCCGTTCGGTTTGTTCAGCGGTTGGGTGCAGGCGCGCGCGCAGGAAACCCCGGTGCGTCCGCGCGACGGCTATCTGTTCGTCGAAGACAAAGGCCGCCCTTATATCGTGCTGCTGATGACCTTGCGCCAGCCGGCGTTTTCGATGTCGACCCAGCGCGCCGTATTGCCTTTGCTGGAACAGGCCGGCGCAGCCGCCCGCCAGGCGGTGCCGGCGGTCGAGCTGGTCAGCGCCGGCGTGGTCTTGCATGCGGGAGCCGGCAGCGCCCAGGCCAGCCGTGAAATGTCGACCATCGGCATCGGTTCGTTGCTGGGCATTATCCTGCTGATGTGGCTGACTTTCCGTTCGCTGCGGCCGATAGGCTTGATCATGCTGTCGATCTCGGTCGGTTGCCTGGCGGCGTTTTCCCTGTGCTGGCTGATGTTCGGCCAAGTGCATCTGCTGACTTTGGTGTTCGGCGCCAGTCTGATCGGCGTGGCGCAGGACTATGGCATCTACTTTCTATGCAGCAGAGTTGCGGCCGACCGCAAGCTGGATTCATGGCAATTGCTACGACGGCTGATGCCAGGCTTGATACTGACCTTGGCGGCGGCGGTGATCGGCTATATCGGCCTGGCACTGACGCCGTTCCCCGGCTTGCGGCAAATGGCGCTATTTTCCGTGATCGGCCTGCTGTTTGCCTGGCTCACAGTCATTTTCTGGTTCCCTTCGTTGTTGAGTGCGTCGACCTTGAACAGTTCCAGCTTCGCTGCCTGGTTTGGCCGTACTCGCCGCCACTGGCCATTGCTGAAATGGAATCGCGCCACATTGCTGGCGGTTCTGCTATTCGGTGCATTTGCGCTGACCGGCATCGTCCGCTTGAAAACCAACGACGATATCCGCTCGTTGCAAACGCCGCCGAAGGCGCTGCTGGCGGATCAGATCAAGCTCGGAAAATTGCTCGATGCGCCGACCCCGGTGCAGTTCTACCTGGTGCGCGGCGCCAGCGCAGAGCAGGTATTGCAGCGCGAAGAAACGCTCAAGCAAAAACTCGAGCCGCTGGTAGCCAGCCATATCATCAGCGGCTATCAGGCGATGTCTAACTGGACGCCATCGAAACAGGCGCAAGAGGCGAATCGCGGGTTGGTGACCAAGGCATTGCTGTCTGCGGACGGGCCGTTGAAAGCGCTGGCAACGCAATTGGGCGAGGACGATAGCTGGATCCAACAGATGCGCGAGCGTGCTCTCGGCAGCGCTGCCAACGCCAGCGCCAACGGCGGGCACGCTCTGACGCCTGACGAATTTCTTAAAACTGCCGCCAGTGAACCGTCGCGTCATCTCTGGCTGGGCAAGGTGGATAGCCCGCAAGGCAGCGTGTACGCCAGCATTGTTGCTCTGCGTGGCGTCAACAGTTACGCCAACTTGCCGATTTTGAAGCAGGCTGGCGAGCTGCTGGATGGTGTGCAGTGGGTCGACAAAGTCAGTGAAATTTCCTCAGTGCTGGGACGCTATCGGCAATACATGGGCTGGGTCTTGCTGGGCGCCTATGCCGCGATCTATCTGCTGCTGTTTGCGCGTTACCGGTTCGCCGCCTGGCGCGTCCTGACGCCGCCGGCGGTGGCCAGCATCGCCACCCTGGCTTTGCTGGGCATCATCGGCCAGCCTTTACAGCTATTTCACGTACTGGCGCTGATGCTGATTCTTGGCCTCGGTGTCGACTACGGCATTTTTCTACAAGAACAAAGCATGCAGCGCGACCGCTTCGCCTGGCTGACGGTCGGCTTGTCGGCTGCCAGTGCCTTGTTGTCATTCGGTTTACTGGCGTTGTCGGGAACCCCGCCGCTGCATGCCTTCGGATTCACGATGTTGATCGGAATTGCGGTCGTTTGGCTGATCGCCCCATGTTTTAGCCAGGATTATCCACAGGAAGAAAAAGAATAATGAATGCAAGAGTTGAGCAGTGCGATGTTCTGGTGATCGGCGCCGGTCCAGCAGGGGCGGTAGCGGCAGCATTGTTGTTGAAGCAAGGCCGGCAAGTGCTGGTGCTGGAGCGCGAGCAATTTCCACGGTTTAGCATCGGCGAAAGCCTGCTGCCGCAAAGCATGGAATACCTGGAAGAAGCGGGTATGCTGAAGGCGGTAGTGCAGGCCGGCTTCCAGTACAAGAACGGCGCCGCGTTTGTCCGCGGCGATCGCTACACGGACTTCGATTTTCGCGACAAGCATTCCGCCGGCTGGGGAACTACCTACCAGGTCCAGCGCGCCCATTTCGACCAGGTGCTGGCGAATGAAGCCGAACGCCAGGGCGCGGAAGTGCGTTACCAGCACACCGTCGTTGCATTCGACCAGGAAGCGGCAACACCGCGCGTCACGGTGCGCCATGCCGACGGCAGCGAATACATTGTGGAAGCCGGTTTTGTGCTGGACGCCAGCGGCTTCGGCCGTGTGCTACCGCGCCTGCTGGATCTGGAAATGCCGTCGAATTTTCCAGTGCGCGGCGCGATTTTCACCCATATCGAAGACGGTATCGCCGGTGCCGGCTTCGACCGCAACAAGATCCGCATCACAGTCCATCCGCAACATTGCGATGTCTGGTACTGGCTGATCCCGTTTGCCGGTGGCCGTTGCTCTATCGGTGTGGTGGCGGAAACCAAGTTCCTGGAGCAGTTCAAAGGTAGCGAAACCGAGCGTCTGCAGGAACTGGTAATGCAGGATCCGGCATCGCGCGAATTGTTGAAGAATGCGCGCTGGGATACGCCGGCGCGCCAGATCGTCGGTTATTCGTCAAACGTCAAAGCGCTCTGGGGCAAAGGCTACGCTTTGCTCGGCAACGCCGGCGAATTCCTCGACCCGGTGTTTTCTTCCGGCGTAACTATTGCCGTCAAATCCGCCAGCCTGGCTGCAGCGGCCTTGCAACGCCAGTTTGCCGGCAACGCCGTCGACTGGGAGCGCGAATATGCCGTGCCGCTGAAAAAAGGCGTCGACGCTTTCCGTACCTTTGTCGAATCCTGGTATTCAGGCGGTTTCCAGAAAGTGATTTTCTACCAACAACAGCAACCTGAAGTACGCCGCATGATCGCCGCTATCCTGGCCGGCTATGCCTGGGACGAGAGCAATCCGTATGTCAAGGAAAGCAAGCGCCGCCTGAACACCTTGGAGGAAATATGCAGCTGAAGCGGATTGCGCGCTGGCAGCGCCTGGCTGCGTTGTCGAGCGTGCTGGCAATAGCCGCTTGCGCGACCGCACCGGCTCCGCAAGCGCCAGCCCGGCTCGGTTTGAAACTGGCGCCGGCGACGCTTGGCGCCAATATCAGCTTGCAGCAGCATTTGACGGTTGAGCGCAACGGCCGCACCGATCAGCTGGATGCCGCGCTGGAAATCGACCAGCAGCAATTCAACATGGTCGGGCTGGCGTTCGGCCAGCGCGTCCTGACCATCCATTATGATGGCCAGACTCTGCAATCCTGGCGCCATCCGATGTTGCCGTCCCAGGTGCGGGTTGAAGATGTGCTGGAAGACACTCAGCTGACCTTGTGGCCGCTGGCGGCAATCCGCCAGGCGCTGCCGGCCGGTTGGGAGATCCGGCAACAAGGCTTGACGCGTACCCTGTCGCTACAGGGCGAGCAGGTAATGGTCATCACCTACAGCTCGGATAGCAAGAGTGCGCCATGGCGCGGCAAGATGGAGTTGAACAACCTGCGTTATCACTATCGCCTGACGATCGAATCCGTCAGCGATGCTGTTGATGCGGTACCAGCGACGGCGCCATAACCATGTTTTATCTCAATCAACTCGGCATGATCTGTGCTCTCGGCGATAACCATGCCGAGATCAGCCGGCGCCTGTTTGCAGGCGACAGCGGCGTCGCCATGACGCGCCGTTACTCGCCCGAGCGGGAACTGGCGCTGGGTTGTGTAGAGTCTTTGCTACCTGATATCGAGAGCCTGCCGCTCAAGCATCGCAGCCGCAATAACCAGCTGGCGCTGGCTGCGCTGGCGCAGATCCGGCCGCAGGTGGATGCCGCCATCCAGCGTTTTGGCGCGAATCGGGTGGCGATCGTGCTTGGCACCAGCACTTCAGGGATTGCCCAGACCGAGGCAGCATTTCGCTATCGCCTGGTAAACGGAGAACTGCCGGCGGATTTCAGTTACGCCCAACAGGAGATGGCGTCGCCAACGGCGATGCTGGCCACTGAGCTGGGCGTCAGCGGCCCGTCGTATGTGCACTCCAGCGCCTGCGCTTCCAGCGCCAAGGCGATGGCGAGCGCAGCGCGCTTGCTCAAGATGGGCATCTGCGACGCGGTGCTGACCGGCGGCGTCGATTCCTTGTGTGCGTTTACCATTGCCGGTTTTGCCGCGCTGGAATCGGTCAGCGCCGCCCGTTGCAATCCTTTCAGCGCTAATCGCAATGGCATCAATATCGGCGAAGGCGCGGCGCTGTTTTTGATGACGGGGGCGGAGGCGACGGTCAGTTTGCGCGGTTGGGGCGAATCCTCGGACGGTTATCATATTTCAGCGCCGGACCCGTCGGGCAACGGCGCCCGGATCGCCATGGAACAGGCGTTGGCGCGCGCCGGCTTGAAGCCGGGTCAATGTGATTACGTCAACCTGCATGGCACCGCCACGCAGCAAAACGACGCTATGGAAGGGCGCGCGATTGCCGCCTTGTTCGGTGATCAGGTGGCGCTCAGCTCGACCAAGCCGTTCACCGGGCATGCCTTGGGCGCCGCCGGTGCGGTGGAAGCAGGTTTGTGCTGGCTGGCGATGCAGGACAGTAATCCGCAGGGCTATTTGCCGCCGCATTTGTGGGACGGCGTCAGAGATCTGCAACTGCCGCAGCTCAATCTGCAAGCGGTTGGCGCCAGGCTGGGGCATCCCTTGCGCTCGGCTTTGAGCAATTCTTTTGCCTTTGGCGGCGCCAATGCCAGCCTGGTATTGGAGCGAGAATGATGAGTGAATTGATAGCGCTCGACAAATTGGATATCCGTAGTTTCCTGCCGCATTCGGGCGTGATGGTGTTGCTGGATCGCCTGTTGGAAGTCGGCGCCGAAGAGCTGCGAGCAGAGGTGACGATCCGCACGGGCAGCCTGTTTTGCCAACAGCACGGCATGCCCGCCTGGGTCGGCGTCGAATACATGGCGCAGGCGATCGCAGCGTATGCGGGCTATACGGCGCAACAACGGGGGGAGGGTGTCAGGATCGGCTTTCTGCTGGGCACCCGGCGTTACGAGGCCGCCTGCGCCGAGTTCGCCATCGGCAGCGTGTTGCAGGTGCACGTAAAAAAGCTGCTGCAAGCAGACAATGGCATCGGATCGTTCGAATGCCACATCCGCGACGGCGCGCAAGCATTGGCATTGGCCAGCGCCACGATTACCGTTTTCCAGCCGGCTGATGCGGCTGTTTTTCTAGAAGGAAGTACTGCATGACGTCGGAACTGAACATTGCCGCCGCGCCGGGCGCGCCAACCGTGCGGCTGAATAAAACCGTGCTGGTTACCGGATCCAGCCGCGGCATCGGCAAGGCCATCGCCTTGCGCCTTGCGCGCGACGGCTACGATATCGTCTTGCACTGCCATCATCAGCGTGCGGCTGCCGATGCGGTGGCACAGACCGTGCGCGAGCTGGGTGCGCAAGCGCGCGTATTGCAATTCGACATAGGCGAGCGCCAGGCCACTGCCGATATCCTGCTGGCCGACATCGAGCAGCACGGTTGTTATTACGGCGTGGTGTGCAATGCCGGCGTAGCCCGCGACAATGCGTTTCCGGCGATGCCGGGCGAAGACTGGGACCTGGTGCTGAAGACCAATCTGGACGGCTTCTACAATGTACTCAATCCGCTGGTCATGCCGCTGGTGCAGCGTCGTGCGCCTGGCCGTATCGTCACCCTGGCTTCGGTATCTGGCTTGATCGGCAATCGCGGCCAGGTCAACTACAGCGCCGCCAAAGCCGGCATCATCGGCGCCACGAAGGCGCTGGCGATAGAGCTGGCGAAGCGCAACATCACGGTGAACTGCGTGGCGCCGGGGCTGATAGAAACCGACATGATCGATGAGGTGCCTTTGGACGAGGCGCTCAAGATGATTCCGGCGCGTCGCGTCGGCAAGCCGGAAGAAGTGGCGTCGACCGTGGCTTTCCTGTTGCATCCTGATGCCGCCTATATTACGCGCCAGGTCATTTCGGTGAATGGGGGCATGGCATGACGTATTCGACGTACTCAACGACAGGACGCCGGGTGGTAGTCACCGGCATGGCCGGCATCAGCCCGATCGGCAACGACTGGAACGCCATCCGCGCCCATCTCGGCAGTTACCGCAACGCCATCGTACGCATGCATGAGTGGGCCGACTACGATGGTTTGAACACCCAGCTGGGTGCGCCGGCCGCCGAGTTTTCCCTGTCTGAGCGCTATAACCGCAAGACCACCCGCAGCATGGGCCGCGTGGCGCTGATGGCGACCCGCGCCAGCGAACTGGCCTTGGCCGATGCCGGCCTGATCGACGATCCCTTGCTGAAAAGCGGTGTCTGCGGGGTTGCCTACGGCTCTTCCGCCGGCACGCCGGCGGCAATCGGGGATTTCGGCCGCATGATGGAAGAACGCAGCACCCGCGGCATCAACGCCACCACCTATATCAAGATGATGGCGCACACCGCGCCGGTCAACATCGGTGTGTTTTTCGGCATTACCGGCCGCGTGATAACCACCTCTAGTGCTTGCACTTCCGGCAGCCAGGGCATCGGTTATGCCTATGAAGCGATCCGCAGCGGCCGCCAGCAAGTCATGGTCGCCGGCGGTGCTGAAGAACTGTGCGCCACCGAAGCGGCCGTGTTCGACACCTTGTTCGCTACCAGCATCCGCAATGACACCCCGGCCATGACGCCGAGCCCGTTCGACAGCAGTCGCGACGGCCTGGTGATTGGTGAGGGCGCCGGAACATTGATCCTGGAAGATTTCGAGCATGCGCGCGCCAGAGGCGCCAGGATATACGCCGAAATCGTCGGCTTCGGCACCAACAGCGATGGTTGCCACGTTACTCATCCGAACGCCGACACCATGCAAGTAGCGATGACGCTGGCGCTGGCGGACGCCGGGCTGCCGGCCTCGGCCATCGGCTATATCAACGCTCACGGCACCGGCACCGAGCAAGGCGATATCGCTGAATCGCACGCTACGGCGGCAGTATTCAATCAACAAACCGCGATCAGTTCGCTGAAGAGCTACACCGGCCACACCCTGGGTGCGTGCGGTGCGTTGGAAGCTTGGGTCAGCATCGAAATGATGCGTTCCGGCTGGTTCGCACCGACCATCAACCTCAAGCAGCTGGATCCGCTGTGCGCCGAGCTGGATTACATTGTCGACCAGGGCCGCAGCCTGGAGTGCGAATATGTGATGTCGAATAATTTTGCGTTCGGCGGTATCAATACCTCGCTGATTTTCAAACGCCTGGATTAATCTCGCTCATGCGCTCCGCTGTCATCTGGCTGCTCGATGCGAATGCATTGGACGACGCTGACTTCGATGGATTTCTTGCTTGTCTGAGTGAAGCTGAACTGCTGCGTTACCGGCGCTTTGTGCGGCCGCTGCGCCAGCGCGAGTTTTTGCTGGGGCGGATCCTGCTGCGATTTACGGTTGCGCGCCTCGCCGGAATCGGCTTCGAGACGGTCCAGGTCATCGAACGCGAGGGCCATGCGCCGCTGGTGCGACTGCCAGATAGCTGTGTGGTCAACCCGCATTTCAGCTTGTCCCATAGCCGTGGCTGGATCGCGTGTGCAACCAGCGCTGATACGCCTCTGGGAATCGATATCGAGGCACTGGATGCAGGGCGCGATGTCGAGGCGCTCGCTCGCAGCGCTTTTTCTGTGGCGGAGAGCGACTGGCTATCGGGGTGTATTGCCGCCGATCGGATAGAAGCCTTTTATGCTTTGTGGAGCAGCAAAGAGGCGCTGTATAAACTGATCTCCAATCAGGCTAGTGAAGCCGCATTGCCCGAACTGGTGGCTGGCGGCGAGCGTTTGCAGTCAGGATCAGATTGGCAAGCGTGTACCTGGTCGCAGCAAGGTTTCGCAATTTCCTTATGCAGCAGCAAAGCGTTGACTACGGTCGAACAAATCTGTCTGACCGGTCCCACGCCGGCCATGTGGCAACAACAGCTGGCAGCGTAAATATGCTCCTGCGTAGTAAAAGAGTTGGCCCCCGGCGTTGCGCCGCCATCAGTGTCGTTGTATAAACGATATTATTGAGTTTTCAACATCACCACCTGTATTTCCCCCAAACTGAAAGTCGTTGGCGTTGTATATCGTTTGCCGATGCAACATAAACATGCCCGTCTTGAATTGGTTTGCTAAAATCACACTGTTTATTTCTTCTGTGAAATATTGTGTGGTCATAGGAAAACCGCATGAGCATCAATGCCATCCAGACTTTGCAGGGCCTCATCAACGGCCGCCAGAACAACCGGATCCTTCGTTTATCTTTTCCGCATGGAGACGGTCCGCAAGCGTCACTGCTAGTCAACAAGCTGGACGCCGTCGAGAGCATGTCGCGGGACTTCTCGTTTTCCGTCGAACTGCTACCGGATGACACAAAGATTTCATTGAAAGACCTGCAAGGCAAGCTGCTGTGCGTGGAACTGGTGCGGGCCGACGGCAGCCTGCGTTACTTCACAGGCTATTGCTTCGAGTTCCGCCTTGCCAAGACCGATGGTGGCGTTGCGTTTTACCACGCCGAGCTGGGTCCCTGGGTACGCTATCTGCGCCTGCGCAGGGATAACTACATTTTCCACGGCAAGACCCTGCGCGAACAGTCCGAGCTGATCTTCGCCGACTATTCGACGCTGCCCGACTGGGACGTCCAGGTACGCGGTGAAGATTTACCAATGACCGACACTTTCCAGTTCGATGAGTCGGACCATAATTATCTCCATAGACGCTGGGAAGCCATCGGCTGGTCGTACTGGTACGAGCACGCCGAGAAGGGCCACAAACTGATCCTGACCGACGACACGACGCAAGCCGCAGCGATCGACAACGGCCCGGAAATCCGCTTCCAGCGCCATGGCGGCGCAACAGAGGAAGATGGTATCGGTGAGTTTTCACCAGTACGCGAGATCGTACCGAGCAGCGTCACCCTGGGCGGTTTCAATTTCAAGAGTCCCATTCCGATCACTGCCGGCGTACCCACGTTGAACGTGCAAGGCAGTAGCGTTCTCAACGTCGAATCCTACGAATATGCCGGCGCCTACGGCGTCAAGAACACGTAGGACGCAGACAAATTGTCGCGGCTGCGCATGGAAGAAATCGAAGCCGCCGGCAAGCACTTCGAAGCCAAAGGCAAGAACCGCTCACTGCTGCCAGGCCGCTGGTTCCGCTTGATCAACCACTTCGCCTACAACCCCTTCGGCGGCCGTGACGACGCCGCCAAGAGCGAGTTCCTGATCCTCGAAGTGCGCCACGTCGCTACCAATAATTATCTGCAGCAAGCCAGCGAGAAGGCCGACTACAGCAACAGTTTTACCTGCCTCCGCAAAACCATTCCTTGGCATCCTGGCCGCCAGTACCATTCACATCTCACCCGTATCCTCGGCCCGCAAACCGCCACCGTGGTCGGACCATCGGGTCCGGATAGTATTTTCACGGATGAATATGGCCGCATCAAGGTCCAGATCCACTGGGACCGCATCGGTAACAACGATGAGAAGAGCTCAGCCTTTGTAAGGGTTGCCTCCAGCTGGGCCGGCAGCGAGCTCGGTGCAGCGGCAATCCCCCGGGTGGGAGCTGAAGTGATTCTCCAATGGCTGGACGGTAATCCCGACCGGCCCATCATCACAGGCAGCGTCTACAACCAGCGCAACATGCCGCCCTGGAAACTGGCGACCCAGCAATCGCTGATGGGCATCCGCAGCCGCGAACTGACGCCGAACGGCGGCAACCGCGCCGGCGGGCGGTCAAATCATTTGATCCTGGACGACACCAATTCCAAGATCCAGGCGCAGCTAAAGAGCGACCACCAAAGCAGCCAGCTCAGCCTCGGCAGCATCACGCGCATCGAGGACGATGCAGTGCCTCCTAGGAACAATGTACTACATGGCGATGCCCGGCTTAAATTTTACGCTTTGCTTCAATCAATTCAACAGTCCGGCTGGAAGCGCTGGATTGCTCCCAACATGCCTCTGAAATGAAGCTCCAGTTGAAAAACTTCACTCATAACCATTGGTTGCCAGCCGTATTGGCGGCATGCTTGATTCTTTCGATAATTATTGCATCTGACCAAGCAGTGTTTGATCCGGTCTTGCAGGTAGTGTATAAAAGAGAGAATCCTCAAGCTGCGTCACTCATCTGCGATGAATAAACAGCCGAGATACCCCTCTTGCCGACTACCGGCCCTCAAAGTTTCTTCAGCCGCTTAGCATTCGCAGTGGCCCGTGCATGAAGCGGCTGCAACCCCGTCTGCGCAATATTCGCCAGCGAAGTATTGAACTGCGAGACTGCCTCAGCAGAATCGAGCATGGTGTCATGCGCCAGTTTGCTTTGGCGATGTCCCGACTGGTGCAAGCTGTTGCTGCTGGCGACCGACATCAGGTTGGCGGTGCCGTTCAGCATTTGCTGGATCGCCAGGCGGGCGGTTTCCTGGTGCATGCTCATCATCCGGATTGCCATTGCGTGGGCGGATTCGGTGATCGCTTCGATTTTTTCCTGGCTCATCAGATTGAATTCATTGCGGTCGCGCTGGCTTGGCGCGGGGCCGGCCATTGCCATGCGTGCGGTGCGGTGGCCGATTACCTGGGCCGACGCGCTCATCATTTCTCCTGCCTTGAACATCAGGTCGGCCCATGCGCTGATGGAGGCGGCGGGGTTGCTTGAACTATCCGGGCTGGCGGTGATAGGGTTGCGGATGCGATACGATTTCATGGTGACTCCTTGGTGGTCTGACGACGGCAAACACCGGTGTGCTCATCCGAGTAGTCTTGATAGCGCTAACAATACCTGTTTTTATTCAAGCATTGTGGATTTTATGCGGCGGCGCAACATAATTTTGCAATTGCGTTGTTTTGGTATATGAAAAGCAACTAATACACTGTGAAAAGTGTCTCTCTCGTGCAGTTCGTTAAATTTCCCAAATCTTCATAAATCAGTAACATTGCTTCAGGTAAAATCCCAGTATGAAAATTCTGATCAGTAACGACGATGGCTACTTGGCGCCGGGTATCATTGCCCTGGCAAACGCGCTGGCGCCGATTGCCGAAATCGTCGTGGTAGCCCCGGACAGCAATCGTTCCGGCTCTTCCAATTCATTAACGCTGGATCGTCCTTTATCTGTCCAGCGCGCCGAAAACGGTTTCTATTTCATTAACGGCACGCCATCCGACTGCGTTCACGTGGCGTTAACCGGCTTGTTGAATTTTCGTCCAGACCTGATCGTTTCCGGCATCAATCAGGGCCAGAACATGGGCGACGATACACTGTATTCAGGTACCGTGGCGGCGGCTACCGAGGGCTTTCTGTTCGGGATTCCTGCCATCGCTTTTTCGCAGTTGCACAAAGGCTGGGATGAGCTGGAAGCGGCGGCCATGGTGGCGCGCGATATCGTCGAGCGGCGCTTTGATAATTTGCCGCAGCCTTATCTGTTGAATGTGAATATTCCTAACCTGCCTTACGCTCAGTTGAAGCCGGCGCAGGCGACCCGGCTCGGCAAGCGGCATGAATCGGAATCGGTGATCAAGGCGCAAGATCCACATGGCCGCGACATCTACTGGATCGGGCCGCCGGGCGGCGCGCGCGATGCGGGCGAGGGCACCGATTTCCATGCCACGGCCAATGGCCACGTCTCGATTACGCCTCTGCAAATAGACTTGACGCACGCGGCTCAGTTGGATGCGCTGAGGAAAGATTTGTCATGACCGACAAGGCCAAGCGTTTTCCGTTGCCGCTGTCATCGGTAGTCGATAAAAAACCCAACGCTGACCGCAGTAACCGCAGCGTGGCGACGCCGCAGACTGCGACCAAGAACGCTGCCTGGGAAAATTCCCGCAACACGCCTCGGTCCGGCGCCGGATCGGGAGCTTCGCCGGCTTCATCGCCGCCGAAGCCGGCGGCAAGCATGCCGATGGCGCGTGCGAGCCAGACCGCCAGTCATGTCGACCGTTCCAGTTCGATGGTTTCCGAGGGCGTGCGCAAGGCCATGGTGGCGCGCGTTGCCAAGCAAGGTGTGAGCGATGTCAAAGTCTTGGCGGCGATGGAGACCGTGCCGCGCCATATGTTCATGGAGCCGGGTTTGTCGAGTCAGGCCTATATTGATGCTTCTTTGCCGATTGGCCATCATCAGACCATTTCGCAACCGTATATCGTCGCTCGCATGATAGAGATCATGCGCGACAACCAGCACGGCGGGGTCTTGAACCGGGTGCTGGAAATCGGCACCGGTTGCGGTTATCAGGCGGCCGTGCTGTCGCTGGTGGCTAAGGAAGTGTATTCGATCGAGCGTATCAAGCCGCTGCATGAACTGGCGCGCAGCAACTTGCGCCCGCTGCGGATTGCCAACATCCGTTTGCATTACGGAGATGGTATGCTTGGGCTGCCGCAAGTGGCGCCGTTCGACGGTATCATTCTGGCGGCAGCGGGACTTGAAGTGCCGCAAGCGTTATTGGATCAAATGACGATCGGCGGCCGCCTGGTGGCGCCGGTCGGTTCCCGTCATCAAGTACTGCAGCTGATCCAGCGAACCAGTAAGTTTGATTGGACCAGCACCACACTGGAAGACTGTCATTTTGTGCCTTTGCGCGCCGGCACGGCTTGAGAATTGTCTGTTGGCGCGGTAATTGCACTGTAGCTGGCGAAAAATATTGACGAATAAATTGACGAACAATCAGCGACCAAGTCGCCATACTAATTTTAATGTAATGAGAATGAAGAAAACTCGCTTTATCGCTTTGGGAGTAATGATCGGTACGCTGGCAGCATGTACCACTCCGCGTACCCCCGCTCCGGTCGTCGAGCGCCGCTCCGGCGGCAGCGTCGCCACCACCGGCGCAGCCACACCTGATACGCCGCGTGCGGCTGACGGACGCGGTTCTTACACCGTCAAGCAGGGCGATACCTTGTACCGGATTGCCCTTGAATTCGGCCAGAGTTATCGTGACATCGTAGCCTGGAACAAGCTGGACAACGCCAACGACATCAAGGTCGGCCAAGTGTTGCGGGTGCAGCCGCCAGATAGCGGTTCTGGAACGGCTGGCGGTGCCCAGATCGGCAGTGTGGCAACCGGTTCGGGGGTCGAAGTAAGGTCGTTGGGCTCGTCGCCATCGGCAGCCTCGAGTGGCAGCGGCAATGGCGTCAACAAGAGCGGGCCGCGTGGCGATAAACGGCCGTATTCCGATGCGGCGTTGGCGGAATTGCAGAAGCCGGATGCCGCGTCATTCTCAGATGTTCCTAGAGCTGCCTCCGTGCCGGCTATAGTGGCTCCGGCCGCCGCCGTAGCTGCCGCCGGCACCGCAACACCGCCGGCGGCAGCGTCGTCGGGCGATGAAGATAAAGTGGACTGGATGTGGCCGGCCGAAGGCAAGCAGGTTGGCGCCTTCGATCAGGGCAAGAAAGGTATCGATATTGCCGGTAAATCAGGGCAGGCTGTGGTGGCTGCGGCTGGCGGCAAGGTGATGTATGCGGGTAGCGGTATCCGCGGCTACGGTAATTTGGTTATCATCAAACATACTAATAACTTGTTGTCCGCTTACGCGCATAATAAGACCATTCTGGTGAAGGAAGGCCAGACTGTGAGCAAGGGCCAGAAAATTGCCGAGATGGGAAATTCGGACAGCGACGTGGTCAAGTTGCACTTCGAAATTCGCCAGCAAGGCAAACCTGTCGATCCATCGAAATTCCTACCAAATCGCTAAATGAGCAAACGGCCGGCAGATCATCAAGACGAAGAGCATGAGGTCTCATCGGAGCAACTGGCCGATGATGGGCGTGATGACGACGACGTCGATGCTGTCGCCGCCGAGCGGGATAGCGATGACGAGGTGGTGGTTGACGGCGTCGTGGTGGTGGTTGATGGCGTCGAGGAACTGAAGAAGGTGTTGGCGGCCGAGCTGTCCACCGACACCACCCAACACTACCTGAACCAGATCGGCACGCGGCCGCTGTTGACAGTGGCCGAAGAAGTCCATTTCGCCACCTTGGCGAAGCAGGGCAATTTCGACGCCCGGCAGAAAATGATCGAACACAACCTGCGGCTGGTGGTGTCGATCGCCAAGCATTACATCAACCGAGGCGTCGCTTTGCTTGATCTGATCGAGGAAGGCAATCTCGGCCTGATGCGGGCCATCGACAAGTTCGAGCCCGAGCGCGGTTTCCGTTTCTCTACCTATGCGACCTGGTGGATACGCCAGAGCATAGAGCGCGCCATCATGAACCAGGCGCGCACGGTGCGCTTGCCGGTCCATATGGTGCGCGAGCTGAACCAGATCCTGCGCGCCAAATATCACCTGGAAGCCCAGCATCACGATGGCAAGGACGCCAGCGCCGAAGATATTGCGCATCTGGTCGACCGGCCGGTGGAAGACGTGCAAGACGTGCTGGCGCTGTCCGAACATGCCGCCTCGCTGGATGCGCCGCTAGACCAGGATCCGCTGGCCAGCCTGATGGATCTGTTGCCTAGCGCTACCGAAGAAAATCCCGATTCCCGTGCCGAGCAGCAAGAAACCTCGATCCTGGTGCGGGTCTGGCTGGACAAGCTGACCGACAAGCAGCGCAATGTGATCATGCGTCGCTTCGGGCTGGATAATGACGATCCGTCCACCCTGGAAGAGCTGGCTGCGGAAATCGGCGTCACGCGCGAGCGGGTGCGGCAAATCCAGCAAGAGGCGTTGCTCAAGCTGAAACGCTTGCTGGGCGCCAAGGGTGTGGGCAAGGATTCGTTCCTGTAAGCAGGTTTTAGCTTGCCAACCTGATCTGTGTTGCCTCGCATGAGGCTATAATTTCGAGCTATTTTCTTTCTATTTCCAGGGTTGTCCCCGATTTCTATATAGGGCGACCTGTTACTGCCTCCTATGCAACAAGACATTATCGATATCAAATCCCTCGACATGGACGCGCGCGGGATCGGCCATTTGAAAAATGAAGATGGTACGCAAGGCAAGGTGATCTTCGTCGAAGGCGCCTTGCCGGGCGAGCGCGTCAGCTTCCAGTCGTATCGCAAGAAAGCCAAATGGGAAGCGGCGACCATGACCGCCTTGCACAAGGAATCGGTGATGCGGGTCAAGCCGCAATGTGCCGTGTTCGGCGTTTGCGGCGGTTGCGCCATGCAGCATCTGGAGGCCTCGGCCCAGGTCGCGATCAAGCAGCGCGTGTTGGAAGATAACCTGTGGCATATCGGCAAGGTCAAGGCGGAATCGATGCTGCGGCCGATTTACGGGCCGACCTGGGGTTACCGTTATCGCGCCCGTATTTCGGTGCGTAACGTGCCGAAAAAGGGCGGCGTGCTGGTCGGTTTTCATGAGCGGAAATCCTCCTACATCACGGACATGAAGCAGTGCGACATATTGCCGGCGAATGTTTCGGCGATGCTGCTGCCGCTGCGGCGGCTGATTGCTTCCCTGACCTTGATTGAGGATATTCCACAGATCGAGCTGGCGGTCGGCGAAGGGCCGCAAGGCAAAATTACCGCACTGGTGCTGCGCATCATGGCGCCGTTGGCAGGTGACGACGAAGCCAAGTTGAAAGCCTTCGCCGATCAGTACCAGGTGCATTGGTGGTTGCAAGCAGGCGGCCCTGATACCGCGTATCCGTTTTATCCGGCGCAGGGTGAGCTGTATTACACCTTGCCGGAATTCGGCGTGCGGATGCCGTTCAAGCCGACCGATTTCACGCAAGTGAATCATCAGATCAATCGCGTCCTGGTGGCGCGCGCCCTGCGTTTGCTGGATGTGCAGCCGCAAGATCGCGTGGCCGATCTGTTTTGCGGGTTGGGAAATTTTACTTTGCCGTTGGCGACGCAGGCGCGTGAAGTTGTGGGCATCGAAGGCAGCCAGGCGTTGATCAACCGCGCCGGCGAGAACGCCGCCGTGAACCAACTGGCCGGCAAGACAACCTTTTATTGCCGCAACCTGTTTGAGGCGACGGCTGAAGATTTCATCGCCCTGGGCAAGTTCGACCGCATGCTGATCGATCCACCGCGTGATGGCGCTGCGGCTGTGTGCGAGGCAATCGTCGGCCTGGCCGCCATCGACAAGAGCTTCATGCCACGGCGGATTGTCTACGTGTCCTGCAATCCTTCAACGCTGGCGCGCGATGCCGGTTTGCTGATCGCGGGCGGCTATCGTTTGCGCCAGGCAGGGGTGGTAAACATGTTTCCGCATACCGCGCACGTGGAATCGATCGCGGTGTTCGAACTGGCTTGAGTTTCCTGGTTATAAATAAAGAAAACCGGCTAAAGAGCCGGTTTTCTTTTATCCATCGTGGTTTGCTTAATTCCGGTTGCCGCCGAAAATACCCAGCAAGGAAAGCAGATTGACAAAGATGTTGTAGACATCAAGGTACAGGCTCAAGGTTGCTGAGATGTAATTTGTCTCGCCGCCGTTGATGATGCGCTGCACGTCATACAGGATGTAAGCCGAGAAAATCGCAATCGCAATGACCGATACTGCCAGATAAAGCGCTGGGATTTGCAGGAAAACATTGGCCAGCGACGCCAGCAGCAATACAACCACGCCCGCAAACAGCCATTTTCCCATATTCGAGAAATCACGTTTGCTGACAGTAGCGATACTTGCCATAACGACAAAGACGCTGGCGGTGCCGCCGAAAGCCATCATGATCAGCGTTGCGCCATTGGAGTAGCCAACCAGCGTATGGCCAATCAGGCGCGACAGCATCAAGCCCATGAAGAAAGTGAAGCCGAGCAGCAGCAGTACGCCCCAGCCGGTGTTCTTGGTCTTTTCAATTGCATAAAAGAAACCAAACGCTACGGCCATGAATGCCATGAAGCCGATCAGCGGGCTGTTCCGGAAGAACGTGAAATCCATCTGGACCCCAAGCCAGGCGCCGGCAATCGTCGGCAGCATGGACAGCGCCAGCAGCCAGTAAGTGTTGCGCAGCACGCGATGTTGCGCGCTGAGCGCAGTGCTGCCTGGTGAATAGGTTGGTTGCAGGTTTGGGTTCATTAAGGACTCCTTTGGAAATTGCAAAAGTATTAAACTGTTGCGATCATAGCACTTGCTAACGACATCTTTACATCAGACAGCAAACCGGCAAAGTGGTTCTCGACGGGTTTTGAAGCGCTTTCCCGGCGCTTCTTACCGATTTTATAGGATAAGCACCTTGCGTTTTGGCTAGTTGTGACGATTCTATACGGGTGTTTCGTGTTAAAATCAAAGGTTGATTGAACTATTAGCCAGTCACTCATTTAATCCTTTCATAAAACACTTTAACCCTTTCTTTTTATTGGAGTTTTTCAGATGGCAATTGAACGCACCCTGTCGATTATCAAACCAGACGCAGTAGCAAAAAACGTAATCGGCCAAATCTACACCCGTTTTGAAAACGCTGGCTTGAAGATCGTTGCTGCCCGCATGACCCAACTGTCGCGCGCAGAAGCTGAGGGCTTCTACGCTGTTCACAGCGCACGTCCTTTCTTCAAGGACCTGGTTGACTTCATGATCTCCGGTCCAGTCATGATCCAAGCCCTGGAAGGCGAAAACGCCGTGTTGAAGCACCGCGACCTGATGGGCGCAACCGATCCTAAGAAGGCAGAAAAAGGCACCATCCGTGCTGACTTCGCTGACTCGATCGATGCGAACGCAGTGCACGGTTCGGATGCAGTTGAAGCCGGCAAAGTTGAAATCGCTTATTTCTTCCCGGCCCTGGCTGCTTAAATTGTTGTTGCGGGGTGGGCGCGGCTTGTGCATCAAGCCGTAACTGCCCTGCGTAATATAGAAAATTGGAAATGCCATGACTGCTCTCACCAACCTGCTGGATCTGGATCCCGCACAACTGACCGCCTATTGCGGCGAGTTGGGTGAGAAGCCGTTTCGCGCCAAACAACTGCTGCGCTGGATACATCAATTCGGCGCGCACGATTTCGACGCAATGACCGATTTGGCGAAGTCATTACGCGACAAACTGGCAACCCGGGCGATGATCGCCGCTCCCGCTGTGATCAGCGATCACACCTCGACCGACGGCACCCGCAAGTGGCTGCTCGATGTCGGCCAAGGCAATGCGGTAGAGACGGTTTTTATCCCCGAAGAAAACCGCGGCACCCTGTGCATTTCGACGCAGGCCGGCTGCGCGGTGAATTGCCGCTTTTGCTCCACCGGCAAACAAGGCTTCAGCCGCAACCTGACTGTCGGTGAAATCATCGGCCAGCTGTGGATGGCTGAATTCGAGTTGCGCAAGTCCAAAGGCGTCGAACCCGGCCATAAAGGCGAACGCCAGATCACCAACGTGGTGATGATGGGCATGGGCGAACCTTTGCTGAACTATGAACCGACAGTGACGGCGCTGAAGCTGATGCTGGACGATAACGCCTACGGCCTGTCGCGCCGCCGCGTGACCTTGTCCACCAGCGGCGTGGTGCCGATGATCGACAAGCTGTCGCAAGACTGCGCCGTGGCGATGGCGGTCTCTTTGCACGCCTCCAACGACACCTTACGCGATGGCCTGGTGCCACTGAATAAAAAATATCCGCTGCGCGATCTGATGGCTGCCTGCAAGCGCTATCTGGAATTCGCGCCGCGCGATTTCATCACCTTTGAATACTGCATGCTGGACGACGTCAACGATACCGACGCCCACGCGCGCGAACTGATCGCGCTGGTGCAAGGCCACACAGGCGGCCCGGTGGTGCCGTGCAAATTCAATCTGATCCCGTTCAATCCGTTCCCGGAATCGGGTCTGAAACGCTCTAACAATCCGCGCATCAAGGCCTTCGCCCAGATTTTGATCGACGCGGGCATCGTCACCACCGTGCGCAAGACGCGCGGCGATGATATCGATGCCGCTTGCGGCCAACTGGCAGGTGAAGTACAAGACCGTACGCGGGTGCAGGAACGTATGCAGAAAATGACCGAATATCAGCAGAAATTCGGAAAGAATTTTGGCCGCATCATCGAGGTGTCTGAGTGACAGATCAAATGAGCAGCAAATTGGGTAACTGGAGTGGCCGTATCGCATTTGCCGCGACGGCCTTGTCGTTATTGGCCGGTTTGAGCGGTTGCGCCAATCCGCCTGTCAGCAGTGACCAGGAAGCCGGTTCGAGCCGCGAACTGGCGACCAGCTCCGACCAGACCGAGGCGCAACGCCGCGCCGGCATCCGTTTGCAGCTGGCGGTCGGCTATTACGAGCAGCATCAGCTGGATGTGGCGCTGGACGAGATCAAGCGCGCGCTGGCCTCGGACCCTGATATGGGCGATGCCTATAGCGTACGCGGCCTGATCTACATGGAGATGGGCGAGAACCGGCTGGCCGATGAAAATTTTCAACGGGCCTTGCGCCTGGATCCGAATAATCCTGATTTCGCCAATAACTATGGCTGGTTCCTGTGTCAGAACGGCCGCGCCAAGGAATCGATAGTCCATTTCCAGACTGCGCTGAAAAGCCGCAGTTACCAGTCGCCGGCAAAAGCATTGACCAACGCCGGCGTGTGCAGTCTCAAGTTAAACGATACCGAGGCGGCAGAGCGTTATCTGCTGCAGGCTTTCCAGTTTGATGCCAGCAACCCGCTGACCAATGCCAAGCTGGCGCAATTGGCGTATGACCGCAACGATTATGAACGTGCCCGGTTTTATATCGGACTCGTATTAAAAATAGATGTGCAAAATGCGGAAGCATTATGGACAGCAATCAAAGTGGAGCGAAAGTTGGGTGACACAGCTGCTGAAACAAGTTTGGTGACGCAATTACGCCGTCGTTTTGCCGGTTCCCCGGAGTTCGCAGCTTATCAGCGCGGGGCGTTTAATGAGTGAGCCGGAACAGTTGAAGTCGGAGAGCGTCGGCGAAATCCACAATCCGGATAATCTGGCAGGGCAAGCTCCCGCAAGCACGGGTCCGAGCACGCTCGGCGCTCAACTGGCCGGCAAGCGCGAACAGTTTGGCTGGTCGGTGGCGGAAGTGGCCAGCCACTTGAAGCTGGCGCCGCGTCAGATAGAAGCAATGGAAGCGGATAATTATGCAGCCTTGCCAACCATGGTCATGACGCGCGGGTTTATCCGTTCCTATGCAAAATTGCTCGGCCTGGACGTGACAGCATCGCTGGCCGCCATTTCGCCTGCGGTGTCCGCGCAACCGATCAGAGCCGCCGCACCGGGACAGTTGTCGACGCCTTTTTCGGAATCCCGTTTCAGCTTGATGGGGCGCAGTAAGTTTGCCTATAAATGGTTGGTGGTGCTGGCTGTGCTGCTGTTGCTGCTGGCAGTGGCGATACGGTTTGATGTGGTGCCGGGTGTGCAGAACGCCTTGCACGCGCTGACCGAAAAAGCGGCGGCGTCGGCTACTTCGGCGGCTAGCGAAGAAGCAGTCGCCTCGTCTGCCAGTAGCGATATCCAGGCGGCTGACAAGGAGGCGAATGCCGCGTTGACGGCTGCGCCAACTGCGACTCTCGCGACTCCCGCAAAAAATGGCGCTGCAGTTGCCGAAGTCGGTGTCAATGCCGGGACAACCTCGGCAGCAACAGCCCCGGCTGCGGCCAGCGGCGGTGAATTGAATCTGAACTTTCGCCAGGATTCATGGGTCGATGTCAAGCGCGCCGACAACACCGTGCTGATTTCGCGCCTGGTGAAAGCCGGCAGCACGGAAACGGTCGACATGTCGCAGCCGGTCAGCATCATTATCGGTAATCTGGCAGGCGTTGACGCGACATTGCGCGGCGCGCCGCTGGATCTGAAGACCGGCTCCAAGACCAATGTCGCCAGATTGAACCTGAAATAAGCTTGAAAGAGAGATGTCCATGAATCTACCGATCGGCTCAGGCCCCAGCGCGCGACGCCTTAGCCGCAGCGCGGTGATCAGTTACGGCGAGCGCAAGATCATGGTCGGCGGCGGCGCGCCGGTGGTGGTGCAGTCGATGACCAATACCGATACCGCCGACGCCATCGGCACTGCGATCCAGATCAAGGACCTGGCGCGCGCCGGTTCCGAGCTGGTGCGCATTACAGTGAACAATCCGGAGGCTGCCGCAGCGGTGCCGGCGATCCGCGAGCAGCTCGATAAAATGGGCATCGACGTGCCGCTGGTGGGAGATTTTCACTACAACGGCCATACCTTGCTGAACGATTATCCAGAGTGTGCCCAGGCCCTCTCGAAATACCGGATCAACCCGGGCAATGTGGGTAAGGGCGCCAAGCGTGATACCCAGTATGCGCAAATGATCGAAGTCGCCTGCAAGTATGACAAGCCGGTGCGCATCGGCGTCAACTGGGGCAGCCTGGACCAGGCGCTGCTGGCGCGCATCATGGACGAAAATGCCACGCGCAGCCAGCCATGGCCGGCGCAGGCAGTCATGTATGAAGCGCTGGTGACTTCGGCGATTGAAAACGCGCAAAGAGCGGAAGAACTGGGGTTGGCGGCCGATCGGATTATCTTGTCGTGCAAGGTTTCCGGCGTGCAGGACTTGATCGCGGTGTATCGCGAACTGGCGCGACGTTGCGATTATCCGCTGCACCTGGGATTGACCGAAGCCGGCATGGGCAGCAAGGGTATCGTCGCTTCGACTGCGGCCTTGTCGGTGTTGCTGCAGGAAGGCATTGGCGACACCATCCGCATTTCGCTGACGCCGGAACCGGGCGGCGACCGCACGCGGGAAGTGATCGTCGGCCAGGAAATTCTGCAAACCATGGGCTTGCGCAAATTCGCGCCGATGGTGATTGCCTGCCCGGGCTGCGGTCGTACCACATCGACGGTGTTCCAGGATCTGGCGGACAAGATCCAGACCTATTTGCGCGATCAGATGCCGGTCTGGAAAAAAGCGTATCCCGGCGTCGAAGGCATGAATGTGGCGGTGATGGGCTGCATCGTGAATGGCCCAGGGGAATCGAAGCATGCGAATATCGGCATCAGTTTGCCTGGCACCGGCGAATCACCGGCGGCGCCGGTGTTCATCGACGGCGAGAAAAAATTGACGCTGCGCGGCGAGCGGATTGCCGAAGAATTTCAGGCGGTGGTGCTGGATTACGTAAAAAGCCATTACGGCCCGCAGGCAGCCTGATCCGAATAAAATTAATCACACTATTAATCACCACTGGTGCTTTGAAAAAGAATGTCAGAAAATAAGAAAGCCGAAAAAATCGTCGGCGTAAAAGGTATGAACGATGTCCTGCCGGCCGATGCGGCCTTGTGGGAATTGTTTGAAAACACGGTTGAGTCGGTGCTGAAGAGCTATGGCTTCCAGAAAATCCGCACGCCTATCGTCGAGCCGACCGCCTTGTTTGCGCGCGGCCTCGGCGCGGTCACCGATATCGTCGAAAAGGAAATGTACTCGTTCACCGATTCGATGAATGGTGACAACCTGACCTTGCGTCCGGAAAGCACCGCCGGCGTGGTGCGCGCGGCAATCGAACATAATCTGACTTACGACGGCCCGAAACGGCTCTGGTATAACGGTCCGATGTTCCGCCACGAGCGGCCGCAGCGCGGGCGTTATCGCCAGTTCCACCAAGTGGGCGCTGAAGCGCTCGGCTTTACCGGTCCGGATATCGACGCCGAACTGATCATGATGTGTCAGCGGCTGTGGGATGACCTTGGCTTGCAGGACGTCAAGCTGCAACTGAACTCGATTGGCGACGCTGAAGAGCGCAATCGTCACCGCGCTGACCTGATCGCTTATTTTGAACAGCATCAGGAGTTGCTGGATGCGGATGCACAGCGTCGCTTGCATACCAATCCGCTGCGTATCCTGGATACCAAGAATCCTGCCATGCAGGCGATGGTCGATGCTGCACCGCAACTGCTGTCGTATCTGGGTACGGAATCGCTCGCGCATTTCGAAGGCGTGCAAAAGATCCTGAACCACAACAATATCCCGTTCACCATCAATCCGCGCCTGGTGCGCGGCATGGACTATTACAACCGTACCGTGTTCGAGTGGGTAACCGACCAGCTCGGCTCGCAAGGCACGGTCTGTGGCGGCGGCCGCTACGATCCGCTGGTGGAAATGTTCGGCGGCAAGCCGACGCCGGCCTGCGGTTTTGCGATGGGCGTCGAGCGCTTGCTGGAATTGATGCGCGCCAACGGCGAACAGGCTCAACGCAACGAATGCGACATTTATCTGGTGCATCAGGGCGAGGCAGCGCAGCTGCAGTCGTTCGTGCTGGCGGAGCGTTTGCGCAATGCCGGGCTGGATGTTGTGCTACATTGCGCCTCGTCGAATGCCGGCGGCAGTTTCAAGTCGCAGATGAAACGGGCTGACGCCAGCGGCGCCGCGTACGCCATCATCATCGGCGACGATGAAGTCGCTAACCATACCGCTACCGTCAAGACCCTGCGTGCCGACAATGACGCGGGGCATGGGCATGACCATGTGGTCGCTGGCGAAAAAGCTGGTTCCGGCAATCAAAGTGTCGTACCTTTCGATGCGGTAAGCGATTATCTGGTTGACCAGATCGTCGGCTCTGGCGATGACCACGGCCACGATCATGGCGATCATGTGCATTATCATCACTGAAATCAGCAGCGCACCTGTCACTATCATCAACACTAAAAACTAAAAATCATATGGCATTCGATCTCGACGAACAGGAACAACTGGCAACGCTTAAGGACTGGTGGAATAAATACGGCAACCTGACCACCTGGACGCTGATTATCGCCCTGGCGGCCTACGCCGGCTGGTCCGGCTGGAATTACTACCAGCGCAGTCAGGCAATCCAGGCGTCGCAGCTTTACGACGAGCAGCAAAAGGCTGTGACGGCCAAGGACAGCGCCAAGGTGCAGCGCGCCGCCGCGGATATCCAGCAGAAATTCAGCCGTACTGCATACGCTTCCATGGCGGCCATGTCCGCCGCCAAGGTTGCCTTCGACGGCAATGACCTGAACGCCGCAAAAGACCAGTTGCAATGGGTGGTCGATCACGGTAGCGATGACGACTACAAAGCGCTGGCAAGAATCCGGCTGGCCGGTATCTTGCTGGACCAGAAGGCTTATGACGATGGCTTGAAAGTGCTGGCAGCCGATTTGCCTGCGCCTTTCGCCAGCGCTGCCGCCGACCGCAAGGGCGATATCCTGGTCGCGCAAAACAAGCTGGACGAAGCGCGCACCGCTTACCAGCTCGCTTTGGACAAGATGGATAGCAAGAATCCCGGCAAACAACTGATTCAATTGAAACTGGATGCGATTGGCGGAGCTCCAGCCAAGGCTGCAGCCTGATAATCCAAGAACATCCGAAAAAGGAAGAATATGCGCGTTATGACTATACCAATGACTATGCGAGCGGTGAAGGTAGCTTCTGTCTGTGCCGGCGCTCTGCTGATATTGGGTGGCTGCTCCTTGTTCAAGGGCAAGGCGCCAAGCAACCCGCCAGCAGCTTTGGTGGAATTCACGCAAAGCCTCAAAGTGCATCCGGCCTGGACGCTGTCGCTGGGTAAATCCGACATCTTCACGTTCACCCCGGCTGTTGCCGGCGACAGCGTGTATGCCGCAGCAGCCGACGGCACCGTGGCCCGCATCAATGCGGCGACCGGTACGGTCACCTGGAAGATCAGTGCAGGCAACCATCTGACCGGCGGCGTGGGCGCTGACGGTACGACTGTCGCGGTAGCCGGCGAAAAGGGTATATTGCTGGCGTTTGACGCACAGGGCAAGAAGCGTTGGCAGGCACAGACTACGAGTGAGATCCTGTCGGCGCCGGCAGTCGGCCAGGGACTGGTCATCGTACGCAGCCAGGATAACCGTATCGCCGCATTCGATGCCGAAACCGGCGAGCGCCGCTGGACCGTGCTGCGCACCTTGCCGCCGCTGACCTTGCGCACGGCGCCGGGCATTCTGATTGTTCCGCAAGCAACATTTTTGTCGTTGCCAGGTGGTCGTTTATCAGCGTTGAACCTGACTAACGGCGGTCCATGGTGGGAAATGGCGATCGGCGATCCGCGCGGCACGACCGAACTGGAGCGGGTTGCAGATGCTTCCGGCATGCCGGTGATCGTCGGCCGTGATGTTTGCGCTGTTGCCTATCAAGGCCGGGTCGGCTGTTTTGACGCCGGCAGCGGCAACGCCCATTGGATCAAGCCGTTCTCCAGCGATGTCGGCGTCGGTAGCGATGGTAAAAACATCTATGCGGCTGACGAACGTGGCGCAATATCCGCGTTCACTGAGGACAGTGGTACGGTAATATGGCAAAACAAGCAGTTGGCCAATCGCGTCCTGACTACTCCGGTAGTATTGGGCAATACAGTCGTTGTCGGTGATTTTGAAGGGTATATTCACTTCTTGTCGCGTGAAGATGGCGCACTGAAAGCACGGATCCGTGCAGATAGCAGCCCGGTCCTGCCGAATCCGGTAGTGGCTGGCTCTAATGTGATTTTTCAAACCAAAGCAGGAACATTGATCGCTATTGCGACAGAGTAAGATTTTAATGAAGCCAGTAATTGCACTTGTAGGACGTCCCAATGTCGGCAAATCGACCTTGTTTAATCGCCTGACGCGTTCACGCGATGCCTTGGTCGCCGATTTGCCCGGCTTGACGCGCGATCGCCATTATGGCGAAGGGCGGGTCGGCGAGCGGCCATTCCTGGTGATTGACACGGGCGGTTTCGAGCCGGTTGCCAAAGACGGCATCATGTTTGAAATGGCCAAGCAGACCAAACAGGCAGTGGCCGAAGCCGACATCGTGATTTTCATCGTCGATGGCCGCCAGGGCCTGACGCCGCATGACAAGACCATCACCGATTTCCTGCGCAAATCGGGACGCTCGGTGATGCTGGTTGTGAACAAATCAGAGGGTATGAAGTACACCTCGGTCACCGCCGAGTTCTACGAACTGGGCATGGGCGATCCTTATGTGATCTCCGCCGCCCACGGCGACGGTGTCGCCGACTTGGTGGAAGAATCGCTGGATCTGGCGTTCGCGCAGCGTCCGCCGGAAGTGGAAGAACCGGAAAGCAAGGATCGCGGCATCAAGATCGCCATCGTCGGCCGTCCGAATGTCGGCAAGTCGACTCTGGTCAATACTTTGCTGGGTGAGGAGCGCGTGATTGCGTTCGACATGCCGGGTACAACCCGCGATTCGATCGAGATTCCGTTTGAGCGCGACGGCAAGAAATATACCCTGATCGACACCGCCGGTATCCGCCGCCGCGGCAAGGTGTTTGAAGCCATCGAGAAGTTTTCGGTGGTCAAGACGCTGCAGTCGATTTCAGAAGCCAACGTGGTGTTGCTGTTGCTCGATGCGCAGCAGGATATCTCCGAGCAGGATGCCCACATCGCCGGCTTCGTGCTTGAAACCGGCCGCGCACTGGTGGTTGGCGTCAACAAGTGGGATGGCCTGACCAGCGACCGTCGCGATGAAATCAAGATAGACATGGACCGCAAGCTGAACTTCCTGTCGTTCGCCAAATTCCATTTTATTTCTGCATTGAAATCGACCGGCATCACGCCGCTGATGAAATCCATCGATTCCGCGTATGCGGCAGCGATGTCCAACCTGACCACGCCGAAGCTGACGCGGGCCCTGATCGAAGCGGTAGAGCATCAACAGCCGCGGCGCAAGGGTTCGATCCGTCCGAAGCTGCGTTATGCCCACCAGGGCGGTATGAACCCGCCTATCGTCGTCATCCATGGCAATGCCTTGGAATCCATCGAGGATAACTATAAACGTTATCTGGAAAAACATTTCCGGGAAACTTTTTCGCTGGTTGGGACTCCATTACGTATCGAATTCAGATCTAGTAGAAACCCTTACGCGCGCCAGGAAAAATAATCTTTTAAAAATATTTTTTTCTAAGCAGTAAATCTGAAAATCGTATACATTCGTAAAACACCCACCGAGTCATTCACTTAGAATCATTTTGGTTCTATATGCGTTTTGCATTTGACTTCTAATCACAACAACACAGTGGAGTAGCCATGAGTAATAAAGGGCAATTGTTACAAGACCCGTTTTTGAACGCCTTGCGCAAAGAGCATGTTCCGGTGTCGATCTATCTGGTCAACGGCATCAAGCTCCAGGGCCATATCGAATCCTTCGATCAATACGTCGTTTTACTGCGTAATACCGTTACCCAAATGGTATACAAACACGCCATCTCAACCGTAGTTCCTGCTCGCGCTGTCAATCTGAATCTTGAATCTGAAGCAGAATAACCATTTGCCGGCCGCTTTGTCCCAAAGCGGGACGGCTACTAGATCGTTCCCATGCGCGCAGCGCTAGTCGGAGTGGACTTCGGCAAAGGTGACTTTGCCGCGAGTCTGGAAGAGCTTTCCCTGCTGGCCAAGTCTGCCGGCGCGTTGCCGTTTGTTACCATTACCGGCAAACGCAGCAGCCCGGACGCCGCCTTGTTTGTCGGTTCCGGCAAAGCCCAGGAAATCGCCGATGCGGTGTTTGACGATGGCCTTGAAATCGTCATTTTCAACCACGCATTGTCGCCGGCCCAGCAGCGCAATCTTGAACGTGTACTCAAAGTCAGGGTGCTGGATCGTACCAGTCTCATCCTCGATATCTTTGCCCAAAGAGCCAAAAGCCATGAAGGTAAAGTGCAGGTTGAACTTGCACAATTGCAGCATCTGGCGACGCGGCTGATACGGGGCTGGACTCACTTGGAACGGCAAAAGGGCGGTATCGGCCTGCGCGGTCCGGGTGAAACCCAGCTCGAAACCGACCGCCGTTTGCTCGGCGACCGGGTCAAGGCCTTGCGTGCACGGCTGGACAAGTTGCACAAGCAGCACGCAACCCAAAGGCGGGCGCGCGGACGTAGCGCAACAATTTCGATTTCGCTGGTAGGGTATACCAACGCTGGCAAATCAACCTTGTTCAATGCGCTGGCCAAAGCCGGCGTGTATGCAGCGGATCAACTGTTCGCTACGCTGGACACTACTACCAGACGGGTCTATCTGGGCGAGGCGGGTAGTGTGGTGATTTCCGATACGGTAGGTTTCATTCGTGAATTGCCGCATCAGCTGGTGGCCGCATTCCGGGCCACCTTGGAAGAAACCATCCATGCCGATCTGCTATTGCATGTGGTCGATGCAGCAAGTCCGGCGCGCATGGAGCAGATCGAGCAAGTGAATCTGGTGCTGAAGGAAATCGGCGCCGATCATATTCCGCAGATTCTGGTGTGGAACAAGATTGACGCAGCGGAACTGGAGCCTTCGGTCGAGCGTGATGAGTATGATAAAATTCAACGAGTTTTCATTAGCGCGCAAAAGGGCATCGGTCTGGATTTATTGCGCCAGGCAATTGCAGAATTTGTGACCCTGAATCCGGCTGCGCCAGCCTATTCGGTCATTCCTGCCGCGGATCTTGAGAATAACCAGATATAGCGGGCGTGCAGCAGTTTTAAACAAATTCTTACAAGTTCTTATCAAACAATTAAAGTAATCGGCGCAACGAATTAAACGCCTCTAACGAGCATTCCAACCTATTTGTTTTATTTACTTAAAGATAACGATCGAATGCTTGGCACCCTATTTAAAAAACTTGGCTTGAAATTTTCGCTGAACGACCCGCAATGGGGTCGTAATTCGCAAAATGACAACAAGCAAAACAACGACGGCAAAAAGCCGAATAACGGCCCTCCGGACCTGGATAAGCTGTGGCAAGACTTCAACCAGCGTCTGACGCGCCTGCTCGGCAATAAAAGCGGCGGTGGAGGCGGCGATTCCAGTGGCGGTGGTTTCAATCCTGGCATGAAGGGCGCCGGTGTCGGCGTTGGTGCGATTGCCGTGGTGGTGGCCTTGCTGTGGCTGGCAAGCGGTTTCTTTACCGTGCAAGAAGGCCAGACCGGCGTTGTGATGACGTTCGGCAAGTACAGCCATTCGACCACGCCAGGTTTCAACTGGCGCTGGCCTTATCCGATCCAAAGCCACGAAATCGTCAATGTTTCGCAGGTGCGTACGGTGGAAATCGGCTATCGCGCCAATGCCAAGAACAAGCAACCGAAAGAAGCCCTGATGCTGACCGATGATGAAAACATCATCGACATCCAGTTCGCTGTGCAATACACGCTGAAGAGCGCGTCCGACTGGATTTTCAACGTGCGCGATCCGGAAGAAACCGTGCGCCAAGTGGCGGAAACCTCGATTCGTGAGGTGGTCGGCAAGAGCAAGATGGATTTTGTGTTGTACGAAGGCCGCGAAAAAGTGGCGCTCGACACTCAGCAACTGATGCAACAGATCCTGGACCGCTATAAGGTTGGTGTGCAAATCACCAATGTGACGATGCAAGGCGTACAACCGCCGGAGCAGGTGCAAGCGGCATTCGACGATGCAGTCAAGGCCAGCCAGGACCGCGAGCGGCAAAAGAATGAAGGCCAGGCCTACGCCAACGATGTGATTCCGAAAGCCCGCGGCGCCGCATCGCGCTTGCTGCAGGAAGCGGAAGCCTACAGCGCCCGTGTTACCGCGAATGCCGAAGGTGATGCCTCGCGTTTCAAACAAGTGTTGACCGAGTACCAGAAAGCGCCTGCCGTGACGCGGGACCGGATGTACCTGGATACGATGCAACAGATTTTTGCGAATACGACAAAAGTGATGGTTGATGCTAAAAGCGGGAGTAATTTATTGTATTTGCCATTGGATAAACTGATTTCGCAATCCGTTTCGAGCGCTACAGCCAGCGCCGCTTCGGGCAGCGCAAGCAGCACTGCCACGTTGCCGTCGACTGTCATGAAAGACGGCGCCAGTACGGTAGAGCAGCGGCCGCAGTCGGATGATCGTTCGCGCGATAGCCGCGACTCCCGCGATCGGGAGGGCCGATAATGAATCGTCTTATCTCGTTGCTGGTAGTTATCTTTGCCGCCCTGTGGCTGTTGTTTTCGACCATTTTTGTGGTCGACCAGCGCCAGTACGCGATTTTGTTCGCTTTCGGCGAAGTCAAGCAGGTGATCAACCAGCCAGGTTTGCATTTCAAGCTGCCGCCGCCGTTCCAGAATGTGCTGTTCCTGGACAAGCGGATCCTGTCTATCGATCCGCCTGACACCGACCGTTTCATTACGGCGGAAAAGATGAACATCCTGATCGACGCCTTCACCAAATGGCGCATTGTCGATCCGAAATTGTATTTCGTCAGTTTCGGCGGCGATGAAAAGCGTGCGCAAGACCGCATGTCGCAAATCGTCAAGGCAGCGTTGAACGATGAAATCACCAAGCGCACCGTGCGCGAAGTCATCTCCGGCCAGCGCGGCAAGGTAATGGATTCGATTCGCACCAAGGTGGCGGAAGAAGCCAAGCAGATCGGGGTCGACATCATCGATGTACGCCTGAAGCGGGTTGACTATGTCGACCAGATCAACGCCTCGGTGTACGACCGCATGAAATCGGAGCGTTTACGGGTCGCTAATGAATTGCGTTCCACCGGTTCCGCAGATTCCGAGAAGATCCGTGCTGATGCCGACAAGCAACGTACCGTGATCCTGGCGGAAGCTTATCGCGATGCGGAAAAGATGCGCGGCGAGGGCGATGCCAAGGCTTCGCAGGTTTACGCCCAGGCATTCGGTCAGAATCCGGAGTTCTACAAGTTCTATCGCAGCCTCGAAGCGTATCGCGCCAGCTTCAAGACACGTCAGGACTTGATGGTGATCGATCCGAATTCGGAATTCTTTAAATATTTCCGTAGTCCGGCAGGCGGTGCGGCGGCAGCGCCGACCAAGAAATAAGCCAGCCGTAGTAAGGATGATGTAGTCCGGGAATGGCGCCCTCGCTTGAGGCGCCATTCCTTATTTTCGACGGCTGCAGATTAAATTAAGTAATATCAATGAATAATATCGATTCACCGATCTTCGGATTCGCGAAAATCGCTGAAAAGTAACCTTCCAAAGACTCATTTTCCTATGCCAAATTGGCTTCTCCCTGAAAATATCGCCGACGTCCTGCCGTCCGAGGCGCGCAAGATTGAAGATTTGCGCCGTCTGATACTGGATAATTTCCGCTTGTACGGCTATGAGCTGGTGATGCCGCCGATGCTGGAATATCTGGAATCCTTGCTGGCCGGCGCCGGCCAGGATACGGATCTGCGCACCTTCAAGCTGGTCGACCAGCTATCCGGCCGCACGCTCGGCATTCGTGCCGACATGACCACCCAGGTGGCGCGTATCGACGCCCATCTGCTGAATCGCGAATCGGTGACCCGCCTGTGTTACGTCGGCAGCGTCTTGCATACCCGCCAGATCGGCTTGCATGCAACCCGTGAACCGCTACAGATCGGCGCTGAAATCTATGGCCATCTGGGCCTCGAAGCCGATGCGGAAATCCAGGAACTGGCGCTGGCGACCCTGGCTCTGGCCGGCATCACGCAAGTGCGCCTGGATTTGTGCCATGTTGGCATCTTGCGCACCATTGTCGGCGGCGATGAAGCGGCCAAAGTGGATGAAAGTGCGCTGGTAGCATTGCTGGAAGCCAAGGATTTGCCCGGTTTGCGTACGATCAGCGTGAATTACAAACCGGAAACCCGGGTCGCCTTGCTGGCGTTGCCAGGTTTGTACGGCGACTCCAGTGTGCTGCAACAGGCGCGGCAGCAATTGCCAGCCTCGCCAGCCATCGCCAAAGCGCTTGACGAACTGGAAACCCTGGCCGAAGCTGCCGGGAAAGATTGTGTAACTGTCGATTTAGCTGATTTACGCGGGTATCATTACGAAAGTGGTTTGATTTTCGCCGCCTACGTGCCTGGTCTGCCGAACGCAATATTGCGTGGCGGGCGCTATGACGTTGGCGCTGCATTCGGCCGTTCGCGGCCGGCGACCGGTTTCTCGATGGATTTGCGAGAGCTGGCAAGACTGATTCCGGTAGCAATCCGCAAGCGCGCGATTCATGCGCCTTGGGGCGTTGAAGCAGGTTTGAAGGAAAAGATCGTTGAATTGCGCAAGGCTGGGGAAGTTGTGATCCAGAGTCTGCCCGGTCATGAAAACGATCAAGACGAATTCGATTGCGACCGCGTGGTTGTACTCGAAAATGGAAACTGGATTATCAAAAATTTGGACTAAGTGATGTTACAGAAAAGCACCGCAAAAAACGTCGTTGTGATTGGCACCCAATGGGGCGACGAAGGAAAAGGCAAGATCGTTGACTGGCTGACCGATCACGCACAAGCAGTTGTGCGTTTTCAGGGCGGCCATAACGCTGGCCACACATTGGTCATCGGCGGTCACAAGACGGCGTTGCAACTGATCCCGTCCGGCATCATGCGCCCAGGCGTCGCTTGCTACATCGGTAACGGCGTCGTGTTGTCGGTGCCCGATTTGTTGCGCGAGATCGATAAATTGCAAGCTGCCGGCGTCGAAGTCGCGTCGCGCCTGAAGATCTCCGAAGCTTGTCCGATCATCCTGCCTTACCACACCGCACTCGATGCGGCGCGGGAAGCGGCGCGCGGCGACGCCAAGATCGGCACCACCGGCAAGGGCATCGGCCCGGCCTACGAAGACAAGGTTGCCCGTCGCGCGATTCGCGTGGCCGACCTGCTCAACGAGAAGCGTTTTGCCGAAAAGCTGAAAGCCAATCTCGAATACCACAATTTCGTGCTGACCAACTACCTGAAGGCGCCGGCAGTCGATTATCAAAAGACGCTGGACGACGCCCTGGCAACCGTCGAACGCCTGCGGCCGATGGTGGCGGATGTATCGAGCGACCTGTACGCAGCCTACAACAACGGCGCCAGCTTGTTGTTCGAAGGCGCGCAGGGCAGCCTGCTGGACGTCGACCACGGCACTTACCCGTTCGTCACATCGAGCAACTGCGTGGCAGGCAATGCCGCCGCCGGCAGCGGTGTCGGCCCCAACATGCTGCACTACATCCTGGGCATCACCAAGGCTTACACCACCCGCGTCGGTTCCGGTCCGTTCCCGTCGGAACTGCCGACCGACCAAGGCGTCGGCAAGCATTTGTCCAGCGTCGGCCACGAGTTCGGCACGGTCACCGGCCGTGCCCGTCGTTGCGGCTGGTTCGATGCCGCGCTGTTGAAGCGTTCGGTACAGATCAATGGCGTCTCCGGCATGTGCCTGACCAAGCTGGACGTGCTGGATGGCCTGGAAACGCTGAAGCTGTGCACCGGCTATACGCTCAACGGCAAGACCGTGGATATCTTCCCGGTCGGCGCTGAAGAAGCGGCGCTGTGCCAGCCTATCTATGAAGAAATGCCAGGCTGGAGCGAGTCGACAGTCGGCGCCAAATCCATGGATGCCTTGCCGGCCACCGCCCGTGCCTACATCAAACGTATCGAAGAACTGGTAGGCGTGCCTATCGATATGGTCTCGACCGGTCCGGACCGCGAAGAAACCATCGTTTTGCGCCACCCATTTAAATAAAAACAATATGAATAAATCAGATGATCAGCACCTATGGGTCTCCTGGGATGAATATCACAGCGTAATCGAAAAACTGGTTCTCAATGTCCATGCCTCCGGCTGGCAGTTTGACCAGGTGCTATGCCTGGCGCGCGGCGGTTTGCGTCCGGGCGACGTGTTTTCGCGCATTTTCGATGTGCCGTTGGCGATCCTCTCGACCAGCTCGTATCGCGAAGATGCCGGGACGGTGCGCAGTGAACTGGATATCGGCAAGCACATCACCATGAGCCGCGGTGCCTTGTCCGGCCGTGTCCTGGTAGTGGACGACCTGGTCGATTCCGGTGTCACGCTGGATAAAGTGCTGCACCACCTGAAGGAAAACTATGCGCCGGTGACCGAGGTCAAGTCTGCAGTAATCTGGTGGAAAGCCTGCTCGTCGTTGAAGCCGGATTTTTACGTCGATTACCTGCCGACCAATCCCTGGATCCACCAGCCGTTCGAAGAGTACGACAGCCTGCGTCCGCATCAGCTGGAAGCATGGAGTAAAAAGGGTGTATCGAGATAATCGGCCGCGCTTGAAAAAAAGCCTCGTTGCAAAGCGCAACGAGGCTTTTTCATTTCGGCGGCCGCCAATTTACGCTTGTTGCTGCAGATTGACCCAACTGGAATCCTGCGCGTGGCTATGCAGTACGGCATCGATAAACGCCATACCTTGCACGCCATCGCTGACCGTGGTCAGGAAACGGCTGCTGTCCGGCGCAGGACGGCCGTCGTTCAACGCTGCGATCTGTAATGCGGCGTCAACGTAGAGTTGGGCAAAAGCTTCCAGATAGCCTTCCGGATGCCCTGCCGGTACGCGCGTGGCGTGTGCAGCCGCCTGGCCGGCGACACGTCCGCGCGTCAGGCATTGGGCCAGGCCGCCTTGCGGCGTGAACCACAGCTGGTTCGGTTGTTCCTGGTCAAACGCCAGGCTGGCTTTGCTGCCGTAAATACGCAGCCTCAGCGCATTCTCGCAGCCGGTGGCGACCTGGCTGGCCCAGAGCGTTCCGCGCGCACCGTTGGCATAGCGCAGCATCACTTGCACATGGTCGTCAAGACGGCGTCCCGGCACAAAGGTGTGCAGTTCGGCCAGCAACTGCGTTGGGGTGGCGCCGCTGATATATTGCGCCAGTTGATAAGCATGGCTGCCGACATCGCCCAAAGTGCCTGCCGGGCCGTTGCGCGCAGGGTCGGAGCGCCAGACCAGAGCACCTGGATCTTGCGCACCGCTTGCGGCAGCCGCAGCAGCGGCAGGAATTTCATCGGCTAGCCAGTCCTGCGAATATTCCACCTGCAGCAGCCGTAATTCCCCTAGCGCGCCGGACTCCACCAGCTCTTTAGCGTGGCGCACCATCGGGTATCCGGTGTAGGTATGGGTCAGTGCGAACACCAGGTTTTTCCGTTGCGCCAGCGCGGCCAGCGCTTGTGCTTCCGCCAGGGAAATCGCCAGCGGCTTGTCGCAGATAACGTGAATCCCGGCTTCCAGAAATGCCGCAGCGACCGGCGCATGCAAATAATTCGGCGTCACAATGGCGACAACGTCGATGGCATCCGTACGGGCAGCTTCCTGTTTCGCCATTTCCTGGTAATCGGTATAGCTGCGGCCTGGTTCGAGGCGCAGCGCGGCAGCGCTGGATACAGCGCGCAAAGGATTGCCGGACAAGGCGCCGGCGACTAGTTCGTAGTGATCGTCAAGGCGTGCCGCCATACGGTGCACGGCGCCGATGAAAGCCCCATCGCCGCCGCCGACCATGCCTAGCCGCAGGCGCCGCGGCAGCCTGGTGTCTTGTTTGCCGTGATTGATTCCCATGCTTAGTCCAATCCCAATAGTTGCGCGATCTGCGCTTGTTGCACCTGGCCGCCGGCAAAATCGTCAAAAGCGCGTTCACTGACGCGGATGATATGACTGCGGATGAATGCAGCGCCCTCGGCGGCGCCGTCTTCCGGATGCTTCAGCGCGCACTCCCATTCCAGTACCGCCCAGCCGGGAAAATCGTACTGCGCCATCTTTGAAAAAATCGCCTTGAAATCGATCTGGCCGTCGCCCAGCGAACGGAAACGTCCGGCGCGATCCTGCCAGCTGGCATAGCCGCCATATACGCCTTGTCGGCCATTCGGACGAAATTCCGCGTCCTTGACATGGAAAGCCTTGATGCGCTGGTGATAGATATCGATGAACGCCAGGTAATCCAGCTGCTGCAGCAGGAAGTGGCTGGGGTCATACAGGATATTTGCGCGCGGATGATGATCGACCGCTTCCAGGAAACGATCGAAAGCGACGCCATCGTGCAGATCTTCGCCAGGATGCAGTTCGTAGCAAAGATCAACGCCAGCCTCATCGAAAGCATCGAGCACCGGGCGCCAGCGCCGCGCCAGTTCGGCGAATGCGGTTTCGATCAAGCCTGCCGGACGTTGCGGCCAGGGGTAAAGATAGGGCCATGCCAGCGCGCCGGAAAAAGTCACGTGCGCCCGCAGGCCCAAACGGCGCGAGGCGATTGCCGCGCAATGCAGTTGATCGTTGGCCCAGGCGCTGCGTGCCGCCGGATTACCGCGCATCTCTGTCGGCGCGAAGCCGTCGAACAAACTATCGTAGGCAGGGTGCACCGCCAGCAACTGGCCCTGGAGATGCGTAGACAATTCGCTGATTTGCAGGCCATGTTGCGCCAGCATGCCGGCAATGTCGTCGCAGTACGACTGGCTTTGCGCTGCTGTTTTCAAATCAAACAGACGGACGTCGGTAGGCAGCTGCAAAGCCTTGTAGCCGAGGGGGGCGGCCCATTCGGCCAAATGTTCCAAAGTGTCGAACGGTGCTTTATCGCCCATGTACTGGGCCAGAAACAGGGCCGGACCGAGTATCGTTTTCACGCTGCAATTCCTTTCTTGCAAGGCTTTCTTTAGCCGTGCGCCGTGGGTCAAGCCGCACGGCGCGTTGCATTAAAACGGCAAATTAAAACGGCGAGTCAGGGAAGTAGAACTGCTTGGCGTTCTGATTGGTGATCAGGACCGATGGAATGATCGTGTTGGCCGGCAGTTTCTCACCCTTGAGCCGCGCTTCAGCTGTCATCTTGATGGCGTCATAGATGAATTTCGGCGAATAGGAAACGTCGGCCTTGATCAGCTTGTCGTCGCCATCCATGATTTTCTTGACCGCACCCTTGGCGCCGGCGCCACCGAAAATTTCCTTGATGTCGTTGCGCTTGGCCTGGTCGATGGCTTTTTGCACGCCGACCGCCATATCGTCATCCGCCGCCCACACTGCATCGATCTGGCGGAAACGGGTCAGATAGTCTTGCATCACCTTGAAGGCGTCGTCCCGATTCCAGTTGCCGTATTTGGCGTCGAGAACCTTGATTTCCGGATGTTCTTTCATGACTGCGCTGAAGGCTTCGAAGCGTTCGTTATCCAGGGTGGTCGGCATACCGCGCAACACCACGATGTTACCTTTGCCATTCAACTGTTTTGCCAGGTATTGTGCAGGCAGCTTGCCGAATGCCGTATTGTCGCCGGCGACATAGGCATCTTGCGCCGCGGTGTTGGTCAGGCCGCGGTCGACCACGGTGACATACACACCCTTGTTCTTTACCTGCGCCACCGGTTGGGTCAGGGATGCCGATTCCAGCGGGAAGATCACCAGTGCATTGATCTTGTTAACCGTCAGCATGTCCTGCAATTGATTGGCTTGTTCCGACGCAGCAGCAGATGTCTTGACGATGATCTTCAGATCCGGATGGGCTTTCTCCAGATCTTTCTTGGCTTGATTGGCCCACCAGACGATGCCGGCCGTAAAGCTGTGGGTAGCGGTAGGAATGGCGACGCCGAGCACCACCTTTTCGGCCGCATGGGCGGGCAGGGTGCAGCATGCCAGTGCTGCTGCAGACAGCAGACCTCTGCTAAAAAACTGTTTGATCGAATACATGGTATCTCCTCCAGGTGACGGCGCCGTTATCGGCGTCCGGTTTGAAATAATGAAATCCACAAACGATATGGCGCAGGCAAGGTTTTTGAAAACACCCTTAGCGACGGCCGCGCTGAAAATACGCCACTGCGATGATGACGACGCCTTGTACTGCTGCGTTCAGGTAGACGCTGATGATGCTGGTCAGGTTAAGAATGTTGCTGATGACAGAAAGCAGGATCGCCCCCACCACGGTGCCGACGATGCGGCCCGAACCGCCTTTGAGCGCGGTGCCGCCGACCACTACCGCAGCAATCGCTTCCAGTTCCCACAACAGGCCGGTGGTCGGCGAGGCAGAACCGAGCCGAGGCACATACAACACGGTGGCGATGCCGACGCACACCCCGAGCAGCATGTAGCTGCAGGTCTTGACGAAATCGACGCGGATGGCGGCATAGCGCGCCACCTGTTCATTGGAACCGATCGCTTGCACATGGCGGCCGAAAGCGGTGCGGTTCAAGATCAGCGCGCCGCCCAGCGCTACCGTCAGGAACACCCAGATCGGGATCGGGATGCCGAGCAGGGCGGTGTAGTAGACCGGGCTATACAGGTCGGAAAGCTTGTTGTCCAGGGTCAGCGCGCCGCCGTCGGCCAGGTAGGTCAGTACGGAACGGAAAATACCCAGCGTGCCGAGCGTAACGATGAATGCTTCGATCTTGCCCTTGGTGATCAGCAAGCCGTGCAGGAAACCGAAGCCAAGGCCCAGCAGCAACGCCATCGTGATACCCGTCATCACGATAGCCAAGGGCCCCAGAGCGATGCCAGCTATGCCGCCAGCCAGGGTATTCATGACATAGATCATGCTGCCTGCAATCAGCGCAGCCATCGAGCCGACCGAGAGATCGATGCCGCCCGAGATAATCACGAATGTCATGCCGACCGCGATGATGCCGATGAAGGCGGTGCGCGTCAGCACATTCATCAGGTTCTCGACCGTGGCAAACTCAGCGTTGAGCAAGGTGCCGGCAATGCACAGGCCGATCAGCCCGACTACCGGTCCGAAACCCTTCAGATGATTGAAGTAATGCAAAAGCCGGGCAGATGCACGGGAATCAGCGGGTGCCGGTAGCATGGGAAATCAACTCCTCTTCGCTCAGTTGGTCATTGGCCAGCGTGGTTTGTAAAATGCCGGCGCGCATCACGGCGACGCGATGGCACAGGCCGATAAGTTCGATCAGTTCGGATGAGATAACGATGACTGCCCGGCCTTCGGCAGCGAGCTTGTGAATCAGGAAATAGATGTCGCGTTTGGCGCCGACATCGACGCCGCGGGTCGGCTCATCCAGGATCACCACACGGGGACCGGCATGCAGGTATTTGGCCAGCGCCAGCTTTTGCTGGTTGCCGCCGGAGAGCATGCTGGCCTTCACTTGTGGATTGCCGGCGCGGATGTTGAAGTCTTGCAGCGCCTGGGTGAGCGCTTGTTTTTCTGATTTTAGATCAAGCCAAGGGTGGCAGTAGCGCTCCAGCGTCATAATGGTCAGGTTTTCACGCAAGCCCAGATCAACGTGCAGGCCTTTACCCTTGCGGTCTTCGCTCAGATAGGTCAAGCCGTGTTGCATGGCTTGGCGCGGATTGCGCAAATCCAGCGGATCGCCGTCGATGGCGATCTGGCCGCTGCTGCGTGGACGCAGGCCGATGATAGCTTCCATGGCTTCAGTGCGGCCGGCGCCGACCAGGCCGGCAAAGCCGAGGATTTCGCCGGCCCTTACTTCAAAATTGAGATCGCTGGTCCAGCCAGGCACGGTGAGATGATCCACCTTGAGCCGCACCGGCGCATCCGCCGCCAGCATCGCCTTGGCTGGAAACATGTCGGAGACATCGCGCCCCACCATCAGGTTTGCCATCTGGTGGCGGCTCAGGCTGGCGGTCGGTTCGCGGGTGATGAAGCGGCCATCGCGCATGATGATGACTTCATCGGTATTGCTTTCGATTTCATCCAGCTTGTGCGAAATGTAGATGATGGTGACGCCTTGCTGCTTGAGTTGCGCCATCAACGTAAACAGTTTTTGCGTTTCGCTGGAAGTCAGCGTTGCGCTCGGCTCGTCCATGATCAGCAAGCGTGCCTTGCGCGACAAGGCCTTGGCGATTTCGACCAGTTGCTTTTCCGCGACGATCAAGGCGCTGACCTTGGTGTCCGGACTAACGTCCAGGCCGACCTGCGCCAGATAGGACGCTGCTTCAGCGCGCATCGCAACATCGTCCAGCAGCCAGCCTTTGCGCTTTTCGTGTCCCAGGAAAATGTTCTGCGCGATGGTCAGGTGCTCTGCCAGGTTGAATTCCTGGTGGATCAGCACAATGCCGCACGTCTCTGCCTGGCGCGAACCGCTGAAACGGCGGCTCTCGCCATCGATGACCAGTTCTCCTTCGGTAATGCTTTCGTAACCCGCCAGTATCTTCATCAAGGTTGATTTGCCGGCGCCGTTCTCGCCTAGCAAGCCATATGTTTTGCCAGATGCGCTGCCAGATGTTTTGTCAGATTCAAGACCCGGCTGCAGTTCAAAGCTGACGCCATGCAACACACGTACCGCGCCGAAATCCTTGCGAATATTATCGAAGCGGATCGTAACGTTCATGGCTAGCTGCTTTCTCTCTTGACCAGGTGATGATCGAGCAGCACGCCGCGCACCGTTGCTTCCGGATCGGCCAGCCTTAGCAGCAGCAGCTTGGCGGCGGTTTCACCGAGCAGGCGCATGGGTTGGGCGACGGTAGTCAGCGGCGGCCAGCTTTGCGCGGCCAGGGAGATATCATCGAAGCCGATCACGGCGACGTCTTCGGGCACGCGCTTGTTCAGCTGGCGCATGGCGCTGAGAACGCCGATCGCCAGCGTATCCGATACGGCAAACACCGCAGTGGGCGCATCCGGTTGCGCCATCATCTGCAATGTCGCCAGCTTGCCTGCATCGTAGTCGAGACTCTCCACTTGACGACGCCAGCCTGCCTGGGCTTGCAGGCCGGCGGCCTGGAGGGCGTCGAGATAGCCGCGCTGGCGCTCGCGTGCATAGCGATAGCGCTGGTCCGAATTAATCAGGCCGATGCGGCGATGGCCGCGTTCGATCAAATGCCGCACCGCGTCGCCTGCAGCGCGGTAATTATCCACGCCGACATAGGGGACAGCGATGCCGGGATCGAATTCGCAGCAAGCCACCCACGGCAAAGCGGTAGATTCATTGGCGAGGGCGTGTTGCACGGTGTCGGGATCAAGGCAGATTGCGCCGTCGGCGCGGTGCGTACGCAGCAGGTCGAAATAGGCGCTTTCGCGGCCTTCATCGGCGCCGGTATCGCACAGCATGACGAAGTAACCGTGTTCGCGCGCCACGCTATCGATGCCGCGCACGATTTCCGAGTAGAACGGATTGCCTACGTCCGGCACCATGGTCAGCAGCAAGCGGCTGGCGGCGGTGCGCAGGTTGCGCGCCAGGTGATTCATGCGGTAGCCGAGCGCGGTCACGGAGGCCAGTACTTTGTCGCGCGTCGGCGGCCGCACGCCGTCCAGGTCATTCATCACACGCGACACCGTCGCCACCGATACGCCGGCGTGGGCGGCGACGGCGGCAATCGATGCGGGCGTGGTTTTGGATGGCATGGGATGAGATCGGCTGAGTTGGTAAATGCTGTGGCAAATATAAATGTAATCGATTACATTTGGTTTATACGTGCTCGCAGGGCGGCTGGCAAGATTAATTCATGCTGTGATGCAACATCATGCCGGATCAAAAAAACACGTAGAAAGAGGGGCGCAAGCGGTAATGTGTCGTGCAAGGGCTGAAAATAAAAGACCCGGTGCAGGTGGTTGCAGGTGGTGGTAATTTGTTTTTCGTCACAGCATGAGCTTGGTGGCGACGCCAGGATTTTACAGTGGTCAAACAATATAAAAGGATATGACTATGAGCAGCATGGGGAGCACGGTAGACAACAGTGGCAGCACTAGCAATAACGCAGCAGTATCGTTCAAGCAGCATCCGCAAACCTGGCGTGCGGTCATTTCATCCTCCATCGGCAATGCGCTCGAATGGTTCGATGTCCTGATCTACAGCGCCATGGCGGTCACCATCGCCAAACTGTTTTTTCCAACTGCAAACCAGACCGTTTCACTACTGATTACCTTCGCCACGTTCGGCGTATCGTTTTTCATGCGGCCACTGGGGGCGATAGTGATCGGCGCCTATTCCGACCGCGTCGGCCGTAAAGCGGCATTGACGCTCTCCATCTTGCTGATGATGATCGGCACCTTGCTGATCGCGATCATGCCGACCTACGCGCAAATCGGATTGTGGGCGCCGGCCGGCATCGTCGTGGCGCGCTTGCTGCAAGGCTTTTCCGCCGGCGGCGAGTTCGGCAGCTCGACCGCGTTCCTGGTGGAGCACGCCCCGCACCGGCGCGGCTTTTTCTCCAGCTGGCAGGTTGCCAGCCAAGGCATGAGCATCGTACTGGCGGCATTGTTTGGCGCGATCTTGTCGTCGCAGCTCTCCACCGGTCAGTTGGAATCCTGGGGCTGGCGGTTGCCGTTTTTGTTCGGCCTGTTGATCGGACCGGCCGGTTACTACATCCGCCGCAACCTGGAAGAGTCGCCCGAGTTCGCGCAAGCCGATGCCACTCGCACGCCATTGCGCGACATCATGAGCGACCAGAAACTGCGTTTGCTGATCGGCTCAGGCAGCGTCATCATGGCCACCGTCTCGGTTTACCTTGTGGTCTACATGCCGACCTACGCGGTCAAGCAGTTGGGCATGACATCGACTGCCTCCTTCAGCGCCACGGTCCTGGCGGGCTTGATCATGCTGCTGTTCTCGCCTCTGGTTGGCCAGCTTTCCGATAAATATGGCCGCACGCCTTTCATGCTGGCTAGCAGCGTGTTATTCGTCTTGCTGACCTATCCGCTGTTTTCGTGGCTATCGTTCAATCCCAGTTTTTTCAATCTGCTGCTGGTGCAAGGCGTGATCGGTTTGTTGATGACCATGTATTTCGCCGCGATGCCGGCGCTGCTGTCGGACATCTTCCCGGTCCAGACGCGTGGCACAGGCATGTCTCTGAGTTACAACATTGCAGTGATGATTTTCGGCGGTTTCGCCGGCATGACAATCACCTGGCTGATCGCGGTGACCGATAACAAGCTGGCGGTCACTTTCTATGTCATCGGCGGCGCATTACTGAGCGTGATCGCTACGCTTGCTGCGCGTTACAAGCTGCGTTTGCGTTAAATGCGTTAGCGGATTGCATGACGGGTAATGCGGCATGTCTGTCATGCAAAAAATATTCGATTAAAAAAATAAACGAAAAATTGTTTCTAAATAAGCCGTTTCATGTCTACAATAAGAGAAAGCGAAATTGAAAGCACCACCATAAACGGAGATGAGACATGATGAATGTTGCGGTATTCGGCGCCGGTCGTATCGGCAAGATCCACGCAGGCAATCTGGCGCTGCAGCCAGGCGCCAACCTGAAATATGTCAGCGATGTGAATGCCCAGGCAGCGCAAGAACTGGCTGCGCAGCACGGCGCGCAAGTGACCGACATCGACAACGCCTTGGCCGATCCGAGCATCGGCGCAGTGTTGATTGCCTCCAGTACCGATACCCATGCCGACCTGATCTTGCGCGCCGCCGCTGCTGGCAAAGCGATTTTTTGCGAAAAACCGGTCGATCTTACGCTGGAACGCGCCAAGACCTGCGCCAGTGCGGTTGCCGCCGCCGGGGTGACTTGCATGATCGGCTTCCAGCGCCGTTTCGATCCTACTTTCGATGCGCTCAAGATGCGTCTGGCCGCCGGTGAAATCGGCGATCCGGAAATGCTGATCGTCACCAGCCGTGACCCGGGCGCGCCGCCGGTGTCGTATATCAAAAGCTCGGGCGGCATTTTCAAGGATATGCTGATCCACGATTTTGATATTTTCCGCTGGATACTCGACGATGAAGCCGTCAGCATCTCCGCCACCGGCAGCTGTCTGACCGACCCGGCGATTGCCGAGGCCGGCGATATCGATTGCGCCGCCGTCACCATCCGCAGCCGCCGCGGCCGCCTGTGCCAGATCAATACCAGCCGCCGCGCCGCTTACGGCTACGACCAGCGTTTTGAAGTGCTGGGTAGCAAAGGCATGCTGCAAGCGGGAAACCACAAGCCGACCGAAGTCGTCGCTTCTAGCGGACACAGCGTCAGCTACGACAAGCCGGAACACTTTTTCCTGGAGCGTTATCGCGCCGCCTATGCCCGCGAGATCGCCCATTTCTTCGATGCCGTGGTGAATAAAGTGGCGGTTCGCACTACGATTGAAGACGGTGTCAAAGCGCTGGAACTGGCCGAGGCGGCAACCCTGTCCTGGCGTGAAAACCGCACAATCGAGTTGGCAAAATGAGCGACGCGCCAAGCAATGCATCAAACCATGCGCCGATATTGAAGGTCGGCATCGTCGGTCTTGGCAGGCTAGGGCGGCGTCATGCCGAAAACCTGATGTCGCGGGTGCCGGGGGCTAAGCTGGTAGCAGCCTGCAGTCCGTTGCAAAACGAACTGGAATGGGCCCGCGATACACTGCAAGTGCCGTATCTCTATGAGGATTATGCCGCCTTGCTGGCGCATGACGGGCTGGATGCGGTATTCTTGGTAACGCCGACGTCTTTGCATCCACAGCAAATCATCCTGGCCTTGCAGGCTGGCAAGCACGTGTTTTGTGAAAAACCCTTGTCGCTGGATCTGGAGGATTGCCGCCGCGTCAGCGCTGAAGCCGCACGCCATCCGCAACTCCAGGTGATGATCGGTTTTGTTCGGCGTTTCGACGCCAGTTATCAGGACGCGTATAGAAAAATCCAGCAAGGTGCGATCGGCTCGCCGTTCATGGTGTATTCGCAAACCTGCGACCAGTATGATCCGGACGGTTTCTTCGTCAAATTCGCCGCTACCAGCGGCGGCATATTTCTTGATTGCAGCGTGCACGACATCGACCTTGCGCGCTGGCTGCTCGGCAATCCGCAGCCGGTCAGAGTGTATGCCAGCGGTACCCGGGCCATCCATCAGGATCTGGAACAGTTCCATGATGTGGACAATGGCGTCGCCATCTGCGAGTTTGAAAACGGCAAGATTGCGACCTTCTATGCTTCGCGCACCATGGCGCATGGGCATGACACGATGACGGAAATCACCGGCACGGCAGGGCGCCTGACGGTGGGCAGCAATCCACGCAAGAATCGCCTGGAAATTGCCGATGCACATGGCGTTCGCAACGAGTGCGTGCCCAGTTTTTTCGAGCGTTTCGAGGATGCTTTCCTGACGGAAGTCAGTTCTTTCGTGGAGGCGATACGGCAGCGGCGCAAGCTGGAGCTGACGCTAGCCGATGCCACCGAGGCGACCCGGATCGGCATCGCCTTGCGAGAATCCTTGTTGTCAAAACAACCGGTGTTGTTATAACTTGGGCTTGCCGTCGAGGGAGGGCAGGTCGGCCGCGGCCCATTCTCTTGACGTAGAGCTGGGTATAGCGGCGATGGCGACGTCAGGCGTCTATGGCAGCTTATGCGGACTTGGGGATGGAAAACGCAAGGCGTAGAAAAACCGGCGTTTAAGGTTGTACTTGCGTCGCGATGAAGTAGACCACGGAAACCAGCACGCCTGCGGCGCCGATCAGTTTCCAGGTCAATCCGTGCAAGTCCTTATGCATCGCGGCGAACTCTTTGTGCATGACCGAAAATTCCTTGTACATTGTGGATTCCAGGTCTTTGATATCGGATTTTGTGGCGCATGCGTCCAGCCTCGTCTCTATACGAGAAAGCCGTTCGCGCGTATCGATTGCAAACTCTTCAAGCTTGTTGACTCTTGCTTCCATGGCATTAGCATAGCTGCGGCCATTACCTGACGCAAGCCCTGATTTTTTATGCAGTTGCGTGCGTTTTTCCGCTATATGCTTGAGCTCAGGCATGATTTCCCCAAATGTACATGCCGCCGAATGCTGTGTGCTAGCGCATGACGGCATTGTCAGGGAAGATGCTACCTCAATTCCGTTGTTTTTTTATTCATCGTAACCTTCAATTGCGCCGGTTTCTTCAACATTAAGCTCCAACCTATAAGCTAGTGCGATAAACAATGCCTGGCATAAACACATGGCATTGGTCAGCGACCGGAACGCAAACGCGCTGCCTTCTTTTACAGTCAGCAGTACCGACGCGTGCCGAGCTAACGGGCTCAGCTGGCTATCGGTGATCACCAGCGATTTGGCTTGATGATGGTGCGCCAGCCTGACGCAGGCCTGGGTTTCCTTGCCGTAGGGAGTGAAGCTGATGGCGATCACCACGTCGTTCTTGCCGATGCTGCGGATCTGTTCGCGGATCATGCCACCCAGGCCGGACAACATGTGCACCCGTTTATTGGTGTGCTGCAGCGCGTATACGATATAACTGGCGATCGGGAACGAGCGGCGCACCCCGATCACATAGATATTGTCAGCCTTTTGCAGCAGCTTGACCGCCGCATCGAACTGCACATCATCCATGCCGTTCAACAACTCATCCAGGCCGCTGCGGCTGGCGGCAATGAATTCACGCGCCATCGAGCCGCCGGTGAGTGGTGTCGGCTTGGCGTCGATCAGTTTACGGATCCGCTGCTGGTAGTTTTGCGATGGAATTGCCTGTGCCGTATAGGCGTCGCGGAAAACCGCCTGCATCTCGCTGAAGCCGCTGAAGCCGAACTGCTTGGCAAAGCGCACGATGGCAGAGGGTTGCACTTCGCAATGCTCGGCAATGTCGCTGATCCGTTCCAGCATCAGGCTGCTGCGATGCTGTTCTACATAGGTGGCGATGATTTTCAACTGGCGCGAAAGCGTCGCGTACTGGTCGGCTATTTGTAGCATCAACTGGTCGACAGTCGGGGTGTCTGCCATGGAGTACTTTCTTTATATATATCGTGAGGCAATTATAAAGATATTTCATGTATTTGATGTAATGCGTGAAAATAAAATTCTAAATTAAATTTAATTGAAAAAATTGTTGCATATTGAATCCGCTTGTTCTATTGTTTATTACCGATGAAGAAGTCGGGTTCGGGCGACGAGGCAAAGATCGGCCCAAAGAGCTGCAAATAAAACAAGAGCGAAAACAACAATGGAGATGACTATGCAACGACTCAGAAGCAAGGGGCGGGTTAACATGTTAACCAAGGCTCTGATGGTGGCGGCATTGGCAGTGGGCTTTGGCGCGATGAGCAGCAGTTATGCTGCGAATGAAAAATTTGTCCTGATCAGCCATGCGCCGGATTCCGATTCCTGGTGGAACACCATCAAGAACGCCATCAAACAGGCCGGCGAAGATTTCAATGTCACTGTCGATTACCGTAATCCACCCAATGGCGACCTGGCAGACATGGCGCGCCTGGTCGAGCAGGCCGCGGCGCGTCATTACGATGGCGTCATCGTCAGCATTGCCGATTTCAGCGTGCTCAAAAAGTCCATGGAAAGCGTGACAGCCAAGAAAATTCCGCTGGTTACCATCAATTCCGGCACCCAGAAACAAAGTGAAGAACTGGGCGCGATCATGCACGTTGGCCAACCGGAATACGATGCAGGCCATGGCGCCGGCGAAAAAGCCAAGGCGGCCGGTATCAAATCCTTCCTATGCGTGAATCACTACGCCACCAATCCGTCCTCCTTTGAGCGTTGCCGCGGTTTTGCCGACGCCATCGGCGTCGATTATAAAAAAGCCACGCTGGATGCCGGCCAGGATCCTACCGGCATCGAGAGCAAGGTCAGCGCTTATCTGCGTAACAACCCGGGCACCCAGGCGATATTGGCGCTGGGACCGGATTCAGCGTCGCCAAGCTTGCGCGCCCTGCAAAAAATGGGCTTGAAGGGCAAGATGTGGTTCGCTACTTTCGACCTGTCCGACGAAATCGCCAAGGGTATCAAGGATGGCTCGGTGCAGTTCGCGATTGACCAGCAACCCTACCTGCAAGGCTATATCCCGGTTGCCGTCCTGGCCATCATGACGCAAGACAAGATCACCGATGTGGCCGCCATCCAGGCCAAGCTGAAAGCCAATCCGAAGTTCCAGGCACGGCTGGCGGAATACGGTCTGGCGCCAATCTACGGTCCGCGCCACATCAGTTCCGGCCCCGGCTACATCACCAAAGACAATCTCGATAAAGTGTTGAAATACGCCGGCCAGTATCGTTAATTTATTGCGCCCGGTTCCGTTCCATTAATTTGTCGCATTTCCTTGCCTGACCATCCGCCCGGAGCGGGTGGTTGGCAAGCCAATATCCTTGGGGGGACGACTCTCCCGGGCGCAGCCGCGCCGGCAGAATCTTGCATTACCCCACTAAAGCCGCCAGTCTGAGGTTTGACTACTGGCCAATACAAGCAAATACAAGCAAAACCAAGCAAATACTAGCAGGAGATACAGTCATGAATTCAAGCAGTGCGCACGCCGACAAGCTCAGTGCCAAAGATAGCGGCCCGGCGCAGCAAAGCGTCGCCCCGAAAGACGAGCGGATCCGCAAGGAAGGTCCGTTGAAGCGTTTCCTGGGGAGGCCGGAATTCGCCTCGCTGGCGGGCGCAATCCTGGTGTTTATCGTATTCGGCATCGCCGCCGGCGATTCCGGCATGTTCAACCTGGACGGCGTCATCAACTGGATGCAGGTCGCTGCCTATCTCGGTCTGATCTCGATCGGCGCTTGTGTGCTGATGATCGCCGGCGAGTTCGATTTGTCGATTGGTTCCATGATCGGTTTCGCCGGCATGATGGTGGCGATTCCCACCGTTTATTTCCACTGGCCATTCTGGCTGGCGGTGATGTTCGCCTTCGCCGGCTCGATGGCGCTGGGCTGGCTGAATGGATATCTTGTGGTCAAGACCAAGCTGCCATCCTTCATCGTCACGCTGGCTTTCATGTTCATTTTGCGCGGGCTGACACTGGCTTTGTCGATCATGTTTGCCAACCGCACCATCGTCAGCGGCGTCGGCGACCTGGCGGCGCAGGACTGGCTCGGCAGCTGGCTGTTCACCGGTAATCTCGGTAGCGGCTTGTTTCACTGGATGGCGGCGCAGGGCTGGATCGCCACCGCGGCCAACGGCCAGCCGCTGGTCGGCGGCATTCCCAAGGTCATCGTCTGGTGGCTGGTACTAGCGTTGGGCGCGAGCTTCGTTCTGGCGCGTACCCGTTTCGGCAACTGGATCTTCGCCGTCGGCGGTGACGCCAACGCCGCCAAGAACGTCGGCGTACCGGTCAAACGCGTCAAGACCTCGCTGTTTGTATTCACCGCCTTTTGCGCCTGCCTGTTTGCCGTGCTGCAGGTGGCCGATGTCGGTTCGGCTGCGGCAGATCGCGGCTTGCAAAAAGAATTTGAGGCGATCATCGCCGCAGTCATTGGCGGCGCCTTGCTGACCGGCGGCTACGGCTCGGTGATCGGCGCCTGTTTCGGCGCGCTGATCTTCGGCGTGGTGCAGATCGGGATTACCTACACCAATCTCAATTCCGACTGGTTCCGCGTGTTCCTCGGCGTGATGCTGCTGGTGGCCGTATTGTTCAATAATTATGTCCGTCGCCGTGTGACGGAAGCGAGGTAATCATGGATGACACTATCCTGGCGCTGGAAAACGTCAGCAAATATTTTGGTTCGGTGATCGCTTTGCAAAACGTCACCTTGCGTCTGAAAAAGGGTGAGGTACATTGTTTGCTGGGCGACAACGGCGCCGGCAAGTCGACCTTGATCAAGACGCTGGCCGGAGTCCACAAGCCATCCGAAGGCGAATATCTGGTCGACGGCAAGCCGGTTTCCTTCAATTCGCCGAAGGAGGCGCTGGATGTCGGCGTCGCCACCGTCTACCAGGATCTGGCGCTGGTGCCCTTGCTGTCGGTGGCGCGCAATTTCTTCATGGGGCGCGAGCCGACCAAGAAGGTGTTCGGCATCACCGTCATGGACATCAATTACGCAGCCGAGACGGCGCGCGCCAAGCTGGCGGAGATGGGCATCATGGTGCGCGATCCGCATCACGCCATCGGCACCATGTCGGGAGGCGAAAAACAATGCCTGGCGATTGCCCGTGCGATTCACTTCGGCGCCCGGGTGTTGATTCTCGATGAGCCGACCGCGGCGCTGGGCGTCAAGCAATCGTTCAATGTGCTGAAGCTGATCCACAAGGCGCGCGAACGCGGCATATCGGTGATTTTCATCACCCATAATGTGCATCACGCCTATCCGATCGGCGATTCCTTCACCTTGCTCAATCGCGGCAAATCGATGGGGACCTTCACCAAAGACAATGTCACCAAGGACGAAGTGCTGGACATGATGGCCGGCGGTGCAGAAATGCAGACGCTGATGAATCAGTTAGAAGGCATTCAGGTTTAAAGGAAATACTCATGCACAAAACTAACAATACCTTTGCCGCGGGCCGCAAGCTCGACGTCATTTGCATCGGCCGCCTGGCGGTCGATCTTTACGCGCAGCAAATCGGCGCACCGCTGGCGGATGTCACCAGTTTTGCCAAATATCTTGGCGGCTCTTCGGCCAATATTGCGTTCGGTTGCGCTCGGCTGGGATTGAAATCGGCCATGCTGGCGCGGGTCGGCAACGAGCACAACGGCCAGTTCCTGACGGCGGCGCTGGCGGCGGAAGGCTGCGACGTCAGCCAGATCAAGATCGACCCGGAACGCCTGACCGCGCTGGTGATGCTGGGCTTGAAGGATAAAGATACCTTCCCCCTGATTTTCTATCGCGACAATTGTGCCGACATGGCGCTGTCTGAAGAGGACATCAGCGAAGCGTTCATCGCCTCCAGCAAGGCACTGCTGATTACCGGCACCCATTTTTCTACCGAGCAGGTACACCGCAGCTGCAACCTGGCGCTGGATTACGCCCGCCGCAACAACGTCCGTACCGTACTGGATATCGATTACCGGCCGGTATTGTGGGGCCTGACACAGAAGGGCGACGGCGAAACCCGCTTCATTGCCAATGACAGCGTCACTGCTCACCTGCAAGCGATCTTGCCAAAATTCGATCTGGTGGTCGGCACCGAGGAAGAGTTCATGATCGCCGGCGGCGGCAAGGACATCATCACCTCGTTGCTAGCGGTGCGCGCCGTTACTGCGGCGACGCTGGTAGTCAAGCGTGGGCCGCTGGGCTGCGCGGTGATCCATGGCGCGATTCCAGCCTCTCTGGATGAAGGTTTCAATTACAAGGGCGTGCAAGTAGAGGTGTTGAACGTGCTTGGCGCCGGCGATGCCTTCCTTTCCGGTTTTCTAAAAGGCTGGCTGAATAACGAAGATGACGAAAGCTGCTGCCGTTACGCCAACGCTTGCGGCGCGCTGGTGGTGTCGCGCCACGCGTGCGCGCCGGCAATGCCGACCCCGGTCGAGCTGGCCTATTTCCTGGAACATGCGGAACGCATGCAGCGCCCGGACCACGATGCCCATCTGCAGCGTCTGCACCGGGTGACTGTACCGCGCAAGACCTGGGATGAAGTGAATGTATTTGCATTCGATCATCGCAACCAGTTCTTTGAACTGGCGCGCGAATCCGGCGTCAGCGAGGCGCGTTTGCCGCAGCTTAAACAGCTGCTGGTACAAGCGGTGGCCGCCACCGAGCAGGCGCTGGGCTTGCAAGGGAAAATCGGCATATTGTCCGATGACCGCTATGGCCAGGATGCGCTCAACGCCGCCACCGGGCGCGGCTGGTGGGTCGGCCATGCGGTAGAACTGCCGCTTTCCAATCCGCTTGAATTCGACTACGGTCGTTCAATCGGCTCGCATCTGCTGAGCTGGCCCAAGGAGCACGTGGTCAAGTGCCTGGTGCAATTTCATCCGGACGATGCGGTCGAGAAGCGCCTGGAGCAGGAAGCGCAAATCCGCGCCCTGTACAACGCGGTGCAGGTCAGCGGCCATGAATTGCTACTGGAAATCATCCCGCCCAAGGATTTGCCGAAGGCTGACGACACGGTTTGGCGTGGGATCAAGCGCTTGTACAACCTGGGTATTTATCCGGAGTGGTGGAAGCTGGAATCTATGTCGGAACAACAATGGGATGCAGTCGACCGTCTGATTGCCGAGCGCGATCCGTATTGCCGCGGCGTGGTGCTGTTGGGCCTGGCTGCGCCGGTGGAAGAACTCGCGGCGGGCTTCCGTGCTTCACGTCATAGCAAGACTTGTCGCGGTTTCATGGTCGGCCGTACGATTTTTCACGAGCCGTCGAAACTCTGGCTGCAAGGCCAGATCGACGATGCCACCCTGATTCAGCAGGCAAGAGCCACGTTTGAACAGTTGATCGGCGTCTGGCGCGCGAGCCGCGCTGAAAATCGGCAGGAGCGCGCAGCATGAGTGCATCCGGTAAAACCATACGCCTGACCATGGCGCAAGCGCTGGTACGTTATCTGGCAGCCTTGCGGGTGCATACCGAGGTTGGCGAAGCGCCGCTGTTCGGCGGTGTCTTTTCCATTTTCGGCCATGGCAATGTGGCTGGATTGGGCGAAGCCTTGTATCAATACCGGGACCAGTTGCCGACCTATCGGGCGCATAACGAACAAGCCATGGCGCATGCCGCCATCGCCTATGCCAAGACCCATATGCGGCGACGCATGATGGCGGTGACCAGCTCGATCGGGCCGGGCGCCACCAATCTGCTGACAGCAGCTGCGCTGGCGCATGTGAACCGCCTGCCGGTGTTGCTGCTGCCGGGCGATATCTTTGTTTCGCGGCGGCCTGACCCGGTACTGCAACAGGTCGAAAATTTTCAGGATGGCGGCGTGTCGGCCAATGATGCATTCAAGCCGCTGTCCCGTTATTTCGATCGCATCTATTACCCGGAGCAGCTGCTGACAGCGTTGCCACGGGCGATCCAGGTGTTGACCGACGCCGCCCAGTGCGGGCCGGTGACCTTGGCGTTGCCGCAAGATGTGCAAACCATGGCTTACGATTATCCGCTGGAGTTTTTTGCGCCGCAGATCGTCAAGTTTCGCGCCCAGGGGCCGGCGGCAGACGAGCTGCAGGCAGCTCTGGAATTGTTGAAGAATGCAAAACAGCCTTTGATCGTCGCCGGTGGCGGCGTGCTGTATGGCGAAGCGACTGAAGCCTTGCGTTGTTTCGCTGAAAAGCACGCGGTGCCTGTGGCGGAAACACAGGCCGGCAAGAGCGCCTTGGCCTGGCGTCACCCGTTGCAGCTGGGCGCGCTTGGCGTCACCGGCTCGCCGGCCGCCAATGCGCTGGCGGCCAAGGCCGATGTGGTGATCGCGATAGGAACCCGGCTGCAAGACTTCACGACCGGCTCGCACTCGCTATTCGGCCAGGCCAAGCTGCTGAGCATCAATGTCAACGCGGTCGACGCCATGAAGTGGCAGGCGACGCCGATGCTGTCCGACGCCAGGCTGGGTTTGGCCGCGCTGTCGCAGGGTTTGCAGGACTGGCGCGCCACCACCGCCTGGCATACTTTGGCGCTGGAACAGGCCAACAGTTGGCGCACCACGGTCGACTGGATCACCAGCCAGCGCGAAGTCAGCGCACCTGCGTTACCTTATGATGGCGAGGTAATCGGGGCGGTACAGCGCTCCAGCATCGACTCGACCGTGCATGACATTGTGGTCTGCGCGGCGGGCACCTTGCCGGCCGAGCTGCATAAATTGTGGCGCACCTCGACGCCGGGTGGTTATCACGTCGAATACGGCTATTCCTGCATGGGTTACGAGATTGCCGGCGGCCTCGGCGTCAAGCTGGCGCAGCCGGAGCGCGATGTGATCGTGATGGTGGGCGACGGCAGTTACCTGATGATGAATTCGGAAATCGCCACCTCGGTCATGCTGGACCGTAAGCTGATTATCGTGGTGCTGGATAATCGCGGCTATGGTTGCATCAACCGTCTGCAGCAAGCTTGCGGCGGCGCGCCGTTCAACAATATGCTGGAAGATTGCCTGCAAGGCCCGCTGGGCGCACCGGCCATAGATTTTGCCGCACACGCAAGATCATTGGGGGCGCTGGCGGAGAATGTCAAGACAATCGCGCAGCTGGAGGCCGCCATGCAAAGGGCGCGCGCGGCGGACCGCACCTATCTGGTATGCATCGATACTGATCCGACCCGCACCACCGAAGAAGGCGGTTGCTGGTGGGAGGTCGCGGTGCCGGAGGTGTCGCAGCGTGAGCAGGTAAAGGCGGCGAGGGCGGAGTATGAGCAAGCCCGGCATCAGCAAAAAGTGTAAAGGTCAGCTTTTGAATCAGCGAGAGAATATGATGACAAAACCATTTAATGTAAAAATCGGCATCAACCCGATTTCCTGGATGAATGATGACTTGCCGTCCCTGGGCGGCGAGACCTTGCTCGAAACGGCCTTGTCCGAAGGCGCGCAGATCGGTTATCAAGGCTTCGAGCTGGGCAATAAATTTCCGAAAGAGCCGGCGGCGTTAGCTGCGGTGCTGGGAAAATATAATCTGGACTGTGTCTCTGGCTGGTATTCCGGCCGCCTGGCGACCGGAACGGTAGAGGATGAAATTGCCGGCGTCGGCGCGCATCTGCGGCTGCTGGCGGAAAATGGGTCCAAGGTGATGGTGTATGGCGAGGTAGCCAACGCCATCCAGGGGCGGCCGGATCCGCTGTACAAGCGGCCGCGTTTTCTCGATGATCAGGAGTGGCGGCAGTATGCTGACAAGCTGACCGCGTTCGCCCGCTTTACCTTATCGCATGGGGTGCGTCTGTCTTACCATCATCACATGGGCGCTTATGTCGAGACGCCTGCCGATATCGACCGCTTGATGGCGCTGACCGGCAACGAGGTCGGCTTGCTGTTTGATAGCGGTCATGTCACCTTTGCCGGCGGCGATCCGCTGGCGGTCCTGGAAAAACACATCAAGCGCGTATCGCACGTGCATTGCAAGGATGTGCGGCCGGCGGTGGTCAAGATGGCGCGCAACGGCAATTGGAGCTTTTTGCAAGCGGTGATCAACGGCGCTTTTACCGTGCCTGGCGATGGCGCAATCGATTTCGACGGTTTGCTGCGTTTGCTGTATCAGCATGATTATCGAGGCTGGCTGGTGGTGGAAGCCGAGCAGGATCCGGCGGTGGCGCCGAGCTATCAGTATGCCGACATGGGTTATCGTCATCTGGCTGCACTGGTGCGCGAGATCGCGGCCGGCACTGAGCGGCAACAGGAGGCGGCATGAGACTGCTAGTCAAAGGACAGCTGCAAGGGCGCGAAATCGTCAGCGTCACGCCGCAATCGGCGAACTGGAATTTTGTCGGCTTCGCCGCGTACCGGCTGGCTGCAGAAGAGCGGATCAGGTTTGACAGCGCTGAGCGCGAGGTCTGTATCGTGGTATTGCGCGGCGTAGTCAGCGTGCAGGCCGGCGACCATGTCTGGAAAGAAATCGGCGAGCGCGACAGCGTGTTCGATGAGCTCTCGCCCTATTCGATCTATGTGCCGCATCATCATGCTGTCGTTATCAGTGCGCATAAGGAGGCCGAAATTGCGGTTTGCAGCGCACCGGGAAATGGCGATCTGAGCGCAAGGCTGATCGAGCCTGGGATGACCAGGCGCTCGGTGCGCGGGCAGGGCAGCAACACGCGCTATGTTTGCGATATCCTGCCGCAAACCGAGCCGGCCGATCATTTGCTGGTGGTGGAAGTGGTGACGCCCGGCGGCCATTCATCCAGCTACCCGCCGCACAAGCACGATACCGATAACCTGCCGCAGGAGAGTTTCCTCGAAGAGACCTATTATCATCGCCTCAATCCGCCGCAGGGTTTTGCTTTTCAGCGGGTATATACCGACGACCGTTCGCTGGACGAAGCGATGGCGGTGGAAAACCACGACGTCGTCATGGTGCCGCGAGGGTATCACCCGGTGGTGGCGCCGCATGGCTATGACAACTACTACTTGAATGTCATGGCAGGACCGAAGCGCGAATGGCATTTCAAGAATGATCCGGCGCACGAGTGGATGCTGCAACGCTGATAGCGCCAGTAACGGACTGGGTAGCGGGGCTTCTCATAATCAAATAAATCAATTCGACTCTGACCCCAATTGTTTTATTGCTGGACTCAAATAAAGTTGCAAACTTTGATTGACCAAAGCTATCGAGTTGCCTTATTATTCTGTCTTCGCGATTGCAGCAAGCCTTACTGGGCTTCGCATTACGGCCCACGTGGCGGAATTGGTAGACGCGCATGGTTCAGGTCCATGTGCCGCAAGGTGTGGGGGTTCGAGTCCCTCCGTGGGCACCAGGTAACTGGTGTGAGAAGTGTAGAGAAACCGCATAAACAGTCATGTTTATGCGGTTTTTTTGTTTTCCGGGCTGGCTAGGCGGGTTCTGCTGCGGGGCGGTTTGTCGGAGTTTGCCGTGGTTTGCCGTATCATGCAAAAACTATCACAAGCTCGGGGTTGTCTATGGTTTTCATCGCTGCGCTGGCGCTGCTTTCTCTGTTCGTGCTGTGGGGCGCTCTGTCGCCGCTGGGCCTTGCCGCAGTCATGCAATCCGCACTGGGCAGCACGATTGCCAATTTTGGCTGGTTCTACCTGCTCTCGATGTTCGGCTTCCTGGTGTTTGCGCTATATCTTGCCTTTGGCCGTTTTGGCGCCATCAGGCTGGGTGGCGAAGATGCCGAACCGGATTTCAGCCGGCATAGCTGGTTTGCCATGCTGTTTGCCGCCGGCATGGGCATCGGGCTGGTGTTCTGGGGCGTGGCGGAACCGGTCTCTCATTTTGCGACGCCCCCTAGCGGTCCGGCCGGTGGGCCGGAAGCGGCGCGCATCGGCTTGCGCTATGCGTTCTTTCATTGGGGGCTGCATCCGTGGGCAGCCTACTGCGTAGTTGCTCTGGCGCTGGCGTTTTTCCAGTTCAACCGCAACCGCCCGATGTTGATGAGCACGACCTTCGAGCCGCTGATCGGGAAATATGCGCAAGGCCCGCTTGGGCAGACCATCGATATCCTGGCAGTGATCGCGACCGCCATCGGCGTCGCCACTTCGCTGGGTTTCGGCACCTTGCAGATCAGCAGCGGCCTGCACAAGGTATTCGGTCTGACTAACGGCCTGAGCTTGCAATTGTCGGTGATTGCGGTGGCTGCCGTACTGTACCTGGCGTCGTCCCTGAGCGGCCTCGACCGCGGTGTCAAGATCCTCAGCAACCTGAACATGGTGCTGGCGTTGCTGCTGATGCTGTTCGTCCTGCTATTGGGGCCGACCCTGTTCATCATGGATTCGCTGACCACCACGCTGGGCGACTACCTGGATAACCTGATCAGCATGAGCATGCGCATGACGCCGTTTTCGAAGGGCACCTGGATTGCCGACTGGACCTTGTTCTACTGGGCCTGGTGGGTAACCTGGGCGCCGTTTGTCGGCACCTTCATTGCGCGCATCTCGCGCGGCCGTACCATCCGCGAGTTCGTCACCGGTGTACTGCTGGTGCCTTCGCTGATCAGTTTCATCTGGTTCGCCACGTTTGGCGGTGCGGCGCTGCATGGCATCATGTTCGAGCATCTGCCGCTGGTGGATATCGTCAAGCAGGACAGTTCGCTAGCGTTGTTCGCCTTGCTGGACCATTTGCCATGGACCACGCTGACGTCGCTGATCGCGATTGTGCTGGTGTCGGTGTTCTTCATCACCTCGGCTGACTCGGCGACGTTCGTGCTCGGGATGATGAGCAGCAAGGGCAACCCGGCGCCGTCGGCCAGGATCAAGCTGGTGTGGGGTGTGCTGACCGCGCTGATTGCAGCGGTGTTGCTGACGGCGGGGGGCTTGAAGGGTTTGCAGACAACCTCGATCGTGATTGCCTTGCCATTCATGATCATCATGTTGCTGATGTGCGTCAGCCTGTTTCGCGCACTGGGTGAAGAGGCCGATACGCTGGAACGCAGGCGCCATGCGCGCGACCGCTTGCTGGAACGCCTGCTGCGGGAGCGCGAGCAAACGCCGCCTTGACCCGGCATACGAACCAGGAACGCCTGTTACGCCGCGGTAGAAAAAACCACCAACTGATAATTCAGCCGCAGGCAGCTGAACGGCGTCAGCGCCGCCATCTTCAAGCCTTGCACATGCGCCGCCAGCGAATGCGGGTTGCGGTCATCGATAAACGCCGCGCCGATATCGTAATCCGCACGGGTATAGATCTTCACGGCGGCAAACAGTTTTTGCAAAATCCCCTGGCCGCGCCACTGCTTGCCGATACACACCGGACCATACACAAACACCCGCTGCCGTAGCAAACTCTTGCCGCCAAACTGCTGATCGGCCAAGGTGGCGAGCATGGCGTCTACCACCGGATGACGCGGCTGCATCGTAGTCGGCGCCATGCAAACGAAGCCAGCCAGCCGATCGCCGTCCATCGCCACCAGAATTCCCAGCGCCTGATTGATTGCGGCCAGCTGTTGTTCATCCATGCTGGAGACCACAAAACCTTGCAGTTTTTCGGTCTCGCTTAACTGCCCCGGCGTGTTTTCCAGTTGCAGCTTGATTATCTTGGGGTAATCCCCGGCGCCGGCCTGGCGTATTTGCATGAACGTTATCCTTCAGGCTGTCAGGCGCGGGCCGGCGCTGCCGGGCAGCCACGCCAGTTGGAGCCGGCCGGAATCGATTCGCCCTTCATCACCAGAGTCAGCGCCCCCAGCTTGGCATTATCACCCACGGTGGCGCCATACAGCACGAAGCTGCGCGGACCCATATAGACCCGGCTACCGATGTTGACGTGGTCGATTTTCATCACCCGGTCTTCGAACAGATGGGTCTGCGGGCAAGCCTGGGCATTCAGCTCGCTGTAGTCGCCGATGCTGACGCAATCGAACTCGGTAATGTCGGTGGTGTTCATGTACACCCCGCGGCCGATGCGGCAGCCCAGCAGGTTGAACGCCAGCGGTAGCCACGGCGTGCCGCGCAGGTAGTTCATGAAGTTGGGGATAGCAATCCCTTCATACAGGTTGGTCACGCCTTCCGACAGCCAGACGAATGGGGTCCACATCGGGATGCTGCGCTTTTTATAGCGTCCGAGCAGCAGCCATTTGAGCGCCGCGATAAAGATAAAGGTGCCGATGCCATAGAATAGCCCTGCGGTAGTCAGCAGAGAAATGACTTCGCCCCATTGGCCGGCGCCGGCCAGCGGCATCAGGTTCAGCACCACGGTATACCCGACCGCGATCACGATCGCATGCGGCGAGACGATGCGGAAACCTTCCACCAGCGAGCGCCCCAGGCGGCGCCGGCGCGATGGCCGGAACGTCAGGTGCTCCGGAAAGCCGCTGGTTTCCTCGCGCGCCGGCAGGTTGATCGGCGGCGAGCCGAGCCAGGTATCGCCCGGCCGCATCTTGTCGTTATCCGGCACCCGCGAATGGACGCCGATCAAGACGTTTTCCGGCAAAATGGTGCCATCCGGCACGTAAGCGCCGTTGCCGACAAAACTGCGGCGCGAGATCACGGTCGGCTTCATGGTGATCCAGCCACCGTCGATCTGTTCGTCGCCCAGCAAGACGGCATCGGCGATGAACGTATCGTCGCCCAGGGTCAGCATGTCCGGCACCACGCCGAGCGCGGTCGAGATTTCGGCGTGACGGCCGATTTTTGCGCCCAGCAGCCGATACCAGAGCGGTGCATAGACCGTCGCATAAACGCCATGCAACACGCTCAGGCTGGATTCCTGGATCTGGTTGACCAGCCATTTGCTGCAATACACGTTGCTGCGCACCGGCCAGCTGCCGGCCCGCATGCGCGGCAGCAGGCTCCAGCGGATGCCGGCCGAGAGCAGGGCGGTGCAGACGATCAGGATTGCGGTCGCCGGGAAAGCCAGCACAAAATATTTGGCCAGCTGGAACGCAATGGCATTGCTTTGCAGCCAAGGGAACTTGTCGGTATCGTCCAGCCAGTCGATCAGGATGAAGCTGGGGAATACCGGCATGAAGAACAAGGTGGTGATCAGCAAGGCGCCAAACAGGAAGAACGCAGATTCCCCCATTTGACGGCGTCGTGTGACCGGCGGCCGCGGTGGTCTGGCAGTTGGATCGAAAGCGCCGATGTCGCGCGCCGGCGAACCGGTCCAGATCCGTTTGGCCGGTACCGCCTGGCCTTCGCTCAGGGCGGTCTGCCCTTCCAGATGGCCGAAGGCGCCGACCCGTGTATTGCCCTCCAAAACCACGTAGGAGCCAATGCAGCTTTCGCGTTCCAGGGTGATCGTGCCGAGCAGCAGTTCGCCATGTTCGACCCGGGCGTTTTCAAAGTTGACCGCATTGCCGATGCTGACGTTGTCTTCGATCACCAGCAAGTCGTGCGCGCGCAGGGTCATGGAACCGATGATGACTTCCGCGCCGATCTTGGCGCCCAGCGCCCTTAGCCACCAGCTATAGATCGAGGAGCCGCTCAGCAGATAGGCCGGGGCCGCCTCAATCAGCCGGTCGGTCAGCCACCAGCGGTAATAGGTCAGGCCCCAAAGCGGATAACGGCCGGGTTTCAGGCGTCCGGCGATCAGCCATTTGGCGGCGATGGCGATGCCGAACTCGAACAAGGTCGCCAGCAGGAAGACGCCGACCGAGACAACGATCGCGAGTGCGATGGAATCGCCGGGATCACCGGTGAAGAAGTGGTAGGTAAAGAATGGCGCCAGCCATTGCATCATGCGCATCGCCACCAGCCACGGCACGGCCGCAGCCTGCGCCGCGCCGCACAGCCAGCGCTTCCAGTCCGGCGGCGCGCTCCAGCTGGTGTCGACGCCGATGCCGGCGACCGGCGGCTCCGCCAGCACCTCGGCAATACGGCCGATAGTGCGGTTCAGGTAGATGTCGCGCACCGTCACGTGGGCGAAGGCGGGATCGGCGCGCAGGGCGGAGGCGAGTTTGGCGGCGAACAGCGAGTGACCGCCAAGATCGTTGAAAAAATCGGCGCTGCGCCGGATCGGCTGACCGGGGAACAGTTTGCCCAGCGCGGTAAACAGAGCGGCCTCAGCCGGCGTTTCCGCGATATCCGAATCGGTGCCTGCCGCCGCCGGCGTCGCCAATGGCCGCGCTTTAAGCGCCTTGCGGTCGATCTTGCCGGACGTCAGGCGCGGCATTTCCGTCATCGGCTCAAAGAAACCGGGGACCATATACGGCGGCAGACGTTCGCCAAGCGCAGTGCGCAAGGCTGCCGGCGCTACCTCTGCGCCGTTTTCCGGCACGATGAAGGCAATCAGCTGGTCGATGCCGTCTTCCTGGCGCAACACCACCGCCACGGTGCCGACGCCGGGCTGGCGCGCCAGTACTTCCTCGATCTCGCCCAGTTCGACCCGGAAGCCGCGGATCTTTACCTGGTCGTCAGTCCGGCCCAGGCACTGGACCCGGCCATCGGCCTCGATCCGCGCCAGGTCGCCGGTGCGGTATAAGCGACGGTCATGGACCCCGCCGGACCACGGGTTGGCCAGGAATTTTTCTGCGGTCAGGTCGGGGCGGCCCAGGTAGCCTTCGGCGACGCCGGGACCGGTAATGCACAGTTCGCCGACTTCGCCGTGCGGTAGCAGGATCAAGCCGTTTTCGACGGCCGGATTGATGACCAGCAGGCCGTAATTTGGCAACGGCCGGCCAATCGTCACCGGCTCGCCAGTGCGCAGCTCGGCCAGGCTGGCTGATACCGTCGCTTCGGTCGGGCCGTAGGTGTTGAAGATATGCCGGCCTGCTTCGGGCTTGGCCCAACGGCTGACCAGCGATTCCGGACACATTTCACCACCCAGGTTGATGATGCGAAGGCTCGGCACGTCCTGGTTGAACAAGGCCAGCAAGGTAGGCACCGCATGCAATACGGTGACGCCGTTGGCGGCCAGCGCCAACGGCAGAGCTTCAGGGTCGGAGGCCACCTCTTTCGGCGCTATCCAGAGTGTTGCTCCGACCAGATAGCTGATCCAGATCTCTTCGAACGACATGTCGAAGGCCACTGAAAATCCCTGGTAGACGCGATCGCGGTCGCTGACGCCCAGCACCGAATTCTCGCTGCGCAGGAAATGGCAGATGGCGCCCTGGGTGATGGCGATGCCTTTCGGCTTGCCGGTTGATCCCGAGGTATAGATCACATACGCCGGATCGCTACGCTGTACGCCTTGACGGCGCAACAGCGGTGCGACGGAAGGCACCAGCAGGCGCTCGGCGGTCCATACGGTGCAATTGAGATTTTCCAGGCGCGGCGCGAACTGTTCGCAACTGACGATCCCCGGCGAATTGGCGTCTTCCAGGCAAACGGCGATGCGTTCAACCGGGGTATCGGCATCCAGCGGCAGCCAGGCGGCGCCAGCCTTGGCGATGCCGGCTTGCATGATCAACAGGTCGATGCCGCGCGGCAGCCAGAGCCCGACGATCTGGCCGGGGACAACCCCGGCGCTGATCAGGGCGGAAGCCACGAGGCTGGCGCGCTGGTCAAGTTCCTGATAAGTCAGCTTGCGTTCGCCGAATATCAAGGCGGTCTGCTGCGGCAGGCGCGCGGCAGTAGCTTCCAGCAGGTCGGCCAGCACTTCATCGCGTATCAGTTCGGCTTGCACAGCCCCGTGCAAGATGTCGGGGTGAGTAGAAAAGCTGTTGGCGGCCACACTATCGACGAGCAAAGACTGGGTCATGGAGAAAATCAGGTGAAAGATGGCAAACCGTCGATGTTAGCACGGAGCATGTAGGTAACGTTCAGACAATTTTGCGCTAGCCATAAGGTTTTTACCAGCAGCGTTTTACGCTCGTTTCATAGCCGTTTTTACAGTCGTTTTTACAGTCGTTATATAAGGAATCCGCCGGATATCCGAAGCATTTCGCGATAGCGTATGTTGAACTTGCTAATCGGAAACTATTGGTCGTATGATGGGGTATTCGTACCAAGGTTTCAAGTAGTTTCTTTTTTTGCACTATCTCCAATTCCGCTAAAGCTTTCTGACGGTATAACTGTTACAGCGAGGTCTTGTGATGCAGCGATTGAAGAAATTTTGGACATTGGATGGCAGCATGCGCTGGATCAAGGTGGTTTTGCCTTTCCTGGCGATCGTCGCCTTGATGGTGGGACTACTGGCGTTCAGCATGAGTATCCTGTCTTCGGTACGGGCTTTTGTCGGCGGCGAGAGCCTCTGGTCGAAGGCGCAGAAGGAAGCGGTATTTCATCTGAACCAGTATGCCGTCACGCAAGCCGACGCCGACTACCAGAAGGTACGGAAGGCGCTGGCGGTGCCGATGGGCGATCAGCGCGCCCGCGACGAACTGGACAAGTCCAATCCGGATATAGAGGTGGTGCGCCAGGGCTTCCTGGCAGGCGGAAATCACCCTGACGATATCGACGGCATCATCAGCCTGTATCGCAATTTCAAGAATTTCAGCCTGCTGAGAGAGCCTCTGGTCAACTGGAAGATCGGCGATGGCCTGATCGCGCAACTGAATTCCGAGGCAAGCCGCCTGCATGCGGCGATCAGCGCCGGTAATCCAGACCCGCTGGCGATGATCGCCAGCGTCGCCCGCATCCGCGAGATCGACGCCCAGCTTACGCCATTGGAGTTGCGCTTTTCCGCCAGCCTGGGCGAATCGTCGCGCAGCGTCCAGCGCCTGTTATTGTTCGCGACGCTGGCGATCGCCATCGCGCTGATGATTTTCGGCAGCTGGATTTCACGCTTTATCCTGATCAAGAGCGATCAGTTCGAAGAGGCGCTGAAGATCAGCGAGGAACGGCTGCAACTGGCTATGCTGGGCAGTAACGACGGCTTGTGGGACTGGGATATCCAGGCCGATAATATTTATTATTCGCCGCGCCTGAAGGAATTGCTGGGCTATACCCTGGAAGACGACGAGCCGACGCCGCTGCAATTCCTCAACTGCATCTACCCCTCGGACCTGGACGCGGTGCGCGCCAAGCTGACTTCGCATCTGCACGATAACTCACCGTGCGACATCGAATTCCGCGTGGTCACCCGCTCGGGCGAACTGCGCTGGGTGCGCTCCTGCGCGCAGTCCACCAGCAATTCGGCCGGCAAGCCGGTGCGCATGGCCGGCTCGTTTACCGACATTACAGCCCGTAAACGCGCCGAAGAGCAGTTGTATGCCGCGAAAGAACGGGCCCAGGTCACGCTGGAATCGATCGGTGAGGCGGTGATTACGCTGAGCACCGACGGTCTGGTCGAATATCTCAACCCTACCGCTGAAATACTCACCCGGTGGACCCTGGCCTCGGCGCGCGGCTTGCCGCTGGAGAAAATCCTGAATGTGGTGGGCGAAGCTTCCGGCAACCGGGTGCCAGACCTGATTCACCAGATTCTCGATAACAGCATGCCGATCGATAACGCTTCCAACCTGCTGCTGGTCTGCGACGATGGCAGTGAGGTAGCGGTCAACTTGTCGGCCGAGCCGATCCGCAATCTCAGCGGCGAGACCATCGGCACCGTGCTGGTGTTGCACGACGTCAGCAAGGATCGGGAATATGCCGCGCAGCTGTCCTACCAGGCCAGTCACGACGAGCTGACCGGCCTGATCAACCGCCGTGAGTTCGAGCGGCGCCTGACGGTGGCGATGATCACCTCGCGCGATCAGCAACGCCAACATGCGGTGCTGTATCTGGACCTGGACCAGTTCAAGGTGGTCAACGATACTTGCGGCCATGCCGCTGGCGACGAATTGATCCGGCAGGTCAGCGTGTTGCTGAAGCAGCGCCTGCGCGATACCGATACCATCGCCCGCTTGGGCGGCGACGAATTCGGCGTGTTGCTGGAAAATTGCCCGGTCGAACATTCGCTGCGGATCGCCGAGGGATTGCGGCAGGCGGTGGCCGATTTTCAGTTCATCTGGGCTAACAAGCCGTTTTCCATCGGTGTCAGCATCGGCCTGATCAACCTGGCCGGTGAAATGCATACGCTGGGCCAGATCATGAGCGCGGTCGACGCCGCCTGTTACCTGGCCAAAGAGAAGGGCCGCAACCGGGTGCACGAATATCGCCTGGACGATAGTGAACTGTCGATCCGGCATGGCGAGATGGAGTGGATTACCCGCATCAACGAAGCCCTCACGCATGAACGGTTCTGCCTGTTCTCGCAAGAAATCGTGGCGCTGGGGCAAAAGCCCAGCCGTGGCGTACATTTCGAGATTTTGCTGCGAATGCTGGACAAGGACGACAACCTGGTGCTGCCGATGGTCTTCATTCCTGCGGCAGAGCGTTACAACCTGATGCCAGCCATCGACCGCTGGGTTGTCTCCACCGTGTTCGCCACGCTGGCGAAGATGAAAAGGCAAGGACAGGGGCTCGATATACAGACTTGCGCCATCAATCTCTCCGGCACCAGCATAGGCGACAACAACTTCCTGCATTTCGTGCAAGAGCAGCATGTCAAATTCGGCATCGCGCCGGAAATCATCTGTTTTGAAATCACCGAAACCAGCGCCATCGCCAATTTCGCCAAGGCAGCGCACTTTATCCAGGAACTCAGAAGCGTCGGTTATCGCTTCGCGCTGGATGATTTCGGCGCCGGCATGTCGTCATTTGCCTATCTGAAAAACCTGCCGGTAGATTTCATCAAGATCGACGGTGGTTTCGTGAAAGACATGCTGAACAGTCCGACCGATTACGCCATGGTGGAAGCCATCAACAAGATCGGCCATCTGATGGGCAAGCAGACGATTGCCGAATTCGCCGTCAATGAGCGGATTATCGGCACGCTGACTGAAATCGGCGTCGATTTTGCCCAGGGCTACGGTATCGGCCGGCCCCAGGCCTTCGGCCTGGGTAGCGATAGAAGCCTGCTTAACACCGGCTAGCAATGAAGAATGCAGGTCAGGCCAGCGCGGCTTTCAGCATGTTGCGAAATGCGCGCGGCGTGCATGTGTTAACCACCACCTGGGGTGTGCCATGCCAGTCGGCGCAACGCTGCAGGGTTGCCGCCAGTTCTGTAGCCAGCCTCTGGGTCTGGCGGGTAGCCGCCTCCAGGTACAGCGCCTTGACCTCGAACACGCCTTCGCTACGGTGCGCTTTGGCATCCAGCCGGCCGACTAGCGCACCGCGATGCAGGATCGGCAGCGTGAAATAACCATAGCTGCGCCTGGCCTCCGGCGTATAGCATTCCAGCCGGTAATCGAAATTGAACAGTTCCAGCGCGCGCTTGCGGTCCCACACCAGAGGGTCGAACGGTGAGAGCAGGCTGGTGGTGGTCGGCTTCAGCAAACCCGCGGCGGCGGCCAGCGCCAGTTCTTGATGGTCCGGATGAATATACACCGGCTGCTGCCAGCCTTCCACGCTGGCCCTCAGCAGGCTGCCATCGGCCACCAGGGTTTCCGGATCGGGACTGGGGCGACTCTTGGCGGTGCGAAAATAATCCCCCATCCAGCTGGCTTTGGCCAGACCCAATGCCTGCACCGCCTTGAGCAGCAGGGTGCGCTGGGTGGCGTCGTTGGATGGCATGCGGGCATCGTCCCAATCGGGCAGAATGCGTTCGGCAAGATCGTAGATCCGATGAAAGTTGTGGCGCTTGGCGATCATCAGCCGGCCGTCGGTGAACAGGACTTCGAGCGAACGTTTCTCCGGTTTCCATTCCCACCAGCCACCGCCTTTGCCGTCGGTGCGCTTGAAGTCTGCCGAGCGCACCGGCCCGTTATCGCGGATATGTTCCAGCAGTTTTTCAATGGTGGCGCGATGCTCTTGCATCCATTTGGCCGAATACTTCCAGCCCATGGAGCCGGGATCAATCATGCGGTGCCGGAACAAGCCGTAGTCCTCGATCGGCAGGAAACTGGCTTCGTGCGCCCAATATTCGAACAACTGCCGTTCTTCCAGTAATTCCTCCAGCCAGCTCTGCGGATAGCTGCCGAGCCGGCTCCACAGCACCAGATAAGGGCTGCGCGCCACCACGTGGATGGTGTCGATTTGCAGAACCCCCATCTGGCGGATGGCCGCCAGCACGTCTTGTTTGACTGCTTTCTTGCGCGGCGGCTTCAGCAAGCCTTGCGCTGCCAGCTGCAGGGCGCGCGCTGCCGGTAGCGAGAGCTGGATGGTGTCCATATGGACTTAGATGTCAATGCTTCGCAAGTCCAGGCGGTCGCCCTGACGCGGCGGGCACCAGTAATAGCCGCCGGTAACCGGCCGCGAGAAGCTGAACAGGGCATCGACGATGTCGTCTTCATGGCCCAGCATGCGGCGCAAGACATTTTCGAAACGATCGCTGGACTCGCCGAAAGCGATGAACTCGGTGCCTTGCAGCAGGCCGTTATCCCAAGGCATGGAGTGGCGCACCATGTAAGCCTCCGGCGTAAAACTCTCCTGCGCGGTGCGCTTGACGTGGGCCGATTCTGGAGCGTCTTCGATTTCTTCATTGTCGCTGATCTGGCGGCCGATAGTGGCGTCACGCTGCGCCGCCGGGAAGGCGCGGAAGCGCTGCAAGTCGTGGATCCAGCGCTGTACGGCTACGTAACTGGAGCCCTGGCGGCCGCCACCTTCCGCCACCAATGCCGCATCTACCGCGGCGCTTTCCTTGGGGTTTTCCGTGCCGTCTTCGTAGCCGGTCAGGTCACGGTTGTCGCGATAGCGGAAAGTGTCCAGCGCATCATCCAGCACCAAAGCATCCGCCAACAAAGCCACCAGTTGCGTGGTGCGCTCGAACAGCGTGCTGCGCTCATCGCCGCGCAATAAAATCCACAACGCCTGCTGGGTCGACGGCGCGCTGCAGCCGCTGCCTTCAAGTGCGGGGAAAGAGCGCAAGCCGGCGACATGCTGGTCCAAGGCCTGGATCAAGGGCAAGCCCAGGCCGACAATGCCCCAGTCTGCTTCGAATGTGTCGCGCAGCCGCGCCAGCGCCGCCCGCGGATCGGCGCCGGTGAGCCGAAATGTGAGCGAACGGCCAAGGGGCGGGAGTGCCTGGAGAATTCCTGGTTGGGCTAGATCTGCAGTTGCGGGCATTGCTTGTCCTTGAGCGTGGAAAAAGTAAAAGGGATTTGATATTAGCGGATTTTGACAACTGGCTGGCGCTCGTGTTCCGAAGAATCTGCCTCGGATGACGCTGCGCTGTTCCGGTCTACTATCATGGATAGCCTTGCTTGCCGCTTGCGCAAGCCTGCAATGATGTCGCGTCCCGTGAAGTAGTCGGTTAGCCGGGCTTTTTGATGCGGCAACAGCTGGCTGGCGGCGATCAGCGCAGGCCAGGTTTGCATGGCTTTCTTGCAGACATCGGAAATCACCTGGCGCAGCGGCGGTTCCAGCATGCCACTGTGATTGGCGAAGGCGCGCAGGGTTTGCGGAGACAGGAAGGAGCGTTTGGTCTGGCCTTCGGCAAACTTGAGCGCATGGCCGCTGCCGTTAAGGTAGACGCTGTAAGCCACCACATCGTAGGCCGGCGAGAATTCGATCCGGCCGTCCGCCAGATAGCGGATGCCGAAGTTTTTCAGGTGGGCATCGTAATTGCCGATCAGTTCATTGACGGTGATGCGACGTAGCAGTTCATGGCATGCCGTTTCGCCAAGACCGGGTACTGCTTGCATGACCAGCGCCATATCGGCATAAGTGGCGCCGGTATATTTCTGGTCCGGATCGACCCCGAGGATCTGGCAAAAATCCTCTACATGCAGCCGGCCCGGCTGATCACGGTCGAAACGCTGGACGGCAAGGAATTGCTGGCTTTCTTGTGCCGCATAGGGATGTCCGGCCATGATCGCCGCCAATGGCTGCAGGCTGGCGTCGCACACCGTCACACCGGCGGCCCGCGCCAGTTGTAGCGACAAGTGTTCGACTTCGGGCAGATGATCGTATTGCGTGGTCGGCAACTTGCCGATGATATGCGCATCCTTATGACGAGTCCGGCTGACATAGCGGCCGCCCTCCAGGATCAGGGCCAGCTTCGGCTGCATGCCGGAAATCGAGACGCCATCGACCAGCGGCGCCGCTATCACGCTTTCCTCGATCGCTTCCTTGTCTTGCGTCACCAACTGCGTCATGGCGGCGCGCGTCAGTCTGGTCGGGGTCGCCCGCACTGCGCCCGGAAGGTCACGGCCGCAGGCTGCCAGCAGTTCAAAATGATCGTCTTCCGCGCAATGCCGTTCCAGTGCGATTTGCTTGCGCAATATGCCTTCCGGCAGCAGATTCTGGAAGAAAGCCGGCAAACGCATCTGGCCGGGGGAATTGAAAATTGCGGCCAGAGGATTCAGCAGTAACGCCATATCCTGTTGCGGCGTGGCGGCGCGCATCGAGAGCGACAGCGTGGGACGTTGCGGGTCTTGCGCGTAAGCGGAGTCGACCTGGAAGCGCACCATGTCGCCATATTGAAAAAGGATGCCAACCTGACGATCGCCTATAAAAATATCCAGCGCGCTCAGGTTCATGGCTTGTCTCCTTGCCGCGCCAGCGCCGCTGCGACCAGGCTTTGGATTTCTTCTTCGGCAGGCGGCTTGGCGGCTATCGATGCCGCCATGGCTTTCGGCAGTAGCATCACTTCCAGTCCCAGCTGCTCGGCAATAGTCATCAATGTGCTGAGACGCGGATCGCTTTTGCCCGCCAGAACGCCGCGTATGGTGACGGCCGTCAGTCCGCTTTCACGGCTCATGGAGACAACGGGCAGCGCCAGTCTGTCTTTGGCCTGACGCAGGAGGGATGAAAGCTCGCCGAGGGTTTTCATGATGGTTGGTAAACTATCTTTTAATTGATTATAGATAGTATAGTATCTTTTAATAAAAAAGATAGTTTAATATCTTAATTTTAATTAAAGATAGTTTAATATCTTTTTTGATTTGACGGTCACGACTGGAAACATCCTCCGCATATAGGCTCTGCTGCTGAACAGTCAGCCCATAAATTGCTCCCGCAATGGCGTTTGTCACTGCCGGCCGATGCACATCCAGCCCGGCAGAAACCAACTAAGTATGTCCGAAATCCTTCGTTTTGAAAAACGGTTGAATCGTTTAACTTGGACCACAGAGCCGCAACAGCTTTCATAACAGCTTTGTAAAGGCCATGTTAATAATTCAATCACCGAGGGAATGCATGATTGCCAATATTCTGAAACGCTTGCCAGTTCTGGCAGCCGCTACCGTCATCGCCGGTTTCGCCGGCCAAGCCTTGGCGGCGGCCCAAGAAGTCAATATCGCCTATCAAACAGTGGTGGAACCGGCCAAAATTGCACAAGCCGATGGCGCCTATGAAAAGGCCAGCGGCTGGAAAATCAACTGGAAGAAATTCGATAGCGGCGCTGATGTGATCACCGCAGTGGCATCCGGCGATATCCAGATCGGTTATGTCGGCAGCAGCCCGCTGGCGGCGGCAGCTACGCGCGAATTGCCGATTGAAACCATCCTGGTGGCGGCCCAGATCGGCCAGGCGGAAGCACTGGTAGTGCGTAATGGCAGCGGTATAGCGACTGCGCAGGACCTGATCGGTAAAAAGATCGCGGTGCCGTTCGTATCGACCACTCACTACAGTCTGCTGGCCGCGCTCAAGCACTGGGGCATCCCACCGTCCAAAGTACAGATACTGAATCTGCGGCCGCAAGAAATCGCCGCTGCATGGCAACGTGGCGACATTGATGCCGCCTATGTCTGGGACCCGGCGCTGGGCAAGGTCAAGGAGAGCGGTAAAGTCCTGGCCAATTCGGCCGAAGTCGCCAAGTGGGGCTCGCCGACCTTCGATGCCTGGATCGTGCGCAAGGATTTTGCGCAACAGCATCCCGACTTCGTGACCGCATTCGTCAAGGTCACCGGCAAAGCCTATGCCGATTACCGCGCCCATGGCGCTGAGTGGAAAGCCGGTTCGCCGCAATTCGAGAAAATTTCACGCCTCACGGCCGCCAAGCAGAGCGATATCGCCGAACTGCTGGCCGGCAGCGGTTTTCCGACCCTGGCGGAGCAGGCTCAACTGCTCAGCGGCCCCACAGTCAAGGCGCTGGCCGCCACGTCCGGCTTCCTGCAAGAGCAGAAAAAAATCGAACGCGTGTTGCCGGACTACCAGCCGTATGTGAACCCGGCGTTCGCCAAACAGGCTGCGCTGCAGTAAGGACGCGACATGATCCGTTTGCAATCGGTCAGCGTGACCTATCCGGCGAGCGCGCGGCCGGTGGAAGTGCTGCGCGACCTGTCGCTTGATTTGCACGATGGCCGCTTCGCCGTGGTGATCGGCGAATCCGGCTGCGGCAAAACCACCTTGCTCAACCTGATTGCCGGCTTCCTGAAGCCGACTTCGGGCAGCGCCAGCATCGACAACCAGCCGATTACCGGCCCCGGCGCCGAGCGCGGCGTGGTATTCCAGAGCGATACCTTGCTGCCCTGGCAGACGGTGCAGGAAAACGTTGCCTTCGGACTGCGCCTGGCCGGACAGTCGCCGCAGCAGCGCCAGGCCAAAGCCCGCGAATATCTGGCGCTGACCGGATTGCAGGATTATGCCGACGCCGCCATCTGGGAGCTCTCGGGCGGCATGCGCCAGCGCGTCAGCCTGGCGCGTGCCTTGGCGGTCGATCCGCGCTTTCTGTTGCTGGATGAGCCGCTAGGCGCTTTGGATGCATTGACGCGCGAGCAGATGCAAGAGCACCTGTTGCAAGTCTGGAAAGCCAGCGGCAAAGGCATCTTCATGATTACCCATAGCGTCGAGGAAGCCCTGTTCCTGGCGACCGACCTGGTCTTGCTGCGGGCCCGGCCGGGACAGGTAGAGAGCATACGCCGGCTGGAATTCGGCGCACGCTTCGTGGCAGGCGAGCCGGCCCGCAGCATCAAGTCCGATCCGAAGTTTGTCGGCTTGCGTGAAGAAATCCTGAGCCAGCTGTTGCATCCGCAAGCCGATGCCGTATTGGAAGGAGCCTGATCATGAGCGAGTTATCCGTTACCCTGGCGCCGCTGGAATTGCCGCACGATCCGGTGGCGCAATTGCTGGCGCCGTATCCGGCTGCCTGGCAAGGCCGCAGCGGCACGCCGCGGATAGCCAGGCCCAAGGCCGGGTTTGTCCTTTCCGATCGCGGCATCACGTTGTTGACGGTGCTGGGTTTGCTGGGATTGTGGTGGCTGGTCAGCGCGCTGGCGCTGGTGCCGCCGCTGTTCCTGCCGTCGCCGCTGGCGGTGGCGCAAAAATTCAAGACCGTGGCGCTTGACGGCTTTGTCGACGCCACACTATGGCAGCACGCCGCGACCAGCGTCGCCCGCGTCTTTGCGGCGCTACTGCTAGCGATTAGCAGCGCGGTCCCGGTCGGCATCCTGATCGGCCTGAACCATCGTGCGCGGGCGGTGTTCGATCCGTTGATCGAGTTTTACCGGCCGATTCCACCATTGGCGTACCTGCCGCTGATCGTGATCTGGTTTGGCATCGGCGAGCTGTCCAAAGTGCTTTTGATCTACCTGGCGATCTTTGCGCCGCTGGCGATCACCACCTTGCATGGTGTCCGCCGCGTCGATCAAAACCGCTTGCGGGCGGCGCAGACGCTGGGCGCCAGGCGCTGGCAACTGATTCGTTTCGTGATCTTGCCATCGGCCGTGCCCGACGTCCTGACCGGGATCCGGATAGGCTTGGGCGTCGGCTGGTCGACCTTGGTGGCGGCGGAGCTGATCGCCGCGACCCGCGGGCTGGGATTCATGATCCAGTCGGCGGCACAATTCCTGGTGACCGATGTAGTCATCATGGGCATCCTGGTGATTGCCTTGATAGCGTCGACCTTCGAATACGGGCTGCGCTGGCTGCAGCGCAAATACGTGCCGTGGGAAGGCCGGATCTGATCCGGCCGTACCTTCTTAATGCGGACTGGCGGTAGGGCGCACGATGATCTCGCTGATATCGACGTCTTTCGGCTGTTCGATGGCAAACAGGATGGTGCGGGCTACCGACTCGGCAGAAATCGCGATCTTGCGCCAATTTTCCATGTTCAGCTTGGCGGCCGGATCGCTAATGCTGTCCGCCAGCTCGGATTCGGTGACGCCCGGGGAGATGACCGTCACCCGGATATTCGTGAGTTCCTGCCGCAAGCCGTCGGAAATCGCCCGCACCGCAAATTTGGTGGCGCAATAGACCGCAGCGCTGGGCGACACGCGATGGCCGCCGATCGACGCCACGTTGATAATCTGGCCATTGCCTTGGGCCTGCATTACCGGTAAACAAGCGGCAATCCCGTACAGAGCGCCCTTGATATTGACATCCACCATACGGTCCCATTCGTCGACTTTCAGCTGGTCTAGCATCGACAGCGGCATGACGCCGGCGTTATTTACAATCACATCGACCTGGCCGAAGCGGCTTTTGGCCAGCGCTACGATATCTTCAAGCTGGCTGCGCCGGGTGACGTCCAGGGCCTGGTAAATCGCCGAGCCACCCTCGGCGCGGATAGCTGCCGCCAGGATTTCCAGGCGATCGGTGCGACGCGCACCCAGCACCACGCGGGCCCCGTGCGCCGCCAGCACCCGCGCCGTGGCTTCGCCGATGCCGCTGCTGGCGCCGGTGATGATGACAACTTTATCTTTGATTCCAGACATGACAACTCCTTGAGTAAGATCCCGGCAAGAAGCGCCAAGCATGGTTGCCACTGTAGGCCGCTGCGGCCTGCCGCGGATAGCCGGATCCCCGCAACTTCTTGCACGATCCTCCAAACCTATGGTCCGGCGGCTCCGCCTTTGAGCGAAAAATAGTAGACTCGGTTAAATGTTGCGAAAGGCAGAAAATGAGCGATTCACCAGCTATACCGGATACAGCAATTGATCAGGCACAGGCGCAGGCAGTCTCGCTGCAGCAAATCGAACTGGCGCGGCTGATTGCGCAATACGCCGTCACCGACGGCGTGCACCAGACAGCGATCGCGCCCCTCAATGTGGTGCGGCTGTCGCAGCCGACCTTGCCTAACCATGCCTTGCACAAGCCGGCCTTGTGCATCATCGCCCAGGGCCAGAAGCGCGTGCTGCTGGGCGAAGAGGTCTACATATACAATTCCGCGCAATATCTGGTGGTGTCGGTCGATTTGCCGGTGATGGGACATGTGACGCAAGCCACGCCCGAGCTGCCTTACTTGTGCATACGGCTGGATCTTGATCCGCGAGATATCGGCGACATGATCATGGCAGGAGAGCTGGGCCCGAGAAAGACCGAAGCGCCGGCGCGTGGCATGTTTGTCAGCGAGGCGAATTCCAGCTTGCTGGATGCGATGCTGCGCATGATGCGCTTGCTGGCCGAGCCGCAAGACATTGCGGTGCTGGCGCCGCTGGCGATGCGGGAAATCCTGTATCGCTTGCTGCAGGACGAGCAGGGCGGCATGTTGCAGCAGATTGCGATGAACGACAGTCAGGCGCAGCACGTGGTCAAGGCCATCGAATTGATCAAGCGCGACTACCGGCTGCCGCTGCGCATCGAAAGCCTGGCGCGCGAGGCGAACATGAGCTCATCGTCGCTGCATCATCATTTCAAGGCGGTGACGGCGATGACCCCTTTGCAATACCAGAAACAGCTGCGGTTGCATGAGGCGCGCCGGCTGCTGTTCAGCGAGGTTGGCGACGCCGCCACTGCCGGCCATCTGGTCGGCTATGAAAGTCCGTCGCAGTTCAGCCGTGAATACAACCGCATGTTCGGCGCGCCACCGGCACGCGACGTCGCTCGTTTGCGCAGCGTCGGCCAGGCGCAAGTCAGCCCGGCCTAGTTGGGCTTATTCCACGTGTTGTGGGGCGCCATGACTGCCCTTGCGGCGCGAGACGCTTTCCTGGATCGCCGTGACGATCAGGATCACCGTGGTCAGGCCGGCAACCATCAACTGGTCGGTAAGATAGGCGAACGGCACCAGGACCGCCAGCGCCGCCAGGCCGATCACGTGGGAGAACGGGAACCAGCGATAAACCACGGCCTTGTAGATGCCGTTGCCAAGCAGGTAAGTCATGGGGCCGCCGATCAGCACCGCCAGCGACTTGGTATCGATGTGGCCCGCCGGATGGGCCATCGCCAACTCGTCGCCAACCGCAGTGATGATCACGCCGGCGACGATGATTACGTGGGTATAGTGAAAATAGGCGCCGATCCGGCCCGGATCGCTGGAAGTGACGATGGCTTCGGTGCCGGCCTGGCTGCTGGTGTCGAAGTAGATCCACCACATTGTCAGGCTGCCGACGAAGGCCACCAGGAAGGCGATCAAGGTCGGCGCATCCCAGCTGGCCATATGGCCGATGGTGGCGCCGGTGACCAGGATCGATTCGCCCAGCGCGACGATCACGAACAATTGGCAGCGCTCAGCCATGTGGCCGCCTTCGATGGTCCATTCCTGGGTGTTGGAGCGGCCCATTCCGGGCAGCCACAGACCGATCATCGGCGACAGGTATTCGCAGGCCACCGCAGTGATCCAGAACAGCAGCCGGTATTCCCCGCCGGACAAACCGCCGGCAATCCATAGCGCACCTGAAATGCAGAGCCAGCCCAGCATGCGCTGGAAATTCTTGCTGAGGGCGTGGCGGCGGCCCAGGTGCAGCACTACAAACAGCGTGCGGCCGACCTGCATGGCGACGTAGCAAACCGCAAAGATCATGCCGCGCTCGCCGAAGGCATCCGGCAACACCGCCGACATCACCAGGCCGGCCAGCATGATGGCGAACAGCAGCAAACGGATCGGCAGCGTCTCGGGATCGAACCAGTTGGTCACCCAGCAGGTATATTGCCAGACCAGCCAGACGGCGAACCACAGCACCAGGGTTTGCAGGGCGCCTAGCGGGGTGAGATTTTCCAGCAGATGGTGGGATAGCTGGGTGACGGCGAAAACATACACCAGGTCAAAGAACAGTTCGACCGGCAGCACCTTGGCTTCATGGCCGTCGCGCGCCCGCAATAAATTGGTTTTGCCCCAGATACTCATCGTTATTTCCCTTATGTGCCAGACGCCGCTGCCGACGGTCGTGATTCACAATAAGGGAAGGTTCCGCCATGTGTCAATTGCTGCGGGGCGCCCGCTATCAGGCCTCCGAGGTGGCCGATTGTGCACTGCGCGTGCTCTGCCAATGCGGATATTCCGGCTTGCGCAGGGTTGGCTGGCTATTGAAAAACGGCTGTTCGCCGAACAGGGGCACGGGGCTTTTCTGGACTTCGATCAGGCAAGCGAACAAGGCATGGCCGTCAACCGTCATCGGCGACGCCATCCGTTGCGTAATAAAGCCGCCTCTGCGCAACCAGCGCTCCATACCTATCGGCGAGACGGTGACCAGACGCTTGGCGCCGAGCCGGGCAGCGCAGGCAATCGACGCTTGCAGCAGTTTGACGGCGATCGATGAGGACACCTGGTCCAGCGCGGTGTCGCTTTTCTTGTTGAAATCCATGGCCGCAAAACGCGACAATTCCCAGATATCGGGCGTGCATGGCGGCGTGGCGCCTTTCAACAACTGCGGAAATACCTCGCTTAGCAGATACGGCTGGCTGGTCGGCAGCAAACGGCCGCAGCCGATCACTTCGCCGTCCTCATCCTGGGCTACCACATAGATGGTGCCTGCATGATCAAACTGGTCCAATTCGACGCCTTCTTTCGTATCCAGCTCCCAGCCCAGCGTTTCAACGAAGACTTTGTGGCGATAACTGCATACTTTCGAAAATAGATCATTTGATAGCTCGGAGGCTGCCCCGGAAATAACTTTCATCACTGATGTCCTTAATGAGTGTGTATGAATTAATTTTGAGATGTCTACGGGGGAGGCGTAACTGTAAAGGTTTACAGGTACCGATGCAGGGGGGGGCGTTTGCGCAAACCGGCAGGCAAAAAAAATCCGGCCACGCCGGATTGGTGTCAGGGGCACCACAGCCGGCGCAGTTGCGCGCCGCCAGGGTTATAAGATACCGAGCATGGCAGCCTTGATGGCAGCGGCTGTCTTGTTGGTGGCGTTGAGTTTTTTCAAGGTATTCGATATATGAAAATTCACCGTGCGGTCGGAAATGTTCATGATCTCGCTGACCTCGCCCGAGGTTTTTCCATCCGCCGTCCAGCGCAGCACTTCGATTTCCCGCGCGGTCAGTTGCGTGGAGGCTTCAGGCATGTGTTTCTCGATCAGCAGCAACGACAGGCCTTCGTGCGCAACGTCCACCAGCCAAGACAGCTGGTGCGAAATTTCGCGCAATTCCTTTTGCGAGACGTGGTCATCCGAGCGCGACAGGTTGAGCAAACCGCAAATCCCCTTGGCGTCGTGGCGGGACTGCGCCCAGCCGGCGTGCAAGCCATGCGCATGGGCGTCTTCCCAGAATGATCTGTTGCTGGCGACGTTCTGGTCAGACCAGATCATCGGCAAGGAAGATTGCCTGCCATGGCTGACGGTAGGGTCGACCTTTTCGTAAAGCTCTTGGCTGTAGCGCTGCTGCCAGCTTGAGGGATAGTTGTTCAGGTTGATGACCTTGGGCTGGGCTACGGGCCAAGGCAGGCGCATATCGTAGGCACAGAAATCGAAGCCAAGTTGCTTGACGATTCCTGACAGCGAATTAAAAAGAATGGGCGCGGATTTCGCGCTCAGCAGTGACTGCATTTGTTGCTCTTGCCAATCAAGCATACCTGCACTCCCGTAAAAAATGTGCGTTTTTCATGGAAGGAAAGTCTTTTCTCATGCTACAAGGCGGTCAGTTTTTGTCAGGGAATAGTAGTGCTGCCTTGACTCGCTGAACCGCGCTATAACATCACATCAGCTAGCATTCGGATGCCTTTTTTGGCTTCAGTTGCGTGACACGGGCCTCGGATTTCCGCGTCCGCAAAAAAGTTTCCAGATAGAAATTTAACACATTTTAACGACTGTGGACATCTGCGGGAAAAGAGTGCACATTCGAAAAAATAATTGCCGATGTGATCATTTATCCGGTTTGACCGGATTACCGCTGTTCATCAGCGTCTGAATTTAAATAAACCGCATTTTGAAATTCTTGCCTTTGATATTGCCGCTGCTCAGCTTGCCGAATGCCTGTTTTGCAATGCGGCGGTCCAGCGCTACATAGGTGATGAATTCAAAGACACTGATCTTGCCGACTTGTTCCTTGCTGAGACCCACGTCGCCGGTCAGGGCGCCGAGCAAATCGCCCGGGCGCAGCTTGTCCTTCTTGCCGCCCATGATGCACAAAGTCAGCATCGGTGCGGTCAATGGTTCGCCATAGGCCGGCTCCAGGTCTGCCAGGTCGAACCAGCTGACCGGCCCTTGCTGGTAGTCCTCGATCAGCTTTACCCATTTTTTTTCATTCGGCGCACACAGGCTCAGCGCCAAGCCGCGATCCTGGCCGCGGCCGGTACGGCCGATGCGATGGATGTGGACTTCGGTGTCCTTGGAAACGTCGACATTGATCACCGCACCCAAGGTCTGGATATCCAGGCCGCGGGCGGCGACGTCGGTCGCCACCAGCACCGAGCAGCTCTGGTTGGCGAAACGGACCAGGATTTCGTCGCGCTCGCGCTGCTCCAGTTCGCCATACAGCGCCAGCGCGCTAAAGCCCTGCGCACGCAATTCGTCGGCCAGTTCGCGGCAATGGATTTTGGTATTGCAAAAGGCGATGGTCGAGACCGGCTTGTAATGATTCAGCAACTGCGCCACGGCGGCATTGCGGTCTTCGTAGGAAACGGCGTAAAAACGTTGTTCGATGCGGGCTTCATCATGCTGCGCTTCGACTTTGACTTCCACCGCATCGCGCAGGAACTCAGCGCTGGCTTTGCGGATATCGTCCGGATAAGTCGCAGAAAACAGCAAGGTCTGGCGGCGTGCCGGGCAGGCGCTGACGATGCCGGAGATTTCTTCGTAAAAGCCCATGTCGACCATACGGTCGGCTTCATCCAGCACCAGCGTCTGCACCGTGCCCAGGTTGATGCTGCCGCGGCCGATATGGTCGCGGATACGGCCAGGGGTGCCGACGATGATATGTGCGCCGTGTTCCAGCGAGCCGATCTGCGGCCCCATCGGCGTGCCGCCGCACAAGGTCAGGATCTTGACGTTGTCGGCAAAGCGCGCCAGCCGGCGCAGCTCTTTGGCCACCTGGTCCGCCAGCTCGCGCGTCGGGCACAGCACCAGCGCCTGGATCGCGAAATAGCTGGGATTGAGTTTGTGCAGGATGCCGATGCCGAAAGCGGCGGTCTTGCCGCTGCCGGTCTTGGCCTGGGCGATCAGGTCGCGCCGCTCCAGGATTACCGGCAGGCTCTGCGCCTGGATCGTGGTCATCTCGTGGTAGCCAAGGCTATCCAGGTTGCTGAGTAGCGCCGGCGCCAGCGGGAGGTTGGAGAACGAGGTGGTTTTCATGGGGGTCGCCAGCTTAAAAGGGACGCAAGTCTAACAGGTGGGCTGGCATAGGGCCAGCGCGGCGGGTGTTGTTGTTAAAAAACTATTGCTCATACAGCTCTAGCGGCAAGCCGTCGGGATCGGCGAAAAACGTGAAGCGCTTGCCTGTGAATTCGTCGATGCGGATGTCTTCCACGGCAATCTCGTGATCACGCAATTCTTCCGCCGCGGCGTCAAGATCGGGCACCCGGAACGCCAGATGACGCAAGCCGCAGGCTTCCGGCCGGCTCACGCGCGGTGGCGGCGAAGGAAAGGAAAACAGCTCGATCTGCACGCCGTCCGGCGTACACAAGTCGAGCTTGTAGGAATCGCGCTGTTCGCGGTAGGCCTCGGCGACGATCGCCAGGCCCAGCAGTTCGGTATAAAAATGTTTGGAGCGCTGGTAGTCGGAGGCGATGATGGCGACGTGATGGATGCCGGAAATATGCATGTGCGGTCAGGGAAATAGTGGGCGATTGTGAACATGAGTGATGCGCCCATACTATACCCTGTGACCTGCGAATTTACTGGCCAAATCCGCTCAGGCCGAGCAACGCTCCGGCCGCCAGCACCCACAAGGGATGCACTTTGCTTTTGAGTGTGATCAGCGCACAGGCGCCGGCGATCAGCGCCAGGCCCCAGGTGTGCGCCGAAGCTTCGGTAATCAGCGCGGCGCTGGCCGCCACCAGTCCGACCGTCATCGGCACCAGCCCGGCTTGCACTATTGCGCGCCAGGGTTTGTCCTTGAAGCGCTGCCACAGATGCAGCACAACGCCGGTAAGCAATGAAGAGGGGCCGAATTTCGCCAGCGTGGTGACCAGCACACCTTGCCAGCCGGCGACGTGCCAGCCGACCAGCGTCACCACCATCATGTTCGGTCCCGGTGCGGCTTGCGCCAGGGCGAACATGGCGCTGAAATTCTGCGCCGACATCCAGTGGTGAATATCGACTACTTGTCGTTGCATTTCCGGCAGGATGGTGTTGCCGCCGCCGAAAGCCAGCAGTGACAACTGGCTGAAAATCGCCGCAAGAGAAATTAATGTGGCGCTCATGATGGCAGTTTCCAGGTCAACAACACGCTGAGCGGCGCCAGCACCAGCATGGTCGGCAGCAACGGTAGCCGGAGCAGGGCGATGGCGACGAAAAACAGGCCGGCGATGACCAGCGGCACCGGCTTTCTCAATAGTGGCAGCAGCATCTTCAAGCCCATCGAAATCAACAGGCCGGAGGCCGCCGCCGCCAGGCCGGCAAACAGATGCTGTATCTGAGCGTCATGCTGGAAATGCTGGTAGATCACGCCCAGGCAGATCACGATCGCCGAAGGCGCCGCAATCAGACCCAGCAATGAAGCCAGTGCGCCGGCTACGCCGCGAAACTGCAAGCCGATCGCGACCGCCAGATTGATGATATTGCCGCCAGGAAGAAACTGGCAGAGCCCGAGTAACTCGGTGAATTGTTCGGGATCCAGCCAGCGGCGCTGTTCGACAATCATGCGCCGCGCTAGCGGCAGCACGCCGCCGAAACCGATCAGGCCGAGTGAAAGGAAACCGACGAATAATTCGCGCGTGGTTGGGGTTTCGCTGACCGCGCCTGCGGCGCTGAGGGTTGTTTCTGTAGTCATTATAGGTATTGAGTCCGGGCGTCAGGTTCGGTTGCAAATATGGTTGCCGCGCCACTTAACGGCACCTCTAAAAACTGCGTCATCTCCGCGAACGCGGGAATGACGCAGTTGCGGCTATTCGAAGTTCCCTTAAACATGGGCGACGATAAACAGCCGTTTGAACGGCAGCAGCGTGATGCCGTTTTCGCGTTGCGGATAGGCTGCGCGCATCTTCTCGGCATACGCCGCACGGAAATCTTCGCGCCGATCGTCCGGCATGGCGTCCAAGTAAGGCCGCAAGCTGGTGCCTGCGGCCCAGTTGGCGACCGCATCCTCGCCGCTCAGGGTATGCAGATAAGTGGTTTCCCAGATATCCAGCATGGAACTGCGGGTGCGCAACAGATCGTAATAGTCTTCCGCGCTCAGGATTCCCGGCTGTTGTTTTACCTTGCCCAGATACGGCGCAAACTGTGGCGAGTTAGCCAGTTCCACTTGTACTTGCCGTAGCGGCGTATCCTGCATGGCCGGCATTTGCAGCGCCAGCCAGCCGCCTGGTTGCAGGAGCGACAGCAAACGCGGCAGCAGGGTCGGGTGGTCGGGCAGCCATTGCAAGGTCACATTCGAATAGATCACATCCAGCAAACCGTCGGGTCGCCATTGATTGAGATCGGCATGGGCGAAACGGCATTCCGGCACTGCGGCCGAGGCAGCCGCCAGCATGTTGGCGGAACTGTCGACGCCGAGCACGTCGGCGGCAGGCCAGCGGGCTTTCAGCAATGCCGAGACGTTGCCGGTGCCGCAACCGAGGTCGACTACCAGTTGTGGTTCTTGTTCGGGAACATACGCCAGCAAATCGAGCGCAGGGCGCAGGCGTTCATTGCCGAAGCGCATATATTGTTGGGCATCCCAAATATCTTTGCTTGAGTTGGTTGCTGTTTTTATCGAAGTTGTCATGCTGCTTCCTAGGAATTGTCACAAGGTTGCGTACCAGGACTGGTGTGAGCCGATTCCGGATAAATTTCCCGTCAGGGCTGAAGCACCAGTGAGTATCGGTCCAATAGACGCATGTTACAGAAATTCCAAGTGTGCACAAATCGACTTTTTTACGAGCTGCTTGTGATCTATAATCACAAGCATGCCTCGTCAACTTCCTCCCCTGCAAGCACTGCGTGCTTTCGAAGCTGCAGCCCGTTTTGAAAACTTCTCGGCCGCGGGAGAAGAGCTGCATGTGACCCACGGGGCGGTCAGCCGCCAGGTGGCGGCGCTCGAAACCTGGCTCGGCATGCAAGTCTTTCATCGTATCGGCAAAAGAGTGCAACTGACCGATGACGGCCGCCGCTACCTGCTTACTGTGCAGGCGGCTTTCGATAATATCGCTGCCGCCACCAAGCTGCTGCGCGAATCCGGCACGGTGCGGGTGCTGCACATCAATGCTTTGTCGACTTTTGCCATGCGCTGGCTGCTGCCGCGCCTGAGCGGTTTCCAGCGATTGTATCCGGGAGTGGAACTGAAGTTGTCTACCTCGACTTCGCAACAGCCGTTGGGTGGAGCGGGAGAGCAATTCGACGTCGCCATCCGCCGCGGTCCCGGTCACTGGCCGAATTGCGAATACGGAGAATTCCTGGAAGAGAGCGAACTGCCGGTATGTAGTCCGGCGCTGCTGGCGCGGGCGCCGATCCAGGTCGCAGGCGACCTCGCCGCGCATACCTTGCTGCATTCAGATACCCGCCCCGACGCCTGGCCGAAATGGCTGGCCGCTGCCGAGGTGGCGCCGGCCCTGTGCAACAAAAAACAATCATTCGATCATTTTTACCTGACCTTGCAGGCTGCCATCGACGGCCTGGGGGTGGCGCTCGGGCCGTTGCCGCTCATCACCGATGAACTCGCCAGCGGCCGTCTGGTGACGCCACTGGCGGCGCCGGTGATACGCGCCAGAAGCTACTGGTGGATAGTGGCGCGGCAACAGGCCGGGCAGCCGCTGATCAGGCATTTTTGCGACTGGCTGCAGCACGAGGCGCAGCGTTGATGGCGTTGCGTTCCTGCTGCTGGTGCTGTGGCCGCTGTCAGGTTCATGGCTTTGATGTCAGCCTGGTGATCATCGCGCGCACCGCCGCCATTTGCGAGCCGGCTTTCTGCGCATAGTTTGCGCCGGTATAACCCCACCAGTCCCAGCAGCCCTGCGGATTGAACGGCGCGACCGAGGCGTCTACCTGAGGATACAAGACCACGATATTGTTACTGTCGGCCCAGCTGTTATAACTCGTCTTTTGGTAAAAATCGTTGCCGACCGTCTTTGCCGACTGCGTACAGCCGTGGAACGCGACATGGACCCGGCATGCGGTTCCTTGTCTGCAAGCTTGCGGGATATAGGCGAAGGCCTCATCCGCCATGCCGGTTTCAGCGCCGGCGAACTCACTCTGCTTGAAGGCGATGATCTGCCCACCCAGGTTTTTTGCCGGCGGCTGCAACTGGCCGTAAATATGCTGCAACAAGGCCCCCGGCTGGTCATAATTTTGGCCGTCGACCGTGCAGTGACTGATATAGGGTGCAGCATTGGCGCCGCAGTCGTTGCCGAACGACGGCGTAATCAGGGCATGGCCGGCTGGCAGCCGGTTCACATATAACAGGCTGGCGTCAGGCACGCCGGCCTGTTTGAAGAAGGCAACGGCGCTGGCGACGGCCGGCTGCAGCACCAGGGTATCCTTGGTGCCGCTGAACAGGTAGATGCGGCGTTTGCGCAGATTGCCGACTGCATCGATCTGCCCGAGCGCAGCAAAATCCTTGGCGGCCGCCAGCATGAGCGCCGAGTCTGGCGCAACGCCGGGAACTTGTCCCATGCAGATACTGGCGTTCAGCAAGTTGCCGGCGGCGCAGTAGTAAGGGCCGCCGGCTACCACGCCGGCGCCGATCACCGAAGCCGAATAGGCTACCTGGTACTGGACCGCCATGAACGCTCCCGAGGACAGGCCGGACACCGATGTCTGGAGCGGGTCTGCCTCTAGCGCCGGCAGGGGCACGGCGACCGGTTTCGAATCAGCCCGGGCGCTATCGCTGCAGGCGACGCTGGCCAGCAGTAGTGCGATAGCTGAAACAAAAGCACCGGCCTTCAGGGTGTTTCGCGGTTTCCCGAAATTACTCATGTTTTCCATCGCACTGCCTTTCTGTTTGACTATCGTTCCGGATCGGGTGTGTTGAGGAAGTACGCTTATCTATTAATTAATGTTTGAAAATTAGCACGACTTGCAGGAATGGCATTCCATCTATAGTGATGCATAATGGAAACATCCGTGTTGGATTCAGAGCGGATACATAAAAAATAAATGAGGAGATAATTCATGCAATTTATTCAACCGGTCCGAAAATCAGCAGTGTTTGCCGCTGCCGTACTTAGCCTGACGCTTGCCGCTTGTGGCGGCGGCAGTGACGGCCAACTGGCGCCGCAGTCGCAGGCGTTTACCGCAGATGGCGGCGTTTCGGCGTTTTATCGATGGAACGGGACGATTCCGAATACCCCTGGCGTATTGCTGCAGCAGGAGCCGCTGCCTGCTCCGTTGGTGCTGCCCAACGCTGCGCAAGGTATAAGGATTTTGTACAGCTCGACCGATGGCGACGACGGCAAGACCGCCAACTATGTTTCCGGCGACGTGCAGTTGCCGAAAGGCGTGCCGCCGGCCGGCGGCTGGCCGGTGATTGCTTGGTCGCATGGCACCGTCGGCGTCGCCGATATTTGTGCGCCGTCGTGGACCGTGCGCGATCCGCGCGATGTCGATTATCTGGATGCCTGGCTGGCGCAAGGCTATGCTGTGGTGTCTACCGATTACCAGGGACTGGGTACGCCCGGACTGCATCCGTACCTGCACTCGCGCGCCGAAGCCTATAGCGTGCTGGACAGCGTCCGCGCTGCCATCAAGAATTTCCCGCAACTCTCCAGTTCGGTGGTGATTGTCGGCCAGTCGCAGGGCGCGCAAGGGGCGATTGCCACTGCCGCTTATGCACCGGCCTATGCGCCAGAGCTGAAGCTGCTGGGGACGGTCGCCACCGGCGTGCCTTATCAGCTGCAGAGCGTGCTGGCCTACCTGAACGCGCTGACGGCACAGGTTCCGACCACTGGTTTCACCTCCGTACTGGGTACGCTCGAAGCCTATGCCTGGCTGGGTTACGCCACGGCAGAAAGAGTGATCCCGAATTTCTTGCTGGCGGATCACCTGACCGCCAAGGGCAAGGCGTTTTATGCGGTAGTGGCGAGCCAGTGCCTGGGGCCGATCGAGGATTACATCAACCAGAACAAGCTGGTGACTTCCGATTTGTTCAGCGCCGACGTCACCGCCTGGGCTACCCAGACCCTGCAATATTCCAACTATCCGACAGTCAAGTTTGCGGCGCCGGTATTTGTCGGCACCGGCACTCTGGATACCGATATTCCGACGGTGGTCCAGTATCTGTTCGCTAAAGACGCTTGTGCTGCCGGCAGCACTATCGAGCAGCATTATTATGCGGGCCAGACTCACGACAGCACGGTACTTGTGTCGTTGGCGGACTCCAAACCGTTCGTGCAGAAGCTGTTTGCCGGCCAGCCGATTACGTCGAACTGCGCTGAACTGACGCCGCCGCCATAAGCGCTCTAAGGTGCTGGCTTGGCCACCAGGTCCATGCGCCGCTGCAGTTGTGCCAAGGCCGCGGCGTCGCCCGCAGCCTTGGCCCGTTGCGACTGTACGCCGAGCCACGCCAGCAAGGGGCGGCGCCAGCCCTGGGCCGAGGCGGTTTCGGTTGCGGTCGCGATATCGGCCGGCGTCAAGCGGCCGCTTTGCAATAGCGCGCCGGCCGCCACCAATTGCGATAGCGGATCCTGGATATCGCCTAGCCGGCCGGTACTGACCGCGGTTTTGTGCTGAGGCGGCAACAGGCTGGCGTCCAGGCCTTGCCATTGGCCGTTCAGATAAGCGGCATAGCTGCGCTGGCCGGCGTCGGCATCTTGCGCCAGCGGCTGAAAGCCGGCGCAGTTGTCGAACTCCAGGCTGGCGACGCGCGTGGCGCAGCGCATCAGCTCGGCGCGCGCGACCAGGTCCGGCCTACCTGTGCTGGCGACGGCATTGCGGGCGCGGGCAAACTCCACATCGGCGACGCGGGTGTCGCCTGTCAGGTAAGCCGAGGAAAAACTCTGCAAGGAGCTGTAGGCGTTGCCTTGCCAGTCGGGTTGCGGCGGCTTGCTGCTGCAGGCGCTGAGCGCTGCTGTAGCAGCAAGCAGGCCGAGGCCGAGCAGGGAGATGGAAAAGTTTTTCATGGCAGTTTGAGCTCCGTATTGCGGGCGAAAGGCCATTTGCGGTTGATTTCATCCACCAGTTGCGTCACTTTGCGCAAGCTGGCGTCGACCTCGGCGCGCAATGCGCCCAAGTCGTTGCTGGCGATGCGGGCATTGCTGCCAACTGCCTGCGCTTCCGCCAGCACGGCGTCGACTTTCTTCAGGCTGCTGCGGGCATCGCTCAGCACGCCGTTGAGCTGCACGATTGCGGCTTGCGCATCGTCCATCACGCCCGGCTTGCCGCCGGGCTGGCCGAACACGCGCTGGTCGGCCTTGCTCAGCAAGGCATTGACGCGGTCTAGCGTGGCGATGATTTTCTTGGCGTTTTCATCGCCGCCCAGTGCGCCGCCGAGTACGCCGTATTGGCCGTTCAGGCGGCCGGTCACGGCTTGTACGTTGGCCAGGCTGGTATTCAGGCTGGAGTCGGCGGCGGTGATGGTTTGCAGGTTTTCCAGCAATTCACGGGCGGTCGCCACCAGCCGCGGGATTTCCGCCGCAGTGTCGCCGCGCAGCACCGTGCGCTCCGAGTTCGGCGGCAGCAGCGGATCGTCCAGCACGCCGCTGAAGGCGCGAATCCGGGTATCGCCGACCAGCCCGCGTTCCAGCGTGAACACGCTGGAAGTGCGCAGCCAGTTGGCGTCTTTGCGCGGCACATCGATCAGGATGCGGGCCTTGCCGTCTGCTCCCAGATCGATACGTTGCACGCGGCCGATGGGAAAGCCGGAGAAAGTCAGGTCCATGCCGACCAGCACGCCCTCGGAATCGTCGGAGATCAGCACCAGCCGCTGGGTACTTTCGAAGACGCCGCGCGCATACATCACATACAGCACAAAGCCGCAGACCAGCGCAGACATCAGGATCAGCAGCAGCAGGGCCTTGAATTCGACGTGGGCCGGTGGCTGAGCCAGGGGAGGAGAGCCGGGAGCGGAGGATTCAGGGACAGGAGTCATGATTTTTTGCTTAAATGTATTTCACTGCCAGCGCCCCGACTTCGATCAGGACCAGCACGAACAGCAGCCGTGTTGCGCCCGGCTGCAGCGTAGAGGAAAGATTGATATTGCGGCGTGCGCCTTCCAGGATCGCCGCCACTGGAATTACCGCCACCGCTAGCCCGAACAGCAGCGTTTTCAACGCGAAACCGATGGTGACCACTGGCTCGAAGACGCGGCCGACGGTGCGCGTGTAGTCAAGCAAGCCCCACGGCGTCATGCCATATACATTCACATAGGCCAGTAGCAGCACAATCACGCCGCTGACCGTGGCCAGGGTCGCTACCGAGAAAGCGCTGGCGATCACGCGCGGCACCAGGTCCAGTTGCAGCTGCGCGACGTCGAGCCCGGCCGAATTTTGTGCGACGACCGCAGCGGTCAGCGGCGAACCCGCGGTATTGAACGCCAGCGCCGCACGCAGCGCCACGAACAGCGCGGCGGACAACGGGATCAGTTCCAGCACCAGCACCCGCACCACCATTTCCAGCGCATAGCGCGACAGACCGTAGCTGAGAGCGGTGATGATCACGATCCGGATCAGCACCATGCTCAGCAAGGTCGTCAGCAAGGTGAACCAGGGCAGGATCTGCCAGGTGCTGGCGTAGATGTACTTGTAGGTGGTGCTGAGGTTGGCGCGGTGATAGGTCGAAGGGGAAAACCCCATCACCAGTGCGATGCCGACCAGGTGCAGCATCGACCACCAGCTGTTCACGGCGCGCATGAAAGCCACGGCCCATTGATCGGGTTTCAGGTAACGGGAGGAAGTTGGCTGCATGGTTCAATGATAACGCAGCAACTATGACAACGGTTCCCGAGATTTATCGATATGCGAGGCGTTGCCGGTTAGCCGTTATTACATTTTTACCACGTTGATTGTTAATTTATGTTGCTACAGGTATATAAGTTAACTAAAATTATCGAACGGAAAATTAAATATCTATAAGAACCGTTGAAAAACGGACTGGATTCTAAAAGTACCGAGGAAAACAATGATTGCACCGCACTTCAGGCGTGGTTCATTTTTCTTTGTAATTCTGATTTCAGTCAGCGGTTTTTTATGGAGTACAGCGGTATCGGCCCAGGTCACCGGCGTCAACAAATCCTTCAATCCGGTCCAGATACAGGATCGCGCACCGTTTAACATCAGTCATCTGAGCATCGTCATTGCCAATCAGACGCCAGGCAAAACGCTCACCAATTTCAACCTGACCGACAACCTGCCCGGCGGCGTCACCGTGGCGGCCAATCCCGATATCGTCAATGCCTGCGGCGCCACGCTTGCCGCCACGCCAGGGGCAACCCTGGTCACCGTGAATGGCGGCTCAGCCCAGTTCGGCGATATCTGCACCTTCCAGGTGGACGTGGTGTCGACCACTTCCAGCATTTATACCAATACGATTCCGGCCGGCGGCCCGTTGGCCGACGGCGAGGTGATTCCGCAAGCCGCCAGCGCCTCGCTCACGGTGATCCGGCATGACACGGCGCAGCCGCAAGTCAGCGCCAAGACTTTTGTACCGAACAATATCGTCTCCGGCCAGACCTCGCAGATGACGATCACGTTGAACAACACGAATATCCTGCCGCTGACCAATACGAATCTGAATGACAGTTTTCCGGCCGGCATGACGGTTGCCAATGCCGGTGCGACCACAACTTGCGGCGGTACATTGAATGCGGCGCCGGGCGCGAACCAGTTTTCTCTCGCCGGCGCCACCATTCCGGCTAGCGGCACCTGTACCGTGACGATGCAAGTGGTGGGGGATTCGGCGTCGGCTGCCAGCACGGTCAACATGTCAAACACGATCAGGGGCGGCGACCTGACTTCGCTCAACGGCCAGGTGACGCCGCCGCTGGCAAATACCGGCGCTACCACCGGCACCCTGGCGGTATCGCCGCAGCCGACCGATCGTCTGACCAAATCCTTTTCGCTGGTGAATGCTTTCGTCGGTCAGGCATTTTCGATGACCTGGACGATCTATAACGATACCGGCGCAGCCTGGACCGGCCTCGGTGTGAGCGATGCACTACCGGGAAATATGACGGTGTACGCTACCGCGCCGGGATTTTCCACCACTTGCAGCGGTGGCGCGGTAAGTTCGCCGGCCGCCAATACGGTGCGGCTGGCGAATGCGAGCCTGGGCGCAGGCCAGACCTGTACGGTAACGGCCAAGGTGATCGTTCCTGCCGCTGCCGACGGCCAGCCGTTTACCAATACCATCCCGGCCAATTCGATGGTCGCGAATGGCGCGCCGTTGGTGCATAACGCTGCCAGCGCTACGGTGATTTTGCAAAACCCGGGCGTGGGCCAGGTGCCGACCCTGATCAGCGTCGGAAAAAATTATGTACAGCTGGTGACCGAAGCGGCGTTGACGCAAGCTGCACCGTTGCCGGTGGGGCATGCGCCGGGCACAGTGACAGGCGGCCTGATCGACATGACCATACAGCTGAATAAAATCGTCCCTGTCGGTGGCGTCGATACCGATCTGAAACCCTTGTTCTTTGCCGACGACTGGTCGGCGACGGCGCCGAATCTGCGTGTCTTTGCGTTGCAGAGTAATTCTTGCGGCGGTACGGTCACGGCAACTGCGGGATCGCAGACCATGACGCTCAACAACGGCTTGATTGCGCAAGGTGGGGCCGGCAACTGCGTCATCAAGGTACGCCTGAAAGCCGACAGCAATTTTGTGCCGCCGCCGCTCGGCACGCCGCAGAGCAATACAGTGATTGCCTGTACCGGCGCCGGTCCCTGCGCGGCAGGTAGCCATACCGCTACCGCCAATGCGGTGGTGGTCGGTGTACCGCCGCTCTTTCCCGCCAAGTCATTCAATCCGACGTCGTTGCCGTTGAATGGCGTGACCAAGGCCACCATCACGATCCAGAATCCGGCGGCAACCACGCGGTTTAATGTACAGGCGGTAGATACTTTGCCGGGCGGCCTTATGTTCAGCACGCCGCTGAATGGCGCGGTGTCGTGCACCAACAATGCTGGCGGCACGCCCAGCTTCCAGACCAGCGGCAAAACGCTCACCCTGAAAGTGACGCAGTTGCTCGGCTTTAACATTTCGACCACGGCGCCGCAGTGTACGATCACCTTCGATGTGGTGGCGGATCCCTCCAGTCCGCTGGCAGTGGCCGGCGCTACCGCAACCAACAGCATCCTGGCGAATGCCGTCACCGCCACCGACGCCGGCGGCAATCCGGACGCCAGCGCCACCAACGTGCGGCCGGTCGACGCCAATCTGACTTTCAAAGCCAATGTGCAGGCGCCGCTGGTATCGAAGGGATTCAACCCGATTGTGGTGTTCCAGGAAAACGGCAACGGCAAGATAGATAGCAATATCCAGGGCACAGGCGTCGGCGAGCTCTCCACCTTGACCTTGCAGATCATTAATCCCAACTCCACCGCGGCGGGAAATTTCACAGGCCTCAGCTTGAGTGATGCGTTGCCGGCCGGCGTGGTGGTGGCGTTTGCACCGAATGTGACCAAGCTCAATTGCGGTGCGCCGGCGGTGACCGCAGCGGCTGGCGCGCAAACCATCAATATCACCAACGCCACCGTCTCGTTCGGCAACAGCTGCGTGGTGACGGTCGATGTGATTGGTACGGCCAAGGGCAATCAGATCAATACGATTCCGGTCAATGCAGTCCAGACTACGCAAGGGGTGAGCAACGCCCAGCCGGCCAGCGCTACTCTCACGGTCTTGGGCATCAACCCGATTTCCGCGCTGAACAAGGATGTTGTGAAAACCGGTGGCAGCACCTCGCTGCAGGGGCAGGCGATTCTTGCGGGCGATAACCTGACGTATATCATCAAGCTATCCAACCCCGGCTATCTGCCGCTGGTGCTGGCGACCAACGTCCAGCAAGTCGCCGACGTCCTGCCTGCCGGCACTACCTTCGTCTCGACCGCAGGCAGCGACGTGGCGGGTGTCTTGAGCGGCAACAAGGTGGTTTGGGATCTGACGACGTCCGGCCGTATCCTCAAGCGTTCCGAATTCATCACCCTGATGCTGAACGTCAAGGTCAATACGCCGGTGACGGAAACGCTGGTGAATGTGGCGACCACGCCAACCTCGTCCAGCTGCAGCCCGTCCAACAGCGTGGCCTGCAATTTCAACCCGCCCAACGCCAACTGCCGGCTGCCGCAAGATCCGCTGCACGAAACGCCGGCCGAGCTGCTCGATCCGACCGTCTGTAATCCGGTGGTGAATCCGATTGCCAACGCCAGCCTGAAGATTACCAAAACCCATAGCGGCAACTTTACCGTCGGCGGTAGCGGCAGCTATAACCTGGCGATCAGCAACGACGGTCTGGCGCCCAGCAGCGGCGCGATCCATATCAGCGATCTGCTGCCGGCTGGCATCAGCCTGCAAACCAACTCGATCAGCAGCGCCAACGGCAGCGTCAGTAACATTGTCGTCAGCGGCCAGTTGCTCAATTTCGATTTCACGCCGGTGGCGCCGATTCCGTCTACCGGCGTCGTCAACCTGACCTATGCGGTGAATGTCGCGGCCGGGGCGGTCGGCTCGCTCACCAACTATGTCAGCATGAACGGCGGCGACAGTTTCACCGGCCGCCAGCCGCCGGGAACGAGCTGTACCGACAGCATGCATTGCAGCAGCGACACGACGGCGATCACCGACGCGCCGGCGCTCAAGCTGGTCAAGAGCCACACGGGCAATATTGTGGCGGGCGCCAACGGCAATTACACGCTTACTATCAGCAATAGCGGCGATGTTGCTACCAACGGCGCGATTCACCTCAGCGATCTGTTGCCAGCCGGCTTCAGCCTGCTACCCAATTCCATTGCCAGTGCCGCAGGCGGCATTGGCAATATTGTCATCAGCGGCCAGAGTCTCAGCTTTGATCTGACGCCGGCCGCGCCGATTCCGCCCAAAGGTTCTGTGAGCGTAAACTACGGCATCAGTGTGGCGCTGAGCACCGGCGGCAGCCTGACCAACTACGCCAGCGTCTCCGGTGGCGGCGATCCGACGTCGCCGCTGACGCCAGGAGCGGCCTGCAGCGACGCCAATCGTTGCAGCACTGATATCGCGGCGATCGCAGCACCGGCTTCATCGCTGAAACTGGTCAAGAGCCATCTCGGCAGTTTTTCCGCAGGCGCCAGTGGCAATTACACCATCGCCATCAGCAACCAGAAGGGTGGCGCCAGCAGTGGCGCGATTCATATACAAGATTTGCTGCCGGTCGGCATGAGCCTGGCGCCCGGCTCGGTCACCAGCACCGCTGGCAGCATTAGCAATGTGACCAGTAGCGGCCAGAACGTAGCCTTTGACTTCACGCCGACCATACCGCTGGCAGTCGGCGCCAGCGTCAGCCTGACCTACGGCGTGAACGTGGCGGCCACAGCCAACGGCACGCTGACCAATTATGCCAACGTTTCCGGCGGCGGCGATCTGTTTACGCCGCTGACGCCAGGGACCAGTTGCAACGATAGCAACCATTGCAGCAACGACGCCACCAGCATCATCAGTGCGACGGTGCTGGTGGTGGTCGAGACCACCACCAAGAAAGAGGCCGAACTGGGTGACCTGGTTACCTATACCGTGAATGTCACCAACACCGGCGATGCCGCGGTGGCCAAGCCGAATATCGTGATCGATTTGCCGAACGGTTTCCGCGCCGTCGGTAACAGCACGCACGTCAGCGGCGCCACGCTGGTCAAACAGGATGGCAGCCCTGGGCCGGTGCTGACTACTGTGGTGGATGTCATCAATCCGCACAGCAGCGTTACGGCTACGACCCGTGTGCGGCTGGGCGTAGGGGCGATGAATGGCGACGGCGTCAGCCGCGCTACCGCAACCTGTCCCGGCAATAGCAAAGTCAATTGCGCCAACCAGGCCCAGGTCAAGGTGCGCGTCACAGGCGGTGTGTTCACCAACGATGCTTGCGTGGTCGGCATGATTTTTGTCGATTGCAACGGCAACCAGATCAAGGACAAAGAAGAACTTGGCATACCCGGCGTGCGCCTGTATGTGGAAGACGGCACTTTCCTGATCAGCGATGTGGAAGGCAAGTACAGCTACTGCGGGTTGTCGCCACGCACTCACGTGCTGAAAGTGGATCAGACGACCTTGCCGCGCGGCAGCCGCCTGGTCGTTAGCAGCAACCGCAATGTGGGTGACGCCAACAGCCTGTTCCTCGACCTCAAGAACGGCGAATTGCAGCGTGCCGATTTCATCGAAGGCTCCTGCTCGAATCCTGTCATGGAACAAGTCAAGGCACGCCGCGCCCAAGGTGAAATCGATGCGCCGCAGACCGAGAAAAAACGCGGCGCCGTACTCAAGTTCGAAGGCAAGGCACCCGACTATCCGCAGGAAGGCACCGATAGCGCCAACCAGGCCATCGTCAAGCCGCGCGCCAGCGGCGTTGGTGATCCGCCACCCGTCCCGGAAACCCGCAGTGAACGCGACACACCGCTGCAACAGCTGCAAATGCAACAGCCGCCCTTGCAACAGGGAGGCGATCATGCGCAATAAGAAGAATGCCAGCGCAATGCGTCAAATACGTCATACCGGCTTGAGCGTGCTGGCCCTGAGCTTGATGAATTCGTGGCCAGTGTGGGGCCAGGAGGCAGAGGGCGCGCGCAAGGATTTCGGGCCGCCGGCCAGCCAGTTCAACACCGACGGCAACATTTATCAAAAAGGTCTGGTGTTGCCGGCGCTAAACGGCGGCAACAGCAACCTGACCACCGGCCCGCAGGTTTATCCGGATCGGATTGAGGGTGCAAACTATGGCGCCAATCGCAAGGTCGGACTGATCCGGGTTGAAGTCGACCAGGACAGCTTGCCGGCCGATGGCCAGACGCCGGCGCACCTGAGCATCAGTGCGCTGGACTACAAAGGCCAGTTGATTACAGGTGAAACCACCATCACCGTCGAGGCCTCTGGCGGCCGGATTCAATTGCCTGGCGCTAGCACCGACGAGTTCGGTCCTGGCCGTACCGACCGTGACCGCATCACACCCGGCACGCAGGTCAAGGTGGTGGACGGCAAGGCGGAAGTCCTGCTGCTGGCGCCGTACCAGCCGCAAGACGTGACCGTGCGGATTACCGCCGGCCGCGCCCAGGCGCAGGGGGTGATCAGCTTTGTGCCGGAACTGCGCGAAATGCTGGGCGTCGGCCTGATCGAGGGCATCATTCACTTCGACGCCAAGTCGCCGTTGCAACTCTCTGGAACGCAGCGCGGCGACGGTTTCGAGCAAGAGATAGATAGCTGGGCCCGCAGCAGCGGTGATGGCAAGCGCTATGGGGCGTTGCGTACGGCCTTCTTCCTGAAAGGGAAAATCAAGGGCGATGCGTTGCTGACCATGGCTTACGATTCCGACAAGGATACCAATGTCCGGCTGTTCAGCGACATCCGGCCGGACGCTTATTACCCGGTGTACGGCGATGCGTCGATCAAGGGCTTCGATGCGCAGTCGATCTCCAAACTGTATGTCCGGATCGACAAGGATAAATCGTACCTGCTATACGGTGATTTCAATACCGGCGACGGCTTCAGCCAGCAAACCGGTGGTGGCAGCGTCGCCAACCTGCGCAAGCGCGACCTCGGCAACTACAGCCGTAGCATCAACGGCGCCCGTGGCCATTACGATAAAGATGGCATCCTGGTCAACGCCTTCGTCACCAAGGACACCCTGGTGCAGCTGGTGCAGGAATTCGCGGCGCAAGGCACTTCGGGACCATTTGCCGTCTCCAAGGCAAATGCCGTGGTCGGGTCGGAAAAAGTCGAGATCGTGACCCGCGACCGTTATCAGCCGGCCGTTATCCTCACTGTGCAGCCTTTGCAGCGCTACGCCGACTACACGTTTGAGCCGTTTTCCGGACGCATTCTGCTGAACCAGCCGGTGCCTTCGGTGGACGCCAACGGCAATCCGAACTCCTTGCGCATCACCTATGAAGTCGATGCCGGCGGCGAGACCTTCTGGGTGTACGGCCTGGATGGCCAGTTCAAGCTGGGCAAGATGCTGGAAGTCGGCGGCAGCTATGTCAAGGACAAGAATCCCTACACGCCGTACACCTTGATGAGCGCCAATACCACCGTCAAGCTGGACGACAACACCGCCATCGTGGCTGAATATGCGCGCAGCAAAAGCGTGCTTGGCAGCGACGTCGGGTCCAGCTTGCTGGGCAACCCTTTCAGCCTGCAACCGGTGGCAGGCAAGCCCGGCGTTGCCGCCGGCGGCTTGCTGCAAGACGTCACCGGTAATGCCTGGCGCGTCGAAGCCTTGCACCAGACTGACGGTCTGCAGGCGCGCGCCTACTTCGGCCGCAGCGACCCTTATTTCAATAATCCCTCGGCCTCATTGGCGCAAGGGCGAGAAGAGGGCGCGCTCAAAGTCACCAAGAAAATCGACGAGCGGTGGAGCGTTTACGTCGAGGGTACGCACAGCAAGGACCGGGTGGCCGACGCCCAGCGCGATGCCGGCGCCGCCGGCGTCAGCTATGCCGTGACGCCCAAGCTGGATGTTGACCTCGGCCTGACGCATACGCGGGAAGATGCCGGCAGTTATGCCAACAACACGCTCGGTTTCGGCAGCGGTTTGCTGGTCAGTCCGCAATCGACTTTCGGTTCCGGCTATGGCGTACTCAATCCGCAGACCGGATACGGTCTCAACGGTGGCAATTTCGGGTTGGCCGGAGTCAGTTACGAGAGCACCGGCTTGCGGCTGCGCGGCACTTACAAGATGACGGACAAGTTCGATCTCACCGGTGAATACGAGAATGGCATCGCCGGCAACAACTATCACCGCGCCGCGCTCGGCACCGCCTATCATTTTTCCGAATCGGGACGGCTGTACGCCAAGTACGAATGGCTGACCGGGCTATCTTCGCCGCAAGCCACCGACGGCGTGTATAACAGTAACGCTTTCGTGTTCGGCATCGACAACGAATACATGAAGAACCAGAGCGTGTTTTCCGAATACCGCATGCGCGATGCGATCGACGGCAACCAGTTGCAATGGGCCAACGGCTTGCGCAACGCCTGGAACGTCAGCGATACGCTCAAGGTGACCACGTCGGCGGAATACCTGAACGCCATGCGCGGCCAGACCCAAAGCGCCTATGCCTTGACCGGCGGCGTCGAATGGCGGCCGAGCGAGTTGTGGCTGCTCGGCGGCAGGCTTGAATGGCGCCGCACGCAAGACCTGACCTACACCATGGTCAATACCGCCAATACCCAAGTGGCGCCGAGCACCTCGTTCCTGGCCGGTAACGATACCTATTTGTCGACTCTGACGGCGGCGCGCAAGATCAGCCGCGACTGGACTTTCCTCGGCCGCAACTATTTTCTCTATACCGACAATCGCGGCCACACCGGCAACCTGTGGGAAAACCGTCTGCAGACCGGTATCGCTTTCCGCGATACCGACACCAATCGGCTGAACGTATTGGCGCGGTATGAATACTGGCTGCAGCGTGACAAGAGCGGCTTGAACCAGTATGTGCCGCCGAGCACCAACGACGGCCTCGGCGGCAGCGACGAGAATGCCAGCCAGGGTTTCGATAAGCACATCATTTCGATGCACGCAGATTACCATCCAAGCCGTCCGTGGTGGCTGGATGGCCGCGCTGCCGCGGAATGGCGGCGGGACTATTTCGACGGCACCAATGCCACCTATCAGGCTTATCTGCTGAGCGGCCGCGTTACCTATGACATCACCAAACGTTGGGATATCAGCGCCTTGAGCTCGGTGCTGTACAGCCCGCAAGGTAGCAGCAAGCAGTATGCCCAGGGTTTCGAAGCGGGTTACCAGTTGCAGGATAATTTGTGGTTGTCGGCCGGCTTCAACTGGCGCGGCTTCAGCGCCAGCGACCTGACCGGCTCGGATTACACCAATCGCGGTATCTACCTGCGGGTGCGCTTCAAGTTCGACGAAGACCTGTTTGGCAGCAAGAACGCAGCAGTCAATCCGACGCTGACGCGGGATAAATAATGCAGGACTTCCGGCCTGCAAATCCAGGCATGGGCTTGAAATTGAAAGGAAAGAGCATGAAGTTGTCGCGCACCCCATATCGTTCTGCCGCAGCTGCCTTGATCGCATTGACGCTGGGGGCGTGCGCGCATCAGCCGCCGCCTGCGCCAGGAAAACTGGCAGCCCAGCAAGACCGCATCAGCGATGGCGTCATCGAGCGTGACTACGGCATCTACCGCACCATCCAGCAGCGCATCAAGGCGCTCAACGACGGCGGCAGAAGGGTGGCCGATTATCAGCTGTCCAAGGCGCAATGCTGGCTCGACGTATCATTTCATGAGTACAGCAGCAATGATCGCGGCGGTTTCCCGCAGGCGGCGCTGGGCGAAAGCCAGCGCATCATCGGCGCTCTTGAAGCTGGCCGGGACCCGGGCTGGGAAACACCGCTGGTCAACCATGCCGAGAAATTGCGTCCCGATCTGTGGGCCAGATACGATGCACTGAAACAGTCGGCCGGATTCTCCTGCGTAGCCCAGCAGACCGCATGCAGCGAAGTCGAACTGGTCCACGCCGGCAATGAAATCCATGACGCCGGATGGCGCCATGCCAAACCCTATATCCAGATTGCGGAGGACCTGGCCGGCGGGGCAGAAAAATCTGCGGCGAACTGTGCCGGACCGGCTAAACCTGTAACGCTGCCGGCGACGCCGGAAAGAATCACGCTGTCGGCGGACGCCTTGTTTCAGTTCGATAAATCAGGAACCGCCGATCTGTTGCCAAAAGGCCGCGCCGAACTGGACGATCTGGCACAGAAACTGGCGGCGCGTAAAGTCACGGTCAAAGCCATCGGCGTCACCGGATATACGGACCGCCTCGGCAGCGTCGCCTACAACCAGCGGCTGAGCCTGGCGCGTGCGAATACCGTCAAGCGCTATCTGCAAGAGCACGGCGTGACGGCGCCGATCAGCGTCGAAGGCCGTGGCTTTCAGGATCAGATCGTTGCCTGCACCGGTGTCAAGCCGCGTGCGGCTCTGTTGACCTGTTTGCAGCCGAACCGCAGGGTGGAAGTGGTTATCATCGCGGAGTAACTCATGACACCAGGTTAGCGGGTCGCAATCCAGACCGCGGCGATGGCTGATCTATTTGGATAGAGAATAATTTCGTTTATGATAAGGTTGCTTACCCATTCCGGGCTTTCATTTGCTTGCTGGAAAGAGAAAAATGACCGCACTGCTATCGTTAAAGAAACTAACCGGCGCCGCCGGATTTGCCCTGGCGGGCTTGTTCATGGCCAATCCCGCATTGGCCCAGTCACCCGCCTCGATTGATGCAGCCATCGCCACCGCCTCGCAATGGGTCGCGCTGGCTGACAGCAATCAAGCTGACCGCATGTGGTCGTCAAGCGGGCCTGCCATGCAAAAAAGCATCAGCAAGGAAGACTGGCTCAAGTATCTGGCTACGGTAAAAAAAGAATTGGGATCTCTTACCGACCGGCGCTGGGAGCAAATCGTCCACATTACGAATCCAAACGATCTGCCACCCGGCGAATATCTGAATATCGCTTTCGCGTCGCGTTTCGCCAACGCGCCGACGGTAGAAAAAGTCTCACTGGTGCAAGCGGCGGATAAATGGATACCAGTCGGTTACGTGATCACGAAATTCGTTCCTGCGCCTCCTGCACCGGCTCCAGCGGCTGCGGTGCCCAAATAAACCAAAGAGCCGGTCGGCAGCCCGGGATACGCTGAATCTTCCCGACCGGCTGTTCTATTGTTTGGTATTTGTCTGATTCGAAAATCAGAGCTCCTGGCCCAGCGCACGGGTGATCATCTCGCTGACGTTGATGAGCGCCAGTTGCGCCAGCACCCACATCACCGCACGTGCGACATCGTCCGCTTCCATCATGGCGTCCGGCCGTTCGGCCCAGAGCTGCGTATCGACATGGCCTGGTGCGATCACCGATACCCTGACGCCAGTGCCGACCAGTTGCCGGCGCAGGCTTTCCGCCAGCCCGGTCACTGCCCACTTGGTCGCCGTATAAAGATTGCCAGGATATATCTTGCGGCCGGCGGTATTGCCGGTGAACAGGGAAAAGCCGCGCGCTGCGATGAGCGCGCATTTTCAGATTGTTCCGTGTGGTTTGATTTTAATTGCGGACTAGTCCTATTTGGCATTTTCTTGAAATCGGCAATCATGCAAAAGCGCTTACGGAGAGCTCGAATAAATTGCATCATTCTGCACGGTAATCAAATATGGCAAATATCACTACACCGAATATGCTTATTAGGCATCTAAAAATACGGCAAGCTGTGAAATTGCAGCAAAAACCGGAGTCAATCATGTCTACCCCTCCGATTGACAGCATTGCGCTTGCCGACCATTTGCCCGAGCAAGCAAGGATATCCCGTTTGTTGAGTCCGGCGTCGGAGGGTATTGTGCGCGGACCTTGGAAAATACTCGATGCCACTAACGACGACTCCGTGTGTGTGGGAGCCGATGCCGATATCCAGATCTGCGTCATACCCACGCATCCGAGGACCGAAGTTTATGAAGAGCTCATGGGGACCGGCGACAATAAACAAGAGATGCTGGCGCATGCGCATCTGATTGCTGCAGCCCCGGAAATTCTGGATGCCTTGATAAAACTGGTTTCCCTGGCGGGCTTGCCGCATCATCCGACGACATCGCAGGCGCTCGCCGCCATCGCCAAGGCGCGCGGTATTGCCTGAATTTCAATCAGGTCAAACGCCCGCAATTGGGCCGTCGCGTTCATGTTTTACCTCGCTAATGCGGAAAAATCCTGCCTGAGAATGTCGCTGAAATGTTCCACTGTGACGTCTGCCGCCGGATACGCGGCGATATTCTCCGGGTCCAGCGCATAGTGACCCTGGTGCGGGAATACAGTGGTGAGATGCGGTCCCCAGATGTTTTTCATCGCACTCAGGATGCTGAGTTTGTCGTCCACCATGACGTAGTGGCGCGCTGGGTACAGTCGTGCCGCGTCGTCCAGCATCTGTTCCTTGTGGACATAGATCAGTACCCGGCCGTCTACCACCTGCCATAAACCGGAACGCTGGATCTTGCGTGGCTGGAAGATGGCGTCGCCGTCCGACAAGATCACGGTGCGTCCCCATTGCCTGAGATGGGCGACGGCGTCCAGCACACCTGGATAGATCAGGTCGGCAAACGGATAGTCGAGCAGGAAGGCGGACATCAGCAAGGTCTTCGTGTCGTGCATGTTCGCCAGCCGGAAGCGCTGCATGGCGCCGAGATAATCGACATAACCGAGTTCGGTTCGCAACTGCTCCAGGATCGTTTTATAGCTGTCGCGCTGGTCGGCGCCGAACTCCTGCGCCAGATGCTGCATCAGGTCCGCGATCAGGCGGTCGTTGTCGAGCAGGGTATTGTCGACATCCAGAAAAAAAATCACGTCATCCGTTGCTGCCATGGCTATCCTTGGTCGATTCAGGGTTGTGCCAGCCGCCGGCCGCTGCGATGAGACTATTGGCTGCAGCGGGTCCCCAGCTCTGTGCTTCATACATTTCCAGCAGCGTCGTATCGCCCAGCAGCGGCGTCACGATACGCCAGGCGGCTTCAATGCTGTCATAGCGCGCGAACAGTGCAGGGTCGCCCAGGATGGCGTCGCCAAACAGGCGTTCATAGGGCGTCATTTCGTCGCCCGGATGGCGCTGCGCCAATAACTCTACCGGCTCGCCTGCCATCGCTTCGCCGGGCAGCTTGACGCGCGCGCCCATTGAAATCAGGGCGTCGGGGCCGATACGGATGCGGAAATAGTTTGCCTGACCCGACGCTGCTGAATCGAAGACCGGTTGTGGCGGCGCTTTCAGCGTCACCATGACTTCGGTTGCGGTCAGCGGCAACTGCTTGCCTGCACGGATATAGAAGGGCACTCCGGCCCAGCGCTCATTGTCTATATCCAGGCGCAGGGCGGCGAAGGTTTCGACCATAGAGTCCGGCGCTACGCCGGGTTCGGCCCGGTAACCGCGAAACTGGCCGCGCACAGCCTGCTCCGGGCTGATCGGTTGCATGGCCTGGAACACGCGCAGTTTTGCATCGCGTATGGCGTCTGGATGATGATCGAGCGGGGAGTTCATGGCCAGCAGCGCTACCACTTGCAGCAGGTGATTCTGGACCACGTCGCGAATCGCGCCGACGCTTTCGTAGAAGCTGCCGCGGCCTTGTACGCCGAACGACTCGGCCATGGTGATCTGCACACTCGCGATATGGCTGCGATTCCAGATCGGTTCGAGAAAGCTGTTGGCAAAGCGGAAGTACAGCAGGTTTTGCACCGGCTCCTTGGCCAGGTAATGATCAATGCGGTAAATGTCGGCGACGGCGAAGGCTTGCAGCAGCGCCTGGTTCAGCGCTTGCGCCGAGGCGAGATCGCGTCCAAACGGTTTCTCGACAATCACCCGGCTGTTCTTGGTACAACCCGAGCGCGACAGGCCCTTGATCACATTCTCAAACATCTCTGGCGGAATGGCGAGGTAATGCAGGGGATGGCTGGCGTTGCCCAGCAGCGCCTTCAGATTCCGGTAGGTAGCGTCATCCTGGTAGTCGCCGCTGAGGTATTGCAGCTGTGCCGATAGCTTGCCGAAGGCGCCGGCATCGAGCTTGCCATGCTGTTCGATGCTGTCGTGCGCGCGCGAGACGAACTGCTCCTTGCTCAGGTCTGATCTGCCGATGCCGATTATCGGCATGTCCAGATGGCCGCGCAGGATCATGGCTTGCAGGGCTGGAAAAATCTGCTTGAAAGCGAGGTCGCCAGTGGCGCCGAAAAAAACGAATGCATCAGATGCGGGTTGAATCATCTTTACCTTCCAGCAAGGGAGGGTGGCTGTCCAGCGTGACAGGCGGATTTTGCCTGCGCGCCGGACAGGCGGCGCTGCTCTATTTTGTCACATCCCGGCGAGGTTGGTGCGATCTCGTAGCCATGGCTTAGGGGATACGCATGTCGGATGGTTTGGCCCGGATCGCATCTTGGAGCGATGGGGGCTTGCCGTGGATAATCAGGAGAAGGACGAGGCTGAAGTCGGCACTGGACCAGCGGCGCGATGGTCGCGAAATTCGCGAGCGCAAATAGCCCGCATATGCAATCATCGCCGCCGCTGGCGCCAGTGCGGAAAACGACCTCAGGCTGCGCCGCGATACGAGCTGAGCTCGGGAGTAAGCCGCTGAGGCCCCTGCAACTGGATGGATGGCTTTTGCCTTTGCGTGTCGGCGACTTTTTCCACGCCGTCGGCGGCGATGGCTTCGAGGAAAGACAGTACGTTGCGGTAGTAGTCAACCCGCATTTCCGCTTCGAGCAACTGTCGCTCCGCTTGATACAAGGCAAGACGGGTATCGCGCAGTTCGTTTTCAGCCAGCTTTTCAGGCGTCAAAATATATTTCGTCGCCAATCTGTTAACCCATCCCATGTCGGCACCTCTTTTGTATGGAGACGATTTGATCTTAAATCGTTCTGTGCATGGAAAGCTAATATTTGACATCATTTAACTATATTGTTGCGCAATTTCCACGCGCATATTTACGAGGAACAACAATAAATAAGTTGTGAGGAAATTGTCTGCAAAAAGGCAAGAGATGTACCGCACATAAGCGGCAATCAAAGCCTTGCTACGCGAGCCGGTTCGCCGGATTCACTGCTGCAGTAATGGAATAATTTCCATTACATATCGCATTGCGCTGCATTACGTTTGCGAACTGGCGGTGCGCTACTCAGTGCACCAGAAGCGGCGCACGGTAAGATTTTACGTGGTCGAGCTTGGCGGCATACAGGTCATGATCGTTGCGGGTCGTGCTGTTTTCCATGGCGATGCTCAGATGCTTCGCCGCCTGGTCGATTTCTCCCAGCCGCAGGCAGGCGATACCCATCCAGTACTGGAATTCGTGATAGTAAGGATCGCGTAGAAGTTCCTTGCCGAATTGCAGCTTTGCAGCCCTGTAGTCTCCTGCTTGCATCGCTGCGATGCCCAGGTTGAACGCCTGGAATGGCGCTTCCGGCTGCAACTGCGTCAGCTTGATGTTCAGTGCGTTTGCTTCGCTGGTACGGCCCAGGTCGCCGAGGACATCGATCAGGTTAGACAAGACTACAGTATTGTCCGGCTCGCGTTCGAGCACTTGCGCGAACGCGCGTTCGGCTTGCAACGGATTATCGTGGCGCCGGTAGATGACTCCCAGCGTGTTGTACGCGGCAAGGAATCTGGGATCTTGCCGGATGGCTTCGCGCGCCCACCAATAGGCATCGTCCAGCTGATGCGAAGCCAGTGCTTCGGCCGACTGGTTGTTCATGTACATGGCGACGATGGTGTTTTCGCTGATATCCAGCCGATTCTGGCCATCAATTTCTGACGGCGGCAGGAAATCAATTGTCAGCAAGCTGCTTTGGTCGTATCGCGTATGGACGTCGGACAGTTTTTTCCCCAGCGTGAGATTGACGTGTCCGCTGGCAAAATAAATATTCTCATTGCGCGTCCAGGATTGATCGATCAATACCCTTTGGTATTGGATTGGCAGCACGAGCTCCTTGGCGAAAGCGGCGGTCATGATCACCAGAGACAGGCAGTTTCCGGCGCGCGCGTCGAAGGTTTGCGCCGCATTGCGGGTGTGCTCGGAGTTGTAGTCGAGTTTCAGCTGTTTCTTGTTGTACAAGGCGTCGAACAAACCTTGCTGCATGCCTTTAGCATGCATCTGATAAGTCATTTCTTCGCTTTTCAGATATCGCTTCATAGCCGGGCTGAGCGCGAATACGTCGGCGGCACTGATGCGTTGCGAGGGCGCAGCGAACAGCTGATCGTCGAAGAGATTATCTGCCCGCGGCGCCTGCGGTGCGGAGACGCAGGCGGCAAGCAGCAGGCAGAAAGGCAGGACTACCCAGTTTTTCATCTGAGGCCACCTGTGAGGTGCAATTCAATATTATGGTACAAGCCAAGTGCCGCTTGTTCCCATGCTTTTTTTAATATATATGCCTGATTTGCTCAGGCCGGATGCCCCATGATGTAATGCTCCAGCTGCTGGATGATGAACTGCTGCTCGGAAATCAGGTCTTTTACCAGATCGCCGATGGAAATCAGACCGATCAACTTGCCGCCGTCCAGAATCGGCAGGTGGCGCAGGCGATTTTCAGTCATCAGCGCCATACATTGTTCATTGGTGTCTTCCGGGCGGACATACATGACCGAGCCGGTCATGATGTCGCTTACCGAGGTATCGGTCGATGAGCGTCCCTTGAGTATCATCTTGCGGGCATAGTCGCGCTCCGTGACGATGCCGACAATTTCTTCATCCACCGTCACCAGCAGCGCACCGACGCTGTGGTCCGACATCATCTTGATAGCGTCGAACACCTTGGCTTCCGGTGCGATGGTGTAGATCGCCTGGTTCTGCTTGCCTTTGAGAATTTGTGCAACGGTTTTCATCTGCGAGTCCCTTCAGCCTGGTCTGCAATTGCAAGAATGTTTCCGGGGTATTCTTAATTGAGAAAGTAGCCCTTTCGTATGCAAATTGCAAGGCTCTTCTGCATAGATGCCGACCACTTGCGATCACTGACAATTCTGACAGTACAAAGAGACTGGTTATTCCACTAATATTGCATTAAGGAAATTTAATCTGATCTGCCGCCCGGCGGCGACTTGCGACGGTAATGGCCGCATTGGTTGAGGTGCAATCGCTTGCAACCGCAAATTTCACTTTTTTTTGAAAATGGATTTCAGTGGCCGCTTTGCGCCTTACCGATGTACTGAAAAAAATGCGTGACGCATTTGTTGCAATGATTGCGCCGCACAAATCAGACATGCGCCTGGCGATCTTTCTGTTTGCAAGCGCGTTAATCGCCTGTATATGGGCGCTGACTTTATATGACGATACTGAGCGCGAGTTAGAGATCGGGGCTTTTGTGGTTAGCCAGGCAGCCCCGGCCTACGTGGAGCAGGGTGCGGCGCAAGGTTTGGCGCAAGGTGTGGTGTTTGAGGCAGCGCAATCCGCCGGGCACCGGTTGGTGCATCAGCGGCGCACTTATGGCGTGGCGATGTTTGCCACTGGCGTGGTGTTGATATTCACAACGTTCATTTTGTTCTTGACCAATGGCCTGATAAGAACCCGCCGCGCTGCAGCATTTTCGAATCAGGCGAAATCGCAGTTTTTGGCCAACGTATCGCATGAGCTGCGAACACCGTTGAACGGTATCCTGGGTTACGCAGAGCTGTTGCGGGAGGATCTGGCCGGCACCGACGAATGGCATTTCGCCCAGGCGATTCACGACAGCGGCACACATCTCCTGTTACTGGTCAATTCCGTACTGGATCTTGAACGGATCGCTGCAGGGAAAATGGAAGTATTTATTGCGCCGGAAAATCTGCGCGATCTGATGCAGCAGATTGTCGCGGGGCATGCTTCTACGGCGATGCGGAAAAATATAGGCTTGCGGCTGTCGCTGAGCCCCGGTCTGCCGCTTGAAATTGCCTGTGACCGCAGCAAAATTGTCAGGGTGCTTAATAATTTAATCCATAACGCCGTGAAATATACCAATCAAGGCGCGGTCACCGTACGGGTTTTCCCCGGCACGGGCGATCTGAAATTTAAAGTGATCGATACCGGTGAAGGCATTCCTGCCAGTTTTCAGAACGCTATTTTTGAAAAATTCACGCAGGTAGACGGCTCAGACCTGCGTTCGCAGGCGGGAAGCGGGATGGGCCTGGCGCTGGCCAAGGAGCTCGTGAAATGCATGGGAGGTACGATTGCCGTGCAGTCGCGCCTTGAGCGAGGCTCCATATTCACTTTTACACTGCCGATTCAGTCAAGGCATACACAGCGATGAAGACGCAATGAAAAACATACTGGTGGTGGATGACAATCCTCTGAACAGCAACCTGGCCAAGGTGATTCTGACCCGCGCCGGTTATTCGGTGCACGTGCTTACCTGTGCTTCTGATGCGCTGCACTACCTGAACAAAAATCTGGTCGATGTGATACTGACGGACATCGGCATGCGGGATATCAACGGCAGGGAATTTTGCCATATCGTCAAGACGCGTCTTAATCCGTTTGCGCCGCGCGTGGTCGCGTATACCGCCTTCGCCATGGAGGAAGAACTGGCATCGTTCAGGGCCGCAGGTTTTGACGCCATCGTGGTCAAGCCGGCATCGCGCGTGCAGATCTTGGCGGCGGTGGATCCCGATTATGTATTTTGACTATGCGGCCTCTCTTTTCGCAGGTTACTTGATAATGTAATGAAGCTCGGTCATGCCATCCCACACTTGTCGCCATTTCAGCCCTGAGATGTTCTTGAAACACGCTTATCGGGATAGCGCCGTCTGCGCGGAACTGTGCTCGTTGTTCCTGCTGGTCGCGGGAGAGCAGTTTGCGCGGCTGGAGTCTGCTGTGCAGGCCGGGAATGTGGCGGGAACGACTTACGAATGCCATGCCCTCAAAGGCTCTTTGCTGATCTCTGGCGCGCATGCGGCAGTCCGCATACTGGATCATATCGATGCTGAATTCAACCGGCAGAAACTGGCATGCGGCCCTGTCCGGTTTTCAGAATTGAAAGCCGAAATGGCCCTGACAATGGCGGAGGTCCGGCATTTTCTTGCCAGCAGCGAGCAGCTTGCAACCTAGGGGTCGTTAGCGTTGATGACGTAGTTAGGCTAATCCGGCCTGCGGTTTTTTATTTGCGCACAGCGGCGGAGTGACCTGACAGCAGTTGAGCCGCGCCATCGATCAGGCGTTGCGTCGGTATCGGCTTGGTGCAAGACGCCACCAGCAACAGGGCAAAGCTGGCGGCGATCAGAATCCGATTGAAGCCTGGTTTGGGCAGGCTTTCGGCGCTTAGGATGAAGGCGAGGCAGACGGCGCTTCCCAGCAACCATCCACTTAGCGCCTCGCTTACCGAATGAAAATGCAAAAACACGCGCGAAACGCTGATGAGTGTGGCCAGGCAGAGTCCCAGCAATACGGCCGCCCAACGGACTGCTCTTGTTCTTGGCTGTAGCGCAAGATAGAAAAATGTCGGAATAATCGCGGCGGAGCGCATCGCATGGCCGCTGAAGCCGGTGAAATCGATTGATTGTATGCCGATGCCCCAGCCGACAAATGCGATCTTTGATGCCGCGACCAGAATCAGGCCACCCCCAAACAGCAGGCACCAATACAGGAACAAGCGGCGGGCGTCGCCAGCGATCAGCCATATGGCAATCGCGACGGCGGCCGGAAGCATGATGTTACTGCTACCGATTTTGGTGATTTGCATCCATGAAAGCATAGCAATCAGCGCGCGCAATGTGGCGGGAAATACCGGCTTCCTGCTCTGCAGCGATGCCTGATCATGCGCCTGCGTTCAGGCGAGTCTGACGTGCCTTGCGCGCCGCACAACCGCGCAAGAAGCCGCGCAGTTCTTCGAACACGATAGGTTTTTGGAAGTACAACACCTCGTCCGGCAAGCCGCCGCGCGCTTCCAGGTCGTCTCTGCCAAGCGTGGTCAGGACGGCGATGTCGATATGCCGGAGATCAGGCTTGGCGAGCACCGTTTTGACGATCTCGTAGCCGTCGATGCCCTCCATCACGATATCGAGCAGAAGGATATCGTACTTGCGCTGGGCAATTTCCATCAGCGCCTGATAGCCGTTTTCGCAAAAACTGATGTCGAGCGGAATATCCCAGGAAGAAATCTGCTTTTCATACACCTTCCGCTGCAGCGCATTGTCTTCAACGATCAAGGCGCTGAGTGTCGAAGACAGAGAACCTTTGTCTTCCAGCAGATCGCTGCGTTCTGCCTTGAGCGCTTCCACCGCCTCGCGCGGGATGCGCCGGTGGCCGCCTTGGGTCTTCCAGGCAACCAGGATTCCGCGTTCTACAAGTTGCTGGACCGAGGTGACGGAAATCCCCAGCAGACGGGCAGCTTCTTGCGTAGTGACATCGCTTTGATTGAGTTTCACTGCTGGCATCGGGTAATTGATTTAGTTAAGTATTTTATCAAACTATGAAATGCCGATCATCCATAGCGACGAATGGTTTTCGTGAGGCTAACTGGGAGAGCGCTTCCAGAGCCAACCACGGGGTTGGCTAAAAACAATCCGGACGACTTCTGCTTGCACACATAGTAAGTCCTTCGTGCCTGTCGCAACAGTATATCTATCAATACTTGCACGATATGCCACACGGAATCTAGGCACGAATTTCGCACCGGCCTGAGAGATATTTTTCTGCAACGCAATTAAAAATCACTATTAAAATCAATTTTAATTTGTTATATTTAATAATGTAACGAATATATTGTTTTTGGTGATTTTATTTTCCCCCGCTGGACCAGATGTGTCAGGCAAGGAAACCGTTCATCCAACGCTCATGGGCCGCGGCAGTCCGGTTTGCAATGCTCCTGGTATTTTCCCGGTGATTGCCGGGTGATTTTTACGTGTGAGTTCAATTGAAAAAAACAATCGTGCTGTTACTCCTGTCTGTGGCGCTGGGTGGTTGTGCGCTGGCGCCCGGGATGCGATTCGATGCGCGGGGTACGGTCGACGTCACTGACCCAGAATCGAAACCAGTGATCAAGCCGATTACCCTCAAGCTGGTGCAGCAAGAGCGCGCCGAACGCTTGCAGCAGGCGCAGGCCAGCATGGCGTACTACCTGGCCTTGCTTGAAAAGCCGGAACCTTATCGGATCGGCGCGGCCGATGTGTTGTCCATCATTGTCTGGGATCACCCGGAGCTGGTGGTGCCGAACCTGACCTATACGATCGGCGCCAGCGGCGCCGAATTATCCAATGTCGGCCTGGCCGCGCAGACGCTGCCAGGGTACGCGGTGGGCAACGACGGCAACGTGCAGTTCCCCTACGTCGGCAGATTCAAGGCAGGCGGGCTGACCGAGCCCGAGGCGCAGCAGCAATTGATGGCGGCGTTGAAGAAATACATCCGCGATCCGCAGATTACCTTGCGCGTGATCGGCTACCGTAGCTGCAAGATATACGTGGATGGAGAAGTCCGCAGCGCCGGCGTCAAGGCGGTTACCGACGTTCCGATGACGCTGGCGGAGGCGCTCAACCAGGCTGGCGGCATCAGTTCGTCCGGCGATCCCACTCGCATCACTCTGACGCGCGACGCCAAGAATTACCGGATCAGCATTCCCGAATTGGCAGAGCACGGCATCAGCCCCGCCAAAATAGTCTTGCGGAACGAAGACTTACTGCGAGTGACGCCGCTTACCGACAATCAGATCATGGTGGCGGGCGAGGTGAGGGATCCGCGCGGAGTGCCCTTGCGCAGCAATGGTCGCCTTACCTTGAGCGATGCGTTGAGCCAGGTCGGCGGCATGCTGGCGGAAACCAGCGATCCAAGCGCGATCTACGTGGTGCGCGCGGCGCCTGACGGCAGCATGCCGGAAATCTTCCATCTGGACAGCAAATCGCCGTTGAGCCTGGCGCTGGCGGAAAATTTCGAGCTGCAAGCCAAGGATGTGGTGTACGTCGATGCCCCGGATCTGGTGCGTTTCAGCCGCATCATGGCGCTCTTCATCGGCAGTTCGACCAATGCGGTCAACTACCGGAATGCAGTGGACAAGAACAATTGATCAAATCCATCCTCATCGTTTGTATCGGCAATATCTGCCGCTGCCCCATGGCCGTCGCGACGTTCGCCCAGAAATTGCCTGATGTGCAACTGAGTTCGGCGGGGATCTATGCCGCCGCCGGCGCGCCGGCCGACCCTTTCTCGATAGAGCTGATGCGCCGGCGCGGGCTCGATATCACGGCGCACCGGGGGCAGCAATTGCACGCCTGGCATTGCGAATCGGCCGATCTGATCCTGGTCATGGATGTGCTACAGAAGCAGTTCATTGAAAAACATTACCCGACCACGCGTGGCAAGCTGTTTCGCCTTGGGGAATATGGCCGGTTCGATATCTTCGATCCGCATCAGCGGCCGCGCAGCGAGTTTGAACGCTGTTTGAAACTGATCGACCAAGGCGTGGACGATTGGGTCGAACGCATAGTGGCAAGCAGGTCGCCGCGCTCGCAGCCGAGCCGCGGCCAGGCGCAGACCACCGATTGACACCACCACACCATCACTAAGCTATCGATGACCAAACTTACGCAGCCGCTGCACATTATCGCTGGCAGGGATGACGAGTTGGATCTCGCAGCATTGCTCGACGTACTGGTCGACAATCGCTGGATGATCGGCATCGTCACCGCCGTTTTCGTCGCGCTCGGCGCGCTCTATGCTTTTCTCGGCACGCCGATATATCAGGCCGACATCCTGGTCCAGGTCGAGGATAATTCCGCCAGTGCGGCGGCCAGCAACATGCTGGCCGACATGTCATCGATGTTCGACGTCAAGTCGACCGCGGCGGCGGAAATTGAGATACTCGGTTCGCGCCTGGTGGTCTCGCGTTCAGTCGATGCCTTGCATCTTTTCATCGATCAGAATCCAAAGCACTTCCCCTTGATTGGCGGCTGGATTGCCCGCCACAATAAAAAACTGTCAACCCCTGGATTGTTCGGCCTTGGCGGCTACGCATGGGGAAATGAAAGCATCGCTGCCGACATTTTCAATGTGCCGCAGGTGCTTGAAGAGAAAAAATTCAAGCTGGAAGTGCTGCCGCGCGGGCGCTATCGCCTGAGTAGCGGGGAATTCGACAATGTGTTTGAAGGCAGTGTCGGCAAACTGGAAAAATTTGCAGTCGAGGATGGCGATCTTGAACTCAGAGTGGCCAATATCAACGCCAGGCCGGGAACTGTGTTCAGACTGATCCGCAATCCGAGGTTGAAAACCATCCTCGATCTGCAAGAGCAGCTGGTGATTGTTGAAAAAGGCAAGCAATCGGGCGTGATCGGCGCTATCTGGGAGGGGCCTGATGCGCGGATTGTGCGCGACACAATGAACCAGATCGGCCAGCAATATGTGCGGCAAAACATTGAACGCAAATCTGCCGAAGCGGCTAAATCGCTCGATTTTTTGAACGAGCAGATACCGGAGCTGAAAAGCGAACTGGAGCACGCGGAAAATCTGTATAACGCCCTGCGCAACAAACTCGGTAGCATCAGCATGGGCGACGAAGGCGCGATGGTGCTGAAAAAAGCGGTGGATACGCAAACCCAGTTGCTGGAGCTCAAGCAGAAACGCAAGGATCTGGCCATGCGCTTTGCCGATTCGCATCCCTCCTTGAAAGCGGTCGACCAGCAAATTCAGGCCTTGAATGGCGAGCAGGGAAACGTCAATAACCTGATCAAACGCTTTCCCAATAATGAACAGGATGTGTTGCGGCTGACGCGCGATGTCACCGTCAACACCACGCTGTATACCGGGCTACTCAGCAATATCGAGCAGCTGAAGCTGGTCAAAGCCGGCAAGATCGGCAACGTGCGCCTGGTCGATGTCGCCGCATTGCCTGAAATTCCGGTCAAGCCGAAAAAGCTGATCGTGCTGCCGGTGGCCCTGCTACTGGGCCTGTTCGGCAGTATAACGGTGGCTTTTGTCCGCAATATGCTGTTCAGCGGGGTAACCGACGCCAACGAGATCGAACAGCATACCGGCCTGAGCGTGTATTCGACCATTCCTCGCAGCGATGCACAGCTGGCGCTGAGTAAGCAGGTGAGAACACGGCCGCACGAAATTTCCTTGCTGGCGGTGGCGCAAGCTGGCGACCTGGCGATAGAAAGTTTGCGTAGCCTGCGTACCGCCTTGCAGTTCGCCATGCTGGAAGCAAAAAATAATATCGTGCTGCTGACCGGCCCGGCGCCTGGTGTAGGCAAATCGTTTATTGCGGCAAATCTGTCCGCGGTGGTGGCATCCTCGGGCAAGCGCGTACTCCTGATCGACGCCGACTTGCGCAAGGGGCATCTCAATGAATATTTCGGTTTCGAACGAGACGGAGGCTTGTCTGAACTAGTGTCCGGCACGTTGTCCGTATCGGCGGCGATACACAAGAACGTGGTCGAGGGCCTGGATTTCATGTCGACCGGAAAATTGCCTCCCAATCCTGCTGAACTGCTTATGGTGCGTAGTGTCGGCGACGTCCTGCAAGCCGTGGCCCAGCAGTACGACATCGTGATCGTCGATTCCCCCCCGGTGCTGGCGGTGGCGGATCCGGCGATTTTGGCCGAGTTATCCGGCACCACCTTTCTGGTGGCCCGTTCCGGCGTCACAAAAATCGGCGAAATTCTTGAGTCGGCGAGACGCCTGGTGCAAAACGGCACGCATCCGAAAGGCGTCCTGTTCAATGGCCTGGACCCTAATGCCGGCAAATATGGCTACGGCTCTAAATATGGGAGCTACCGTTATACCGCCTATTCATACAAGAAAGGCAAGCCCCTCACAACCTGAAAGCAACCCGAAACCGGGGGAGGGGGAGCGCGGGTCACCTTGCGGCTCTTTCTCTCGTTTTTTTACCGGCGTCAAACCATTGAGGCCCGAGCCATGAAAAAATTTAGTGCTTTATTCCAGGTCATTTTCGAACAGGCGATTTTTACCCTGTCGTTTTTCTGTACCCAGACTTTACTTGCCCGATATTTGAGCGTGGCGGGCTTTGCCTCGTTTTCTGCGGTGTATTCGGCGGTGATTCTTTTAAATATCATCCATGGTTGCACGGTGATGGAGCCGCTGCTGGTCTTTTCCAAATCGGACCACTTCATCAGCAAGTCGCTACTGATGCAGTTGCACGCGCCGCTCGCCCTTGCCAGTATCCCTGTGACGATTTACCTCGTGGGGCATATCCCTGACTCGCCGCCGTACTTCGTGCTGGCGCTGATATTCGCCTTGACCGGTTTCATCGCTTACTGGACCGTGCGTTCCATCGCCATCCTGGAAAACAAGAGTCTTAAATCAGTCATTCCAGCGCTGTCGCAGTTTGCCGGTGTATGCATGGCTATCGCCTTGATTCCGAAGAATAGTCCGTATCAGTTGAATGAAGTGCTGATTTTCCTGGGCTTGCCGCTGCTGCTTGCGAGCAGCCTGATTTCCCGTGGCATGGCAGTAAAGACTGCGCAAACCAGCAGTTATCCGCTTGAAAAAATGCCTTGGTTGAGTTTCGGGCTGAATAATACCTTCAGCCAGATCCTCGTGTGGGCAATGACGCACGGCCTGGTGATTTTCTACATGTCGCGCCAGCAAGCCGAACTGGCGGCCAATTTCCGCGTCGTGATGACCTTGGTATTGCCGGCGCAATACCTGAATATCGCCATTTCCAACTACCAGCTTCCCAAGCTGTCGCGCCTGGCGGAGGAGCGCTCGGCCAAATTTGCGACGATGGCCCGCACCTTCATGCTGGTTACGGTGGGTTTTAGTCTTGTCTATAGCTTGCTGCTGTGGGCAGCGGGGGAGTCACTGGTCGGCCTGCTGTTCGGCGTCAAATACGCCGGCCTCAACATGCGCGACTACGTCTTGTTCCCCGTCATTTTCGCCGCCATCCAGGGGGGGCGTACGGTTTTGAAGGCGCTCAGGCTGACCCATTACGCCAGCTGGGCGGTGGCGGTCGGTTTCCTGTTTTTCCTGTTCGCTTTTTTCTTCAACGGAAGCCGTTCAATCAGCAACGTCTTGATACCCACCGTGTTCGGTTTGGGGGCGGCCGCAGTCATCATGTTTTACCAGATCAAGAAAAGTCTAAAGGCTATCAATTTATGAAAATCGTGATTTGCGCTGTTCCGTATAGTCCGAATCTGGGCGACGGCGTCATTTATGAAAATATACGGCAGTTGTTGACTGAGCTGGCGCCGGCCGCGCATATCAGCGCGCTCGATATAGCAGGGCGTGACGGATACGACGCCTCTACCATTTCCAGGAAGCCTTTGATCAACCGGGTGCCTGGACGCCTCCGGCCATCGGTTGTGTGCACTTATTTCTGCTTGCAATACTGGTGGCGCTGGCGTCATAAATGGGCCGAGCTGCTGACTGACGCCGATCTGATCGTGATCGGCGGCGGCCAGCTGTTCATGGACGCTCACCTGAATTTCCCGATCAAGCTGTTCCTGCTGTCAAGAACCATCAAGTCGATCGGTAAATCCGGCAAGGTGGCTATTTTTTCAGTGGGCGTATCGAAGCGGATGTCCAAGATCGGCGCCAATCTTTTTCAGCGCGCTGTAAGGAATATGGCGCCGATACGCATTAGCGCCCGTGATCTGCTGTCAGCGCAGCACATGAAAAAATATCTGGCGATCGATGGCGATGTCTGCATCACTCCCGATCCGGCAATTTATTCGCAACGGACTTTTGCCCAATGCGGTCTTAGAGCGCATACCGGCAACGTGCTCGGTATTTGCATTTCCTGTCCGCTGGAAATCAATCACGGCGTCAAGGATGAGGCGGCCTACGGCTTGCAAATTTCAAGGTTCTTCGAAGATCTGGCGCGCCAGGCGACAACTGCCGGCTATCTCGTCAAATTGTTTACCAACGGCGATCCTGAAGACGAAGCATTCAAGGACACGCTGGCGGCCGGTCTGGGCGGGCTGCCGATCATCAATGTGGCGCGGGCCGGTGCGCCGGCTCAGCTGGTCGCTAACATCTGCTCCTGCGACTACATCATCGCACATCGGCTGCACGCCAGCATCGTCGCCTATGCCCTGGACATACCTGCGATCGGGCTTAACTGGGACGTCAAGGTCAAATCTTTTTTTGAACTGGTCGGCCGTAGCAGGTTCTTCATTTCCTCACCGATACCGGACGTAGAACACACGCTGGATCTGTTGAGCCACGCGCGGGAGACATGCGTAGGAACGGGCAAGGCGCGGCTGACGCTCAGACTCAAAAAGGAGGTGTCGGCGTTGCTGAACTCGTCCGTTTATCAAGAGTCTGCCGCGGTCGCTTCGGTTTGGACAGGCACAAACGCCGATTATGAAAAAATTATATAGCACGCGCATCAATCCGGAAATGCGCGTCATCAGTGCGATTTTTTTGCTGGTGTTAAGCGGCATGATCTATTTTTATCAGCGGATTTTTCTCCCTGATTATTTCTTTATCGATGAAAAGACCATCACCGACCTGATCAGATATACCGATCTCGATATCTCGCTACAGGATTCGTTTACCAGCACCGCCATGGTGTACGCCGTGATCGGACCGGAATGGTCGCAGATCCTGCTGTTGCTGGCGACGGCGACGGTGATTGTCTACGTATGCAAGAGATCTTATCGGCTGATTGATCTGTTGTTCGCGTTTCTCCTGATGCTGTCGTTCGCGCTTTTCAACCTTAAATTGTCCAAGGAAGTCATCGTCATCATCCTGAATTTGATTGCCTGTTCGGTATGCGCCATGCAACTGTCGAACCGCAAGAAAATCATGACAATTATTGCCCTGTACGCGTTGTATGCATGGAAATTCCGCGTGTATTACGCCGTCATTGCCGTCCTGATGCTGGCCATGCATGTGGTGGCAAGCAGCCGTGGCAAGCTGCGCATCTGCCTGATCCTCGGCATGATCTTGCTCTGCTGCGCCATACCCGGCGACTTCTGGGATCAATTGCAGCAGGCGCGCGATGTCGCCAATACAAACCGGGAGGGATTGTCCGACTCCAAAACGATGTTCACGAATGTCCTGGTGCCCAGCGGCGTGATTACCGTTGTTCCGAATTCTTTCTTCGCCGCCGTCCGCTTCTATTTTGCCCCGCTGTTTTCCCTGCGCGTGCAGGAACTGATCCTTTCTTCCACGCTGTGGCTGCTTACCTTGGTCATGCTCAACAGAGGCAATCGCAGCCACCCTTTGTTTTTGCTGCTGATCGCCAATTTCGCCATTCAGACATTCTTTGAACCGGATCTGGGCTCGTTCTTCAGGCATTTGAGCGCCTACGCCTTTTGCGTCTTCGGGATTAATTACCTTACGGCAGAGGAGGGAGCAACTCCGTCGCCGTCGATAACCACCGGGCCTACCGGTTTTTTCGAGGAGATTTGAATGAATCGCGCGCGACCATTGTACATCTTGAACGTAGCCGAGACCATCAAGGGCGGCATCGCCACCTACCTCGATACGCTGGAGTATTTCAGCAAGGAGTTTAACTGCGATTTTGAATACCTGATCCCGGCGGCGCAAGCGGATCAAATCGTTTCCAAGCAAATCCAGCCGCATTCGCATTCCAGGAAGGGCCTGGGGCCGTTACGGCTGGCCGCTGCCATCGTGCGGCTGGCAAAACAACGAAAACCGGATGTTGTCTATGCGCACAGCACGTTCGCCGGCGTTGCTTTGTGCCTGGCCAAGCCGTGGCTTGCCCGCAATACGAAAACCGTGTATTGCGCACACGGCTGGGCCAGCTTCCGCGATCGCAGCAAGCTGGTGATAACGCTGAGCCGGATTGTCGAAAGGTGCATGTCCTACATTCCCGACGCGGTGGTTAATATCTCCCGTCATGAGCATGAGATCAATCGCAAATGCGGCTTTTCCAAGAAAAACATTCTTATCCAAAGCACGGTGCTTGACCGGGAAAGCCGGCTTCAGGCACGGCTTCAATTCGACGAGCAGCTGCACATCCTGTTTGCTGCTCGCCTGGATTGGGAAAAGGGCTACGATATTCTGGTCGACGCTATCCATGTCCTGCAAAAAAGCAGGCCGAATTTTGTCTATCATATTGTCGGCGACGCTGTGCTAGGCAATCTGAAGATTGAAAAAATTGTCGCAGGCAACGTGCATTATTACGGCTGGATCGATCACGCCGAAATCGATAATTTCTATGAGCGTGCCGATGTTTTCATCGTGCCCTCGCGTAACGAAGGATTCGGCTTGACCGTGCTGGAGGCGTTTCGTAGTGCGGTGCCGGTGATCGCCAGCGACCGTGGCGCCTTGCCGGAGATCGTCGAGCATGCCGTCAATGGTCTGGTATTCAATTGCACTGCGGCCGATCTTGCGCAGAAATTGCATGACCTGGATCTGGCTACCTTGCGCAGATACGGCGACGCCGCGCGCCATTCCTATCAGGAGAAATTCGCGCCAGCCAAGTTCGTGGCCAGCTACCAGAACCTGTTTGGGGAACTGCGCGCAACCATTGAAATCCCGCTATTTTCCATGCAGGAGCATACATGAAGACCAACATGGGTTTTCCCCTTAAGGCGCTGGTGTTTTGCGTGCTGGCTGGCGGCCGGGCCGAAGCGCTTGAGCAAGCCAATATCCCGTCGCAATATCCGACCGCCATCAGCATCCAGATTGATCCGGCGCGGGTCTCGAAACAGGATTTGCAGCTGATCAAAAAGGTTGGCTTTGAATACGTGCGGTTCGGCGTGCGGCCGCCGGTTGCCGCCATTTCCGGGAAAAATCCAGACTACGCCGGTTTGCTGGCCAGATTGCGCGCTGTGCAACTCAAGCCGATCCTGACATTGTTCGGCGGCCCGGACGTATGGGGTGAGCAGAATTCTGCAGCCGCTAGCCGCCACACGGCCAGCCAGTCCGCCATTTCTTTTGCAAATTTCGCCGTGGATTTCATGGGCCGGCATCCCGATCCCGATATTTTATGGGAGTTATGGAACGAGCCCGAAATCCCGACCTTTTTGAAGCCTGAATTATTACACCCGGTCCTGGTGCCCTCGGTACAGCAAATCTGCAGTTCTTTGCAAAGCCAGGAAAGTCCGAACTCGTACAAGGTGTTTGGCTTCGGCTTCTCGCACATGCCGCATACCGATGGCGGCTCGCCCTACGACGAATTACTCGACGTTTCGCTGAAAACCTGCCTGAGCGGGATATCGATCCATCCTTATCGCCAGAAGCCGGAATCGCTGATCAACGATTTCGCAGAAATCCATCAGGTGATGCACAAATATGACAAAAGCAACGCGCCGGTGATCGCTTCAGAGTGGGGATATTCCAGCGTTGCCCCGACGCGCGACCAGAACGGCCAAGCAATGCTGGTATTGAGAGAATATCTCTCCAGTGTTTTTGTGCGGCTTTCATTGCTGAATATTTATGCCTGGAAGGACGCCGGAGGCGATCCCCGCTCGATAGAGGACAATTATGGCTTGATCGACGTTGATGGCCGGCCGAAACCGGCAATGCTGGCGATGCAGCATTTGCTGTCCAGGATCGCTCAGACGCAACTTGTCGCCGCCAAGACCAATGGCGGCGACTACCTGCTGACGTTGAGCAGCCTGGAGGCAGTAAAGCAAAGGCGCACGGTGTATATCGCTTGGAGTGGGACTACGCAGGGAGGAGGGACCTATCGCTTCGCCAGAAATGGCGCCAAGACTTGCGTCATCAGCGAGTTCCAGCCTGCCCAGTTCGATAGGGCCTGCCCCGAAAGCGGCGAGGTGGTGGGGTTGACGGCGGGTTCGGCGCCGCTTGCGCTAACGCTTTCTTTCTAGAAAAGGGGCAAGGCGCAGCTGGGCCGGATAGCCAAACCGCAGCTATCAATACGCTGCGCTACCGGTCCAGCCCTTGAAGGCGGTCCAGACCAGGATCCGGAAATCCATCAGGAATGACCAGTGCTGGATGTAATACAGATCGAACTGGACCCGCTTTTCCATTTTATCCACGGTGTCGGTTTCTCCCCGGTAGCCATGGATCTGCGCCCAGCCGGTGATGCCGGGTTTCACCCGGTGACGCACCATGTACATTTCCAGCAGTTTTTCATAGAGTTCGTTGTGTTCCAGCGCATGCGGCCTGGGGCCGATGACCGACATGTCGCCCAAAAGCACATTGATGAACTGCGGCAGCTCATCCAGGCTGGTGCGGCGTAAAAACTGGCCGATCCGGGTTATCCGCGGGTCATTGTGGGTGGCTTGCGTAATTTTGTTGTGCTCGCGGTGCAGTTTCATGGTGCGGAATTTGAAGACCATGAATTTTTTCCCGTTGAGGCCGAGCCTTGTCTGCTTGAAGAATACAGGGCCGGGAGAAGAGCATTTTATGCACATTGCGATGACGGCAAACAACGGCGCCAGGAACATCAGCGCCGCCAGGGCGAACAGCTTGTCCAGCAAATGTTTGACGATGGCATGCGCGCCGCTCGGCGCCGGGCGATTCAGTTCTACCGCCGGAATCCCTAGAAAATTGACGGCTAGATTGCTGAGCATTTGTATCCCTGAGGTGTCGGGCACCCAGCGAATGTCTACCAGCGTATTGCGCAGGCAGTGTTGCAACTGCTTGAGCTGCGGCGCTGCGCTCATCGGCAGCGTGATCCAGACTTCATGAATCTCATGCGAGGCTACATAATGATGGATCTGATCGTAGCCATGGATCTGATCGATGGCGGGATCGTGCAGCTTGTTCGCTTGCTCGCGGGTGGCGACAATGGCACGCACGTCATACAACGCTGCGGCATTGCGCAACGCGCGCTTGTGCATTTCCTGACCGGTGGGGCCGTAACCGACAATCACTATGCGCCGGCTGTTGATGCCGCGCTTACGCAAGTGGCAAGCCGAAGCATAAGTCAGCAACCGGTGCAAGGCCAGGAAAGCGATGCTGATCAGATACCAATAGACCAGCCAGCGGCGCGACAAGCCGCCCACGCCATGAATCATGAAACTGAGAAAATATCCCGTCAAGAGTATGGCGCCCCAGGCCAGAGCCAGGCGCATGAAGAGCGCCGGCATCGACCATTCTTGCCACGATGTATACAAATTCAGTTTTGAAAAAGTCAGCACGCCAATCGCGCAGCAAAAATACAAGAGCACCGAGTGAATTGGGGCGGTGGTGGTCAGCGCCGAGTTGAAATGGAAGTGACCGGCCAGCTGGGCGGTGGTGCTCAAGATCAAGGCGTCAACCAGCCATTGCGGCAATTCGAACGCCAGAATCCGTTCCAGCACAATCAGAGGTTTTGAGTTTGCCATGGCTTTTGGAGAAAAAATCCAATAAAAAAGGCGGTTGATTTCTTGCGCGAAAACCCATGTCGACCTTCCTTGCGGCGAAGCGCTATCCCTATCTGGCGTCGGGGGCGGCCGCAGTACCGTAAAGGTCTTTATGATTTGGGGTGTCGGCGATGGTGTCGCCGACAGAGAAAAATGACTTTCGGCAACACATGACTTATCATAAGCGCCAAATTCGTTAACTGCAATGAATTAACTGAATTTAATGAATTTATATTTTACCGAATGAGGAACATGAAAACCGGATGGAAATGACATGTGGCGTGGATACGTTGAATTTCACAGTCGCAAGGACAGTGAAACAAGCGATGGCATGTTGTCGTCCGGGCCAAGTTGGCTGGCGGACGGCGTGGCTGCGGAAAAAAGGGAGAGATCGAATGGCTGCCTGCGAATGCAGCGCCATGTTGCAGCAGGGCCGACTTGTCTGACTGTCTGGTGGCAAGGCTTGACCGCGATTCGGCCAGCCCGATAGCTCTGCCGCTTGGCGGCAAAAGCTGGATTCAGGGAAAGGCAAGCATTTCATTTTTGCCGATAAAATTTTTCCCGCGCGCGCCCTGCATCGCGCGGCTGACCATCTGCCGTGCCTCTTGACGCGCGACGCCATAGTCGGAAAAATTGGTCTTGACGTCAAACAGATGCAGGAAATTCCGGAGTTGCTGTTCCGCCTCGTCGCGGGTAGCGCCAAACACGCGCTGCAGCGTGGCGTCGCGATCTGGTCTTGCGCCCCAGGCCATGCGCAACACCATCGGCAGCGTGAAAGAACAGGCGATCCCGTGCGGCAATCCATAACCTAGCGTCATTTCGTAGGAGATGGAATGCGCCAGCGCGGTTTTGGTGTTCGAAAACGCCAGCCCGGCTTTGAGGGCTGCCAGCGCCATGGTCGAGCGCAGCGCCAGGTTGCCAAGATCGTCGACCAGCGCCGGCAAGCAAGACAGGATGTCCTGGATCGCCGACACCGCGCAGGTGTCGGAAATCGGGTTGGCGTTGACATTCCAGATCGATTCCAAGGCATGCGACAAAGCATCCAGTCCGGTGGAGATAGTGACTTGCCTGGGCAGACTCAACATCAATTGCGGATCGACCAGCGCCGCCTGGGGCCAGGTGCAGTCCAGATGCAGGGAGTATTTTCTTTGGTTGGCGGCATCCCAAATGGTTGCCCAGGGTGTGACTTCGCTGCCGGTTCCCGCCGTGGTGGGGATGGCGACCAGTCTCTTTGTCTTGGGCGGCGTGAACGGCCTGCCGTCTGCGAGTAGCGCCAGCAATTCCTGGAAACTGTCGCTGGCGGTGCCCACCAGCAGCGCTTTGGCGGTATCGATCACACTGCCGCCGCCAAGCGCCACTACGGTGTCGCATGCCTGCTCCTGACGCCAGAACCGCTGGTACATCGCCGCCAATCCGGCAACGTCAGGATTGGGCTGGATATCTTCGATGACATAAGACAGGCGATCGCCCAGCAACCCTGCCATTTTGTCGACCAGTCCGAGCGCACGTGCTTCAGGAAAAGTCACCAGGACCACTTTCCCCGCACCAAGAATTTGCGGCAGATCTTGCAGGCAATCGGCGCCGTAATGGATGGCTACCGGGTTATGAAATCGTTGCGACATGATTTTCCTTGTGTCGGCTAACCCGAGCTGGACGCCTTATCAAGCCGGGGAAGTTATCACAAACGTTTTACCGCACAATGACAAGAATCCGGCGGCCGGGTTGTTTTTTTAAAATGCCTGTGGTTTTGCCGCCGTGATGGGTAGAATCTATGCAGAGCAAAGTTCGAAAGAAGTTAACCGTTTAGCTATTCGAAGGAAAATCATGCATAACGCCGCAGTAGATGGAAAACAGCAAAAGCTGACAGAGATGGTCGAATTCGCGCGAGATCGTTTGCCGCCGGAAGTGTTTGCAACCATGCAACCGTTCCTGGCCGAATATTACTCACAGGTTGGAGAAGAACAGATTCTGAGCCGCGACGTTGCGGATTTGTATGGCGCTGCGGTGGCGCATTGGCAATTCGGCAGGCATTTCACCAGCGGTGCGCCGCGCGTGCGGATCTATAATCCGCGCATCGACGAGCATGGCTGGCAATCCGGCCATAGCGTGATCGAAATCGTCAACGACGACATGCCTTTCCTGGTGGATTCGGTCAGCACGGAAATCAATCGACTGGGCCTGACCTTGCATGCGGTGATTCATCCGGTGTTCCGGGTCTGGCGCGACGCTGGCGGCCAGGTTGAAAAAATCCAGCGCGCCAGCGAACCTGCCGGCAAGGACGGTGAGCGGGCCCGGCTGGAATCGAACATACACATTGAAATCGACCGTTGCACCGAAGCCGCGCGGATGGAAGAAATCCAGGCCGGCGTGCTCAGGGTGCTGGGCGATGTCCGCGCCGCGGTGGGAGACTGGCGGCAGATGATGACGGCGGCCAGCGGCGCCATCGACGATTTGAAAAAACAGGATAACAGCGATGCTGTGCTGAAGAGTGAAATTGCCGAAGCGCGTGCCTTTCTGGAGTGGATGGTGGACGACCATTTCACCTTCCTCGGCTATCGCGATTACGAACTGATCGTCAACGCCGGTGAAAATTATCTACAGGGCGTGCCCGGCTCCGGCCTCGGCATATTGCGCGACGCCTTGCGCACCTCGGATAGCGCCGACATGACCAAGCTGCCGATCAGCGCGCAAGGCATCATCGATGCGCAATCGCCGATTTTCATTACCAAAGCCAATTCGCGCGCCACCGTGCACCGTGCCGGCTACCTCGACTATGTCGGCGTCAAGCGCTACGACGCCTCCGGAAAAGTGATCGGCGAACGCCGCATTGTCGGCTTGTACACCTCTACCGCCTACATGGTGCCGACCAACGAAATTCCACTGGTGCGGCGCAAGGTCGCCAAGGTACTGGAGCGCGCCGGCTTTGTGCCGAAGGGACATTTGTCCAAGACCCTGGCCACCATCCTGGAACAATTTCCGCGCGATGAGTTGTTCCAGATCGATGAAGATGAACTGTACGACACCGCCACCGGCATCTTGCGGCTGGAAGAGCGCCAGCGCACCCGTTTGTTCGTGCGGCGCGATGCTTTCGGCCGTTACGTATCCTGCCTGGTGTTCGTGCCGCGCGACCGCTTCAATACCGAATTGCGCGAGCGGATCCAGGTCTTGCTGCTGGAAGCCTTTAACGGCACCGGCATCGAGTTTACGCCTTTGCTGTCGGAATCGATGCTGGCGCGGATCCAGTTTACTGTGCGCACCGAACCTGGCACTGTCACCGACATCAATGTCGAGCAGCTGGAAGCGCGCATTGTGCAAGCCACGCGGCGTTGGCAAGACGACATGGCGGAAGCCTTGCTGGAACAGCGCGGCGAAGAGCAGGGCACTCGTCTGTTGCGGCGCTATGCCGCCTCGTTCCCGGCCGGTTTCCGCGAGGACTACGCGGCGCGCGCCGCGGTACATGATATCGTCTTGCTGGAAGCCGCGCAGCAAAATGCCGGCCTGGCCATGAGTTTGTATCGTCCGATTGAAGCCGCGCCGGCTTCCTTGCGCCTGAAGATTTACCGCGCCGGCAAGCCGATGGCCCTGTCGCAAAGCCTGCCAATGCTGGAACACATGGGCGTCAAGGTCAACGAAGAGCGGCCTTACCGCATCGAGCTGCAAGATGGCGAGCCGGCCTGGATCCACGATTTCGGCATGCAGACCGCCGATGACAGCGAGGTCGAGATCGACCGTATCAAGGGTGTTTTCGAAGATGCCTTTGCCCGCGTCTGGAGCGGCGAAGCGGATAACGACGACCTCAACCGCCTGGTCTTGCGAGCCCGGCTTAACTGGCGCGAAGTGACCATCTTGCGCGCCTATGCGCGCTATCTGCGACAAGTCGGCTCGACCTTTAGCAATGCTTATATCGAGCAGGCGTTGACCGCCAATCCGGCGATTGCACGCAAGCTGGTGGAGCTGTTCCTGACGCGCTTCGATCCGGCGCAAGCCAAGAGCGCCGGCGCCCAAGCCAAAGTCGACAGTTTGCTGCAGCAGACTGAAGAAGCGATGGACCGGGTGCCCAACCTGGACGAAGACCGCATCCTGCGTCAGTTCCTGGGCGTGATCAGCGCCACCTTGCGCACCAATTACTTCCAGCGCGGCGCCGATGGCCAGCCGAAGCCGTACCTGTCGTTCAAGTTCGATCCGGCCAAGGTGCCGGGCCTGCCGGCACCCAAGCCGATGTTTGAAATCTGGGTCTATTCGCCGCGCTTTGAAGGCGTCCATCTGCGCGGCGGCAAAGTGGCGCGGGGCGGCTTGCGCTGGTCGGACCGGCGCGAGGATTTCCGCACCGAGGTACTGGGCCTGGTCAAGGCGCAGATGGTCAAGAATGCCGTGATTGTGCCGGTCGGCTCCAAGGGTGGCTTCGTGCTGAAAAGTGCGCCGCCGGCCAGCGAGCGCGATGCGTATCTGCGCGAAGGCGTGGCCTGCTACCAGAATTTCCTGCGCGGCCTGCTTGACCTGACCGACAACCTGGTCGACGGCAAGGTGCTGCCGCCGCAAGATGTGGTGCGCTACGACCCGGACGATCCTTATCTGGTGGTGGCTGCCGATAAAGGCACCGCCAGTTTTTCGGACTACGCCAATGCGGTGTCTGCCGAATACGGCTTCTGGCTGGGCGATGCTTTCGCTTCCGGCGGTTCGGTCGGCTACGATCACAAGAAAATGGGGATCACCGCCCGTGGCGCATGGGAAGCCGTCAAGCGCCACTTCCGCGAAACCGGCCTTAACACCCAGGAGCAGGATTTCACCGTGGTCGGCATCGGCGACATGTCGGGCGACGTGTTCGGCAACGGCATGCTGCTGTCACGCCATATCAAGCTGCTGGCAGGCTTTGACCATCGCCACATTTTCCTTGACCCGACGCCCGATCCGGCCGCCAGCTTTGCCGAGCGCGAACGCTTGTTCGCCTTGCCGCGCTCCAGCTGGGCCGATTACAACAGTAGTCTGATTTCCGGCGGCGGCGGGATTTTCCCGCGCACGCTCAAGACCATTGCGCTGACACCGCAGGTGCAGGCGATGCTGGGCGTGACGGCAAGCGAACTGGCGCCGGCCGAATTGATCCGTGCGATCTTGCTGGCCCCGGTCGACCTCTTGTACAACGGCGGCATCGGTACCTACATCAAGGCCACGCGCGAAACCCATGCCCAGGTTGGCGACCGCACCAACGATGCGATCCGCGTCAATGGCGCCGAGCTCAACTGCAAGGTGGTGGCGGAAGGCGGCAATCTGGGCGCTACCCAGTTCGGCCGTATCGAGTTTGCGCAAAAGGGCGGCCGTATTTGCACCGATGCGATTGATAACTCGGCCGGCGTCGACTGTTCGGACCATGAGGTGAACATCAAGATCATGCTCGGCCTGATCGTCAGCGAAGGCGAAATGACCGAGAAGCAGCGTAACAAGCTGCTGGCGGAAATGACCGAAGAAGTCGGCCTGCAAGTCTTGACCGATAACTACTACCAGACGCAGTCGCTGTCGGTAGCGGGTCGCCGCTCCGCCAGCCTGCTGGAGCCGGAAGCGCGCCTGATCCGTTTCCTGGAGCGCGCCGGCCGGCTGGACCGTGCGGTTGAGTTCCTGCCTTCGGAAGAAGAGTGCGCCGAACGCAAGACCGCCAAGCAAGGACTGGCGGCGCCAGAGCGCGCGGTGCTGATGGCGTATAACAAGATGTGGCTGTATGAAGAATTGCTGGCGTCGGATTTGCTGGCCGATCCGTTTATCGCAAGCTCGCTTTCGGCCTACTTCCCGCAGCCGCTGCGCGAGCGCTATCCCGACGCCATGCGGCGTCATCCGCTGGCGCGCGAAATCATCGCTACGTATCTGGTGAATACCCTGACCAACCGGGTCGGCGCCACGTTTGTCTACCAGCTGGCCGATGAAAGCGGCGCCAGCCCGGCCGATGTGGTGCGCGCCACCGTGATTGCGCGCGAAGTCTTCGGTTTCGAGGAAATCTGGCAAGACATCGATGCGCTCGACAACCAGGTGCCGGATGCCTTGCAGGCGCAAATGTTTGTCGACGTCGGTGGCTTGATCGAGCATGCCGGTTTCTGGTTCCTGCATCGGCATGTGCAGGAAGCGTCGATTGAAGCCACGGTCGCGCGCTTCCGCCAGGCCGCCGATCAGCTAGGGCCGCAGCTGGTCTCGCTGCTGGCCGCCACCGATGCCGATGCCCTCAAGGCCAAGCGCGATGCGCTGATACAGGCAGGCGTATCCGAACAGCTGGCGCGACGGGTGGCCAGTGCTGAGCTGATCGGCGCGGTGCTGGATATCGCCGAAGTCGCAGCGTCCACCGGCCGTAGCCTGGAACTGGTGGCTGCGGTCTATTTTGCGCTCGACCTTAATCTGAACTTCGGCTGGATGCGCGAAAGGGTCAGCGCCTTGCCGGTGGATTCGCATTGGCAGACGCTGGCGCGGACTGCTTTGCAGAGCGACCTGACCGGTTTGCAGCGCGCCTTGACCGCCAAGGTGATTCAGTTGTCGCCGGCGCTGGAGCAGTCGCAGGACATGATAGAAGCCTGGCAGGCTGCCAGCAGGACGCCGCTGGAACGCTATCGCCGCTTGCTGACCGATTTCCAGATGGGCGGCAATGTCGACCTCGCCATGTTGTCGGTGGCGGCGCGGGAGATGCGGGCGATTGACGCTGTGACTAACTGAAGTATCGGGGAAGAGCGTCGCAGCCGGAATTGCGGCTTACGGCTCTTTCCTCGCAATCCGTAGACAGGCAGAAAGGCGGTAGCATGCCATCCATTTTGTTCGAGACCGACAGCAGCATCTGCACCATTACGATGAACCGGCCGCACAAGCGCAATGCTGTCGACCGTCCCATGGCCGACGAATTGCACCAGGCGTTTGAACGGTTTGAAGCCGACGCCTCATTGAAAGTGGCGGTGCTGACCGGCGCCGGCGGCAATTTCTGCGCCGGCGCCGATCTCACCGCCATCGCCGATCCAGCCTTGCGTAATGAGCTCGACGCCAATGGCGGCGGCAGCGGCCCGATGGGTCCGAGCCGCATGGCGCTCTCCAAGCCGCTAGTTGCCGCCATCAACGGTTGTGCGGTTGCGGGCGGGCTGGAGCTGGCGTTGCTGGCTGATCTGCGAGTGGCCGACGAGGATGCCGTATTGGGCGTATTTTGCCGGCGCTGGGGCGTGCCGCTGATAGACGGCGGCACCGTGCGTTTGCCGCGCCTGATCGGCATGGGCCGAGCGTTGGATTTGATCCTGACGGGGCGTCCGGTGGCTGCAGTCGAAGCATTGGGAATGGGCTTGATCAACCGCAGCACTCCGGTTGGCGGGGCGCTACTGGTGGCGCAAGATCTGGCGCGCCAGATTGCCGGTTTTCCTCAGCAATGCATGCTGACCGATCGCCATTCCGCTTACGAACAATGGGATTTGCCACTCGCCGAGGCCTTGCGGCGTGAGGGCGCCCATGGCGTGCCGATCGTATTTGGCGAAGGCGAAGATGGCGCTTCCAGGTTTACGCTTGGCGCCGGCCGGCACGGCCGCTTTGACGTGTGATTTTTGCTTTTTTTGAGAAATTGCAGGCAAATGCTGCGCTTTACGGAGTTCTGGAGGGAAGTTTAGGGATTTTGCTTAGAGCGGCTTCGGGTATGGTTCAAGTCTGCCTTGAATTTAATAACCCAACTCGCTTAGGTTTTGCTATAATGCCGACTGTACTCGCAATGTTCGGACTTCGTGTGGCGGTTTATCCCAATGATCATCGTCCGGCTCATGTCCATGTTATCGGCAACGGTTGTGAGGCGGTGTTTAACCTGCAATGCCCCTATGGACCGTCAGAGTTGCGAGAGAATTTTGGATTTTCTCAAAAAGAGGTCGCAAAGATAGCCGGCAAGCTGAATGCAAGCGTGGCGATTCTTTGCGATGAATGGAGGCAACTGCATGGATAACACAACTGACAAGCAATTCGAGGCAGCCAATCAGCGCGCTGCCGCGAAACAGGCGGCTTTCCCGAGCGTGGTGTCGGTGCGTTACGACCGGCGCGTAGCCCGTATCGTTATCGTGCTTGCCTCAGGTCTGGAGCTGGCGTTTTCGCCCAAGCATGCGCAAGGACTGGAACATGCGCAGCCCTCTGAACTTGCGGATGCCGAAATTTCACCGTCAGGCCTGGGCATCCATTTTCCACACATTGACGCGGATCTTTATCTGCCGGCATTGCTGGAAGGTTTTCTTGGCTCCAAGCGCTGGATCGCGTCCGAGATTGGCAAGATGGGCGGAAAAATATCCAGTGAAGCAAAAACCAAGGCCGCGCGTGAAAATGGCAAGCTGGGCGGCCGTCCCAGAAAGAACAAGGAATTAGCGACAAGCTGAGCTGAGCGCAAGTTCATGGCTTCAGTTTGAAGCGGGTAAATTTTTCAATCAGCGCCGCGCCGTCGCTCATCAGGAAATTTTCGAAGGCAATCGCCACCGGCGGCAGCTGCTTGTTCTGGCGATGCACCACATACCAGTTCAGCATGGCTGGAAAACCCTGCACATCCAGTACCACCAGGTTACCAACCTGCAGCTCCAGGCTGATGGTATGGACCGACAGGAAACTGATCCCCATGCCGGCAATCACCGCCTGCTTGATGGTTTCAAAGCTCTTGATTTCCATGGCGACGTTGATCTGCTCGACTTGTTCGCCGAAACTCTCCTGCATCGACTGCCATGTATCCGATCCACGTTCCCGTACGATAAACGGTTCGCGCAGCAGGCGCGTCATCGAAATATTTTTCCTGTTGGCCAGCGGATGCTCGGGCGACGCCACGATGACGTAAGGGTGGGGCGCGAATGCTTGCCGGATCATGCAGACATCTTCAGGCGGCCGCACCATGATCGCCAGGTCGGTCAGGTTGTCGTGCAGGCTGCGCAACAATTCTTCGCGATTATGCACAGTGAGTTTGAGACTGACATTGTCGCGGCTGCGCTGGAATTCGGCTAGCAGCCGCGGGAAAAAATAATCGCCGGCGCTGATCACCGCCACATTCAACCTGCCGCCGGCGACGCCCTGCAGCTGCGCCATGGCGTCTTCCGTTTCGCGAAACTGCTGGATGATCATGCGGCCATGCCGCAGCATTTCTATGCCGGCTGCGGTCAGGTAGATTTTCTTTCCCAGCTGTTCAAACAACGGCAGGCCGGCATGTTCCTCAAGCTGTTTGACTTGCAGCGAGACCGCCGGCTGCGTCAGATGCAACTCCTCCGCCGCACGCGAATAACTCAGATGGCGCGCCACGGTTTCAAAGGTTTTCAGCTGACGCAAAGTGGCGTTTTTCATTCTGTTTGCGCATCAACGCATAAGTGATTGCTAATCGTTTTTCGTAAAAATTTTAACTGTTGCTATCCATTCGCTTTCCCTACCATGGCTTCACATCTGCAGAACGATGTGGATGAATCCAAGCGCTGACGCGCTTCACCTGGAGGAAAACCATCATGGCTAGCATCACGATCGACCCGGCATTCGTCGCCCCATCCGAAGAAGCATCGCTGTTTTCCTACAATGCGGCGTTTTACGAGCTGGGACTGAGCTGGCACTGGGACTTCGACACCTACCATTCCTTGCTGGCGCGTTGCGCAGGTAAACATCTGATCTGTTCTTATGTCGAGCTGCACCAGCCGCATCTGCTGAATGCCTACGATGCTGATTTTTTGATCGGTGCAATTGAAAACGCCAGGGCCCGTTGCCTGGAGAAGCTTGAAGCTTGCGGCTCACCGTCTGGCCTCAATGTGAACTGGGCCGAAGTTCAGCGCGCCGAAATCGGTATCTGAATAGTAGCTGCTATTCAAACAAACCTAGTGGTCTGCGGCGACTAAAAAATCGGCAATCTTGACCGTCGTCAAGGCTCCTTGCAACAAGTCCTCGCACAATCAGGCCAGCTTGTCTTGCCTGCAATAACGATAACGATAGCTGATCGTCGATGATTTCCACGAGAGAAAATAATGATAAGGCATTGGCTGAGCTTCAAGTATCAGGATGAGATCCGCTTTGGCACGCTTGAGGGTAAGCGCATCCAGCTCTGGGACGGGGTCATGTTTGAGAATCCAGAACCCGGTGGCGTTTATCTCGATGCCGGCGACGTCACGCTGCTGACGCCGACAGCGCCAAGCAAAATCCTGGCGCTATGGAATAACTTCGGCGCGCTGGGCGCCAAGTTGAATCTGTCGCGGCCGGCGGAACCGCTGTATCTGATCAAATCGCCTAACTCATATCTGCGCCCGCATGGAATCATTCGCCAGCCGGCGTCGGGCGGCAAAGTGGTGTTTGAAGGCGAACTGGGAATTGTAATCGGCAAGACTTCCTGCCGCGTTGCCGAGACGGATGCGGAGCAATACATTTTCGGTTATACCTGCGCCAACGACGTGACGGTGGCCGACATCCTGAATCGCGATCCGTCGTTTGCGCAATGGGTGCGCGCCAAGGGCTTCGATACCTTCTGTCCCTTCGGCCCGGTGGTGGCCAGCGGCATTGATCCCGCTGCGCTGAGGGTCAAGACCATATTGAATGGCGAAATGCGGCAAGACTATCCGGTCAGCGACATGCTGTTCTCGCCTGCGCAACTGGTCAGCCTGATTTCCCGTGACATGACGTTGTATGCAGGCGATGTCATCTTGTGCGGCACCTCGGTCGGCGTCGGCTCCATGAAGCCCGGCAGCACCGTGGAGATAGAGATCGAAGGCATCGGCAAATTAAGCAATCGCTTTGAATAGTCAAGGCAGAGCTTCCCGGATTTCTTATTTCAAATACGGAGCAATCATGAAAATAGCAATTGTGGGGGCAGGGGCCATAGGCGGCTTTGTCGGCGCCAAACTGTCGCTGGCAGGTGAGGATGTGACCTTCATGGTGCGCGGCGCCAATCTGGATGCGATCCGGCGCAACGGCATGAAGCTGATTCTGGAGGACGGCTCCGAGCAGATCGCCAGCCAGGCCAAGGCAAGCGACGATTATCGGCAAGTTGGCCAGCAAGACTTGGTGATACTCGCGCTGAAGGCGCATCAGCTGGAAGCCGTGAGCCATGAGCTGCATCATCTGCTGGGACCGGAAACCGCCATCGTCACCATGCAGAACGGAATTCCTTATTGGTATTTCTACAAAACCGGCGGCGCGCTGGAAGGCAGCCGCTTGAAAATGGTGGATCCGACCGGCGCTGTCGGCGAAAAGATCCCGTCGTCGCGCGTCATCGGCTGCGTGGTCTATCCGGCTTCTGAGCTGGTCGCGCCTGGCGTGGTGCGCCATTTCGAGGGCGAGCGCTTTCCTTTGGGTGAGCTGGACGGAGCCAGCAGCGAACGCGTACTGCAGATCTCGGCAACCTTCATCAAGGCCGGTTTCAAGGCGCCGGTGCTGGATGACATTCGTTCGGAAATCTGGCTCAAGCTATGGGGCAATCTGAGTTTCAATCCGATCAGCGCCTTGACCCACTCGACCCTGGTCGATATCTGCCAATTCCCCTTGACCCGCGAGCTTGCCGCGGCGCTGATGACGGAGGCGCAGACGATTGCGCACAAGCTTGGGATCAGCTTTCGCGTGCCTTTGGAAAAACGCATCGCCGGCGCCGAGAAAATCGGCAAACACAAGACCTCGATGCTAAAAGATGTAGAAGCGGGCAGGGCGCTGGAAATCGATGCGCTGGTGGGGTCGGTGATCGAGCTGGGACGCCTGACTGCAACGCCGACGCCGCAGCTGGATACGGTCTACGCGCTGGTGAAGTTGCTGGGCAAGACCTTTGAAGAAGAGCGCGGGCAATTACAGCTGCGAAGGGTGGCTTGAGCTGCCGGCACAAAACTAAATCTTCCAGCGATGCACAATCTTGACCGGCGTCAAGGAATGGCCGGGAAAAGCACCGCAGAATCAGGCATCGCACCAATAGTGCGCATTGCCGAAATCCCGTCAGCTGTCGCAACAGATAAAAATATAAGCAGCTCAAAATATCAGGAGACAAGACGCATGGAAACCAGTAATTCCAAGGGCGCCCCTAATCGGTGGATTCAACTGATTATCGGTATCATCTGCATGGGCTTGGTCGCCAACCTGCAATATGCATGGACCTTATTTGTGACACCGATGGATGCCAAGCATCATTGGGGCCAGGCGGCGATTCAGTTGTCATTCTCAATTTTCATCGTGACCGAAACCTGGCTGGTGCCGATCGAAGGCTGGCTGGTGGATAAATTAGGGCCACGCCCGGTGATTGCCGTAGGCGCGATCTTTGCGGCCGCCGGCTGGGTGATCAATTCGACCGCGACCAGCCTGTTCGAGCTGTATGCGGCGGCAATCATTGCCGGCGTCGGCGCCGGTTGCGTGTACGGTACTTGTGTCGGCAACGCGCTGAAATGGTTTCCGGACAAGCGCGGCCTGGCGGCGGGCATGACGGCTGCCGGCTTCGGCGCCGGCGCAGCGGTGACGGTGATCCCGATCGCCAACATGATCCAGACGTCCGGCTATGAACGCGCTTTCCTGTTCTTCGGCATCCTGCAGGGTGTCTGCATCTTCCTGCTGGCGATGCTGATGGTCCGGCCGGCGCCGCCGAAAGGAATCGTGGTGTCGAAAAAACTCACCATGACCAAGATCGATTACAAGGCTGGACAGATGATCAGGACGCCGGTGTTCTGGGTGATGTATCTCATGTTCGTGGCGGTAGCCGCCGGCGGCCTGATGGCAACCGCACAACTGGCGCCTATAGCCAAGGATTTCGGTATCGCCAAATTGCCGATTACCTTGCTCGGCGTGACCTTGCCGCTGCTGACCATGACGCTCTCCATCGATAATCTGTGCAATGGCTTCACCCGTCCTCTGTGCGGTTTCATCTCGGACAAGATCGGCCGCGAAAATACCATGTTCATAGTCTTTATCGGCGAAGGCCTGTCCTTGCTGGGCTTGATGCAATACGGCCACAATCCCTACGCATTCATGGTGTTTGCCGCTTTGATATTCCTGTTCTGGGGTGAGATATTTTCCATCTTTCCAGCGATTTGCGCCGATACCTTCGGCAGCAAGTTTGCATCGGGGAATGCAGGTACGCTGTACACCGCAAAAGGAACGGCAGCCTTGCTGGTGCCGCTCACTTCAGTGCTGGCCGCCGGCGGCGCCTGGGACCGGGTCTTCATCATCGCCGCCGCGATTACCATCGCCGCCGGTCTCGCAGCCAAGTTCGTACTGGCCCCGATGCGCAAACGCTGGGTGGAAATGCCTGCGGCTGCTGCTGCTGCGCCAGTGGCTGACAACCATACCAGCGCGTCTTCGGCGATCGAGCACTCGGCTTAGGCCGCAAGCCAGGCAACTAGCGGAGTGGCGGCCCTCGTCATTCCGCAATCACATCACTCTCCCGCAACGCATCGCCGCTCCCTTGTCAGGATGTCGCGCGCCTCTGTCGCAAAGTCCGGCTTATCGTCCCTGCGTTCCCGAAATGGCTGTTATCCGCACAAGTGTTTCGCTGTTGATATAAAAAAACGGCATAACTAAATTATGCTGCGGCACGGAAGTTCTACGCAAAACGGCGCTCTTGAAAGCGCCATTCAAACCATCGTTACAAACAAAAACAGCCAATCCGGGATTGGCTGTCATGTGCTGCGTTTTACTTGCGTCAGGTGGTTGACGCTACTGTGTCGGCCGCGGCCGACAGTATTACATGCCCCAGGTGTAGGCGGTGTCAGCCTTGTCGCCGGTGCTTTCCACATCGAGCGATTCGCGCAGGTTGATACCGAACACGGTAGCGGCTACGGCATAGGCAATGCCTGCTACTTTCGCCGAAAAACCTGTGCTGTTCGCGGGGGTGAAGCTATTGGTTGCCGTAGTCATGGTGGTGCTCCTGTCAAAGTAGAAATCTTCTTATGCTGCTTTGCATTATAGAGTTTGAATAATGATTCATCTAATGACATTATCCGATAACAGGTATGTCACTTGTCAATATCTTGCGCTGCAATATAGACAGATAGGAGCGGAATACAACAACATTGCCGTAATTTATACCGTCGGAACCGGAATAATTCCATTGGTGCAATTTAATCAAAGGGCTAGCCGTTGATGTTGATGCGCTGGGTATTGGTCCATTGGTGGTCATCGTCCGATACTGTCGAGTCGTATGTGCCGTAGGTCATGCCTTCGCCGGGCCACGGATTCATGATGTAGAGATAATTCACCCCGTCCACGGTCTCGTAGCCGCGGCCGACCACGATATGGCCGCCACCGCCGGTCCAGCCGTAACGCATGATGAACGGCCGGTTTGCGCCGATGTCGCTGACCACATGCGCCCACGACAGGTAGTTCTCCAGCGCGGTATTCGGTACACCCCAGTTACTGAGAATGTCTTGCACGCTGCCGTTGTCGCCATACATGCTGTTCGGCTGATTCGCCTGGCTATTCCAGTTGAAGCTGGTATTGCCGCAGGCGTAATTGATGCCAAGCGCCCAGTTGACTATCTTACATTGGCTCGGGGTCTTTTTATAGAAATTCAGCACCGCCTTGCTGGAGCCTGCCCAGCACCATTCGCTGTGTTCTTGCGTAATCAGCGGCACATTCAATGTCTTTGAATCGGCGAGGGCCAACGGTATGGAAAATAGCAGGCTTGCACCCAGCATGATGCGGCTTAAGGTCGTTTGTTTCATATTAACTCCTGAAGGGTAGGCAGATGATTGGCATCACGGCGGCTTCCGCACGCAAGCCGGATCAGCGGTAGTTGGCGAGATTTGCTTTTACCGCGGCGCGCAATGATTCTGCGAATTGGCTTGCATCGAGCAAGCCGCCGGCGGAATCGTTGGCATTGCCGCCGCTTTTATTCGCACGCTGTTGCAGCAGCAGCGATTCCCTTGCGGATTGCAGCGGTGCAAAGCGGACGGCGCCATTGGCTGAAGCGACCTCGAGAAAGTCGGATCGGGCTTGATATACCCGGATGAAGCGCAGGTTGGAATGGTCGGCATTGCCATGGAAACGGCTCAAGGCGTCGACGTCCTTGGACAAGCCGGCCGCGCCATAGGCAACCGTTTGCCAGGCGCCGTTGATCTTTTCGACAGTCGCCAGACCGATCGGGCGGTGTTTTAGATCGATGACGAAGCGCCAGGTCCCGGTTGGCTTGGCCATGGCGCTGAAGTCGCTGCGGCCGGCCACGATGTCTTTCGGATCGACTGTATAGACCGGAAAGCCGTAGCCGATGCTGGCATCTTTCAGATCCTGGACATCGGCGACATCGAGTGGAAAGCCATCTGGCAAGTTGCCGGCATGGGCTTGAATCTGATGTTGCACGAACTCGGCAAAACCGCGCCTGGCTGCAGCGCCGGCGTCGTTACCTTGGGTTTTCTGGAGTTGTTGCGGCGTTTGCGTGAGAGTTGACTGCGCGCGCAGTGGCGCACTCATGGCTAGCAAGCAGGCGCTGAATAGCAGCGCCTGGACGACAGGTTTTGCGTGCATCGTTGATTCCCCCATTTGTGATCGACAAATTTCCCGGAAAAGTACGCTGGGCCGGCCTTTGCGCTCAGGCAAGGCGACAGCAGCCTTACCAATCTACGATGGCAAGACAGGGATAAACAGCTGTCAGAGTTGACAGCGTGTCGGGGTTACGTGGGTGCTTCGGAAGAGGCGATGACTGACTAGATTTTTCCCTGATGCTTCAATCTGCTCAGGGTTTCCGCAGAGATGTTGAGGTAGGTCGCCAGCTCTTTTTTAGGAATGCGGTCGTAGAGCTCGGCATGCTTGCGTAAAAACCTGTGCACCCGGCCGGGCGCGTCCAGCAGATGCAAAGTGATGGTGTGCGCCATGATCTCGCTCATCAAACGCATTACTTCATATTCAAAGGTCTGCTTGAGCTCCGGATGGCGATCCATGAAGGCTGCCCATTGCTGCAATGGCAATTTGGCAACCCGTGCCTTGGAGACGCAAACGATGCTGTAGGGCGCGGGGGTTTTCAGGCGCCAGGCAGCGTAGCTGGTTTCCATGTCGCGTTCGTCGGCGAAGCGCAGGATCATTTCCTTGGCTTGCTGGTTGGTGACCACGCGCTTGAGGATACCGTCCAGGATGAAATATTGCTCCATCTCATGTACGCCCTGGTGCAGCAGGATTTCTCCCTTGCCGCCATCCACCACGATCAAGTGGGATTCCAGCTCGAGCATTTCGCTCTCGCTCAAGGCCTTTAAAACGTTATTTTGACGCAGTTGGACGCGAATGATGTTTTTTTCTGAGTGGTTTTCTATGAGGGTCATGTAAGCGATTCAAGGATAGACGACAGCGCCCAAAGATCATGCGGCAAAACTTGACCGAGGTCAATGAAGACTACGGGGAGCAATGGCTAAGATGGCATCAAGCAATGCAACAAGAAAACCCAAGAGACAACCGACAACTGGAGGAATGATGGCAGCTGTGATATCCGAGCCAAAAGTGGCAACTAGTACAACCGCTGACGATACACTCAAGCGCAAGAGCCGGGAAGCCGGCGTGGTGTCCGGCGGTCATCTGGTCGCCCGCGCGCTGAAGAACGAAGGCGTGGATACCATCTTTACCTTGTGCGGCGGGCATATCATCGATATCTATGATGGCTGCATCGACGAAGGTATCCGCATCGTCGATTTCCGCCATGAGCAAGTCGCGGCCCACGCCGCCGACGGCTATGCGCGCCAGACCGGCAAACTGGGCGTGGTGGTCACTACCGCCGGTCCCGGTTGCACCAACGCCGTCACCGGCATCGCTACCGCCTTCCGTTCGGAAAGCCCGGTGTTGCATATCGGCGGCCAGGGCGGCATCACCCAGCACATGATGGGTTCGCTGCAAGACTTGCCGCATACCGAAATGATGCGGCCGATTACCAAGTTCTCCGAAGGTGTCCGTTCCACCGAACGCGTGGCCGACATGGTATCGATGGCAATCCGGGCCTGCTTCGTCGGCGCACCCGGTCCCGCATACCTGGAAATCCCGCGCGACGTGCTGGACCGTGAAATCGAGATCAGCAAGGCCGTGATTCCGGCCGCAGGCCAATACCGCGCCTCGGTCAAATCGCTGGGCGACGTTGCCGATATCGAAAAACTCGCTGATATCCTGGTCCAGGCGGAACGTCCGGTGGTGCTGTACGGTAGCCAGGTATGGGCTTCGCGCGGCCACAAGGAAGCGATCGACCTGGTGCGCGGACTGGATATTCCCGCTTACTTCAACGGTGCTTCGCGTGGCTTGCTGCCGCCGGGCGATCCGCATCATTTCGACCGTACCCGCCGCGAAGGCTTCGACAAGGCCGATGTCATCCTGATCGTCGGCACACCGTTCGACTTCCGCATGGGCTACGGCAAACGCCTCGGTCTCAACGCCAAGGTGATCCAGATCGACCAGGATTATCGTACTGTCGGCAAGAATCGCGATATTTCGCTCGGCCTGGTAGGTGATCCCGGCACCATCCTCGGCGCTGTGTTGCAAGCCGCCAGCGGCCGCATCAACAAGGGTGCACACGAAAAGCGGCGCGCCTGGATGAAGCAGTTGCAGCAACTGGAAGCGGCCGCCACCGAAAAACTGATGCCTTTGTTTAAATCGAACAGCTCGCCGATTCATCCTTACCGTGTGGCCTACGAAATCAACGAGTTCCTCAACGACGATACCATCTACATCGGCGACGGCGGCGATGTCGTGACGATTTCGGCGCAAGCAGTACGCCCGCGCAATCCGGGCCAGTGGATGGACCCGGGAGCGCTCGGCAGCCTTGGCGTAGGCACCGGCTTTGCAATTGCCGCCGGCCTCGCAAATCCTGAGAAGGAAGTGATGTGCTACTACGGCGACGGCGCCTTCAGCATGACGTCCTTCGACATGGAAACCGCCAACCGTTTCGGCGTGCCATACATCGCGGTCATCGGTAACAACTCGGCGATGAACCAGATCCGTTACGGTCAGCTGGCCAAGTACGGCGAAGAACGCGGTAACGTCGGCAACCTGCTGAGCGATATCCCTTACGGCAAATTTGCCGAGATGCTGGGCGGTCATGGTGAAGAAGTGCGCGATCCGGCACAGATTGCCGGCGCCTTGCAACGGGCGCGCGAAGCGGTGCGCAAGACACGCCGTTGCGCCGTGGTGAATATCTGGGTCGATCCTGCGGTATATGCACCGGGAACCATGGCGCAGACCATGTACAAATAAGCCAGTCGCACGGACAGGAATAACGGATTAGATCAAACTGAACAGGAGTTTTGAAATGAGCAAACCACTAGACGGCATTCGTATTATCGATTTCACCCACGTCCAGGCCGGTCCGGCGTGCACGCAATTGCTGGCATGGTTCGGCGCCGACGTCATCAAGGTCGAGCGTCCCGGTTCGGGCGATGTCACCCGTTCGCAGCTGCGCGACATCCCCGATGTGGATGCCTTGTATTTCACCATGTTGAACAGCAACAAGCGTTCGCTGACTTTGGACACCAAGAAGCCGGAAGGCAAGCTGGTGCTGGAAAAGCTGATCAAGGAATCCGATGTGCTGGTGGAGAATTTCGGTCCGGGCGCGCTGGACCGCATGGGTTTCTCCTGGGAGCGCATCAACGAACTCAATCCGAAGATGATCGTGGCGTCGGTCAAGGGCTTCAGCGACGGCCACCATTATGATGATTTGAAAGTCTACGAAAATGTCGCCCAGTGCGCCGGCGGCGCGGCCTCCACCACCGGTTTCTGGGATGGTCCGCCGACTGTCAGCGCTGCGGCTCTTGGAGACAGCAATACCGGCATGCATCTGGCAATAGGGATACTGACTGCGCTGATCGGCCGCGACAAGACCGGTAAAGGGCAACGGGTAGCGGTCTCGATGCAAGACAGCGTGCTCAACCTGTGCCGCGTCAAATTGCGCGACCAGCAGCGGCTGGACCGGCTGGGTTTCCTGGAAGAGTATCCACAATACCCGCACGGTACCTTCAGCGATGTCGTGCCGCGCGGCGGCAACGCCGGTGGCGGCGGCCAGCCGGGATGGGTGCTCAAGTGCAAAGGCTGGCAGGAAGATCCGAATGCGTATATCTACTTCACCATCCAGGGGCATGCCTGGGCACCGATCTGCAAGGCGATCGGCAAGGATGAGTGGATAGACGATCCGGCCTACAACACGCCGAAGGCGCGCCAGCCGCACATCACCGAGATTTTCGATACGATTGAAGTCTGGCTGCAAGACAAGACCAAGTTTGAAGCCGTCGATATCTTGCGCAAGTTCGATATCCCGTGCGCGCCGGTGCTGACCATGAAGGAGCTGGCGAACGATCCTTCGCTGCGCGCCAGCGGCACCATCACCGAAGTCGATCACAAGGAACGCGGCAAATATCTCACCGTCGGCAGCCCGATCAAGTTCTCCGACCTGACGCCGGAAATCACCGGTTCGCCGCTGCTGGGCGAACACACCGACGAAGTATTGGCCAGTCTCGGCTACAGCGCAGGACAGATCGCGGAATTGCATAGTGCGCAAGCAGTCTGAAAATGCGGTAGTGAACGCTGGATAGGCAGGAGAGGCGGCGTCCATTGCGGACGCCGTCTTTACATTTGTGCTGCTTGATTAGACAAGGAATCCGACCATGACTGCCACAATCGATCTCGAACAACTGGTGCAAGCCGTCGGCGACGCCATCGTGATTTCCGACGCCAAGGGTGCAATCACCCTGTGGAATCCGGCGGCCCGGCGGATGTTCGGTTTCAGCAGTGAAGAAGCGCTGGGAAGGTCGCTCGATTTGATCATTCCGGAACGCCAGCGGCAACGCCATTGGGATGGTTATCAAAAGACCATGGACACCGGGATTACGCGCTACGGCAATGATGTGCTGCGGGTGCCGGCGGTGCACAAGGATGGGCACACCCTGTCGATCGCGTTCACTGTCGCCTTGCTGCATACGCCGGAGCACAAGGTGGCGGCCATCGTTGCCGTCATCCGTGACGAAAGCAGCCGTTTTGCCGAAGACCGCGCGTTGCGCAAACATGTGACGGAACTGGAAGCCAAGCTAGCGGCGACGCAGACAGCTGAATCCAGCTAAGATCAGGGTAGCAACTGCAGCAGCGGCGACACGCTGAGGACGATAACTATAAACAGGAGATTTTCATGAGCAAAGCACTGGATGGCGTGCGCATTCTAGACTTCACCCACGTCCAGTCAGGGCCGACCTGCACGCAACTGCTGGCCTGGTTCGGCGCCGATGTCATCAAGGTCGAGCGGGCCGGCGAGGGCGACGCCACGCGCGGCCAGCTGCGCGACATTCCAGGCGTCGACAGCCTGTACTTCACGATGCTCAACCATAACAAACGCTCCATCACGCTCGATACCAAGAACGCCAAGGGCAAGGAAGTTCTGGAAACCCTGATCAAGGACTGCGATGTGCTGGTCGAGAACTTTGCACCAGGCGCGCTGGATCGCATGGGCTTCAGCTGGGAGCGTATCCAGGAACTGAATCCGCGCATGATCGTTGCCTCGGTCAAGGGTTTCGGTCCCGGCAAGTATGAGGATTGCAAGGTCTACGAAAACGTCGCCCAGTGCGCCGGCGGTGCGGCGTCCACCACCGGTTTTGACGATGGTCCGCCGATGGTCACCGGCGCCCAGATCGGCGATAGCGGCACCGGCCTGCACCTGGCGCTCGGCATCGTCAGCGCCTTGTATCAACGCCATACCAGCGGCCGTGGCCAGAAAGTACTGGCGCCGATGCAAGACGCCGTGCTCAACCTTTGCCGGGTCAAGTTGCGCGACCAGCAACGGCTGGAACGCACCGGCAGCATGCAGGAGTATCCGCAATACCCTGACAGTAAATTCGGCGAGGCGGTGCCGCGCGCCGGCAATGCATCCGGCGGCGGCCAGCCAGGATCGATCCTGAAGTGCAAAGGCTGGGAAACCGATCCCAACGCCTACATCTATTTCATCACGCAAGGCGCGGTCTGGCCGGCGGTCTGCAAAGTGATCGGCGAGGAAGGCTGGATTACCGACGATGCCTACGCTACGCCGGCGGCCCGGCTATTGCACCTGAAACCGATCTTCGCCCGCATCGAGCAATGGACCATGACCAAGACCAAGTTCGAGGCGATGGATATCTTGAACCAGTACGATATTCCTTGTGGTCCGATCCTGTCGATGAAGGAAATCGCCGAAGAGCCGTCATTGCGCGCGACCGGCACGATTGTCGAAGTCGACCACCCGACGCGCGGCAAATATCTGACGGTAGGCAATCCGATCAAGATGTCGGACAGTTCGACCGAAGTCACCCGTTCGCCTTTGCTGGGCGAACATACCGAAGAAGTGCTGGCGCAACTCGGTTATGGCAAGGATTACATCGCCATGCTGCGTGAAGAAAAGGTAATTTGATTGTAAATTTATTCGCATAAAAGTACTAACAAACCGCTAGCGGGCCCCGGAACTGGTTGTCTATCAGATCCGGGAACGCCCGTTTGCCCCCATGTTTTGCGTCGCGTTCCCCCAATAGTTGGCGTGGGTTCCAGCAGTCTGCGCGTAAAAACCTTCCGGAATCAACCTTGGGCCGATGGCCGGCACGCCTTCCGGCGGTTACACATCAGTGCGCCAGTTCAATTTTATTTATAGATATACTTCCCCGTCGCACATTATTTAACGATTCAAAACAATCAAACCGGGGGGATAGCATGTTGTCGAAACCAATGCTAAAAATAGCATTATTTACAGCATTTCAACTAGGCCTGGTAGCACAGGCATCGGCGCAAGATGCTGCTCAAGGACTGGCTGCAGCGGGTAAAAGTTCTGATGCGGCCAGCGTGGCGCTGGCAAGCGCCAGCGATTTTCCAGCGGCGGGGAAAGCGGTGGAAGTCGTGTTCGGCGATGCGATCATCGACTTGAACTTCAAGGATCTTGGCACGTTGTCGATTTTTTGCCGGTCCGGCATCTTCAAAGGCATCACCGAGACGGTACAGTACACCGCGGTCAAGATCCGTCCGCATGTCTACATGGCGTACTGGCATGAGCCGGAATCCAAGCTGAACGTGGTGCACGTGGAAGATTTTGAACATGGCACCGTCTATACCAATGTGTCATACCCCGACGGAACCTTTGTACACTTCAAAGGCAGCATAAAAATCGTCGGGAATGCGAAATAGGCTTAACCGGTATCCGCGCGATGGTTTGTTGCAAGGAGTGAGCAGCGAGTCGCTCGGGAGGGCCGGATCGACTCGCTATCAGGGGCAGGGCGATCTACGCGGTCTGAAGCTTGGAATGTTCAAGCAGGACCATCTCCTGTGCGACGCTCCAGGCGTCGTTGGCTGCATTTTTGCGGCCGCTGACATGGGCCGCGAGGGTGGCGCCATCGAGTAGCATGACTACCTGCCGCGCCAGTTTCGTGGCAATGGTTTTCCCCACCAGCGGCTCCAGTACGCTCTTGACGAGGTCGGTCAGGCCTTTTTTCTGGCTGGCGGCGGTGCGCAAGATGGCGTTGTCGGAACCGTGGAATTCCGCCGCTGCCGCTGTAAACATGCAGCCGGTAAAATTGACTTCGCGAAACCATTTGTCATGCCACATGAATACGCCATGCAGTTTCTCCATCGGCGTATCGAATTTTTCGAGAAACAAGGAGAGCGAACTCGCGCACATCGCCATGCGTTCTTCCAGCACTTCCACCACCAGCTCTTTTTTGGATGGAAAGTATTTGTATAGCGTCATCTTGGCTACACCTGCCTCCGCCAGGATGCGGTCGATGCCCACCGCATGGTAACCGTCTTGGGAAAAGAGCCGCGTTGCCGTGTCAATAAGAATCTGTCGTTTTTCTTTCATACGCGTCATTAATTTGAAGTGTAAGTTACGTGAATTGCGATTGGCCGGTGCGTAACACAGGGCATGGGCGACTGCCGGACATCATCTGCTGCAATCGGTATTGTATACAGTACGGCATATTACCGCAGCATTTGTTGTCTATAATGCAATTTAATTATTGGCGGCCCAAACAGGCTGGCAAGCGGCATACAATGGCGCGGTGCGTGGTGCGAAGCACGATATCGTGCTGCTATCATTGGCATCCATATAAGGTTATGACATTTCAATTATATGACAGACCTGTCTGTTTAAATTTGAGATATCATAAAAATTTTGTAGGCGGCGCGTCAGTCGCTTGCATAAAAATAAAGGGTGGCAATAGCAGTCACGGTTTAAACACTACTTTGAGGAAGTTACATGAATTATTCGACCGTAGCGAATTCGCAAATTACAGAAGTGTTTCATGCAGCGGATCTTCATCACGACGTCTACGAAAGCCTTCGGCAGCCATATTCCAAGCTTCCTCTCGATACCATCGTTGCCATGCTGGTTGCCGATCCTGCGCTGGAAAGCCGTTTCGACAGCGACCGCGAACTATTCGAGCTGCTCCTGACCAAGGTCCGCGCCACCCTTGCCAGGGCTCTGGCGACAGATGAGGACGAAGCCCTGTGCCTGGTGCACAGGACACTCTTCATCCTGCTGGACATGCATGTGGCGTCGGCTACCAGCTTCGCCGCAGCCAACCAGTCCAATCATTACCTGCAGCAGATGCGCAATGAAATCGAAAGAGCGTGGCTGGCCTCCGGCGATTCTTCGCCGCTGGCGCGTATCAGCGCCGGCATGCCGCTCACCGATGCCTTGCGCTTTCTCTGGAGCGAGCACGCCGTTTCAAACCATCCTTTGTTCGACTATCTGGAAACCACGGCTTCGCATGGCCAGTTCGTCGAATTTTTCCGTAGCGACGCCGCACTGAATATCCGCTTCTTCGACCTGATTGCATTGATACTGGTCGGTTCCGACGAAATAACCCGCAAGGAACTGGTCCAGAACCTGTGGGACGAGTCGGGCAACGGCAATTCCACCAGAAGCCACGTCAACCTGTTCCGCAAACTGCTGGATATGGTCGGCGCCGATAACGCGGAAGACAATCACGCTTCTTCACTGGGTTGGCAAGGTCTGGCAGGACACAATCTGTTCATGCTGACCTGCCTGCAGCGCAAGCATTACTTCAAGGCGATCGGCATCATGGCGATCACCGAGCTGCTCGATCCGCGCCAGTATGAAAAACTGGTGCACGGCTGCCATCGCATCGGCCTGGGCAAGGAAGGCGAGGTCGACTACTACAAGGAACACATTAGCATCGATATCGTCCATGCGCAGGGCTGGCTGGAAAATGTGATCGTGCCGCTTGATGCAAAATACCCTGAAGCACGCAACGAAATCCTGCAAGGCGCCATGTTGCGCTTGAATACTTGCCAGGATTACTATGATGCGCTGCTTACCATGTTGCAAACGCATTCGCCGGAAATGCGCCAGTTCTGAAGAGCTGCCTATCCGACTGGCTGGAAGCAGGGCTGTCAATGACAGGTTGTCATTGACAGCCTTGTGCGTTAACCGCATTGCCGGCGCCCATGCTTGCGCGCAATTCGTGATAACAGCGGTAAGAGCTCCCCGCCATTTTCGTGAATGCCAGCAGATCGCGCTGATCTGAAAAATCCTTGACAGCGGCGCTGCTGACCAGATGCAGCAGCAGTTCATTGGCAGCGAATTTGAGCGCTAGCGCTCGTTGCACATCGTCGCCGTGGTAACGGCCGAACCGGGTCATGGTAAGGGTCGCATCGGCGATGAAATCGCGGGCTGCGCTTTCTTCTGTCGTCAGTTCGATACGCTCTTGGGCGGCGAGCCATTCGACATGCGCCATCAACTCCAGGATCCTTTCCGTCATTGCGTGCGCCTGATGCGCCAGCGCGGCCAATGGCAGGCCGATTTCCTCGCCCGGCCCGCAGTCATGCGGCGTTTGAGAGGTCAGGTCAGAGTCTAGCAGCCGCACAGAAGCGCGCGAGATGATCTGAACCAGTTGTTGCGGCAGCACACCATAGACTGATAAGCGGTGGAGTACGGGCCGGGCGCTGACGCGCAGCAGTGAATTCAGTGAAAAAGAACCTGCCGGGCTGACATCGATTTCCTGGGACAAGGGTTGCATATTGCAATCATCCAATAGATAAAAACAGACAGATCTGTATATTTGTGATTGATCCGATCATAGGGCAGTCATTTCTTTCTGTAAACAAAATTAGCGCAATTTTTGTAAATTCTTGCAAAAAAATGCATCGAAAACTGGCGGCCGCGGGTTGCGTTAGTCATCGGATTCCTAATGTGAAAATGATTAAATGATAATTTTATTTATGAAAATGAAATGTCGAATGAAGGCGCCGGTTTGTAGCGATGCTAAAATTCTGAATAGAATCATATGCTTGCAAAAAACACCCGGAGGCGTGGGAAAATACGCTGTTGAATCGGCCGGACTTATGGTCGAATAGCGGGCTGAGCAGTTGATTTCTGCCGACATATCCGGTGTTGGATACGCCAAGATGTGTAGGTTTTGATAATGTGGTTAAAACAGGAGATAGCATGAGTCAGGTTAAATATACGGTTGAACACGAATGGTTGCGCGTCGAGGCAGACGGCTTGGTCACGGTCGGCATTACCGACTTCGCGCAAGGCCACCTGGGCGACCTGGTGTTCGTGCAATTGCCTGAAGTCGGCGCTGAACTGGCCAAGGGCGAAGAAGCCGCAGTGATTGAATCGGTCAAGGCCGCCAGTGAAATCATGATGCCGGTGGGCGGCACTGTCACCGAAATCAACGAAACATTGGCCGATGAGCCGGGCAAGATCAATGAAGACCCGCTGGGCGCCGGCTGGTTCTTCAAGATGAAAGTAAGCGATTCGGCTGAATTGGACAGTTTGATGGATGAAGCGGCTTACGCTGCCATGATCAAAGGCCAAGCTTAAGCATCACGCAATTTTACTGCACTGTTTACACACGATACACACGAAGGAAGCACCCATGACACAATCACGGCCTGCTCTTGAAGATCTGGCGCAACACGCCGATTTCATTGAACGCCACATCGGCCCGGATCACACCCAACAAAAGGCCATGCTGACAGTGCTCGGTTTCGATTCAATCGACGCACTGATCAATAAAGTAGTTCCCAGCGCCATTCTGGAGCGGCATCCGCTCAAGCTAGGCACGCCGCGCAGCGAAGCGGAAACACTGGCAGCACTGCGCCAGATCGCCAGCAAGAACCAGCTGTTCAAGTCGCATATCGGCATGGGTTATTACAACTGCCATACGCCGACCGTCATCTTGCGCAACCTGCTGGAAAACCCGGCCTGGTACACCGCCTATACGCCATACCAGCCTGAGATTTCGCAAGGGCGACTGGAAGCGCTGCTGAATTTTCAGACCATGATTACCGACCTGACCGGCATGGAAATCGCCAATGCCTCTTTGCTGGATGAAGCCACGGCAGCGGCGGAAGCGATGACCTTCTGCCAGCGCCTGTCCAAGAGCAAGAGCAACATCTTCTTCGTATCGCAAGACTGCTATCCGCAAACCATCGACGTGCTGCGCACCCGCGCCGCGCCGATCGGCGTCGAGGTGGTGGTTGGGGATCATCATAAAGACCTGGAGCGGCTGGACTGCTTCGGCGTGCTGCTGCAATACCCGACATTGAGCGGCGAAATCCACGATTACGCCGACACCGTGCGCGTGGCGCATGGCAAGCAGGCGCTGGTAGTGGTTGCGGCTGATTTGCTGGCCCTGACGCTGCTGACGCCTCCTGGCGAATTCGGCGCCGATGTTGTGATCGGCAGCGCCCAGCGCTTCGGCGTGCCGCTTGGTTACGGCGGCCCGCACGCAGCTTATTTTGCTACCCTGGATACGCACAAGCGCGTGATGCCAGGCCGTCTGGTCGGCGTCTCCATCGACAGCCGCGGCGAACCGGCCTACCGCCTGGCGATGCAGACCCGCGAGCAGCATATCCGCCGCGAAAAAGCCACCAGCAATGTCTGCACCGCGCAAGTGCTGCTGGCGAATATCGCCAGCATGTATGCGGTGTATCACGGCCCGCAAGGTCTGAAGACGATAGCGCAGCGCGTGCACCGGCTGACCGCCATCCTGGCTGAAGGCTTGCGCCAACTGGGCCATGCAGTCCCGGCGGCCAGCTTCTTCGACACTATCACCGTGCATACCGGCGGCCATACCCAGGACGTTCATGCTGCGGCGCGCAGCCAGATGATCAACCTGCGGCCGATCGACGACGGCAACGTTGGCATCGCCCTGGATGAAACCACCACTCGTGCCGATGTCGAGGCGCTGTGGGGCATCTTTGCGATCGGCAAGGCGTTGCCGATGTTTGCCACGCTGGAAGCGGAAGCCGCCGAAAAAATCCCGGCAGCGCTGGAACGCAGCAGCGCCTACCTGACGCATCCGGTATTCAACAGCCATCATTCCGAAACTCAGATGCTGCGTTATTTGCGCGCACTGGCGGACAAGGACCTGGCGCTGGATCGCAGCATGATCCCGCTCGGCTCCTGCACCATGAAGCTGAACGCCACCACCGAAATGATTCCGGTGACCTGGCCTGAATTCGGTTCCTTGCACCCGTTCGCGCCGCTGAATCAGGCCCAGGGCTATCAGCAACTGGTGAATGATCTGGAACAGATGCTGTGCGTCTGTACCGGCTACGATGCAGTATCGCTGCAGCCGAACGCCGGCTCGCAAGGCGAGTACGCCGGTTTGCTGGCGATTCGGGCCTATCACCAGAGTCGCGGCGAAGGCCGGCGCAATATCTGCCTGATCCCGAGCTCCGCCCACGGCACCAATCCTGCGACCGCCCACATGGCCGGCATGCAAGTAGTGGTGGTGCAATGCGACGAGCAAGGCAATGTCAATGTCAACGACTTGCGCGCCAAGGCCGACCAGCATGCAGGCGACCTGGCGGCGCTGATGATTACCTATCCGTCGACCCACGGCGTGTTCGAAGAAGCAATCGGTGAGATCTGCGAAATCGTCCATGCCCACGGCGGCCAGGTATATATCGACGGCGCCAACATGAACGCCATGGTGGGCCTGTGCGCACCGGGCAAGTTCGGCGGCGACGTTTCGCATCTGAACCTGCACAAGACTTTCTGTATTCCGCATGGCGGCGGCGGTCCCGGTGTCGGCCCGATCGGCGTCAAGAGCCATCTGGCGCCTTTCCTGCCAGGCCATCGCATGCTGGAAAGCGGCATAGCGCCGGTCTCCGCGGCGCCGTGGGGCAGCGCCAGCATCCTGCCGATTACCTGGGCTTACATCACCTTGATGGGCGCACAGGGACTGCAGCAGGCCAGCGAAATCGCCATCCTCAACGCCAACTACATCGTGCACCGGCTGGCGCCGCATTATCCGATCCTGTACACCGGCAGCAACGGCCTGGTGGCGCATGAAGGCATCATCGATCTGCGGCCGCTGAAAGACAAGACCGGCATCACGGTGGAAGACGTCGCCAAGCGCCTGATCGACTACGGTTTCCACGCGCCGACCATGTCGTTCCCGGTAGCCGGCACCTTGATGATCGAGCCGACCGAAAGCGAATCCAAGGAAGAACTGGACCGCTTCTGTGACGCCATGATCGCCATCCGTGAAGAGATCCGTGCGGTCGAGAATGGCGATATCAAGGCCGAACAGACAGCCTTGCGCCATGCGCCGCATACCGCGCAGGACCTGACCGACGAGTGGTCGCGGGTGTACTCGCGCGAACAGGCGGTGTATCCGCTGAAGTCGCTGCGCAAGAACAAGTACTGGCCACCGGTCGGACGTATCGATAACGTATATGGCGACCGCAACCTGGTTTGTTCCTGCCCGCCGATGTCGGACTACGAGTGATGCGCTGCCGGTTTGGCTGTTGCAATGCATGCCAGCCAAACCGGTGCTTTACCGTCAGTCCCGCTAGCAAGGACAGCGCATACATAAATCAAAAGGACACTATCTCATGACTGATATCAGCAGCGCGGCAGCCTCGGCTCGCACCGCGCTTTATGATTTGCACCTGGAACTCGGCGCCAAGATGGTGCCGTTCGCCGGCTACGACATGCCGTTGCAATACCCGAGCGGGATCCTCAAGGAACACAAACACGCCCGCGCTCAAGCCGGCCTGTTTGACGTTTCGCACATGGGCCAGTTGCGCCTGAGCGGGCCGGATGCCGCGGCAGCATTGGAATCGCTGCTGCCGGTCGATATCATCGACTTGCCGGCCAACCGCCAGCGCTATGCCGTATTCACCAACCCGCAAGGCGGCATCCTGGACGACCTGATGGTCAGCAACGGCGGCGACCACCTGTTCCTGGTGGTGAATGCCGCCTGCAAACAGCAAGACACCGCGCATCTGCGCCAGCATCTGGCAGGCCGTTGCGAGATTGAAGAACTGACAGACCGCTCGTTGCTGGCATTGCAGGGTCCGGCTGCCGCCGCAGTGCTGGCGCGCCTGGCGCCGGAAACAGCGCAGATGGTTTTCATGCAAACCGGCAAAGTGACTCTGGCCGGCGCAGAGTGTTTCATCAGCCGCTCCGGTTACACCGGCGAAGACGGTTTTGAGATTTCCGTGCCCAATGCCCAGGCTGAGGCGCTTGCCCGGCTGTTGTTGGCGCAGCCGGAAGTCGCACCTATCGGCCTTGGCGCCCGCGATTCGCTGCGGCTGGAAGCCGGACTGTGCCTGTATGGCCACGATATGGATGTATCCACCACGCCGGTCGAAGCCAGCCTGATATGGGCCTTGTCGAAGGTGCGCCGCGCCGATGGCGCTCGCGCCGGCGGTTATCCGGGCGCAGCGCAGATCGAACAGCATCTGGCGCAAGGCGCCAGCCGCAAGCGGATCGGGTTGCTGCCTTTGGAACGCATGCCGGTACGTGAAGGCGCGGAACTGGTCGACGCCGACGGCAAGGTCATCGGCAAGGTCACCAGCGGCGGCTTCGGGCCAACACTGGATAAGCCGGTAGCGATGGGTTATGTCGAGACTGCGTACGCCAAAATCGGCACGCAATTGCATGCGATGGTGCGCGGCAAGGTAGTGCCGGTCGAGGTCGCCGCCATGCCATTCACGCCAGCACGCTATTTCCGCGGTTAGTCAGATCACGAAGAAACCGTGGGTGCCGTCCGCCGCCAGTTGTGCTACCAGACCGAATTCCCAGTCCAGGTAGGCTTGCATGGCGGCGGCCGGATTGCCGGTGCCTTCATACGGCCGGCGATAACGGTCGATGCGGGGCGATGCCAGCGCGGTTTCCCCAGACTCCAAAGGCAGGCTTGCAGCAATCCACGCTGCGGTGCCGTCTTCGAGCACAAATACCGGACGCTCGGTCAGTTGATGCAAATCGCCGGCGGCATAGCCCGCCAGCAGACTGCTGCCGCAAGTCAGCACATAGCGTTCCTCAGAGGATGTTTGCCGCACAACCGAGGCCAGTTGCGAGCGCAATGCAAAGCGTGCGCCGGGGATGTGCTGTTTGACGTAGTTGGCGCTGCTGGTGAAATCGAGCAGCACGGTGCTGCTCTTAGGATCGCTCTCGCTCAGCCACTCGGCCAACTTTGCGGCGGTCACCGATTCGAACGGCGGTGCGGGCGGCAACGCTTGCGACGGCAAGCCGGTCTCGCTGAAATCCGTTTTCTGCAATCCGTCCAGAACATGGACTTCCCAACCCATCTGCGCCAGCCAGGACGCGCTCATGTTGGCGCGCACGCCATCGTCGTCGGCCAGCACGATGCGGGCGCCGCGCACCGGCGCGACGTGATCGGTTTCCTGCACCAGCTGGCCGCCGGGAGCGGAGCTGAAGCCTGGCAAATGGCCCGCCATGTATTCCTCGGGCGTGCGGACATCCAGACGATAAGTTGTGCGGTCGTTTTCCTGCTGCCAGCGGACCAATGCAGCGAGACCGGTGCGTCCGACCTTGGCGCGGTCGGCGACTTGCCTGGCGGACGTCGCAGCCAGGATATGTTGTTCAGATCCAGCCTCGGAATGCGCTTGATCCGAGAATCTATGCGTTTTCCCATGTTCCAGCTGTTGTCCGGCGAGCGTCCAGCCGATCGTGCCGTTACGCAGAGCGCTGACCGGATTCGGGATGCCGGCGTTAATCAATGACTGGCTGCCGATAATGCTGCGGGTACGGCCGGCGCAATTGACGATGACCTGGGTTTCCGGCCGCGGCGCCAATGCCCGCACGCGCAGCACCAGTTCGGCGCCGGGCACGCTGATGCCGCCCGGGATGCTCATCGTATTGTATTCATCGAAGCGGCGCGCATCGAGCACCACCACATCGGCCTTGGCGTCCAGCAGCGCCTTGACTTCAGGCGCTGACAGAGACGGGGTATGACGCTGCGATTCGACCAGTTCGCCGAAGGCTTTGCTGGGCGCGTTGACATCGCGGAAAATCTCGCCGCCGGCATTGCGCCAGCCTTGCAAACCGTCCTCCAGCAAATGCACCGCACTGTAGCCAAGCTGCTGCAGGCGTCGTGCGGCTGGCAATGCCAGTCCATCACCGGCGTCGTACACAACAATGGTGGTATCACGGCGGGGAATGCGCGTATAGGCTTCCAGTTCGATCCGTCCCAAGGGCAGGTTGGCGGCGAACAGCGGATGTTCTTCAGCGAACGGCGCTTCTTCACGCACGTCCAGCAAAGCCAGTTCCTCGCGCGCCAGCAGTGCGGCACGGATTTGCGCGAAGGAGAGGGTGGCGAAGGAAGCGCCTGTTTCGTTGCTGGTAGTAGTTGTCATAGGTTTTCCAATTCGATGGAACGGTCCCGGATGTTCGGCAAATGGGCGTTGGAATAACCGGAGATGAAGGGCTTGCTGCTACCATCTTCGGCATACACGGAGCGTCTTACCGCACCGATGTTGGCGCCATATACGTGAATGCTGACCGATACGCTATCCGCGAATGCGTTACGCACCCGGTGGATATCGCCGATGGTCGGGGATACCGCTTCAACCGTGCCCGGTACGAGCTTGACCGCATCGCCCTCCGGTCGCAGGCTGCCATCGTCTGCAGCTCGGTAGGCTTGCGAATATTCGGCGCCGCGCAGCATGCCGATCAGGCCCCATACCGTATGGTCGTGGATGGGCGTTGTCTGGCCCGGTCCCCAGACGAAACTGACAACTGAAAAACGTTCGCTGGAATCGGCATGCAGCAGATATTGCTGGTAACGCTCGGGCCGGGCCTGTGCGCAAGCATCCGGCAGCCAGTCGTCGACCGCGATCAACTGCCGCAGCAATACGCCTCCTTCGCACAGGATACGGTCTTCGGTGGGCTTGTCATCGAGCAGAACCGCCAGGCAATGAATGAAGCTGCGCAGGCGGCCGGGGTTGGTAGATGGAGAAATGATGGACATACGTACTTGGCTTCGTGTTCGGTACTACGTGGCGAGGGAAGTATGGTTTCTCTCGTCATTTTAGTCGATTCCATGCGCAAATCTCATTGCAATAGATAAAGCCGTCGCGAAAGCACCGCTGCACTTATTTGAATTTCAACTATAGCGATAGAAAAGTATTCGTTCGTTTTGATTTTTCTTCTGATTATGATCGGCACAGAAAAAGGTCGCTGTCTGCCGCGCTGTCTTTTGTGCTGGCAGGCTACAAGACCGAGGAAGTGGGCGCTGCCTTGAACCAGCAAGGGATCGCGGTGCGCTCCGGCCATCATGGCGCGCGACCGATCTTGCGCAGGTTCGGAGTGGAGAGTACGGTGCGGCCGTCGCTGGCGTTCTACAACAACTGCGCGGACATCGATGCATTGATCGCTGCGCTGATTCAGCTAAGAGGCGCGCGCAGCGGTTTTTGAGGGATCGGAAAGCGGCAGGAAAAAACGGCAAGGAAGTGATTTCTTGCCGTTTTTTTGTGTTATCAGACCGGTATGTCGCCTTCGACCGTGGTCCGGTAAAGCGTGCGGCGCAGCTGCTGCGGCGTGATGGCGGCGTAATGCAAGGTGCTTCGGTTATCCCAGAACACCATATCGTGCGCGCGCCATTGATGGCGATAGACATTCTCGGGGTCTACAGAATGTTCATGCAGGAAGCGCAGCAAGGCATCGCTTTCATCCTTGGGCAAGCCGACGATGTGCGAGGTGAAGCCTTCGCTGACGAACAACGCCTTGCGGCCGCTTTCCGGGTGGATGCGAATCACCGGGTGTTCGACTTCAGGCACTTCGTCGATCTGCTTTTGGGTCAGGTCGGCGCGCCACGGCGAAAGTTTCTGCAGGCGGCGATAGCGATAGACATAGGAGTGCACCGCACGCCGGCCTTCCAGCAGTTGTTTTACCTCGGCGGGGAGCGTTTCATAAGCGTTGAACATGTTGGCGAACGAAGTATCGCCTTGTTCAGCAGGCAATTCCTGCGCATGTAGCAGCGAACCCAGGCTGGGCTTGGGCATGTACGACAAGTCGGAATGCCAGTCGGCGCCGGCATCCACCAGGCCGATCGGCTTGCCATCTTCGATGACATTGGAAACGATCAGGATCTCCGGATGGCCCTGCAGATGGAAGCGGTTCAGTACATGGACTTGCAGCGGACCGAAACGGCGGCTGAACGCTACGTGCTGCTCCGGCGTAATGTGCTGGTCGCGAAACACCACGACGTTATGCCTGACCAACGCCATGCGGATGCGCGCCAGGTCCAGCCCGGACAGTGGCAGATTCAAGTCGAGGCCGGTGATTTCTGCCCCCAGCGGACCGCTTATCGGCTTGATTTCGAGCGCTTGGGAGGAGACGCCGGCTCGGATTGATGTGTCAATGGCAATGGACATAAGATGACTGTGGTAACTGAACGGATGCATGGTTTTCGCAGGCAGCACCTGCCAAAAACAACATTACACCCGTTTCAAGGCCGCTGCCGCAAATAATGGATTCGCATATCCTTATGCGTTCCTGCGGCGGCGCCAAGATTCGCCATTTCTCTCAACGCTTTGCCGACACCAGCGAAAACATCGCGCCCTGCGGGTCAAAGCCCTGGACGATCCAGCTGCCGCCGGGAACCTCGTGCGGTCCCATGATGATTTTTCCGCCGCCTTCGGTCACACGTGCAGCCGCGGCGTCGATGGCCTCGACATTGATGTAATACAGCCAACAGGGCGCGGGCATGTCGGGCATCTTGGTCATGATGCCGCCGACCGCCGGGCCGCCGGTAGCGAAAGTCTGGTAGACGCCCATCGGCCCCATGTCGATTGCTTCATCCCTGGTCCAGCCGAACAGGCCGGAATAGAAGGCGAACGCGCTTTCCATGTCGCCGGCATGCAGTTCGTGCCAGCCGATATGGCCGGGCGCGCCGGGCGTCACCGGCGCCGGCTGTTCCTCGCTGTTGCCTTTGAATAGAAAGAAGCCGGCGCCATGCGGATCAGCCGCCACGGCGAAACGGCCGACGCCTGGAATGTCTGTCGGCGGCCGGCGGATCGAGCCGCCTGCCTTGGTGACGCGGGCGGCGTAGTCATCGACGTCGCTGACCGCGATATAGCCCATCCAGCAAGGTTTTGCGCCCATGGCGCTGGCCTCTTCCGGGATCGCCATCAGGCCGCCGACCATGATGCTTCCGGCCGAAAGTATGGTGTAGGCAGGGCCGTCCATGCCGGCATCCTGCATGTTCCAGCCGACCACGCTGCGGTAGAAGGTTTCAGCGGCCTTGGTGTCACTGGTCATGACGTCGTACCAGACGAATCTCGGTTGGTTTTTCTGGGTGGTTGACATGTGGGCTTGCTCCTTTAGCAGGGTGTGTTCATTTCAAATTTGACAGCCCCGCCACATGGCTGTTCCAGATAATGGATCAGTCACGTCAGCAAGGGCTTCCGTTGCGCCTTATTGTCCAGGCGGCGGCTGCCACAGCTCGACCTTATTGCCTTCCGGGTCCAGCACCCAGCCGAATTTGCCGTATTCCGATGCCTCGCTATTGCCGACCACATTGCATCCCTCCGCGCGCAAGGCGTCCAACAGCGCATCCAGGTCTGCGACGCGGTAGTTGATCATGAACGACGCGGTGCTGGGCGCGTAGTTATTGCTATCCATCGCGGAGACACTCCAGATCGTCGTGCCGACCGCCGGCTTGCCATCATCGCCCGCCCAGTTGAACGTCGCGCCGCCCCAGTCCTGCACATCGATGCCGAGATGGGTTTTATACCAGGCGCGCATGCCTTCCACGTCCTTGGCCTTGAAGAAGATCCCGCCGATACCGGTGACTCGTTTCATGCGCGCTCCGTATAAGAAGTGGTCAGGTATCGGAAGTCTACACCGCAGCGGCTGATCGGGCAGGCAGTCTCCATACATAAATATATAAAGGAAAACTACCAAGTCTTCCTTTGTATATGCTAAAGTAAAAGCATAAATCAACAACCCACGGAAAGACAATGATCATCCAGGAGCAAACGAGCGATCCTGATGCCGTGCGTGCGTCCGCCATGGCAGGGGAGTTGCGTGTGCTGCTCGGCCAATTGGGCCGGCGCTTGCGCGAACAGAGCCATGCTGGAGATTTCACCGGATCGCAGAAATCGGTATTGCTGCGGCTGGAGCGCGACGGCCCGGCCACGGTCACCACCCTGGCGCGGGCGGAAGGCGTGCGGCCGCAGTCGATAGGTGCCACCGTGGCGGTGCTGGAGGCTGCCGGGCTGGTGAGCGGGGCGGCGGACCCGGCCGATGGCCGCCAAACCATTTTATCGCTCACCGAAGCTTGCCGCGATATGGTCAGAGCCGGCCGCGCCGCGCGGGAAGACTGGCTGTTTCGCGCCATCCGCACCAAATTCGCAGCGCCAGAGCTGGAACAGCTCGCGGCCAGCGTCGAACTGCTGAAACGCCTGGCTGACGCCTAGCGTGGTCACAATCCATTGCGGCCGAAGCTGAGCGCAATCCACATCATCAGAAGGAGAATCTCATGGCAGTAACCATTCTTGATCCACAGACCGCGCTGATACTTATCGATTTGCAGCAAGGTATTCTCGCTTTGCCTATTGTCCACCCGACGCAGCCGGTGGTACGACATGCCGCAGAGCTGGCCGAGGCATTTCGCCGCCACGGCGCGCCAGTGGTGCTGGTGACCGTGACCGGCGTCGCGCCAGGACGCAACGAACAAGTGCGCAGCAGCGGCGCGCTGTCGGCCAACTGGGCTGAACTGGTGCCGGAACTGAACCGGCAGCCGCAAGATCACACGGTCAGCAAGAAGACCTGGGGCGCATTCACCGGCACCGGGCTCGATCAACATCTCAAGCAACTCGGCATGACCCAGGTCGTGATCGCCGGCGTCGCCACCAGCATCGGCGTCGAGTCGACCGCACGCCAGGCGCACGAACTCGGCTTCAACGTCACGCTGGCGATCGACGCCATGACCGATCTGAACCTTGACGCCCACCTCAACAGCATCACGCGGATCTTCCCGCGGCTGGGTGAAACCGGCAGCACCCGGGAAATCATCGCTCTGCTGGACAGCCGCCGCGCATGAGCATGTCAGCGATCCGGATTGCCGCCAGGCTGATCTTATGATGACCGGCACTTTCCGTTCGCTGAATGGGTACAATTACCGGCTTTGGGCGGGCGGCGCGCTGGTATCCAATGTCGGTACCTGGATGCAGCGCACCGCGCAAGACTGGATCGTCCTGACCCAGCTGACGCACAATAATGCGACCGCCGTCGGTATCGTGATGGCGCTGCAGTTCGGTCCGCAGGCACTGCTATTGCCGCTGACCGGTTTTGCCGCCGACCATTTCGATCGCCGCAAACTGTTGATTGTGACCCAGGCCGCCATGGGTGTTCTGGCGCTAGGGTTGGGCATCCTGACGGTTGCTGGCGTAGTCCAGCTATGGCAGGTGTACGTGTTTGCGTTTTTGCTGGGCTGCGTTACCGCCTTCGACGCGCCGGCGCGCCAGACTTTCGTCTCGGAGCTGGTGGCCGAAAACGATTTGTCGAACGCGGTGGCGCTGAATTCCACCTCGTTCAATGCCGCGCGCATGATCGGCCCGGCCATCGCCGGCGTCCTCATCGCCGTGATTGGCGCCGGCTGGGTATTCCTGATCAATGCCGCCTCGTTTGCCGCGGTACTGGCGTCGCTGAACATGTTGCGCGTCGGCGAACTCAATCTACGAACCAGGGCGGCGCCCGTGCGCGGCAGCCTGGTTGCGGGTTTTCGCTATATCTGGCGGCGGCCCGACCTGAAGGCGATCTTGTTCATGTTTTTCCTGATCGGCACCTTCGGCCTCAATTTCCCGATCTTCATTTCGACCATGTCGGTCAGCGTCTTCCACGCAGGCGCGCACCAGTACGGGTTCCTGTCGTCGATCATGGCGCTGGGATCGGTCACCGGCGCGCTGCTGGCCGCGCACCGCGAGAAACCGCGCATGGCTTTTCTGCTGGCGGGTGCGGCAGTCTTTGGCGGCGGGCTGACGCTGGCGGCGCTAATGCCCGGCTATGGACTGTTTGCCGTCGCCCTGGTGATTATCGGCGTGGCCGCGCAAACGTTTACCACCACCGCCAACAGCGCAGTGCAGCTGTCGACCGAACCGGCGATGCGGGGACGAGTCATGGCGATCCTGCTGGCGGTTGCCTTGGGCGGCACGCCGCTCGGTGCGCCGGTGATTGGCTGGGTTGCCGATACCTTCGGCCCGCGCTGGGCACTGGGCGTCGGCGCCGCGTCTGGTTTTGTAGCGACGCTGGTCGGATTGCATTACCTCATGAAATATCGTCAGCTGCGGATGCGGTTCAGTGGCGGACGGCTCCGTTTCAGCATTGGCGGCCACGATCCCATGGCGGCTTCTGCGCTAGCTGAACCTCGCATCATCGGACAGAAGGGCAGCTAGAACGGGTTCTGGCTTGACAGCCCGTGGTTTCATGCCAATCGCCCATGCCAGCCTGCTGCCTCACTTGGAAGCGCTGTTTTGTCCTGCGCCGGGCTGATAACCGTCGTTCAGCGTTTTCAGAAACGCCACCATGTCTTTGATCTCATCCGCATTCAACGCCGGCGCATCGCCGTGTTTGCGGTCGAAAGGCGCGTCCACGACATCGACATTCTTCTTGTAGCGCGGCGGCAGGTCGTCGTACTTGTCGATGCTGCCATCCTTGCGTTTCGGATACCACTTGGCAGGATCGGTTTCGCGTTCCACATAAAAATGCAGCAGGTCGTCGAGATTCTTGAACACGCCGTTATGGAACAGTGCGCCGCGGGTGGCGCTGTTGCGCAAGGTCGGGGTCTTGAACAGGCCGCAGTAGGACGCTTGTTTTTTATAGTCGTCACGCATCGGCCCGCACAGGCCGAGGTCGTAATGATCCGGATCGCGGTTCGCAATCAGGTCCTTGTTGCGCGGACCGGCCAGCGCTTCAAACTGGTAATCGGTAAACGCCGGCGGAAACATGCCGTCACGTGAAGGCTTGTCGATGTGGCAGGAAGCGCAATTGCCCTTTTTCGGGTCGTCGAACAGCTTGAGGCCGCGGCTTTCTTCCGCGCTCAGCTTGGCCTGGCCGGCCAGATAATAATCGTACTTGCTGTCGTAGGGATGAAAGCTCGGGTCTTCCAGCTGGAAGCGTCCCAGCGCGAACAAGGCTTCGCTCAGCGCCAGGCCGGAATTGTCGAACACGTTGGCGCCGAACAGCTTGCGCAAATCCTCTGCATACGGCGCGCTGCGTAATTTTTCCAGCAAGGCTGCGGCGCTCTTGTTGTCCATTTCGTTCGGATCGAGAAACGGTCCTTGCGCCTGGTTCTGCAAGGTATCGGCGCGGCCGTCCCAGTCCAGTCCACCCATCGGCACATTGGCTTCCGCCGCCAGCAGCGACGCATTGGGCTGCGTGCTTTTGGCTACTGCGGCTACCCTGACGTCAGCCGTGGTTACAGGCGCCGCTGCAACGGTATCGCTGTCCGGCACCGAACTGTTGGGGCCGATAGTGAATATCGGCGTGTGTTCCAGGTAGCGCAGCGAAGGCGCCGCGCGCAAGCCCTGGCGCTCCAGCCTGGGACCGCCCAGTTGCACCGCCAGGTTGTTCGGTGGCGCGTACGCGTGGTCCGGGCTGTGGCAGGAAGCGCAAGCCAGCTTGCCGGAGCCGGATAACGACGGATCGAAGAAAATCTTTTTGCCGAGCTGGGCGACAGCGCTTAACTCCACAGGATGGGCAGCGTCAGGGGCGGCATGATAAATCGGCGTTGCGGGCATCGCGGGCGCAACTGCCGCAGCGGTTGCAGATGCGGAGGGCGTGGCGCGGTCGCAACCGGCCAATGCCAGCAACAGGCAGGGTACGGCGAAAAACAATCTGGAGTAGCGTTTCATCGAGGCTATGGTGAACGGCAAGCTGCGCCGTCATAAAAACGTTCCGGCGGCGCTGCCTAAAATGCGCAGCGCCGCCGGGAATCATGACTTGAAACAGGCATTATTTGCCAGAACTATCACATTGGCAGGCCGGTAGTCGTATTGAGATTCAGCTTCGGTGTGTTGCCGCCGTTGGTGAAGTCGAACATGCCTTGGATCGAACCGGCGATAGCGTCGAACGAACCTTGGCCGATACGGGTGCCGCTCAGCCAGTTGTCTTCAACGAAACGCAGTACTGAAGACTGATCGGTCAGGGTATGGTCGACGAAGTTGGCTTTTGCATAGGGTGAAACCACCAGCAACGGCAAACGCGGGCCGAAGCCGCAACGGCCTTGCACCGGCGTGCCGTTGATGCCATTCAGCGGTGTGCCGCTGCCGCAAGTGCTGGCGCCGTTCAAGGTGTCGGCAGTCGTGGTCGAGCCGTTGATTACCTTGCTGACATGGTCGTACCAGCCGTCGGAATCGTCGTACGCGATGATGACGACAGTGTTGGCCCAGTCAGGCTGTTGTTGCAGGAAATTGATTGTCTTGGTGATGAAGGCTTGCTCGTCCAACGGATTCGAATAGCCGGCATGGCCGTCCTGGTAACCCTGGGCCTTGAGGAAGCTGACCGACGGGAAATTGCCGGCAGCGACCGCTGTGAAGAAGTCGTTGGTGTCGTACTGATGATTGGCGCCGCCATCGTTGCTGGTGCCGATTGCCGCCACCGAACCAGGACGGATGTGTTTAGGGTTGGCGGTCGACGCGTAGTACTGGAATGGCTGGTGATGCGGAATGTAGTCGCTCGTATAGCCGTTCAGCACTGTTGAAAACGTACTGCGGGCGCAGCCGGTGGTGCCGTTGGGGTTGGTCGCGGTGAGGTCGAAGCCGCCTTCGAACCAGCCCCAGCTGACGCTTTTCGCATTCAGCAGGTCGCCGATATTCTTGCCGCTCATGGTGGCGGTATTGGCAGTCGACGAGCAGGTATCGGCGGATGGGTCGATATCGCTGATCATGGTTTTGCCGCCCTGGCCGTCGGCGATCAGAGCCGTGCTGTTGCTGCCGACGACCTGCGTCACGCCGTTGGTCTGGCCGGAGATCAGGTTAAGCGCGCCAGGGGTCGACGGTCCGAACACGGTATCGAAGGAATTGTCGCTCATGGCGAAATGCTGGGCGTAGTTCCACAGGGCGGTCACAGTGTTGCCGTCGTAGTAGCCCATCACCAGACCCTTGGTAAAGAACGGGCCGGTGCCGGTGCCGCTGGATGCGGTGCCGGTGTTTTTCGGGAACAGGTCCATGGCGCCACCATTGAAGGCGTTCTGTTCTGCGGTGTAGCCGTGATTCTGGTCGGCGGTCAGGGCTTGCGAGCGGTCCAGGCGGAACGGGTTAGCCGCGGCGGCGCCGTTGGCAGTGTTGGTCGAGTTCGGATTGGCGGTCAGCAGGGCTGGCGTCAGGCCGGCCACGGCTGGCGTGCCGCTGGCGGCAATGAACGCCGGTTCGCCTGCCGGGTTGGTAGCGGCGGGATAAGTACCGAAGTAATGATCGAAAGAGTTGTTCTCGCCAAAAATGACCACGACGTGCTTGATCGGGGTCGCTGTCGCTAGCGCATCTTGCGCGCTCACCGGGGTCAGTGTCAGAGTGTTGTTGCTGCCGGAGCCGCTGCAGGCTGCCAGTCCAACTAAAAACAAGGCCGCCGGGATGGCCTTCATCATATTCTTGTTCATGCTTTCCTCTGTTGTGCTGGGAGTGTTGTTACCTAACCGCGAGCGAAGATAGCGCAGTTATATTTCAGCTACGTGACAAAAAAATGTGTGAAATCAAGGCGCAGCGAATTTCGCATCACTACACAAATCAGAAACAGCAGAAAAAGGAATAGTTGCCCGCGGCCTTGCCCTATGCAGTTGGGCCGGCGCGCCAGGCGCTGCCGCTAAACCATCAAGATAGCGCGATCTCATAGATGTGGCGCTACATCGCTCTACGGTCACAAATTGTTACACTCTTTCCAGAAAATCGTCAGGGAGTCGCAAGCAAACAACGCTCCGAAAAGACAATACGGGCGGGGTTCCGGTTGACATCAGTGTGTCGGCGTAAAGGCGTAATGCGACAGTCGGAAGATAAATTCTGAAGTGCCATAATTGCTTGCAATTGTTCTCACGCCAGATACAAAAAGCCCAACCCTCTTTCAGGGGAGTGGTGTGGTTCTCATTGTTATGAGACTCATCGTTCAGCTCTTTTTTAGCACTCCGTGTGTTTGAGTGGCTGCTTTGGTTGCTGCGGAGAGGCGGCGTGGGGCCGGTCAACAGCCATTGCTATAAGGTTTAAAAAAAATGGATTATAGTGGCTGCCTTATTTTTAGCACTATTTTGGAATTCCCTCATGGAAATTAAAGTCAACTTTCTCGATAAGCTTCGTCTTGAAGCCAAGTTCGATGATTTCACGGTGGTGGCCGACCAGCCTATCCGCTATAAGGGCGATGGCTCGGCACCTGGTCCGTTCGATTACTTTCTGGCCTCATCGGCCTTGTGTGCGGCTTATTTCGTGAAATTATATTGTGTAACTCGCAATATTTCTACCGAAAATATCCGCCTGTCGCAGAATAATATTGTTGACCCGGAAAACCGTTATCAGCAGATTTTCAAGATTCAGGTTGAGTTGCCGGCGGATATCTCGGACAAAGACCGCCAAGGTATTTTGCGCTCCATCGAGCGTTGTACGGTAAAAAAAGTAGTGCAAGCCGGGCCCGAGTTTGTGATCGAAGATGTAGAAAATCTAGATGCCGATGCTCAGGCGTTGCTGATGTTGAATCCGTCTTCTGAAGCAAGTACCTATATTGCGGGCAAGGATTTGCCCTTGGAGCAGACCATCGCCAATATGTCGGGAATTTTGGCGGGCTTGGGCATAAAGATTGAAATCGCTTCATGGCGCAATATTATTCCCAACGTGTGGTCGCTGCATATCCGCGATGCGCACTCGCCGATGTGTTTTACCAATGGCAAGGGAGCGACCAAAGAAAGCGCGTTGGCGTCGGCGTTGGGAGAGTATATCGAGCGACTGAATTGCAATCACTTCTATGCCGGTCAGTTTTGGGGCGAAGACATCGCCAACGCGGCGTTTGTGCATTATCCGAACGAGCGCTGGTTTAAGCCTGGCCCTAAGAATGCGCTGCCGGCTGAAATTCTGGATGAGTACTGTTTGCAAATTTACAATCCTGATGGCGAGTTGTCTGCCTCGCATCTGGTCGACACCAACTCCGGCAATGTGCAGCGCGGTATCTGTTCGCTGCCGTATGTGCGTCAGTCGGACGGCGAGGTGGTGTATTTTCCATCCAATCTGGTCGAAAACCTCTACGTCAGCAATGGCATGAGTGCCGGTAATACGCTAGCCGAAGCGCAGGTGCAATGCCTGTCGGAGATTTTCGAGCGGGCGGTAAAGCGCGAAATCCTGGAAGGTGAAATCGCATTGCCTGATGTGCCGCAAGAAGTGCTGGCGAAATACCCTGGCATTCTGGCCGGCATTCAGGGCTTGGAAGAGCAGGGTTTTCCGGTGCTGGTGAAGGATGCGTCGCTGGGTGGAAAGTACCCGGTGATGTGCGTCACTTTAATGAACCCGCGGACAGGCGGTGTGTTTGCTTCGTTCGGAGCCCACCCAAGCTTGGAGGTGGCGCTGGAACGTAGTCTTACGGAATTGCTGCAGGGTCGCAGTTTTGAAGGTCTGAACGATTTACCTCGCCCCACCTTTGTCAGTAACGCTGTAACCGAGCCAAATAACTTTGTTGAACACTTTATTGATTCCAGCGGTGTGGTGTCGTGGCGCTTTTTCAGTGCCAGAGCTGATTTCAATTTTGTTGAGTGGGATTTTTCCGGCCAGGGCGAGAACTCCAATGCCGAGGAAGCCGCGACGTTGTTCGGCATTCTCGAAGCCATGGGCAAAGAGGTGTACATGGCGGTGTATACGCATTTTGGCAGCACTGCCTGCCGGATCTTGGTGCCGGATTATTCGGAAGTCTATCCCGTAGATGATTTGATCTGGGATAACACAAACAAAGCGCTGTTGTTCCGTGCCGATATTTTGAACTTGCATCGCCTGGACGATGACAGCCTGGAAGCACTGCTTGAGCGTTTAGAGAACAATGAGCTGGATGAGTACTCCGACATCGCCACATTGATCGGCATCGAATTTGACGAGAATACGCTCTGGGGGCAACTGACAGTTCTAGAGTTAAAGCTGCTGATTCATCTCGCTTTACAGCAATTCGAGGAGGCACAGGAACTGGTGGGAGCCTTCCTGCAGTACAACGACAACACGGTCGAGCGCGGATTGTTTTATCAGGCCTTGAATGTGGTGCTAGAGGTTATGCTGGATGACGACTTGGAACTGGACGATTACGCGGTCAATTTCCGCCGGATGTTTGGCAACCCTCGGATGGACGCGGTGATGGGCTCGGTAGACGGCAGCGTGCGCTTCTTCGGCTTAACGCCAACGAGTATGAAACTGGAAGGGCTCGATAGGCACGCGCGCCTGATCGATAGCTACAAAAAATTGCACATTGCGCGGGCCAATGTGGCCGCTGCATCCAGCTAGGAGTCTGGCCGGATGTAGCGCCGGCGCTGGACCGGACCAAGGCAATTCTGACTGAAATCGCTTGAGGCCTGGCTTGAGGCTTAATCCGCGCACCGTTCATACTCGGGCGGCGCCCATAGATGCTTCAGGCGCTGGCCCAGGCTGCCAGGCCGGCCCACATCGCGCCACATGGCAATGAATTCGTGGAAGTTGAGAGTCAGCAGGTTGTGGCTGTAGACCTGGCGCTTGATGCCGTAATCCACCGCTTCCTGCTCTTCCACATACGTGCCGAACAGGCGGTCGAAGACGATCAGCACGCCGCCATAGTTTTTGTCGATATAGCAATCGTTGCGGCCGTGATGGGCGCGATGGTTGCTCGGCGTATCGAAAACGTATTCCAGCGCCGGATGCAGCTTGCCGACGCTTTCGGTGTGGATGAAAAACTGGTACACCAGGTCGCAGGCGTACAGGATGAACACCACCGCAGGATGCACGCCCAGCAGCACCAGTGGCATGAAAAACAACCACCAGCCGGTGATCGGATAGAGCAACGACTGCCGCATGGCGGTGCTCATGTTCATGTGCTCGCCGCTGTGATGCACCACATGGGCGGTCCAGAACCAGCGCACGCGGTGACTGCAGCGATGGAACCAGTAATAGCAAAATTCGACGGCGAGGAAAATCGGCAGCAAGGTCCAGGCGTTGACCGGGATCGTGAAAAAGCGATGGTGCCAAAACCAGAATACGGCCGCGCCAACGAATAACACGTGCACCGCCAGTTCGAACAGCTGGTAGCTGCCGCCCAGGTTGATATTGGTCAGGATGTCTTTCCAATAGAACTGGCGATGGTTGCCGCGCTTGCGCATGACTTGCCATTCGATGGCGAAGCCGACCAGGAACAAGGGCGTCATGCCGATCAGCACCACTTGTTTCCACTCGATGTGGGCGCCGAAGGTGGCTTCCATCCAGGCGATCAGGTCCATCATGATGTGCCGCTCCATGCGCAATGTCGATCTATCGGATATTAAGAGCGGGGGCGCTGAAATGCTTGACCGCGCCGGACAATTATTTGACAATTCTCGCCATGCCCCATATTACTCCGGACCAGCCGCTACGTGGCGTCGTGCCCAGCACCTACGTCAGGCTGCTCTATGAATATCTCGAAAAGCAAGGGGTGGCAGCCGTCGATTTGCTGGGCGCGGCGGCGCCGGAAGCCGCCGACCGCGGCTTGCAGCGTTTTCCTGTGGCGCGCTGGAAAGCGCTGTTGCAACGCGCCGCCGCGCATCTGCACGATCCCTTGCTGGGCTTGCGCCTGGGCCAGAGTATTACCCCGGCCCACTTCGGCGTGATGGGCTATGTGCTGCTGGCGTGCCCCGATCTGGGCGTGGCGCTGGCCCGCACCCTGCAATACCAGCGCCTGCTATATGACGTCAACCCGATGCGCAGCGCGCTGGAAGGCAGCGATCTGCGGCTCGAATGGGGCGTCGATCAAGGCCGTCCCGGACCGCTAGTGGATGAATGCGCCATCACCGCGCTATTGCAGCTGGCGCACAGCGCCACCGGCCGCCGCATCGTGCCGACCCAAGTCTGTTTTGTGAATCCGGTGCCGGCCGACAGCAAACCCTATCGCGACTGGTTCGGTTGTCCGGTACTGTTTGCGCAGCCGGTTACCTCCATCCGCTTGCCGCAAACCTTGCTGGCTTTGCCGCTGCGGCAACCGGATACGTTCCTGCTAACCGTACTGGAGCGGCAAGCCGATGCCTTGTTGGCAGAGCTGCCGCCGACCGACGACTTCGAACAGGCGGTGCGGCGCTGTATCGCGCGGCTGATCCGTGAAGGGCGGGCGGAACTGGAGCCGGTGGCGAACGAACTCCATGTATCGGCGCGCACCTTGCATCGCCGGCTGGAAGCCGGCGGCATCAATTTCAGGGAATTGCGCGAAAGTATCCGCCACCGCCTGGCCGAGCATTATCTGGCCGATCCGCGTCTGCAACTGGCCGAAATAGCCCAATTGCTCGGCTATTCCGAGCAAAGCGCTTTCACCCGCGCATACCGGCGCTGGAGTGGCTGCACGCCATACAGTTACCGGCAGCAGCAGCTGATTCCCCTCAGCTAACCTTGTCGTTTTCAGACAAAAACCTGACGTAATACATTAAATAAATTGGATCATCAACAATCAATAATGCGTTGATTATTAATGATTTATTTTTGGAAATTAACGTATTTCCCGTCCAGGTTCCTCGCCGGTCATGAGGATGTAATATAAAAAATATAGCCTGTCGGGCAAATTCAACCATGAACTTCCCCGGAGAACCCTATGGCGCAAAAGAGCAGACGTGACTTCCTGGCCCTGACGGCAAAAACGGCAGCTGCCGCAGCAGCAGCGGGCGTTTTTCCAGACACCATCCGACAAGCGCTGGCGGTTCCCGCCTACAACCGGACCGGCACAATCGCAGATGTCGAGCACGTCGTGATTTTCATGCAAGAAAATCGCTCTTTTGATCATTACTTTGGCAAGCTGGCCGGGGTCCGTGGCTTCGGCGATCCACGCGCCATTTCGCTGCCAAGCGGGCAATCGGTGTGGTACCAGCCGAATGGCGGCTCCTATGTGCTGCCTTACCATTTCGACGCGCAGGGCACCAACGCCACGCATGTCGGCTTGAACCATAGCTGGAAAGGATCCGAGACCACCTGGAAAAATTGGGACGCCTGGGTCCCCAAGAAAACCGCCTACACCATGGGCTACTTCGACCGCGGCGACTTGCCTTTCTATTATGCGGTGGCGGATGCATTTACCATCTGCGACGCCTATCACTGCTCGATTTTCGGCCCGACCGATCCGAACCGCTTCTATGCCTTGTCCGGCAGCGCCGGCGAGAACATCACCGGGCTCAACGACGGCAACCTGTATAACGCCAATCCGATCTACAACGGCGATCTCAACAAGGACGACATCAGCGCCGCAACCACCGCAGCTGCGCCTAACTGGAAGACCTACGCCGAAGTATTGCAAGCCAATAACGTCAGCTGGAAGGCTTACCAGGAATTCGACAACTATGGCGACAACTATCTCGCCTATTTCCGGAATTTCCGGGTCGAGAGCGACGGCAGCCGTCTCAAGACCAGTTCGCCCTTGTATCAGAATGGCCGGGCATTGGTGGATGGATCAACCCAAGCCAATACCGCCGGCACCAAGGGAGATCAGCTGATCAAGGCATTCAAGCGCGATATCGATGGCGTCAATGGCAAGACCGCCTTGCCGCAGGTTTCCTGGATTTTTGCGCCTTACGAATATTGCGAACATCCGGAAGCCTCGCCAAACGCCGGTGAAGATATCGCATCCCGCTTGTTGGGCGCGCTGGCCAGCAATCCGGAAGTGTGGTCGAAGACGGTGTTCCTGATTAACTATGACGAAAATGATGGCTTTTTCGATCACATGCCGCCTAATGTTCCGCCATCGAGCGCCGACATGGGGCTCACCACGCTGGCCGATCCTCTCGTCGGCGAGGTCTACCAGCAAGTACCGAAAGGCCTCGGCCCGCGGGTGCCGATGCTGGTGATTTCGCCATGGAGCCGCGGCGGCCGCGTCTGCTCGCAGTTGTTCGACCATACATCGGTGCTGCGCTTCCTGGAGGAATGGCTGGTCTGCGGCCACGGGCTGGAGCGCGACAAGGTGACCTGCAAAAATATCTCACCTTGGCGGCGCGCGGTATGCGGCGACCTGACCTCGGCATTCGATTTCAAGACGCCGAACAAGGCATGGCCGCAAATCACGCCGGCGCCGCCTTACCACAAGGTCGATTCGACGGTGAGCGCTACGCCGCCGACCGTACAAACCTTCCCGGTGCAAGAGCTGAATCGCGGTCCGCGGCCAGCCTGTCATTTGCCGTATCAGCTGCATGTCGATGCGCGGCACGCCGCGCAATCCGGCCACCGCGAACTGGCGCTGACATTAGGCAACACGGGCAAGGCCGGCGCCGCTTTCATCGCTTATTCGAACCTGCGCCAGGACGGTCCGTGGCATTACGCGGTGGAAGCCGGCAAGGCGCTGCACGACGTCAAACTGAACAACTGGACCGGCGACCAGTACGAATTGCGCGTGCATGGTCCGAACGGCTTTTTCCGTGAAATCAAAGGCAGCTTTGCAGTTGCCGGCAGCGCGGCGGCCAGGCCGGAAGTCCAGGTGCGTGACGACTATGAGCGCCATGCGATCACCCTGGTGTTATCCAACCAGGCCGGATCGAAACCGTGCACCTTCACGATCAGCGCCAATGCCGGCCCGTCGATCGGCTTCCATGGCTCTTATCCGGTGGCGGTGGGCAGGGCGCTCAAGCTGATGGTGCCGCTGGCTGCGGCCAAAGGCTGGTATGACTTCAGCGTGACGGCAGATTCCGACGCCAACTTTCTGCGCCGGGTCGCCGGCCACGTCGAAAGTGAAGCGCGCAGCTGGACCGATCCGCAAATCGGCGTGATTGCGCCGTCGACGCTGTCCACCCCGACACCGGTCATACGCCATGGCGGCAGCATTGCATTCAACTACAGCACAGCGGCGCAAAAACAGAATCCACGCAACTGGATCGGCGTGTTTCCACTTTCCAGTAGTGTTCCTGACCAGGCTGGCTACAAGACCTATAGCGTGTACGAATACGCCACCGCGCTCAATGGACAGATCACGCTCAAGACCCAGGGGCTGGCGGCCGGATCCTACAAGGTATGGTTCCTTGCCAATGATGCCTATGCCGAGCAATTGGCCGGGCCGGTGGTGTTTACCGTCGCAGCCTGAGGCTGAACGGCGCCCTGCGCATGCTCAGGGCGCCGCCATGAACAAGGCCAGGTATTCCAGCCGCTGCGCATCGTCGAAATCCGGCAGGCTGTACAGGGCTTCCTGCTCGGCGTCAGAAAGGACTGTGCGCAGTTTATTCTTGTTGGTCAGAGTATGGAAACAACAGTTTGTTGTTAACCCTCCGTGATCTGATTTGCACGGCATTACTTAATCATTTAATCTTTGAGGTGGGTGATCGGTTACGGAAATTTTCAAGCTAGTTGTCGCCTGAGTGTTGCATTTATGCTGCCTTTTTCAGTGCTAGATCTTGCTCCTTTTTCTTGATTGCATCGGTCGCCTGTTTTTCAGGATTCAGGTGAACCACCATGA
>NZ_JBDTCG010000057.1:0-11709 GCF_039923675.1 Collimonas sp.
TGAATTGATATGAATACTGCAAATCTGCTTCTCAAGGAGCGCCACGCCCTGATCCAACAGCGCCTGCTGGCCGATGGCCGGGTACTGGCGCCGGATCTGGCGCAGCAACTGAACGTCTCCGAAGACACGATCCGGCGCGACCTGCGCGACCTGGCTGCCGCCGGCTTGTGCAAACGGGTCTACGGCGGCGCGCTGCCATTGGCGCCGGCCACCGCACCGCTGGCTGAACGCCGCACCCAGGCGCCGCAACGCAAGGCGCGCTTGGCGCGAGCGGCTGTCACGCTGGTGAACGCAGGTAACGTGCTGTTCATCGACGCCGGTTCAACCAACCTGGCCATCGTCGAAGCCTTACCGCCGGTGCCGCTGACCGTGATCACCAACGCCGCCACCATCGCGCTGGCCTTGCTGGTGCAGCCGCACATCGAACTGATCATGGTCGGCGGCCGGGTCGATGCGCGCAGCGGCGCCAATCTGGGCGCGACAGCCTTGCGCGATGCCGAGCGCATGCGGCCGGATATTTTTTTCCTCGGCGCTTGCGGCATCGATGCCGACGCCGGGCTGACTTGTTTCAACTACGAAGAAGCCGAGTTCAAGCGCAGCCTGGCTGCAGTGAGCAGGACAGTGCTGGTGGCCGCCACCAAAGAGAAATTCGGCACGGCGGCGCCGTTTACCGTGCTGCCGGCCGCCCATCTGACACATCTGGTGCTGGAGCATGACGCCGATCGTGACCAGGCCGCCGGATTCGACCGTCAGGGCGTACAACTGCTATACGCGAATTCCAGATAACGCTGTTCCAGAAAGCCATGCCATGAATGTCATCGGTCCGAAACAACGCACTTCCACTCGCCTGGCGTTCCTCTCTGCCGGACTCGCCATGTCGGCTTGGGCGCCGCTGGTGCCCTACGTGAAAGCGCGGCTCGGTATCGGCGAGGCCGAGCTCGGCCTGCTGCTGCTGTGCCTCGGCGTCGGCTCGCTGCTGGCGATGCCGGTGACCGGCATGCTGGCGGCGCGTCTCGGTTACCGCCGCGTGGTCCTGGCCGCCGGCTTCCTTGCCGTCCTGATTCTTCCCTGTCTGTCGCTGGCGGCAACTCCGCTGCAGTTGGGTGTCGGCCTGTTTTTGTTCGGCGCCGCGATCGGCACGCTCGATGTCGCCATGAATGTGCAAGCGGTCATGGTGGAAAAAGTCAGCGGTGGCGCGCACATGTCCGGTTTCCATGGCATGTTCAGCGTCGGTGGCTTTATCGGCGCCGGTGGCATGGCCTTGTTGCTGTGGCTGGGCTTGAGCCCGCTCTGGTCCAGCGCCATTGTCGCAATGGCCGTCGCCGCCATCTTGATTGCAGCCGCACGGCATTTGCTGCGCGAGCCGGAGTCGTCCGGGGGCGGCGCACTGTTCGTGTTGCCGCATGGCGCCGTGATTTTTATCGGTGTGCTGTGCTTTATCGTGTTCCTGGTCGAAGGCGCAATCCTGGATTGGAGCGCCTTGTTCCTGACCGCCACCCGCGGCCTTGATGCCAGCAAAGGCGGCTTCGGCTACGCGGCGTTTGCCATCGCCATGACTTGCGGCCGCCTGACCGGCGATCGCATCGTCAGGCGTTTCGGCGGCAAGCGTGTGCTGCTGCTGGGCGGCTTGTGCGCTGCGGGCGGCTTCTTTGTGGCCGTCTCGGCGTCGAGCGCCGCCGTGGCGCTGATCGGTTTTGTATTGATCGGCCTGGGTGCATCGAACATCGTGCCGATCCTGTTCAGCGCCGCCGGCAAGCAGGCCGCAATGCCGGCCAGCCTGGCGATTGCCGCCATTACCACCATCGGCTATGCCGGCATCCTGGCCGGTCTGGCCTTGATCGGCTTCGTGGCGCACGCCAGCAGTTTGAATTTCGCCTTCGCCGGGCTTGGCTGCGCGTTGCTACTGGTGGCTGCCAGCGGGCATCTTGGCGCTTCCGGCAACGCTAGCGGAACTGCGCCGCGCTGATGAATTGCGAGTAGGTCTCGCACCAGATGACCACGCTGTCGTACCTTGAGAGGTCGACCGGCTGCTGCGACATGTCGACGATAAAGCGTTCGAAGGTCTTTACTTCGCCGACGCGTAATGCCCGCTCCTTGATCTTCATGAATTCTTCCTTGCTGCCCACATACTCTGACGTCAGGTAGACCTTATAGTCCGGGCCTGGCGCGATCTTGCCTTCGAAGGCGATCATCGTTTCACTGATGGCCACTGTACCTTGCGCCCAATGCAGAAAATCGCTGCCTGGCAAATCCTTTTTGAACACGGCGGTATATTTGGCCTTGCTGGCGGCTTGCGCCAGTTGCTCAGCGCTCGGGCCGTCGCCCGCAGTGAGTATCGGCAGGAAATACACGCCGGCGCCAAAACCGAGGGCGAGCGCAAACAAATGGGAAGCGAGATAAGCGAGGATTTTTTTCATGAGGTCTCCGTTGAAGATTGCATTGCTATCTTGTCTAGTCGCCAGGGATCGTGATTCCTTACACGCTGTCTGCGGCTATATGCCAATTCGGCAGGAATATCCGTCGTCCTTATTCATTGCGCGGGTCCATGCATATCTGTTTTCCGCATAAGGAGAGAAGAAAGTATTCGTTCTGTTTTCCTGGCCGTCTCATTAATCTGTATTCCTCAAAACAAAAAAACATTCACAAGGGAAGAGGATCATGTTGAAGAAAATTGTCAGATCGGTCATCGCATTCGCCCTGGTCGCCCAGAGCGCGCAATTGGTTCATGCCGCGGATTTCTCGCTGCTGAATGTGTCATATGATCCGACGCGTGAGCTGTACCAGGAGTACAACAAGGCTTTCGCCAAGTATTGGAAAGACAAGACCGGTGACAATTTGACGCTCAAGTCATCGCACGGCGGTTCGGGCAAGCAGGGGCGTTCGGTGATCGACGGCTTGGAAGCGGACGTGGTGACGCTGGCGCTGGCTTACGATATCGACGAGATTTCCGAAAAGGCCAAGCTGCTGCCGGCCGACTGGCAAAAGCGCTTGCCGCATAACAGTACGCCTTACACCTCGACCATCGTGCTGCTGGTGCGCAAGGGTAATCCGAAAGGCATCAAGGACTGGGATGACCTGGTCAAACCGGGCGTCTCAGTGGTGGTGGCCAATCCCAAGACTTCAGGTGGTGCGCGCTGGGCTTATCTGGCCGCTTACGGCTATGCGCTGAGGAAGAACAATAACGACGACGCCAAGGCGCGTGATTTCATTACCCGCCTGTACAAGAATGTACCGGTGCTGGATTCCGGCGCCCGCGGTTCCACTGTGACTTTTGCCGAACGCGGCGTCGGCGATGTCTTGCTGTCGTGGGAAAACGAAGCCTATCTGGTGGAAGCCGAATTCGGCAAAGGCAAGTTCGACACGGTGTTCCCGTCGTTGAGCATCCTGGCGGAGCCGCCTGTGGCAGTAGTGGACAAGGTGGTCGACAAGCGCGGCACCCGCAAGATTGCGCAAGCATACCTGGAGTATTTGTACTCGCCTGAAGGCCAGGAAATCGCCGCCCATAATTACTACCGGCCGATCGATCCTAAAGTCGCCGCCAAGTATGCAAGCAAGTTTCCGAAGCTGAGCCTGTTCACCATCGACGACACGTTCGGCGGCTGGAAGAACGCGCAGAAAGTGCATTTCAGCGATGGCGGCGTGTTCGACAAGATTTACCAGCCTGGCGTGAAGTAATCCATCCGATTGTATGTACCCAAATGGCTCCGCATGATGCATGTGGAGCCGGTTTCAAGATTGCTATAAATGACTATTCTGTTGTTGGCCGGTAGCCCGTCTGCTCCCTCGCGTTCTACCCGGTTATTGCATTACACAGGTGACAAGCTGGCGTTGCTGGGGCATCGCTACAGCAAGCTGGATGTGCGGGATTTGCCGGGCGATGCGCTGCTACATGCAGACTTTGGCCATCCGGCAATTCAAGCCGCGTTGGCGCAGGTAGCGGAGGCCAGCGCCGTAGTGGTGGCGACGCCGGTCTACAAGGCGGCGTACAGCGGTGTGCTAAAGGCGTTTCTGGATCTGCTGCCGCAATTCGGCCTGACCGATAAACTGGTGCTGCCGCTGGCCACCGGCGGCAGCCAGTCGCACATGCTGGCGCTGGACTATGCCTTGCGGCCGGTATTGTCGTCATTGGCGGCGCGCCACGTGCTGCCCAGCATTTATGCGACCGAGGCGCAGGTGCAGTGGTCGGAGCAGGAAGGATTGAGTCTCGACCAGAATATCTTTCAGCGGATCAGCGAAGGCGTGGAGCAATTGTCGGACAGTTTGCTGGCGCTGCAAAAAGTCAGCTCCCATTATTTCAGCCCGATTCCATTTTCACAGGTGCGATGTAGCGTATAGCCTCATCTTATTACATAGAACCCCGCTCCTGGTTTTGTAAAAACCGCTGTAATCAGTGGAGGGGGAGTGCTTTGTCCAAAAAATACAGGCCTAAGTAGAATTCACCAGAAAGCCAGCAATGACCGATTCGATTACAAAAAAACTGCATACAAGACGCCATGTGCTGGCCCTGCTGTCGGCTGTCGTTGCCGGGGCGTTTGTCGCTGGCGCGCCACAGCTGGCGCAGGCGCAAACCAAACAGGTGCTGCGCATCGGCTATCAGAAAGCGGCCAGCACGCTGGTGCTGCTGAAGGCCCACGGCACCTTGGAAAAACGGCTGGCGGCGCAAGGGATTGAAGTGAAATGGGCGGAGTTTGCCGCCGGGCCGCAATTGCTGGAAGCGCTGAATGTCGGCTCGGTCGATTTCGGCTATGTTGGCGAAGCGCCGCCTATCGTGGCCCAGGCCGCCGGCGCCGATTTTGTCTACAGCGCCTATGAAATCCCGACGCCGGAAGCTGAAAGCATTCTGGTGCCGAAAAATTCTCCGATCAAGTCGCTGGCCGAATTGAAAGGCAAGAAAATCGCTTTCAACAAAGGCTCCGACGTGCACTGGCTGGTGATCAGCCTGTTGAAGAAAGGCGGCGTCGGCTACAACGAATTCCAGCCTATCCATCTGGCGCCGGCCGATGCACGCGCTGCTTTCGAGCGCGGCGCGATCGATGGCTGGGCGATCTGGGATCCGTTCCAATCGGCCGCGATCAAGCAGGTCGATGCGCGCGTGCTGGCGAGCGGTACCGGTGTAGTGAGTCATCACCAGTTTTTCTTGAGCGCGCGTAAATACGCCGAGAAAAACCAGGCGGTGGTGAATGCGATTCTTGAAGAAGCCGGCAAGGAAGGGCAGTGGATACGCGCCAACTACAAGGAAGCGGCGGCGCAGCTGGCGCCGATCCAAGGACTGGATGCGGACGTCATTGAAGTCGGCCTCAGGCACTACGCGCACATCTACAAGCCGGTCGACAGCAAGGTGCTGGACGAGCAGCAGAAAATTGCCGATACCTTCTATGAGTTGAAGCTGATTCCGAAAAAAATATCGACGCACGATGCCGTGTTGTCTGGCAAGACCTGAGGCTGAATATCATGGCAAACACGTACATTTCCCGTCACCGCTTTTTGCAAAAAATCCGCGTAGCCTTGTTGCTGGCCGCTAGCGTTATGTTACCGCTGCAATCTTTGCACGCGCAACCGGTGGCGGATAAAAAGGAACCGGAGCAGATACGTATCGGCTTCCAAAAGAGCGCGGTCAACCTGGTTGTGCTGAAACAGCGTGGCACGCTGGAGCAGCGTTTCAAGAACAGCAAGATCGTCTGGCTGGAATTTCCCGCCGGCCCGCAGTTGCTGGAAGCCTTGTCGGCCGGTAGCCTGGATTTCGGTCTGACCGGGGACAGCCCGCCGGTATTTGCACAAGCTGCCGGCAAGGATTTGCTGTACGTCGGCGCGGAACCGCCGAAGCCGGAAAGTTCGGCGATCCTGGTGCAAGCCGCTTCTTCGATAAAGACGCTGGCGGATCTCAAAGGCAAGCGGATCGCCTTGCAAAAAGGCTCCAGCGCGCATTTCCTGCTGCTGCAGGCGGTAAAAAAGGCAGGTCTCGCATGGACCGACATCCAGCCAATCTACCTGGCGCCGGCCGATGCCCGCGCGGCATTTGAGCGCGGCAGCGTCGATGCCTGGGCTATCTGGGATCCTTACTACGGCGCCGCCGAACTGGGTTTCAAACCGCGTGTGCTACATACCGGCCTTGGCTTGTCGAACAACAATTCCTTCTACCTGGCGTCGCGCAGCTTTGCCGAAAATAATCCGGGCACGGTATTGAACCTGCTGGACGAACTGACCAAGGCCGACCGCTATGTGCAACAGAACCGCAAGGAAGTAGCGCAATTGATCGCCGATGTCAGCGGCTTGAACCTGGCTACTGTGCAGCTATTCCTGAGCCGCCGTTCCGATCCGTCGCCGACTACCGTGATTGATCCCGCCATGGTGGTTGACCAGCAACGCGTCGCCGACAGCTTCAAGGAGATCGGCCTGATTCCGCGCGCCGTCAAGGTGGCAGACATCGTCTGGTATCCGAAGAGTGCTCCTGTCGCCAGGCAGTAATAAGCACACTAAGTCAGCATCATCATTTACTAATATGGAAGCAGCCATGAACGTTTTCTGGTTTATCCCGACCCACGGCGACAGCCGCTACCTGGGCACCTCACAGGGCGCCCGTCCGGTCAACTTCGATTACATGAAGCAGATCGCGGTAGCCGCCGACACGCTAGGCTATGACGGCGTGCTGCTGCCGACCGGCCGTTCCTGCGAGGATGCCTGGGTGGTGGCGTCGAGCCTGCTCGGCTTCACCCAGCGCCTGAAATTCCTGGTGGCGATCCGGCCCGGCCTGAGCACGCCAGGGCTGGCGATCCGCATGGCGTCGACCTTCGACCGTTTGTCCAATGGCCGCCTGCTGATCAACGTGGTCACCGGCGGCGACCAGGCCGAACTGGAAGCCGACGGTTTGTTTGCCGAGCATGCAGAACGCTATGAGATTTCCTCGGAATTCCTCAAGGTCTGGCGCGGCGCCTTGTCTGGCGAAGGCGGCGTGAGCGGCTACAACTTCATCGGCAAGCACATCAAGGTCAAGGGAGCGAAGACGTTGTATCCACCGGTACAGAAACCGTATCCGCCTTTGTATTTCGGCGGCTCATCGGAGCCGGCGCACGAGCTGGCGGCCGAGCAGGTTGATGTGTACCTGACCTGGGGCGAACCGCCTGCGGCCGTCGCGGAAAAGATTGCCGACATCCGCGCGCGCGCCGCCAAACACGGCCGCACGCTGCGCTTCGGGATTCGTCTGCACGTGATCGTGCGGGAAACCAATCAGGCTGCCTGGGCTGCGGCCGAAGAATTGATCAGCCATGTCGACGACGATGTCATCGCCCGCGCGCAGGCGGCGTTTTCCAAGATGGATTCAGAAGGCCAGCGGCGTATGGCGGCGCTGCATGGCGGCCGCCGCGACAAGCTGGAAGTCTCGCCCAACCTGTGGGCCGGCGTCGGCCTGGTGCGCGGCGGCGCCGGCACCGCGCTGGTGGGCGACGCGGAAACGGTGGCGGCGCGGATGCAGGAATATGCCGATCTGGGGATCGATACCTTCATCCTGTCCGGCTATCCGCACCTGGAAGAATCGTATCGCTTCGCTGAATTGGTGTTCCCGTTGTTGGGCAAGGGCCGCGCCTCGACCGGCGAACAGGCTTTGACCGGACCATTTGGCGAAGTCATCGCCAACGGCTTGCTGCCGAAAGCATCGCAAAGTTGAAGGAGGCGAGATGAGCGTAATCATTACAAGCAACGCAGCGACTGCACCTTCGTCAACGCACAAGTCGAAAACCTCTGCGACGCAGAAGGATCGTGGCGCGCAGGTCTGGAAGGAGCGCTTGCTGCCATGGCTGTTGCCGGTAGCGTTGATATTGGGATGGGAATTCGCGGCCAAGATCGGCTGGCTGTCGAGCCGGATCTTGCCGGAGCCGTGGGCGGTGGCGCGCGCAGCCTGGTCGTTGACCGTCTCCGGGGAATTGTGGACACACGTAAGCATCAGCGCATGGCGGGCAATTTCCGGCTTTGCAGTAGGCGGCGGCCTGGGTTTGCTGCTGGGTTTGCTGACAGGGACTTTCAAGCAGGCTGAAACCCTGCTCGACACCAGCATCCAGATGATCCGCAATATCCCGGCGCTGGCCTTGATCCCGCTGGTGATCCTGTGGTTCGGCATCGATGAATCATCAAAACTTTTTCTGGTATCGATAGGCGTGTTCTTTCCGGTCTACCTGAATACCTTCCATGGCATCCGTTCGGTGGATAAAGGCTTGATTGAAATGGCCAAGAGCTACGGCCTGTCCGGCTGGCCCTTGTACCGTGACGTGATATTGCCTGGCGCTTTGCCGTCGATCCTGGTGGGCGTCCGATTCGCGCTGGGGCTGGTGTGGGTGCTGCTGATCGTTGCCGAAACCATTTCGGCGCAAGCCGGCATCGGTTACATGACCATGAACGCGCGTGAATTCCTGCAGACCGATGTGGTGCTGGTCGGGATCCTGCTATATGCCTTGCTGGGCAAGCTGGCCGACATACTGGCGCGCGGGCTGGAGCGTTATTGGCTGCGCTGGCATCCTGGTTATCAGTGAACGCGATGTATTACGAACGAGCTTTAACAAGAGTGGACCCGAACATGCAAATTGATCCTGTTGAAAATGCCGAGCTTGAAGCGACTGCCCGGCTTGGCGCCTCGGGCGAACGCGGCATTGGCATCAAAGTGCAAGCCGTCTCCAAAGCGTATGGCGGGCGGAAAGTGCTGAAGACCTTGAATGTCGACATCGCTGCCGGCGAATTCGTCGCCATCGTCGGCCGCAGTGGTTGCGGCAAGAGCACCTTGTTGCGCCTGATCGCCGGCCTGGAGCCAGCCAGCAGCGGCAGCATTGGTTTCGGCGCTGATGAACCTGAGATTCGCATCATGTTCCAGGATTCGCGTTTGTTGCCGTGGAAGCGGGTGTTGAGCAACGTCGGCCTCGGTTTGCCGCGCGCTTCGCAGGCTTCCGTCAAGGCCTTGGCCCAGGTCGGCCTGGAAGACCGGGCCAACGAGTGGCCAGCGGTATTGTCCGGCGGCCAGCGTCAGCGCGTAGCCTTGGCGCGGGCGCTGGTGCATGATCCGGAATTATTGTTGCTGGACGAGCCGCTAGGTGCGCTGGATGCCTTGACCCGTATCGAGATGCAGCAACTGATCGAATCGTTGTGGAAGACGCGCGGCTTTACCGCGGTGCTGGTCACGCATGACGTGCAAGAGGCGATTGCGCTGGCGGACCGGGTGCTGCTGATCGAAGACGGTGAAATCACGCTGGATGAGCGGATCAGCCTGCCGCGTCCGCGGACCCGCGGCAACCTGGCTTTTGCGCAGCTGGAAGAACGGATTCTGGCACGCGTATTGAAACATCCCGCGGCAGGACTGGATTCCGCGTTGGGTGATATTTCGCTGCAACGCACTGTGAACCAGGTCGGCTGGGCCATCTGATTTTTTGACGTACCTGTAATACCAAAGGAGAAACCATGAGCATCCAGGCAATTAATGTCCGCAACCAGTTTCGCGGCAAGATACACAGCATTACCGAGGATGACGTGTTATCCGCGCTAGATATCGAAACCCCTTCCGGCATTGTGTCGTCAGTGATTACCACACGTTCGGTGCGGGATCTGGGACTGGTGGTCGGATCTGAGGTGATTGCCTTGGTAAAAGCTACCGAAGTGTCGATCGCCAAGCTTTGATTTTTACAACATTCATTTATTGATTCGCATCTTTTCAGGAAAACATCATGACTATCCAAGCCATCAACGTACGCAACCAGTTCAAGGGCAAGATCAAGGCCATCATCGAAGGCATTGTCGTATCGGAAGTCGACGTCGAGACGCCGGCCGGCATCGTCACTTCGGTGATCACCACCCGTTCCGTCAAGGATCTGGGACTGGTGATCGGTACCGAAGTGGTGGCGCTGGTGAAGGCGACCGAAGTCTCGATCGCCAAGATCTGATCGCCATCCGTTCCTGTTTTGACCACGGAGAAGCCATGACCTTTCCCGCTCTGGAGCAATATCTCGCCCGCCTGCATAACGCTAGCCACAGTGGCGCTCATGACGAAGTCCGCAGCGATTGCCGGGTCTGGCTGGACGCTGACGGACGGGCTCAGGGACGATATTTCAATACCACCTTGACCAGCGTGTTCCAGCCTCTGCGGCAGATCGACGCGTTGGCGGGCAAGGGCGCCATCATCGGCTACGAAGGCTTTGCCCACAGTTACTCATCGAGCGACAACGGCTTGTATTTGTGGAAATTGCTGGATCATGCCGCCAGCGACGACGAGTCGATCGAGCTGGATCGCTTGTGCCGCATGCTGCATTCGATCAATTTCTATCGCCAGGAACAAGCGCTGGCCGGCGACTTGTACCTGAGCGTGCATGCGCGTTTGCTGGCGGCGGTCGATAGTAACCACGGCATGGCGTTTCGGCGTATCCTGAACTTGCTCGAACTGCCGCACGAGAAAATCGTGCTGCAACTACCGACCATTACCGAAAATCAGGGCTGGCTGCTGAACTATGTGCTGGACAATTACCGGCGCAATCATTTCAGGCTGGCGGTGAATGCCGACGATGTGGCGCAGGCGGCGAGCTTGCTGGAGCGGGTGCGGCCGGATGTGGTCAAGATCGATGCCCGCGGCGTCACGCATGATGAGCAGACAACGCGTTTTCTGGAACATTGCGCAGCGCGTGGGATCCAGGTGATTTTCAAGCGCCTAGAAAAAGCGCGCGACCTGGAAACGTTACAGCAACTGGCAAGGATCGCGGCGCTGCCGCTGCATGCCCAAGGTTTCTTGTGGGATTTGCCGCAAGCGGCGCTGCGTGCGTTTACGGAACCTGTAGCGCTGGGCGGAGGATTGCCGGCGGGCGGACTGCCGGCGGCGACGCTGGATACGGAAGGAAGCTGATCATGGCGACATTGTCATCGTTTCGTGTGCTGGTGGTGCCGGGGCTGTATAACAGCAGTCCGCAGCATTGGCAATCGCGATGGCAGCGGCTGTATCCGCACTTTGAGCGGGTCGAGCAGGAGCATTGGGATGCGCCGGTGCTGGAAGTCTGGTCGTCGCGGCTGCAAGAGCAGTTGCTGCGCTCGGAGCAGCCGACCCTGGCGATAGCGCACAGCTTCGGCTGCCTGACGACCATACACAGTGCCTTGAACGCGGTGCCGAACCTGGCCGGCGCATTGCTGGTGGCGCCGGCCGATCCGGATAAATTCGATGTCAGCGCGGCAGTCAGCGGACGCCTGCCGGTGCCGGCAATCGTGGTCGGCAGCCTCAACGACCCATGGATGGAAAGCGGCCGTTCCCGTCGCTGGGCGAAAATCTGGGGCGCTGAATTCATTGACGCCGGCGCTCTCGGACATATCAATGTCGAATCCAACCTGGGCGACTGGCTCTACGGCCAGTCTTTATTGCAACGCCTGGTGGCGTTATCCGCAGAATCCCGGCGGGAAGCCGGCAATGCACTTCCCGTGGCCACCCGCTAGCCGGCCCTGGGCTCCTGACCGGATCAAGCAAATTCGCCGACCTTCTTGATCACCGCCGCCCGCACCGAACCGCTGACCACAAACGATTGCGCCACGGCGATATCGTTGTGGAACCAACGATCGCCATCCAGGCAAGCCGGAATCTGACGGCGGATTTCCTGGTAGGCCGCCTGCGTGCCTTCACCCAGCACAAAGCCCGGCAACAAGTCTTCGGTCATGGTCAACGCTTGCGCCGCCAGCAGCATTTCGACGCCGATGATGTACTGC
>NZ_JBDTCG010000058.1:0-54577 GCF_039923675.1 Collimonas sp.
TCATGGTGGTTCACCTGAATCCTGAAAAACAGGCGACCGATGCAATCAAGAAAAAGGAGCAAGATCTAGCACTGAAAAAGGCAGCATAAATGCAACACTCAGGCGACAACTAGCTTGAAAATTTCCGGTCTTTGATTTAAAACAAATTATTGGTGGAGGCGGCGGGAATCGAACCCGCGTCTCGCTTATTACGCCGCCAACACTGCCGTCGCAAGCGGCGCCACTACCCGCCAGCCAAAGGTCTCGTAAAGAGCGCGGCCAGCGTCGCTGGCCACTAGCAGGCGCTCGGTGGTGCCCGCTTGCTGCGCTAGGGCATCCAACGCATACATGACGACCGTGCCCAAGCCTTTGCGGCGATGTGATTCCGACGTTTCTATACGGTCAAACACGGCGCAGCCTTGGTGTAGCGCAACGCGCCCTATTGCGGCCAATTCGCCGCGGGCATTTTCCACGCGCACCACATGCCCGGCGTTTTCTACGCCTACGGTGTTGCGATAGCCCGTCGGCAGCTGGACTGGCCTAGGCATAGGCTGCGGGCCTACCATCACATATTGCAGAGGTTCGATTTGCCAGCGCGCCGGTAGCGCCGCGCGCAAGATTTCGGACGTCACCGCCGCCTTGACGAATACGCAGGCTTCGCTGACCTGCTCCGCGCAATGTTGCAGTCCCGCCCCTGCATCCACAAACACGTAGCGGCGCAGTTGCTTGGGCTGCCCGACTTCCACATACAAGCCATCACCCCGCCGCGTGGGCAGCGGCAAACCGCGACCTAGACTCCAGCCGGTCAACCAACGTTCTAGCAAAGCGAGATCCATCTTCATTTCCATCGTGGCGCGTGGATAGGTTAAAAAAGCGGGAGAATGCAGTAGCGAACCCGTCGCCAACAATGATAGCAGTGCCAGAAAAAATGCGCCGGCGGCCCATCCTCGACCAGGATGGTGGTCACACGGCGCGCTTGACGGCATGACGTCCGATGAATTTTACTATCGCCGCCTTCTTGCGCGGCTACAGGCCGCATAGGAGATGGGCCGGGTTCCTTACAGCGCTGCACACTCTTGCCCCGCACATAGAGCCGCGAGCTGCGCCGTGGACCACCCACCTCGCACCTACGCACCAACGTCGGACTTAAAATTTCGGAGAAGAGGCAAATATGATTGCTACAAATTTGCTACCGCAAGTAGCAAGATGTAGAGCTGGTGCGGGTCTCTCATCTCATTCCACGCCGTGAACTATTGGACAGATTGTACTGCGTCGGTCTGGCTTTCCGAAGGAACGAAGGCAAGAATGCCACGATCAATGAAAGACTGATATGTGGTTTCTGGTATTAATGATTTCCCGGCTTTTAGCGCGTCATAAAGCGCCAGGAACCAAAGGTATTTATTTCTGTAATTTGGGCTTTTCTCCATCAGCAAATTTGCGCGCATCGCTGCCGAAGATCCCCACATTATATTAAATGGATTGACGATATTTCTGTCTCGGAAATGTAATAGTGATGTGGCGTAAGGGCCGTTTCGAAAACGTTCAAGCCAGTAATTTTCAGGGATAACGATGTCGTCCGAAATAACAACTGCTGGCACCCCGACCATCTTTTCGAGCTTGACAGCATTAATCAATGCGTCACTGACCACTAGTAAGTGAGTATCTCGACGATCTTCCCAATATCGACCGAACGCGATTCCGCCCCTCAACATGAAATTATGCTGCAAACAATAAAACCACAAAAGTTGCACTGTGCCGAGAAGGGGGAGCAGTTCTGACGATGTGATCAGTATTGAATCTGAGTACATCGTCACGTTGACTTGATCAGAATATTCCCAAGTTGTGATGTGTCGACCAAGTTCTTTGTAGAGCGATAAGGTTTGGTCAAATTCAGCTACTACGCTATTGGAAAACCCAAGAATGTCGCAGAATGCAACATATTTTTGTTCAATTGGATGTTCTGGCCCTTGATCTATTTCGGGTGTCTCCGGCATATGGTTTCCCTATTTAGCGGTTTGATTTATGTTACCTCATTTAAATACAGTCAATCATTCTCGTAGATGCAGAGGCCGAGTTGCCGCTATAGAACGGTAGACGCGCTTTTATCTATTCATTCTAAAATATAGATTTGATTACTAAAAAATTACGAAATTACATTGTAAGTTATTGATTAAATTCGTATTTTGATTCCGCTGTTGGCGGGACCATCCCCAATTCCCCTCTATCATGGAAAATCCTCATCAGCCTTGTATTTAAAGGGTTTTGAGGCAATATCCCATCCATGTCGATAACATTACGCGAGTGGTTCGGTTCCTTGCCGCGTTATCTCATGATTCATCGCCGCCGCAGCCAAACTGATAGCTAACTCTGGAGCTGCCTCCTTCCGTTCGCTATATCTGCTGGTCAGATAGCTGGAACGGTCGCGCACCAGCAGCGTAAATTTGTAGAGCTCTTCCATCACATCGACCAGACGTTCGTAGTAGGGCGACGGCTTCATGCGGCCGTTGTCGTCGAATTCCTGGTATGCCTTGGCGACCGAGGACTGGTTGGGAATGGTCACCATGCGCATCCAGCGTCCTAGGACGCGCAGGCCGTTGACTGCGTTGAACGACTGCGAGCCGCCGGATACCTGCATCACCGCCAGCGTGCGGCCCTGGGTCGGGCGGGTGCTGCCGATTTCCAGTGGAATCCAGTCTATCTGTGACTTGAACACGCCGGTGACGGCGCCGTGCCGCTCGGGGCTGCACCAGACCTGGCCTTCTGACCATTCTGAGAGTTGCCGCAGTTCCTGCACTTTTGGATGTTCCGGCGCACAGCTGTCGACCATGGGTAGTCCGTGTGGATCGAATACCCGCGTGTCGGCGCCGAAATGCTGCAGGATGCGTTCTGCTTCCAGCGTGAGCAGACGGCTGTACGATTTCTCGCGCAGGGAGCCGTAAAGGAGCAAGATGCGCGGCGCGTGGGTCGATGTTGTCGGCGTATCGAGTTTTTGCAGCGTCGGCATATCCAGATGCGTTGCGCTAACGTTGGGCAGATTGCTGAGCTTGTCAGTCATTGGTCTTTATCCTTTTTCCGTCAGCGTCGATCACGGCTTCGCCATCTTCTTTGGTGAATGGTCCCAGTTGTGGCAAGGGCAGGATGTCCAGCACCAGTTCGGATGGCCGGCATAAGCGCACGCCGATCGGGGTTACGACGAATGGCCGGTTGATCAGAATCGGGTTGGCGAGCATGGCGTCGAGCAGCGCATCGTCGGTTAGCGCGGGATTGTCGAGTTCGAGCTCGGCAAACGGCGTACCTTTTTCGCGGATTGCGGTGCGCACCGTCAAGCCTGCCTGCTGGATCATCTGGCGCAGGTCGGCGCGGCTGGGCGGTGTCTGCAGGTACGCAATAATCTCCGGCTCTATTCCTGTATTGCGAATCAGCGCGAGGGTATTACGGGATGTCCCGCAAGCCGGGTTGTGATAAATCTTGATTTCCATGGAGTGAGACCTCTTTGTCTGGAGCGAATAACCATTTGAACAGGATGGCCGCGGCGGTGGCGCCGAGCAGCTGGGCGGCGATAAATCCTGGTGCGTCTTGGGGCCGGATGCCGGCGAACGTGTCTGACGCTGCACGGGCCAACGTGACGGCGGGGTTGGCGAACGATATTGACGATGTGAACCAGTAGGCGGCGGTGATATAGGCGCCCACCGCAAACGGTGTGCTTGCCGGCCGGTTGCGGGAACAGCTGGTGATGACTGCCAGCAGGCCGAAGGTGGCGATAAACTCGCTCCACCATTGCGGCAGGCCGCTGCGCACGTGATGTGATGCAAAGAACGCCGCTTCGCCGAACATGCCATGTGCTGCAGCAACGCCGGCAAAAGCGCCTGCGATCTGGGCTGCCACATACTGCGCTGCCAGCCGCCTGGGAATATGGCCGAGCCACATTTCGCTTAACGTCACGACAGGATTGAAGTGCGCTCCCGAGATCGGCGCAAATGTCAGGATCAGTGCGATCAGGCCGGCGCCGGTCGCCAGGGTGTTTGCCATGAGCGCCATGGCGACGTTGCCGTCGGCCAGCCGTTCGCCCATGATGCCGGAGCCGATGATGATCGCCAGCAGAAATGCTGTGCCGAGGAATTCACCGGCGAGCTTGCGAGAATGTGTCATGGCGGCGTCTTTCCAGATTTCTCGATGCGGATGTGCTTCAGCTGGAAGTCACGCCGGCTGCACAGGCAGGGACGCAAACCGGCGTGCATGGATTACCGCCACAGCAGTTTTCAGTCAGGAACGCGATTAGTCCGTTCATCGCGGAAAAATTGGCGACATACAGGATCGAGCGGCCGTTTTTTTCGGATGTAATCAAACCGGCGTGCGCCAGTTCCTTCAAATGAAAAGAGAGCGAGGAGGGGGCGATTCCGAGGCGCTCCGCAATGTGCGTCGGGACCAGGCCTTCAGGCCCGGCTTGCACCAGAAGGCGGAAGGTTTGCAGGCGCGATTCCTGTGCAAGGGCGGCGAGGGCGATGACGGCTGATTTGTTTTCCATGATGTTTCCATATTAGTGGAAGTATCGAGTTAATTCAATAATTATCGAAATATGGAATTATTGTCTGGGTCTGTCATCAGAGCAGAGGATGAAGCTTTGCCGTTTCAGCAGGTTTATGTGCCTGACATGTTGTTGTTCGGTAAAGTCCCGTCATAATGATCAACTTGGCGTTTTGCCAGCCGAAGTTCAGGTAGCAGCCGCATTGGATGTGATCCGGTCCCGGTTGTATTGACCGCACTAGTTAACCGCATTACTCACTTAACCATCGATCGATATGAAATTGTCTCCCAAAGGTCTGGCCCTCATCGGTTCCCTGCTGGTCGTGCAGCCGCCGGCGATTCAAGCACAAACTCCCGCGAAAACAGCGGGCAGCTATGCATTGCCGCCGTTGCCGCTGCAAGCCTTGGTGGATGCGCCGCTGCCGCCGCAGTTATCGGTCAGTCCGCATCGCGATTTGCTGGCCTTGACGCAGACGCCGTCATTGCCTGGCATCGACGCGGTTGCGCAGCCTGAATTGAAACTGGCCGGCTTGCGTATCAATCCACGCACCTATGCGCAGAGCCGTTTTTCGTTTGGCAACGATTTGTTCTTGCTGGAGATCGCCAGCGGCAAGGAAGTCCGCCTGCAGGGATTGCCGCAACCACTCTCGATCGCCAGCTCAAGCTGGTCGCCCGACCAGCGTTATATCGCTTTCAACCAGGTCGATGCGAAAGCCGGCACCAATGAACTGTGGCTGGTTGATGTCGCTGCGCGCCGGGCGCGGCGGCTGACCGCGCGGCCGTTGAATACGGTGGCCGGCAACGGTTATCGTTGGATGCCGGATAGCAGGCAGCTGCTGGTGCAGTTGCGCGTCGAGGAGGCCGGCGCGGCGCCGGTTGCGGACGGCATCCCGCGTGGTCCCAGCGTGCAGATGACGCAGGCTGGCGCCGGTGTAAAAAGCAATCCTACTTTTCAGGATCTGCTGAAAAACGAGGATGATGCGCTCACCCTTGAGCATTATTTGCGTACGCAGGCGGCGCTGATCGATCTGGATGGCAAGGTCGTCAAATTGGGCGAGCCGTCGTTGACGCTGGCGCTGGAACCTTCACCGGATAGCCGTTACATGCTGCGCCAGCGTATCGAGCGGCCTTTTTCCTATCAGGTTCCGGTCACCAGTTTCCCACGCCGGATCGAAGTGCTGGACCGCAGCGGCAAGCTGGTGAAACAGATTGCCAGCCTGCCGCTGGTCGAGGGGCTGCCGACCGGTAACGATGCGGTGCCCACCGGCGTGCGCCGGATTGATTGGCGTCACGATGCGCCGGCGACCCTGGTCTGGGCCGAAGCGCAGGATGGCGGCGATCCGGCGAGCAAGGTTGATACGCGCGATCTGGTGCTGATGCAGGCCGCGCCATTCGAGCAAGCGCCGAGCACCTTGGCGCGCCTGAGTTCGCGTTATGCCGGCATCAACTGGGGTAACGGCGAGCTAGCGCTACTGAACGAATTCTGGTGGAAGACGCGTCAGGTCAAGGAATGGCGCATTGCGCCGGACCATCCCGATCGCGCGCCGCAATTGATTCGCGAGGCATCTTCCGAGGATCGCTACAAGAATCCCGGCAGGCCGGTTATGGTGCGTGATGAACACGGCGAGACGCGCTTACTGGTCAGCGCCGACGGCGACAGCATTTTCCGGATCGGCGGCGGCGCATCACCGGAGGGCGACCGGCCGTTCCTGGACAAGGTCAGCCTGCAGACACTGCAGGCCACGCGGCTGTTCCATTCGCAGGCGCCTTACTACGAAGCGCCGCAAATCCTGCTGGACGATAGCGGTGAGCAGGTGCTGACGTCGCGCGAATCGCCTACCGAGCCTGGCAATTTTTACGTGCGCGACCTGAGGGTGAACGCACAATCGGCGCCGCGCGCGCTGACGCATTTCCCGCATCCGACGCCGCAGCTTGAAGGCGTGAACAAACAGCTGGTTCGCTACAAACGCAAGGACGGCGTCGAACTCACCGGCACGCTGTTCCTGCCGCCGAACTACGACGCCAAGCGCGACGGCCCGCTGCCGATGTTGATGTGGGCCTATCCGGCCGAGTTCAAGTCGGCTGAGGCGGCCAGCCAGATCACCGATTCACCGTACCGCTTCAACCGCATCAGCTACTGGCGGCCGCAGGCTTTCCTGGCGATGGGCTACGCGATATTCGATGAATTCTCGGTGCCGATCGTCGGCGAGGGCAGCAAGGAACCGAACGACACTTATGTGGCGCAACTGGTCGCCAGCGCCGAGGCGGCGGTGGATGAAGTGGTGCGGCTGGGCGTCGCCGACCGTGAGCGCATCGCCGTCGGCGGCCATTCCTACGGCGCCTTCATGACCGCCAACCTGCTGGCGCATACGCGTCTGTTCAAGGCCGGCATCGCCCGCAGCGGCGCGTATAACCGCACGCTGACGCCGTTCGGTTTCCAGGCGGAGGAGCGTAATTTCTGGCAGGCCAAAGACGTCTATCAAGCCATGTCGCCTTTCAACTACGTCGACCAGATCAAGGATGCCTTGCTGCTGATTCATGGCGAACAGGATAATAATCCCGGCACCTTTCCGGTGCAGAGCGAGCGCATGTATGCCGCGATCAAGGGTTTGGGTGGTACGGCGCGGCTGGTGATGCTGCCTAACGAAGCGCATGCCTATCGCGCGCGTGAGTCGATCATGCAGATGCTGGCGGAATCGAACCGCTGGCTGGAAACTTATATCGGGCCGGGCAAGCCTGCCGCCAAACCTTGAACGATACTGCCGTCGATAGAAAATGGAAAACCCGGGCGCCAGGCGCCCGGGTTTTTTGCTGAACCGATCAGCGCAGCGAATCGGCCAGTTTGTTGTCATCCATGCTGCGCCCCAACACTACCCAGAAAATGCACAAGGACAGCAGGCCAGCCACGAAATACACCGAGACGTCGAGATAGTTGCCGCCGATTTTCAGCGGGATCAGCGGCGCATCGGTGGTGCAGATCATGTTGGCGGCGAACATGCCGACGTAATGCATGCTGCACACCGCCAGCGCCATCACCAGCGCCGCTGCGATCCGATGCAGCAGCTGGGTCAGGTTAAAGGCCAGCCACAGGGCTGCGCCTGCCGCAACAATGGCAATCACCAGCGAGATGGCCACTGTGGTGAGATTCAAGGACATGGTGGCGCGCAGGTTCATCGCATACATCCCCATATAGTGCATGACGCAAACGCCGACGCCGGCCAGCAGGCTGCCGGCCAGCCAGCCGGAAGTCTTGAATTTGCCGTGGCCGCCGGCCAGATAGAGCGCAATGCCGGAGATGACAATGGCGGCCGCCAGCGATGCGGCGGTGAGCCAGACGTCATAGGAAATTGGTACGGACAGGCGGTAAGCCTGCATGGCCAGGAAGTGCATCGACCAGATGCCGATGCCGCCCAGCGAGGCTGCGGCGCAAACCGCCATGCCCAGATCCAGCGTGCCATCCTTGCGGAACATGGATTTGGCGCATTGCAGAGCCAGCAGCGCGCCCCAGAATGAAATCAGATACGACAGCAACACCAGCGCGGCGTCATATCTTGGCGTCAATAATTGTCCCAGCAATGGATCCATGGTTTTCTCCCTGTTTGAATGTAAACGGCAATCGACGCGATAACGCGCCTGTTGCCAATGTTTTTGCAACAATATTGTTTTTGGACGCGAGTCAAATGCATAACGCAGTGGCTTATATCTCTACCGGATAATTATTTCCACTACGAAACAATATAGGGTTGAAATTTCTTTTTGGCAATGCTGTTGGAAAAATAATTTGGTAACGTATTGTTGGATGGCGACGACGAGCGGGGAGGGGGCGGGGAGACCGGTATCCGCTGCGGATTCTGTGCTGGAATACAGACGGCCCAAAAGGATGAAAGCGACAAATCTGCATCTTGCCGCGCCAGTATAGGTACAATGTGCGGTTCATTCATCCAATTGACCGCGCGTCGCCCGTTATAGCCGCGCTCAGCAGGTCTTTCTTTTTCTGGTCTCGTCCAAATTATGGCTGTCATTTCTATCTCCAATGCGCAACTCGCATTTGGTCACGTCGCGTTGCTGGATCACGCTGAGTTTTCCATTGAATCCGGCGAGCGGGTCGGCCTGATCGGTCGTAACGGTACCGGCAAGTCATCGCTGCTGAAAACCATCGCCGGCGTTTCCAAGCTGGACGACGGCTTGATGGTGATGCAGCAGGGGATCAAGATCGCTTATGTCGACCAGGAACCGCATTTTGACTCCGACATGTCGGTATTCGACGCCGTCGCCGCGGGCATGGGCGAAATGCAGGCCTTGCTCAACGAATACGATGCACTGACCGGCCAGTTCGGCGGCGACAACGATGACGCCATCATGGAACGCATGCACGAGATCCAGAGCAAGCTCGATGCGGCCGATGCCTGGAGCCTGACCAACAAGGTCGAGACCACGCTGGACCGTTTGAACCTGGATAAAGACCTGCTGATGGGGCAACTCTCCGGCGGTATGCAAAAGCGCGTGGCGCTGGCTTGCGCGCTGGTCAGTACGCCTGACGTCTTGCTGCTCGATGAGCCGACCAACCATCTGGATTTCAGCTCGATCATGTGGCTCGAAGGTTTGCTGCGCGACTACAAGGGCAGCGTGCTGTTCATTACCCATGACCGCAGCTTTCTGGATAACGTCGCCACCCGCATCATCGAACTGGACCGCGGCCGCATCTTGTCCTTCCCGGGCAATTTCACGGCTTATCAGGTGCGCAAGGCCGAGCAGCTGGAAAACGAAGAAGTCGAGAACGCCAAGTTCGACAAATTCCTGGCGCAGGAAGAAATCTGGATCCGCAAAGGCGTGCAAGCGCGCCGTACCCGCGACGAAGGCCGCGTGCGGCGTCTGGAAGCCTTGCGCGTTGCGCGCAGCGTGCGCCGCGACCAGCAAGGCCAGGTCAAGCTGGATGTTTCGTCCGGCGAACGCTCCGGCAAGATCGTCGCCGAGCTGACCGATGTCAACAAGGCTTATGGCGACAGGGTGATCGTGAACAATTTCACCGCCACCATCCTGCGCGGCGACAAGGTCGGCCTGATCGGCCAGAACGGCGCCGGCAAGACCACCTTGCTCAAGCTGATTCTCGGCGTCGACCAGCCGGACAGCGGCAGCGTCAAGCAGGGCACCAAACTGCAGATCGCGTATTTCGACCAGATGCGTGCGCAACTGGATGAGAACGCCAGCCTGGCGGACACCATCGCGCCGGGTAGCGACTGGGTCGAGATCAACGGCCAGCGCAAGCATGTGATGACCTATCTGAACGATTTCCTGTTTGCGCCGGAGCGCGCGCGCTCGCCGGTCAAGTCGCTGTCAGGGGGCGAGCGCAACCGCCTGCTGCTGGCGCGCTTGTTCGCCAAGCCGGCCAACGTGCTGGTGCTGGATGAACCGACCAACGATCTGGACATCGATACGCTGGAACTGCTGGAAGAACTGCTGGAAGACTATAACGGCACAGTGTTCCTGGTCAGCCATGACCGTACCTTCCTCGACAACGTCGTCACCCAGGTGATCGCCGCTGAAGGCGATGGCATGTGGCGCGAGTATGTCGGTGGTTACACGGACTGGGAGCGCGTGCGTCCTAGCCAGTCGGCCGTCATCGCCAGGGCCAAGAGCGAAGCTAAAGTCGAAGCGAAGGCAGCGGAGCCGGTGCAGCCCGCAGTCAAGCAGAAAAAACTCAGCTACAAGGAACAGCGTGAGCTAGAAGAGCTGCCAGTCCTGATCGCCAAGCTGGAAGCAGAACAGAAGGCCATCACCGGCCAGCTGGAAGATCCCGACCTGTACAAGCAAAAGCCGGATGAAGTGAAACGGTTGAATGAACGGTTCGCGGAAATCGACGGCTTGCTGCTGGAGAGCCTGGAAAAATGGGAAGTGATCGAGGCGCGTAGCAAGGGCTGAGACATCAACGCACATCAACGCAGGATGGGTAGGTAATGGGTGAGGAAACTGCGTTTCCAGTGATTCAAACCGAACGCTTGTTGTTGCGCGAAACGATCGAGCAAGACGCCGAGGATATTTTTGCCGTGCACGGCGACCCTGATGCAATGCGCTGGTTCGGTACCGATCCGTTGCCGGATCTGGCCGCGGCGCGCGGTCTGATCAAAACATTCGCCAGCTGGCGCCTGGATGAAAATCCCGGCACCCGCTGGGGTATCCAGACCCGGCAAGATAGCCGGTTGCTCGGCACATGCGGTTTGTTCCGGTGGAATCCGGCTTGGCGCAAATGCATGATCGGCTATGAGTTGGCGGCGCATGCGCAGAAGCAGGGCTTCATGCGAGAAACCTTGTCTGCGGTCGTGAGCTGGGGTTTTGAACATATGGCGCTCAATCGCATCGAAGCGATGGTCCATCCCGACAACCTGGCGTCCCTGAAGCTGCTGCGACAGCTCGGGTTTGTCGATGAAGGGTGTGCGCGCCAGGCCGGATACTGGCGCGGCCAGTATCACGACATGCTGCAACTGTCGCTACTGCGTAACGAGTGGCCGGCCAACCATCTCAGGTAGGACATTGTTTTAATTCAACCGCCGGCTCGCCTCGCGCAATTCGATGACTTGCTGCTGCAAGATCGGCGCATCAGCCGCATGTGGCCTTTGCGCCAGATAATATTCCAGGTCTTCCAGCGCCGCTTGCGGACAATCCAGCTGCGCAAACGCCAGCCCGCGGTCGCGTCTTTCGACAGCGTCCCCCGGCAATAGAATCAAGATACGTTGTTGCACTTCCAGCAGCCGCTGCCAGTGATTGCCTTGCTGGTAGATCGCTTTCAGATTGCGCAGCACGCGCACCAGGATTTCATGCGGGTGAGCTACTTGCAGATAGCTGATCAGCGACAGCCGGCTGGCGGCGCGTTCTTCATCGCTGGCGGTTGGCAGGTAAGGCTCCAGCCGCTCTTCCAGTTCTTCGCGCGACAGGCTGGTGCCGTTGGCGGGGTCGATCATGATATCGCCGGACGGCACGGTCAGCTTCATCAGGAAATGACCGGGGAATGAAACCCCTTGTACCGATAAACCAACCTGCCGCGCCAGTTCCATGTAGACCAGCGCCAGCGAGATCGGAATCCCGCGGCGTTTGGCGATGACCCGGTGCAGGTAACTGTTGTCGGTATCGTAATAATGATTGACGTTGATCGCGAATCCCAGTTCCTCATAGAAGAAGTGATTTAGCGAACGCAATTTTTGAATCGCCGTGGCATCCGTCGCCAGGCGCTGGCGCAAGGTGTTGGCCAGCCGGTCGAGATCGTTTTGCGGCGCGTCGAAATCCAGCTTGGGATAGACATCCTGCGCAATCGCCAGCGCCGCCTCGAACAAGGGGACGTCGCTGGCTTGTTGCACCAGCGCGCTAAAGTATTCCAGAGATGTGATCGTCATAGCTCCTATCCTAGCAAACTATTTTCCAGGATGCGATTGCCTGAGCGAGTTAACGTGCAATCCGCTTGAAATCCTGGAAACGGAATCCCATGGCGAGTAGTGCTCCAAAGTAAGTTGCACCACAAGCCGCCATCACCGCGAACAGGGCGCCGATCCGCATCAATGAGCTGGTATGCGCTCCGGTCCAGTCGAATTGCTGGGAACCCCATAGGGCGACGCCAGCCATCAGGAACAGGGCGCCGACCAAGCGCAGGAAATAGCGTACCCAGCCTGTTTCCGGTGTGTAGATGCCGCGCCGCATCAGGCTCCACAGCAGGAAGCCGGCGTTGAGACAGGCGCCGATACTGATCGAGAGAGCCAGGCCGGCCACTGCAAAAATCGGCACGAAGACATAGTTCATCAGCTGGGTGGCGATCAGGACGCCGATGGCGATCTTGACCGGGGTGCGGATGTCTTGCTTTGCATAAAAGCCGGGGGCGAGGATTTTCACCACGATCAGGCCGATCAGGCCGACGCCATAGGCGATCAGGACCTGGCTGGTGACCGCCACCGAGGCGGCGTCGAATTTGCCGTGCTGGAACAGGGTGGATGTCAGCGGCACCGACAAGGTCGCCAGTCCGACTGCGGACGGCAGCGCCAGCAGGAAGGTCAGGCGCAGGCCCCAGTCCAGCAGCGATGAGTATTCGGCAAGGTCTTTGTCGGCATTGGCTTTCGACAGGCTGGGCAACAAGATGGTGCCGAGCGCCACGCCTAACAGGGCGGTGGGAAATTCCATCAGGCGATCACCGTAGGTCAGCAGGGACACGCTGCCATGACCCAGGCGCGAGGCGATATTGGTGTTGATCAGCAGGCTGATTTGCGCCGCCGAGACGGCAAACACCGCCGGCCCCATTTTTTTCAGCACCCGCTGCACGCCGAGATCACGCAGGCCGATCGAGGGATTCATGGCAATCCGCGGCAGCATGCCGACCTTGATCAGCGCCGGCACCTGGATCGCCACCTGCAATACGCCGCCGACCAGCACCGCAAACGCCATGGCATAGATCGGATGTTGCATGTAGGGCGCAACGAACAGCGAGGCGACGATGAACGCCAGGTTCAGCAAGACAGAGGTGAAGGCAGGAATCTTGAACTCATGCCAGGTATTCAAGACGCCGCCGGCCAGCGCCACGAACGACATGAAGCCGATATAGGGGAACATGACCCGCGTCATGAAGATCGAAGCGCCGAGCACGTCTTTGTTGTCGCCGAGGCCGGGGGCGATGAAATAGACCAGCGCCGGCGTCGCGAGAATGCCGATGATGCAGGTAACCAGCATGGCCCAGGTCAGCACGGTCGCCACGTGGTCGACCAGTTCCTTGGTCGCGGCCTCGCCTTTCTGGTTTTTGTATTCGCCCAGGATCGGCACGAAGGCTTGCGAAAACGCGCCTTCGGCAAACAGCCGGCGCAACAGATTGGGAATGCGGAAGGCGATGGCGAAGGCATCGGTGTAGCCGTCGGCGCCGAAAGCGCGCGCGTACAGGATTTCGCGAATCAGGCCCGTCACACGCGACACCATGGTCATGCCAGAGACGGTGGCAAGCGTTTTATGCAAGTTCATGGAGCGGCATTATAGCTGGAGCAGATCGTCTGTCGGAGCTTTCCGGGCATTTGGAAAACGTCGGGGCTTTTTGCCATATTTGCTGTACTTCCATTGTTCCTGCGATTATTTATTTGCGTTCCGGGTTGCCGCCGATAAAGGTCATGTGTGATAAAGTCGCGGCCGGAACGTTCCCCAGCCACACGCGATATCGAATTGCCATTCTGGCATGTTTGTTTTCTTGCGACAGAATTGCCTCGGAAGCAAGGGGTATTTGCCTGTTTCTTAAAAACTGGTTATAATCCATGGCTTTACAGAATTCTGCGCCGCGGTCAGGTTTGCCGCGTAAGCATTCCCGACCTCGTTTTAGGAAATATAAATGGCAAATACCGCACAAGCACGTAAGCGTGCTCGTCAAGCAGTTCAGCAAAACCTGCACAACTCCAGTCAGCGTTCGACCCTGCGTACAGCAATCAAAGCTGCCCGCAAGGCAATCGATGCTGGCGGCGACAAAGCTGCAGCAACGCTGGTCCTGCAAAAATCCGTATCGATCATCGACCGTATCGCGGACAAAAAGATCATCCACAAGAACAAGGCTGCACGCCATAAGAGCCGTCTGAACGCTGCTCTGAAAGCACTGGCTGCTTAATTAGTACTTGATCGCCGGCTGGCCCGGCGGTTTTTACTAGCTTGTTGCTGAATTAAGAAAAACCCTGCATAAGATTGCTTATGCAGGGTTTTTCTGTTTTGTTTTTGATTGTTCTGCTTGCCAGCTACGGCGGTCGGACCGCCGTGCCGGTTTTATGACTGCAGCTTACAGTTGCGGCAAGCCTTCAATCACGGTGCCCGGCTTGATATTCTTGTCCTTGAACCAGCTCTTGTTCATTTCCAGCGCATAAGACGCGGCGCCCTGGGCGCAATGCGAATCCAGCGTCTGCGCTTTCATTTCCTCGACATTCAAAATCGCACCCTTTTTATCGATAAAGGCGACCGATAGCGGGATCAGGGTGTTCTTCATCCACATGCAGATCCCTGCGGGCGTGTCGAACACAAATACCATGCCTTCGTTGGCGCCCATTTTTTTGCGGAACATGAGACCTTGTTCGCGCTGTTCATCGCTGTGCGCAACTTCCGCCTTGATGACGTGGATGCCGATGTTGAGCGAAATGGTCGGGAGTTGCTGGCTTTCCTGTGCGCTTGCCGGCAGGGCGGTAAAGGCGGCGATGCTTGCGGTGGCTGCTGCGAGGTAAATGGCGCGGATTTTTCTCATGTCGGTAAGGCTCCTGTAGGGTAGGGAGATTATACAGAGAGCTAAATCGGCAGAGAGGTGTTGCAGGCGTTGCGGCGGGATATTAAATGTTTCAGGACGTAAAAAAAGGCAGGACTGGCCTGCCTTTCCATTCTAACTGATGCCGAAATTACTTGGCAGCAGGAGCAGCGTCAGCTGCTGGCGCTTCAGCTTTTTCAGCTTTGGCTTTAGTTGCTTTTTTAGCTTTCTTGACTTTGTGCGTAGTCTTCTTGGCAGCTGGAGCCGACGCTTCTGCAGCAGCTGCGGCAGGAGCTGCAGGTGCAGCTGGGGCTGCGTCAGCAGCGAATACAGAAGTAGCGAACAGGCCAGCAACCAGAGCAGCGATCAGTTTGTTCATTTTAAAATCCATTCTTTAGCGAGTTAATCAGTTGATGATTCACTTGAATCACTGCAATTAACGACGCCCGGAAACGGATGGTTGACAGATATTTTAAAAAAGAGCGGAAATATGTATCAATTTGTATCAGCTGCTACTTCTGTAATTTACTTAATTCATCCGGATCGATTTCCAGCATGTCGCCGGGCCACAAGGGATGGCTATGCAGCGACACCTGGCCAATCGCAACCCTGACCAGGCGCAAGGTCGGCAGGCCGACCGCCGCAGTCATGCGCCGCACCTGGCGATTTTTGCCTTCGGTCAGGGTCAGCGCCAGCCAGCTGGTGGGTTTGTCTAGCCGTTCGCGAATCGGCGGATCGCGCGGCCACAGCCAGTCCGGCGTCTCCACCATGTGCGCCTGGCAAGGCAGGGTGACGAAATCGCCGAGGTCGACGCCGCCGCGCAGGCGCGCCAGCGTGGGTTTGTCTGGAATCCCCTCAACCTGGGCCAGATAAGTCTTTGGCTGTTTCAATGCGGGATGGCTAATATTATGTTGCAGCTGGCCGTCGTCGGTGAGAAGCAGTAATCCTTCGCTATCTGCATCAAGGCGTCCCGCCGGATAAATATCGGGGATCTTGATATAGTCGGCGAGGGTGGGGCGGCTGGGATGCGCCGAGAACTGGCACATGACTTGGAAGGGTTTATTGAATAGGATCAGGGGCATACCCCTAGTGTCGCAAAAACATAGCCGCTAGTAAAATACTAGTGCATAATACGAAATGCTTGTCTTATGTCTTATATAAGACTTAGGGTGCTTCCTATCCCATCTCGTTGCTTCCCACCTCCCAACTCCGGAGATACAGATGTCCCAACATATCAAAGTGCCTGTTGAAGGCAAGAAAATCACCGTCAACGCTGATTTTTCGATCAACGTCCCAGAAAATCCCATCATTCCTTATATCGAAGGCGATGGCACCGGTGTGGATATCAGCCCGGTCATGATCAAGGTGGTGGATGCGGCTGTAGCCAAGGCGTACGGCGGCAAGCGCAAGATCAGCTGGATGGAAGTGTTCGCCGGCGAAAAGTCGACCAAGGTATACGGCCCTGACGTCTGGCTGCCGGAAGAAACCCTGGCGGCAATCAAGGATTATGTGGTGTCGATCAAAGGTCCGTTGACCACCCCGGTCGGCGGCGGCATCCGTTCGCTGAACGTGGCGCTGCGCCAGGAGCTGGACTTGTACGTCTGCCTGCGTCCGGTGCGTTATTTCAAGGGCGTGCCTTCGCCGGTGCGTGAGCCGGAAAAGACCGACATGGTCATCTTCCGTGAAAACTCGGAAGATATCTATGCCGGCATCGAATGGCAAGAGGGTAGCGAAGGCGCCAAGAAGCTGATCGAGTTCCTGATCAAGGAAATGGGGGTCAAGAAGATCCGCTTCCCGAATACTTCCGGCATCGGCATCAAGCCGGTGTCGCGCGAAGGCACCGAGCGCCTGGTGCGCAAGGCGATCCAGTACGCCATCGACAACGACAAGCCGTCCGTGACGATTGTCCACAAGGGCAACATCATGAAGTTCACCGAAGGCGGCTTCCGTGACTGGGCGTATGCCCTGGCGCAAAAGGAATTCGGCGCCGAGCTGATCGACGGCGGTCCATGGGCGAAATTCAAGAACCCGAGAACCGGCCGCGACATCATCATCAAGGATTCGATCGCTGATGCATTTTTGCAACAAATTCTGTTGCGTCCGAACGAATACAGCGTCATCGCCACCCTCAACCTGAACGGCGATTACATCTCCGACGCGCTGGCGGCGCAAGTCGGCGGTATCGGCATCGCTCCGGGCGCCAACCTGTCGGATTCGGTGGCTATGTTTGAAGCCACCCACGGCACAGCGCCAAAATATGCAGGCAAAGACTATGTGAACCCGGGTTCGCTGATCCTGTCGGCGGAAATGATGCTGCGTCACATGGGCTGGCTGGAAGCGGCCGACCTGATCATTGCATCGATGCAGAAATCGATCACCTCGAAAAAGGTCACTTACGACTTCGCCCGCCTGATGGAAGGCGCGACACAGGTATCGTGCTCCGGTTTTGGCGACGTCCTGATCGAAAACATGTAAGTTTTACCATTGTTGTAAAAAAAGCCAGAATGCGTTCTGGCTTTTTTACGCCGGCCTTCCGGTTAGCGCTATCAGGAGGCCATAAAAAAACCTCACCGCAGTGAGGTTTTTCACAAAAACAGCTTAATTACGCCAAAGCGGAATTAAGGAGCTTGGATGTTAGAAGCTTGCTTGCCTTTAGGGCCTTGCGTGACTTCGAACTGGACTTTTTGACCTTCTTTGAGGGTCTTGAAGCCGTTCATCTGGATTGCGGAAAAGTGAGCAAACAAATCCTCACCGCCGTCGTCCGGAGTGATAAAGCCGAAGCCCTTAGAATCGTTGAACCACTTGACTGTACCTGTTGCCATAAAATAGCGTCTTTCAAATAATGACCAATCACACGAGCCGTAAAAGCAAGAAGCCTCGCGTAACGCTGCCCCTTCTAGAACTTGCTCACTTCTATTAATAAGCGGAAACATGCTCACCAATGAATGTCATTCTTTGCGCAAAAAATAAAAAAGTCAAGTAATTTCCATAATGCAATTAAATTTCAGGTTTTACTCTATTTTTTGCTCTTGATTTAATCTCATCCAACGTCATCTGCATAGCAATCGGAAAACGCGTAATATCAATATAAACGTTATTTTATTGCGTGTGGCGCTAATGATGTTACTGCAATTGTCGGAAGGTTTTAGAATAGGCGCATGGTAACCAAGCACGAAGACGGCACAGTAGCGACGCGACAAGAGCAAAAGCTCAAGCCGCCCCCCATGTTTCAGGTTTTTTTGCTCAATGACGACTACACTCCAATGGAGTTCGTGGTCGCCATCCTGCAGGAATACTTCAACAAGGATCGTGAAGCCGCAACCCAGATTATGTTGAAGGTGCATCGCGATGGCAAAGGCATGTGTGGTGTGTATCCTAAAGATATCGCATCCACAAAAGTTGAACTGGTATTAACGCACGCACGCAAAGCAGGGCATCCCCTGCAATGCATGATGGAGGAAGCATGATTGCGCAGGAACTGGAAGTAAGTTTGCACATGGCGTTTGTCGAAGCACGACAGGCAAGGCACGAGTTCATCACCGTGGAACATCTGCTGCTGGCCTTGCTCGACAACCCGTCCGCGGCAGAGGTGCTGCGTGCGTGTGCCGTCAACATCGATGATATGCGCAAAACGCTGACCATCTTTATCGGCGACAACACACCGACGGTGCCGGGTTCGAATGAAGTGGATACCCAGCCGACCCTAGGTTTTCAGCGCGTCATCCAACGCGCCATCATGCATGTGCAATCGGCTTCCAATGGCAAGAAGGAAGTCACCGGCGCCAATGTGCTGGTGGCGATCTTCGGCGAGAAGGATTCGCACGCGGTCTACTACCTGCACCAGCAGGGTGTAACGCGTCTCGACGTGGTCAATTTCATTTCGCATGGCGTGCGCAAAGATCAGCAAGCCGATGCGCAAAAGTCCTCGGAAGGTGCTGAAGAAGTGCAAGCCGAAGGCCAGGCCAAGGAAAGTCCGCTCGACCAGTTCACGCAAAACCTGAACAAGCTGGCGACTGAAGGCAAGATCGACCCGCTGATCGGACGCGAGTACGAAGTCGAACGCGTGATCCAGACCTTGTGCCGCCGCCGTAAAAACAATCCCTTGCTGGTCGGCGAAGCAGGCGTCGGCAAGACCGCGATTGCGGAAGGTCTGGCATGGCGCATCACCCAGGGCGAAGTTCCGGAAATCCTGCAAAACGCGATTGTCTACTCGCTGGACATGGGTTCGCTGCTGGCCGGCACCAAGTACCGCGGCGATTTTGAACAACGCCTGAAAGCCGTGCTCAAGCAATTGAAAGACAGCCCGCACGGGATCTTGTTTATCGATGAAATCCATACCATTATCGGCGCCGGTTCGGCTTCGGGCGGTACGCTGGATGCATCCAACCTGCTGAAGCCGGCTCTCTCGAGCGGCCAGCTGAAGTGCATCGGCGCCACCACTTATACCGAGTTCCGCGGCGTGTTCGAGAAGGACCATGCGTTATCGCGGCGCTTCCAGAAGATCGACGTCAACGAACCGACGGTTGAGCAAACCGTGCAGATCCTGCGCGGCCTGAAATCGCGCTTTGAAGAACATCACGGCGTCAAATATTCAGCGTCGGCATTGACCAGCGCGGCTGAACTGGCGGCCCGTTTCATCAACGACCGCCATTTGCCGGACAAGGCGATCGATGTTATCGATGAAGCCGGTGCAGCGCAGCGCATTCTGCCGAAGTCGAAGCAGAAAAAGACCATCGGCAAGGGCGAGATCGAAGACATCATCGCCAAGATTGCGCGGATTCCGCCGCAGTCGGTCAACCAGGACGACCGCAGCAAGCTGCAAACCATCGACCGCGATTTGCGCAACGTGGTGTTCGGCCAGGATCCTGCGATCGATGCGCTGGCGTCGGCCATCAAGATGGCGCGCGCCGGTCTGGGTAAAACCGACCGTCCGATCGGCTCCTTCCTGTTCTCCGGTCCTACCGGCGTCGGTAAGACCGAGGTGGCTAAGCAGCTGGCGTTCATCATGGGCATTGACCTGATCCGTTTCGACATGTCGGAATACATGGAGCGCCATGCGGTAAGCCGTCTGATTGGCGCGCCGCCGGGCTATGTCGGTTTCGACCAGGGCGGTTTGCTGACCGAGGCTGTCACCAAGAAGCCGCATGCGGTGCTGCTGCTGGATGAAATTGAAAAAGCCCATCCGGATATTTTCAACATCCTGCTGCAAGTGATGGATCATGGCGCATTGACCGACAATAATGGACGCAAGGCGGATTTCCGCAATGTGATCATTATCATGACCACCAATGCCGGCGCGGAAAGCCTGCAAAAACGTTCGATCGGTTTCACCGATAAGAAGGAAGCCGGCGACGAGATGGCGGATATCAAGCGCATGTTTACGCCTGAGTTCCGTAACCGCATCGACTCCATCATCAGCTTCCATGCGCTGGATGAAGAAGTTATCTTGCGGGTGGTCGACAAGTTCCTGATGCAGCTGGAAGAGCAGTTGCACGAGAAAAAAGTCGAAGCGGTGTTTACCGAGAATCTGCGGAAATTCCTGGCCAAGAAGGGCTTTGATCCGTTGATGGGCGCACGTCCGATGGCGCGTCTGATCCAGGACATGATCCGCAAGGCGCTGGCCGACGAACTGCTGTTCGGCAAGCTGGTGACTGGCGGCCGCGTGACGGTGGATCTCGACGACAAGGACCAGATCAGTCTGGACTTCGCAGAGAAAGATACCTCGACGCCGTCTGCGCCTGAGGAAACGGTTGAAGTGGAGTAAGACTGCAATACAACTGGAACAAGCTGCTGCGGAGTTGAATGCAGTTTGCATCCAGCCAGCGTCGCAAAAGCAAAAAGCCTGAATCATGTGAGTGATTCAGGCTTTTTCATATCCGCCCGGTCCGCATTTGATCATTGCTCCATCGCCTGGCGACGATGGAGCGTAGCGCTTACGGCTGGATGGTAGTGCCGGTGGCTTGCTTTGCCTGGATATCCGAGACGGTTTGCTGGATCGCGCTCATCCGGAAATCTGTGGCAGGATGGATAGCGGTATAGCCGTTCAGCACGGTAGCTGGATACTGCGTCGCAAGTCGTTGCCAGAACGCTGGAGCGCCATCAACCTTGTAGCCGGCGCGCGCCACCATGAACAGCGACAAACGGTCGGCGGAGGCATCCAGCTGCTGCGGGAATGGCTTGACGCCGGCCGCGCCGCTGAGCGGCGTGGTGTCCGGCCGCAGACGGATCAGGTTGTCGATGACGCCGGTCATGGTCGCAGTATTGCGCTGACGCGAAGCGTGGGTCAGCGAGTTGTGCGCCATTTCCTTGGCGATCACCAGCGCCAGTTCATCGTCGCTCTGGGTGAATTTCATCATGCCGGCGCTGATCAGCACGCGGCGTCCGTCGGCGTAGCTGATCACGTTGTCGGTGTTGCCGAGTTCGATGCCGAAGGCGCAGGCGCGGGTCAAAGGCACGGTCAAGGTCTGGTTGCTGCCATTGCGCGCAACGGTAACCTTGATGTTGGTGCGACCGTTGACCAGCGGACCAAGCATCATGGCGGTCTGGCGTTCGGCGTCGGCGCCGACCGGCGCCGGTTTGTCCTGGATCGCCACCAGCAGGTCGCCGCGCTGCAGGCCGGCCTTGGCGGCGCCGCTGCCCGCCAGCACGCCGGTGACTTGCAACTGGTCGGTAAAGCCGAGGGAATTGGCGGCGGCGATGAATTCCGCCGTAAAGGAATATTTGGTTTTTGCGGTGAAACCGAGCAGGTTGCGCGCATTGTTGCGGCACAGCAGCGCGTTATTCACCAGCAAGGGTGCAGCCACGTCATACAGACGGTCTTGCAAGCCGATCAGGGCTTTCAATTCCGCCTGTTGCGGCGGCACTGTGACTGCCGCCGGCTTTGGAGCGACCATCACGGCGGGCTTTTCTATCCCGGGTGGTACCGTTTCCGTGTTGGCGCAAGCTGCCAGCAATAGCACCGGCAAGGTCACCGCAGCATAGCGCTTGAGTCCCTGCCATCCGGGGCTGCTCGTCAATCTCATTATTTTCTCCATCAATGTTTTCCGGTGCTGCCGAAGCCGCCTGCGCCGCGTTCGCTGCTCTCGAAATCTGCTACGACATTAAAACGGACACGGGCTACAGGCACAATAATCAATTGCGCCAGCCGTTCCATCGGGTTGAGGGTAAATTCGGTCGTGCCGCGGTTCCAGGTGGAAACCATCAGCTGACCCTGGTAATCAGAGTCGATCAGGCCCACCAGGTTCCCTAATACGATGCCATGTTTATGGCCAAGGCCGCTGCGCGGCAGGATCATCGCCGCATAGGCCGGATCGCCGATATGGATCGCCAGGCCGGTAGGAATCAGATGGGTTTCACCGGGTTTGATCGTCAGCGGGGCGTCCAGGCAGGCGCGCAGGTCCAGGCCCGCACTGCCTTCGGTGGCGTAGGCCGGCAGTTGATCTTGCATGCGTGGGTCGAGAATCTTGACGTCGATGATATTCATTGAAATGGTAACAATCTAATAAGTGAAAAGTGAAAATGGTGCTGATAGTGCAGAGAAGCGCATTAAGACAAGCGTAACAAATGAAAAAGCATGGCAGGAGCAATCCCGTCAGGTATTCACAAGCAAGGCTGATTCTGGTTTTCATCGCCGGTAATCAAACGGGCGGCGACGGGCTGACGCTAAAAGAGACAGGTAAGACTAAAGCTTGAGACTAATTGCCAAGACGGCTGGCAATGGCCGCGATCAGCTGGCGTGCCAATTCCTGCTTGCCGGCGCGCGCCAAATCGGTGTGGCCATTGGCGTCAAACAATACCAATTGATTATCGTCCTTGCCAAAGGTGTCATGGCCGATATTTCCGACCAGCAGTGGCACATTTTTCCGGATGCGCTTGGCTTCGCCATACTGCAGCAAGTTCTCCGATTCGGCGGCAAAGCCGACACAATACGGCGGTTTTGGCAGCGCTGCAACTGTTGCCAAAATATCGGGATTCTGTTCGAAGACCAGCTCCGGCGCGCTGCCGTCGGCATTTTTTTTCAATTTCTGGCTGCTGGCATTGGCTACCCGCCAGTCGGCCACCGCTGCCACGGCGACGAAGATATCGGTCGCGTTGGCGGCGCTGTTGGCGGTCAGCTGCGTCATCACGATATCGTGCATCTGCTGCGCGGTCTGGATGCCGATACGCCGCACGCCATACGGCGTGGTGAGCGCAGTCGGGCCGGATATCAAAGTCACTTCGGCGCCGGCTTCGTATGCTGCGCGTGCTATCGCATAACCCATTTTCCCGGACGACAGGTTGGTGATGCCGCGTACCGGATCGATCGGTTCAAAGGTTGGCCCGGCAGTCACCAGTACGCGTTTGCCCTTGAGCAGCTTGGGCTGGAATGAGGCAACGACTTCTTCCAGCAACTCATGTGCCTCCAGCATGCGGCCCATGCCGACTTCTCCGCAAGCCTGCTCGCCGGCATCGGGGCCGAGCAATTGGATGCCGTCTGCCAGTAGTTGCGTCAGATTGCGTTGAGTCGCCGGGTTTTGCCACATTTCGACATTCATCGCCGGCGCCACCAGCAAAGGCAAAGTAGCGGGACGCGCTACGCACAAGGTCGACAGCAAGTCGTCGCAGGCGCCGTGCGCCAGCTTGAAAATGAAATCAGCGGAGCAGGGCACGATGACAATCGCGTCGGCATCGCGGGTGAGGTCGATATGCGGCATGTTATTGCCGATGCGGGCATCCCACTGATCGGTAAATACCGTCTTGCCGGTCAAGCCTTGCATGGTGACAGTGGTAATGAAATGCGTCGCCGCAACAGTCATCACCACTTGCACCGAGGCGCCGGCCTTGATCAGCGCCCGTGCAAATTCCGCCGCCTTGTAGCAGGCGATGCCGCCGGTCAGTCCCAGCACAATTTTTTTACCAGCAAGATCCATGTCAGCTCCTGGAGTCATGCGTCAACATGCTTTGCTTATGATTTTCTTGCTTACTTGTTTACGCGACGCAACTCATCAATAACGAACAATACCGCACCGACGCAGATCGCGCTATCGGCGATATTAAAAGCCGGCCAGTGCCAGTTGCGCATGTAGAAGTCGAGAAAGTCGATCACGTGGCCGTAGGCGATGCGGTCGACCACATTGCCGATGGCGCCGCCCAGGATCAGCGCCAGCGCGGTGCAGAACATGCGCTGGCCGGCATGCCGTTTCAGCAAGAAAGTAATGAACAGCGCGGCTGCAATTCCGAGCGCGGTGAACAGGTAGCGCTGCCAGCCGGATTCCGTCGACAGGAAGCTGAACGCGGCGCCCTTGTTATACACCAGCACCAGGTTGAAGAAGGAGGTGACCGGCTGCGATTCGCCATAGCTGAACAGGCGCACGATGGTGATCTTGGTGAGCTGGTCGATCACCAGGATCAGCGAGGCAATCGCCAGCCAGGGCGCCAGGCCGTATTTGGAGGATGAGGTGGAAATGGTCGAAGAGCGCTTTTTAGTAGCCATATAAGATGAGTTGTTTCTTAAATAGGTGTTGCAGCAAAACGGCTTGAAGACTGTGCGTCATCCCCGCGTTCCACGGGAATGACGTGACAGTTGAGAAAAATGGTTTAAGCAACGTGCCGCTGTTCGCCATTGCCAAACAGATTGGCGACGCAGCGTCCGCACAGCCCTGGATGCTCCGGGTGGCTGCCGACATCTGCGCGATAGTGCCAGCAACGTTCGCATTTCTGCTGGGCCGATGGCGTCACCAGGATCGCTTCTTCCGCTTCCGTAGCCACTTCCGAAACGCTGGCGCTAGAGGTGATCAACACAAATTTGAGGTCGTCGCCGAGGCTGGTCAGCAACGCGTACTTGGCCGCACTAGCCTTGATTTCGACTTCCGCCTGCAGCGACGAGCCGATGCCGCCGGCTACCCGCACTTCTTCCAGTTGCTTGGTGACGTCGGCGCGCACCGCACGCACGGCGCTGAATTTCTCGATCAGGGCGGCAGCGCCACTGATTTCCGGCAGCGTGTAGAAAGTTTGCGTGAAGATGGTTTCATCGCTGGCCGCAAATGCTTCCGGGCTGGCGAAGAACGACCAGGCTTCTTCCGCAGTGAACGACAGCGTCGGCGCCATCACCCGCAGCAGCGCCTGGGTGATATGCCAGATCGCGGTTTGCGCCGAACGCCGTGCCTGCGAAGTGACGCCGCTGGTGTACAGGCGGTCCTTCAGGATATCCAGATAGAAGCCGCCCAGGTCTTCCGAGCAGTACATCTGCAGTTTCGAAATCACCGGATGGAATTCATACGTCTCGTAATGCGCCAGGATATCGGTCTGCAGCTGCGCCATGCTGGCGATCGCATAGCGGTCGATTTCCAGCAGGTCGGCGATAGGCACTGCATCTTTCGACGGATTGAAGTCTGAAGTATTGGCCAGCAGGAAGCGTAAGGTGTTGCGGATGCGGCGATACGATTCCGTCACGCGTTTCAGGATCTCTTCAGAGATCGTGATTTCGCCCGAATAATCGCTGGAAGCCACCCACAAACGCAGGATTTCCGCGCCCAATGAGTCAGCCACTTTTTGCGGCTCGACGCCATTCTTCAGCGACTTCGACATCTTGCGGCCTTCGCCATCCACCACGAAGCCATGCGTCAGCAAGGCGTTGTACGGCGCGCGGCCGTTCAGCATGGCCGAGGTCAGCAGCGACGAATGGAACCAGCCGCGATGCTGGTCCGAGCCTTCCAGGTAGAGATCGGCCGGGAACTGCAATTGTTCGGCATGCGAGCCGCGCAGCACGGTTTGATGGGTAGAACCCGAATCGAACCAGACATCCAGCGTGTCCTTGTTCTTGAGGTAATTGTCGGCGTCGTCGCCCAGTAATTCTCTCGGATCCAGTGCCTGCCAGGCTTCGATGCCGTGCTGTTCGATGCGCTTGGCGATCTGTTCCAGCAATTCCGGCGTACGCGGATGCAGCTGGCCGCTTTCCTTATGTACAAAGAATGCCATCGGCACGCCCCATTGGCGCTGGCGCGACAGAGTCCAGTCGGGGCGGTTGGCGATCATGCCGTGCAGACGCGCCTTGCCCCAGCTCGGGAAGAAAGTGGTTTCTTCAATCGCTTGCAATGCGGTGGTGCGCAGGTTGGCGTGGCCGTCGTTCGGCGCATTGTCCATGCTGGCGAACCACTGCGAAGTGGCGCGATAGATGATCGGCGTTTTATGCCGCCAGCAATGCATGTAGCTGTGATCGAACATGACTACCTTGAACAGCGCGCCGGCTTCTTCCAGCTTGCTGCAGATCGGCTTGGAAGCTTCCCAGATGGTCATGCCGGCAAAGAACGGCAGCCATGAGGCGAACTTGCCGTCGCCCATCACCGGGCTGAGGATGTCGTCATCCTTCATGCCATGCGCTTTGCAGGAGATAAAGTCTTCGATGCCGTAGGCCGGCGCCGAGTGGACGATACCGGTGCCGCTCTCGGTGGTGACGTAATCGCCCAAGTAGACCGGCGACAGGCGGTCGTAGCCCGGATCCATCTCGGCCAGCGGGTGTTTGAAATTGATCAGCGACAGCGCCTCGCCTTTGCAGGTGGCGATGACTGTGCCTTCCAGGCCGAAGCGTTGCAGCGAATCTTCTACCAGGTCTTGCGCCAGGATCAGCAGCAATGGCTCGCCGTTACGCGCGGTCTGCACCAGCGCGTAGTCGATTTCCGGATGCACATTGAGCGCCTGGTTGGACGGGATGGTCCATGGAGTGGTGGTCCAGATGACGACATAACCCTTAGCGGCCGGCAGCGACGGCAAGCCAAATGCGGCAGCCAATTTTTCCGGCTCGGCAAACGGGAAGCCGACGTCGATCGACGGATCGCGCTTGTCCTGGTATTCGACTTCCGCTTCCGCCAGTGCGGAGCCGCAATCGAAGCACCAGTTGACCGGCTTCAGGCCGCGGTACACATAACCTTTTTCCAGGATCGTGCCGAGCGAGCGCAACTCATCGGCTTCATTGCCGAAGGCCATGGTCAAGTACGGATTGTTCCATTCACCCAGCACGCCGAGGCGGATGAAGTCCTTGCGCTGCAGGTCGATCTGTTCGTTGGCGTAAGCACGCGCCTTGGACTGTACTTCCGCCACCGGCAGGTTCTTGCCGTACTTCTTTTCGATCTGGATTTCGATCGGCATGCCGTGGCAATCCCAGCCCGGCACATAAGGCGCATCGAAGCCGGCCATGTTACGGGCCTTGACGATCATGTCCTTGAGGATCTTGTTGACAGCGTGGCCCAGATGGATCTCGCCATTGGCGTACGGCGGGCCGTCATGCAGGATGAATTTCGGACGGCCCTTGGAGGCCTTGCGGATCCGCTCGTAGACCTTCTTTTCCTGCCATTGCTTGACCCATTGCGGCTCGCGCTTGGCGAGATCGCCGCGCATCGGGAAGGGCGTCTCGGTCATGTTGACCGGGTACTTGCTTTGCGGCTTGGCTTGCTTCGCCACCTTGGTGTTTTCTGGTTTGCTGGTCTGATCGGACATAATTTTCTTCAATGGAATTCAGTGGGGCCTGCATGAGTGAGGCAATAAGCGAGGCAACAAGCGGCAACTGCAAGCAGCGTCAAATTCGATCCGTGGCCGCGGTGGGTGCACGCGTGGCTGTGCTGTCATGCTGACGGAAATAGGCCCGCGCATTGGCGACGTCGCCTTCAATCGCGACTGTCAGCGTCGGCAGGTCGACGTATTTTTCTTCGTCGCGCAGCTTTTGCAAGAATTCAACCTGGATCACCTTGCCATAACAATCGCCGCTAAAGTCGAGCAGGTAGGTCTCCAAGAGCACCCGGCCGCTGTCGTCCACGGTGGGCCGCACGCCGATGCTGGCGACTCCAGGCAACGGCTGTTCCGACAGGCCATGCACTTTCACCACGAAAATACCGGACAATGCAGGCAGCTTGTGGCTGACGCGCAGATTGAGGGTAGGGAAGCCGATGGTGCGGCCGAGTTTCTTGCCATGCACCACGTGGCCGGAGATCGCATACGGATGCCCCAGCAGCGCTCGTGCGTGGCTGAAATCGCCCGCCGCCAGCGCCGTCCTTACTGCCGACGAGGATACCCGTGCCCCTTCGTTCATTACAGTGGGCAAGGTCTCGACCTGGAAGCCGTATTTCTTGCCTGCTTCGACCAGGGTGGCGATATTGCCGGCGCGCCGCGAGCCGAAGCAGAAATCCTCACCCACCATCAGCCATTTCACATGCAAGCCCTCGACCAGCACTTTTTCAATAAAGTCCTGCGGCGACATGGCGGCGAAGCTGGCGTTGAAATGTTCGACGATCACGCGATCAATGCCGGCCTGCGCCAGCGATTGCAGCTTGTCGCGCAGATTGGCGACGCGGGTCGGCATGTTGCCAGGCTGGCCGGCGCGCTGCGCAAAGAATTCACGCGGGTGTGGTTCGAATGTCATTACCGCCGCATCCAGCCCCAGTTCGGTGGCCGCCTTGCGGACGTGCGCAAGCAATACCTGATGGCCGCGATGAACGCCATCAAAGTTGCCGATCGTGAGCGCGCAAGGGGCGCGCGATTCGGCGTTGGGAAGTCCGCGAAATACCTTCATTGAAGTGACTGGAGTGTTTATTGCAAAACCTTGGATTATAAATGCATTCGGGGCTTTACCCTTGCCCAGAAATCGATCGGCGGCGGATTGCATGCATTAGGGTTGGTAAAATCGCCATTTTACTCCTGGCCTGCCCATAAAAAAATCGCCCCGCAGGGCGATTTCTTGTCAAACAGGCCAGCTACTTCAAGCTTGTTTGTTGCCGCCCAACAGTCCACCCAGCAAGCTGCCCAGATCCAAGCCGCCGGCAGGCGCCGTTGCCTGGCCGTTTGGCGTCAGCTTGTTGACCAGTTCCGGCAGAATTTCCGACAGATGGCCGGCAGCTTCAGTCGGTGAAATGCCGGCTGCCGTCGCCAGTTCTTGCAGGTGGCCGCCGCCCAGCGCTTGTTGCACCTGATCCGGCGAAATTGCCTGGTTCTGGCCGTTGCCGATCCATGACTGCACAACCGAGCCCAGGCCCGCACCCTCGAATGCGCTGAGGAGGCCGCCAGAGCCAGTGCCTGCAGCCTGGCCTGCGCCCGCACCGCCGCCTTGCAGCGCCTTGAGCAGCAATGGCACTGCAGCGGCGATCAGCATGGCTTTCGGATCATTCGATTGCTGCTGGCCGCCGCCGCCAATTGCGCCAAGTACCGAATCCAGTAGTCCCATAATATTCTCCAGAGTAAATAATGCGATAAGCCGTCAAGGCTATTTTCTAGCTTGTGGAAAACACAAGCTAGTTACAAAGCAAATAAGCAGAGTGATACTACAACGAGGCTAGAAATTTGAGTAGCTGGACAAAGAAAACGATTGTGTCTTGGCATCCTTTTCCATTCTAGCCAGAGTTTTGATCTTTGCTTAGATCAATTTGTAGAAAGCATAGAAAAGCCGCGACGGCGACTCTACGACCCTACATCTCGCCCCAGATCGCATTGATCGCCGCCAGCGCCGCCAGGCCGGCGGTTTCGGTGCGCAAGATCCGTGGTCCCATCGACAACATCAGCGCGCCCTGGCTGCAAGCCAGGTTCTCCTCCGCCTCAGTGAAGCCGCCTTCCGGGCCGATCAGCAGCGCCAGCGCCTGCGGCGGCTGATGGCGGGCCCAGTCGGACAGCGATTGCTCACCACGCGGCGACAACAGGATGCGCTTGTGCAGATCCTGCTGCTGGACCCAGTCGTTGAACGGGCTGAGGGTGGACAGGGTGGGCATGCGGTTGCGTCCGCTTTGTTCGGCGGCGGCGACGATCACGCCCTGCCAATGGCTTTGCTTTTTCTCGGCGCGTTCGCTGTTCAGGCGCACCACGCAGCGTTGCGCCGCCAGCGGCTGGATCGCGGCGACGCCGAGCTCGACGGCTTTTTCGATGATCCAGTCCAGTTTCGACGATTCCGGCAAAGCCTGCGCCAGCGTAATCGCATAGGGCAGCTCAACCTCGCGCGGCGAGAACGTCTTGATCTCGGCGCTGACTCTCTTTTTTTCGATGCCGCTGATGGTCGCAGTGTATTCGCCGCCTTCGCCGTTAAACAGGGTGATGGGCGCAGCCGGTCCAAGGCGCAGCACCAGCAGATGATGGGCGACCGCATCCGGCAGCATCAGCACCTGGCCGATTTCGAGTGGGATTGAGACGTAGAAACGGGGCATGTAGAGAGATTATTTGGTGTTTGGTTAATAGGTCATGCAGGCGGCGTTCAACAGGCCAAGCCCAAGGCTGACTGTACCAAGTAAGACGCCGGATGCGATCTTGTTTTCAGGAATATCCGCGATCAGGGTCGGCAGCAACAGTCTGACAATCAGGAACGCCAACAGTTGCACCACCAGAGCCACCACGCCCCACACCAGCATGTCCAGCAGGTTGACGCTGTTTGATATGGCGGAAGACAAGGCCACGCTATAGCCGAGCAAGGCGCCTGCCAGGCTGGCTGCTGCGGAGTTATTGCCGGCGCGGATCAACGCCAGTTCATGATAGGGCGTGATAAAAATATACACCACGAAAAACACGGCGACCAGTACCAGCGCCAGGCCGAAGTGAGACAAAAAGGCCGGCAAGCCGACGGGGAGAAAGGCAAGGTTCATTGGGGCTATGCTCCTGACTGGTTGGCTGGTGACAGATAGTGATGATGATTAATCGACAAAATAGTGCGGGACAAAGCGGCTGGTGTCCTTGGTAATCAGCGAGACGTCTTCCCGGATGCCGATACCGGCCGGTGCATCGCCGACAACCCATGAACCGACGGACGTATAGGCTGGCGTAATGCCGTCGTCGAATTTCGGCTGCGCTGCAAACGCCTGGTAGATATAGCCCTCGGCACCGTATTGTCCGGGCTGGTGATGGACTTCGCCGCCGGCATAGATCGTGATGTTTTCGCCTTCGCGCGAATACAGCGGCTTCTTGACGAAATCGCCACTGATGCGCCAGGCGTCGAAAAACGCCGGCAGCAGGTTAGGGTGACCGGGAAACAGCTCCCACAGCACCGGCAGGATGGCCTTGTTGGACAGCACCATCTTCCAGGCCGGTTCGATCAGCCGCAACGGCCGCGCCAGCAGGTGGTCGGCAAACGCTTCGCGGCACAGCCATTCCCAAGGATACAGCTTGAACAGGTTGCTTATCTTCGAATCGAAATCGTCGACGAATTCCGCATGCTGCGCATCCCAGCCGATGTTTTCGATCGCCAGTTGTTTGGTGGCGAAGCCGGCCTGGATCGCGGTATCGCGCAAGTAGGCCAGGTTGCCTTCGTCTTCTTCGTGGCCGCCGATGCAGGCGAAGTGCAGCAAGCCTTTGCATTGATGGCTGACGGCCAGGGTTTGCCATTGGGCGATCAGTTTTTCATGCAGCGAATTGAACTGGTCTGCCTGCGGAAATACATCTTGCAGCCAATACCATTGCGCCACGCTGGACTCGACCAGGCCGGTCGGCGTATCGGCGTTATATTCCAGCATTTTCGGCGCGCCATGGCCATCCCAGGACAGGTCGAAACGGCCGTAGAGCGAGAATTCCTTTTCGCGCCAGCTTTCTTCCACCAGTGCCCAGAACGGTTGCGGAATCGCGAACTGTCCCAGGCGTTCCTTGGCGATCACGTGCTCGACCGCCTGCAGCGCCATCTGGTGCAATTCACTGGTGGCGTCTTCCACCGCATCGATCTGCGCTGCCGTAAAGCGGTAGGCATAGCGCTCGTCCCAATACAGGTCGTCGATCGAGTGATAGGTAAAGCCGAGCGATTCGAATTGTTCCTGCCAGTTGGCGCGCGGGGTGAGGCTTTCGCGGATCATGATCAGCCGCCAGCGGAAGACATGTGGGCGCCGCCGAAGCCGCCGCGCGACACGCTGCGGCTGACCGAGTGGTTACTGCTTTCGCCGCCTGCCAGGCCGACACTGTTGCCGCCGCTGCCGCTGCCGCTGCCGCTGCCGCTGCCGCTGCCGCTGCCGCTGCCGCTGCCGCTACGTGCGGTGCGTTGCGCGCTGTCGCGCTCGCCCTCATCGTAGCTCGGGCCATAGTAGCGGCCGCCGTAATAGCTGGCGTGCGTGCTGCCGCCGGACGCGGGCTGGCACAGCTCGGGACGGGACCAATCCTTTTTGCAGTCTTCCTGGCTGGCGTATTCGTCACGCGCCTGGCGCGGGCTGCAGCCCGCCAGCAAGGTCGATGCCGCCAGCACCAGCGGCACGGCGCGGCTCTTCCTGGCAAATGGGCCGGCAGATTCCAAGGTTTGCTTCAAAAGTCCGGTGGTTGGCAAGACGCTCTCCATAGCAGGCAACGATGAAATTGCAACAACAAACTAAGCGCCCAGATTTTGCACGAAATTGGGCAGCGCGAATAGTGCTACATGGACATTTTCGTTGTAATACTGGAGCTCGGGCAGGGGGCGTTCCCGCAAGCGGCTTGCGATTGTCTGACTGTCCAATTGCCGCGGATCGAGCGTATCGCTGGCCACCGCCATGCCCCATAGCGCACCGTACAAGGGTACATAAACGGTGTAAGGACTGACCTGCCGGAAGACATTGCCGAGACGTCGGCGCAACTGGCTGAAGCGTTGCGGATGATGGAACGGGCTGCCTAGATGCATGACCAGCGCACCGCCTGTATCGAGCAAAGTGCGACAAGCCTGCAGGAATTCTTCCGTATAGCAATCGGCGGCCAGCGCGCTGCCATCGGCGCTTTGCGGGTCGGTCAGGTCCAGCAATATCAAATCGTACAACTGGTCTGCCTTGGGTGAGCGCGCGGCATCTTTGACAAAGGCGAAGCCATCTTCCGCCACATGCCGCACCCGCGGATCATCCAGTGCGCCATGATGGATTTGCTGCAGATGCTCGCGCGCCAGCTGGATCACCTGCGGATCGATTTCGCACAAGGTGATATGTTTGATCGAGGGATGCTTGAGCAGTTCTTCGCTGCTGCCGCCATCGCCGCCGCCAACGATCAACGCGCGCCGCGGATGGGGATGGCTGAGCGCGGCCGGATGCACCAGGCACTCATGATAGAAGAACTCGTCGCGCTCGGAAGTCATGAAGGCGCCGTCCAACCGCATTACCTTGCCGAATTCCGCCGAATCGGCAATTTCTATGCGCTGGAACGGCGATTGCATTTGCGCCAGCGGCGCCGCCAGCTGGGTACCGTAGGCGGTATGCGGGGTCAGCTGTTCCAGCGCCAAGGTCTGGTCGGTGGCGCCGCTGCCGCGTTGCAAGCGATGGGTTTGCCAGCGCGCCGGCGCAAAGCCGACGATCAGGGTATCCAGCAAGCCGTTGGCCTTGGCGCTGTTGTCTTCCGTGAAATTGCAGACGTATACATCGAGGGTCACTGCCAGGCGCTCGGGCCAGGTATGGATCGCCAGGTGCGATTCTGCCAGCAGCAGGGCGCAGGTAACGCCGGCGGCGCTGCCGTCGGCAGCCTGGAACGGATGGAATTTCTCGCCGACTATGGTGAGTCCGGAACGGATTGTCTGTTCAACTACAAACTGCCGTAGTTGCGCGGCATCGAGCAGCAAGCCCGGAGCGCAGCGGCAATCGTAGCAATCGGCCGTGAGATGTAAACCTTGCATGGTCTGTTCAGTGAAAAAGGGGTCCGGAGGGACAAAATCGAGATGAAAGTGACAGCGAAATGGTAACGAAATGACAAAAGCGCCGCACAATCCATATCTGATGCAATGTGCTCGCCTTCGGCGCTGCGGCAGCATTTTACTGCCCTGGAAGCTGATAAATGCGTCGATTTGAACCGGGATCGACTGCATTTTGGTAAAATATCGGCCTTTGTGGCTGTTCTGGCATCCGCTGCCGACGTTCGCTGTCGCGGATGACCGAAATTTGCTCACCAACCAATTTTCAACCGTTGCCTACCGCTCAAACCATGACTTCCACACTCCCGACTACCAAGATGGCCAATGCAATCCGCGCACTGGCAATGGACGCTGTCCAAAAAGCTAATTCCGGCCATCCCGGCATGCCGATGGGTATGGCGGAAATCGCAGTCGCCTTGTGGGCCAAGCACTATCGTCACAATCCAAGCAATCCGCACTGGTTCAATCGCGATCGCTTCGTCTTGTCGAATGGTCATGGTTCGATGCTGCAATACGCTTTGCTGCACCTCACCGGCTACGATCTGCCGATGGATGAGCTGCGTAATTTCCGTCAAATGCATTCGAAGACCCCGGGCCATCCTGAAGTCGACGTCACACCAGGGATTGAAACCACCACCGGCCCGCTGGGCCAAGGTTTGACCAATGCGGTCGGCATGGCGCTGGCGGAAAAGCTGCTGGCGGCGGAATTCAACCGCGGCGAACTGGCGATCGTCGATCACTACACCTACACCTTCGTCGGCGACGGCTGCCTGATGGAAGGCATTTCGCACGAGGCTTGCTCGCTGGCCGGCACGCTGCGCCTGTCGAAACTGATCGCACTGTACGATGATAACGGTATCTCGATCGACGGCCATGTCGAAGGCTGGTTCAAGGACGACACCCCGAAGCGTTTCGAAGCCTACGGCTGGAACGTGATCCGCGCCGTCGACGGCCACAACGTGGAAGCCGTCAGCGCCGCCATCCACCAAGCCAAACTGTCAGACAAGCCAACCTTGATCTGCTGCAAGACCGTGATCGGCAAGGGTTCGCCAAACATGGCCGGCACCCACAACGTGCACGGCGCGGCTTTGGGCGACAAGGAAATCGCCGCTGTGCGTGAAGCGCTGGGCTGGACCTCCGCGCCGTTTGAAATTCCTGCCGACGTCTACGCAGCATGGGACGCCAAGCCGCAAGGTAAGCAATCTGAAGGCGATTGGAATGCGCTGTTCGCGGCTTACACTGCCGCCCACCCGGAACAGGCCAGCGAATTCACCCGCCGCATGAAGGGTGAGCTGCCAGGCAATTTCGGACAGACAGTGAGCGCCTACATTGCCGCTTGCGTCGAGAAAAAAGAAACCATCGCTACCCGCAAAGCCAGCCAGAACGCGATCCAGGCATTGGCGCCGGTGCTGCCGGAATTCCTTGGCGGTTCGGCCGATCTGACCGGTTCCAACCTGACCAACTGGAAAGAGTCGGTCGCCGTGCGCGCCGACCAGCCGGGGAACCACATCAACTACGGCGTGCGCGAATTCGGCATGAGCGCGATGATGAACGGTATCGCCCTGCATGGCGGCTACATCCCGTTCGGCGCGACTTTCCTGACCTTCTCGGACTACAGCCGCAATGCCTTGCGCATGGCGGCGCTGATGAAGATCCGCTCGATCTTCGTGTTCACCCATGATTCGATCGGCCTCGGTGAAGACGGTCCGACCCATCAATCGGTGGAGCACGTTTCCAGCCTGCGCCTGATCCCGCAACTGGACAACTGGCGTCCATGCGACACGGTCGAATCGGCAGTGGCATGGGAACAGGCAGTGAAGCGCAAGCATGGCCCGAGCACGCTGATTTTCTCGCGCCAGAATTTGCAATACCAGGAACGCGACGCGGCGCAGATCGCCGCTATCCAGCGCGGCGCCTACATCTTGAAAGATGCGCCGAACGCCAAGGCGATCCTGATCGCAACCGGCTCCGAAGTCGAACTGGCGATGCAAGCCGCGGCAGCGCTGGCGCAAGAAGGTATTGCAGTACGCGTGGTGTCGATGCCTTGCGCCGACGTGTTCGATCGCCAGGAATCTGCTTACAAGGCCAGCGTCCTGCAGCGCGGTTTGCCGCGCGTGGCGATCGAAGCCGGCGTGACAGCGTTCTGGCACAAGTATGTCGGCCTGGAAGGCGCTGTGGTCGGCATCGACACGTTCGGCGAATCGGCTCCGGCTCCTGTGCTGTTCAAGCATTTCGGCTTCACTGTTGAAAACGTCGTGGCCAAGACCAAGCTGGTCCTGGCATGAGTGTAAAGAGCTTCAAGAAGCAAGACGTCACCAATATCGTCGGCGATGTCCTCATCCGCCGTGCCACGATCGCCGATGCCTCGGTGATTGCGGCGGTGCGGATCGACAGTTGGCGCGCCACTTATCGCGGCATCATTCCGGATGATTATCTGGACGGCATGAAGATTGAAGACAGCACCGCGATCTGGAGCCGCATCTTGTCGGCTACATCGAGCGCCGCCAATGTTTTCGTGGCTGAAGTCGATGGCGAGGTGCTGGGTTTCGCCGCAGGCATGACGCTCAAGGAATCCAAGCTCGGCTTCGATTCCGAGCTGACGGCGATCTACCTGGAACCGTCGGTGCAGCGCGCCGGCATCGGCCGCAAGCTGGTGGCGCACGTGGCTGCCACCCTGGCCAGCGCCGGCGCCCACAACATGCTGGTGTGGGTGTTGTCGCAAAATACCCAGGCGCGGCAGTTTTACGAAACGCTGGGCGGGGAGCTGTTGGTGGAACAGCCGTTCAGCTGGGACGGACTGGATTTGCAGGAAGCCGGCTACGGCTGGCGTACTATTAGATGATTTTGCATCGTTAGCGTTGCGTCCCTCCTGACCGGGTCATTCCCGCGAACGAGGGAATCCAATTTGCTAACAGTGTTTACTGCAACCTGGATTCCCTCGTTCGCGGGAATGACGAGGTTGTGAGAAGTAGCCGTCAGGATTGCTTGAAATAATTTTTTTGTTAATACCTTAGGAGAAAACCATGACTATTCGCGTCGCCATCAATGGCTATGGCCGCATCGGCCGCAACATCCTTCGCGCCCATTACGAAGGCGGCAAAAAGCATGATATCGAGATCGTTGCCATCAACGACCTCGGCGATCCAAAAACCAATGCCCACCTGACCCAGTACGATACCGCCCACGGCAAGTTCCCCGGCACCGTGACTGTCGACGGCGATTTCATCGTAGTCAATGGCGACCGCATCAAGGTTTTGGCGCAACGCAATCCGGCCGAACTGCCATGGGGCGAGCTGGGCGTTGACGTCGTGCTGGAATGCACCGGTTTCTTCACCACCAAGGAAAAAGCCAGCGCCCACATCAAGGGCGGCGCCAAGAAAGTCATCATCTCCGCACCAGGCGGCAAGGATGTCGACGCCACTGTCGTTTTCGGCGTCAACCACGGCGTGCTGAAAGCCAGCGACACCGTGATCTCCAACGCTTCCTGCACGACAAACTGCCTGGCGCCGCTGGTCAAGCCGCTGAACGACAAGATCGGCGTGGTGAATGGCCTGATGACTACCATTCACTCCTACACCAACGACCAGGTGCTGACCGACGTTTACCATGAGGACTTGCGTCGCGCCCGTTCCGCCACCATGAGCATGATCCCGGCCAAGACCGGCGCTGCCGCTGCGGTCGGCCTGGTCCTGCCAGAGCTGAACGGCAAGCTGGACGGTTTCGCCATCCGTGTGCCGACCATCAACGTCTCGCTGGTGGACCTGTCGTTCGTCGCCGCGCGCGACACGACTGTCGACGAAGTCAACGCGATCATGAAAGATGCATCGGAAAACGGCGCATTGAAGGGCTTGCTGACTTATAACGTCGAGCCGCTGGTATCGGTCGACTTCAATCACAATCCTGCTTCCTCGAACTTCGATTCCACGCTGACCAAGGTTTCCGGTCGCCTGGTGAAAGTATCGAGCTGGTATGACAATGAGTGGGGCTTCTCGAACCGTATGCTGGACACGACGGTTGCACTGGTTAACGCCAAGTAAATACCGCCAAGTAAAAGCTTGTCGCTGAATTAAAAGCGCCCCGGGGTCGATTCAACCCCCGGGGCGTTTTTTTTGGTAAAGAGGTATGCAGAGATCAGGACCGGTTTGGGGATTCCTGCAACTGGCGTGCGGATTCCAACAAGCCTTCAAAAATCCTGACTGCCAGCGAAGCGGGAAATTCCGGCGGCAATTCTGCTGCCACACGTTCGCAGATTGCCGGCGTCTGTTCAGTGATCTGGTCGATCAAGTCGCCAGGCGACGCGCCGTAGCCGCATTTCAGCATGGTATTTGTCATGTGCCGCCGCAGCGCGCTGTCGGCATGATAGTGGCGGTTCTTGCCGAGCCAGGCCATCGCCATTTTTGCGCGTTGCGGTGGGATCAGATTGGGGCCTTGCCCTATCACCGGCCAGGCGGACAAGACGTCGTACAGCGGCGTCATTTTGTAGCGGTCGCCGGCCAGCAGGAAAATACTGAAGTTTTTAGCGTGGCCGTCAGTAGCCCGCAGCATCCAGAAAACTATCTGGGCCTTGAGAAACGTTGCGATATCCTGGTCGCGTGATACGGCATTGCCCAACAATGCGGCTATCCGCAGCATGCCGGGGCCGCCGTCGGCTTCGTATTTGCGTGCCGCCGGCGTTCCGGTGGCCTGGCAAAAGTCTTCCTGCGGCAGCCGCAGCCAATGCGTTCCGCTGCGCGCCAACTGACGGTCGAAGCGTTGCACGACCAATGCCTTGGTCTGCCCAAACACGGCGATATCGCATGGCGCTACCGGAATATCGTAGGCGTGCAGGATGCGCCCGCATAACCATTCGTTTTCGACCGATGTGCTCATGTCGGCTCTGCGATTGCCCACCAGCCCCATCGGTAACTTGAAGATATGGGTTGTCGGGGTGGCTTGCAGGGGCTTGCACCAGCCGCCGTTGTGCCAGATCAGCGCGGTTTTTTCCTGTGCGCCGGCGATTGATAGCCGCAAATCGTCTTCTTCGTCATCTGCCAGTGCGCTCGGGGTAGCAGTCGCTTGCTGCAAAATGCGCTCGACGCCGTTGTCGTCCAGTGGAGTGGCGTTTATGCGATCCAGTCCCTCGGGCGCTTCGCCTTGTGGCATGAGCTGGACCGCGCCGACGCAATCGCGGCCAACTGCGGCCAACAGTGCAAAAGCGCCAGTGTCTGACGCCCTGAATTTGGTTTGCAAGCGCTTACGGATGATTTCGCTATCAGGCAGCAAGTTGTCGAAAAAATCGTTAACCACCGCGCCTTTGATGGAGGGATTGCTCTTGATGGCTGGCAGTGACAAGGAAAGCGAGCGAAAGGCGGGCGAGGAAAACCAGCTTTCCTCATAAGTAAAAGATGGTTCGGCGTGAGGAGGAATACTCCAGGTGCCCACTCGCTCGCCGTTGAGCCAGGTGACGAGTGTTTGTGTTTTTGATGGACGGCCCATCACCACTCCGATGGTTGCTGGGCGATGGAATAGGTTGGGGTCGCATCGGCTTTTTCCTGGATCACCATTTCCAAGTCAAGCGCACCCATGATGCGCAATAGGCGCTCGATGGTGATGCGCCCCGGGTTGAGCTCGAGAACCGACAACCGCGCCTGGCTGATGCCGGCTTTTTGCGCCAGTTGTGCCTGTGTCAGCTGTTGTGATTTACGCAATCCCTGTATCAGGTGGCCAAGCTGGTTTTCCGTCGAAATGATCTGTTTCATATGAAATATCCACAAAACGAATAATAAAATTATATTCGCAATGCAGATAAAGTCAATATATTCGCAATGCGAGTAAATTTAAAATATTCGTAATTGAAGTATTTTAATGTCGAGGTATTCTTGAAGACCTGATTCAGTGATCGGCGCTAACGATAAAGACAGCAGCCCACAACTGCGTCACCATCGAGATTTCCTGCGCTATCCGGCTGTGCACCACGCGCGCCCGCTCTTCCCCTTGCAAACGCCCTTGATGCTGCAATTTACGGAAGGTGCGGTAGGCGTCGGCTACGGCGTTGGCCAACGCAGCGTCGATCAAGCCTAGTTCCCCGCACAGTTTCAACAGCGCGATATTGCCGATGTCGGCGGTCAGTTGCGGGTAATCGGCGGCATGGCGCAGTATCAGGAATTGCACCAGGAATTCGATGTCGATCATGCCGCCGGCGTCGTGCTTGAGGTCGAAACGGTCGCTACGGTTGGGGTGGGCGTCGCGCATTTTCTGCCGCATGTCTTGTACTTCACGCTGTAGCAGAACCGGGTCGCGCACTTGCCGCAGTACTTCCACGCGCAGGGTTTCGAAGTGTTCGCCGATGGCGCTGTCGCCGGCGCAATAGCGGGCTCGAGTCAAGGCCTGATGTTCCCACAGCCAGGCGGATTCGCGCTGGTATTTTTCGAACTTGCCAAACGACGACACTAGCAAACCGCTTGCGCCATCAGGGCGCAGGGCGATGTCGATATCGAACAGGATGCCGGCCGGCGTGTGGCTGGTCATCCAGGTAATGAAGCGCTGCGCCAGCTTGGCGTACAGGGCAGGGCCGTCCTGGTCTACATCGTCATACAGGAACACCACATCCAGGTCGGAGACATAGCCGAGTTCCTTGCCGCCCAGTTTGCCATAGGCGATGACGGTGAACAGCGGGGTTTCGCGATGGCGGCCCGGCATCATGTTCCAGATCGCTTGTACCGTGGCGGCTACCAGCGCATCGGCCAGGCTCGACAGATGGTCGGCCAGCGCTTCGATACTGAGCACGCCTTCCAGGTCTTGCGCCAGCAGACGGAACTGCTGAGCGTGATGCATCTCGCGCAGGATATCCATCTGCCGTTCGGTATCGCCGGCTGCGGTTTCCAGCTGCCGCCGGCAATCGAGGGCAAAAGCAGGCCAGTCCGGCGCGGCATTCAGGCTGCGCGGATCGAGCAGCTCATCCAGCAGGATCGGGTGCTGGGTCAGGTATTTGGCAGCCCAGTCGCTGGCGCTGATCATGCGGATCAGGCGATGCAAGGTGGCGGGATATTCGGTCAGCAGCGCCAGGTAGGCGGCGCGGCGCGCAATCGCTTCGAGAAAATCCAGCAAACGGTTGAGAGTGGGCAGGTGGCGTTCGGGCTCGGGGATCGCAGCCACCACCGGCAGCGCCGCATTGACCAGCGCCAACAGCCGCGTGCGGCTGGTCACCGGCAGGTTTTGCACGCGGGTCGATTGCCAGGTGGTCGCCAGCCGCTGCGCTGCCGCCGAGACATCGGAGAAGCCGCAATGGGTGAGAACGATGGCGATGGTTTCGCGTGTGTCGGTTTCGCTTAGCGTGTGCAGCACATTGTCGGCTTCATCCCAGTCTTGCTGGCTGCTGTCCCGTTGCTTGTCGTCAAAGATGTCGGCGAACTGGGCATCAACCAGCGTCCGGTGCTGCTCCAGCACTTGCATCAATCCCGGCACATCGGCAAAGCCCATGGCCTGGGCGATGATCAGGCAATCCGCATCGTTGGTCGGAAAAGTATGGGTTTGCGCATCGTCCAGATATTGCAGGCGGTGTTCGAGGTTGCGCAGGAACTCGTAGGCGTCCAGCAGCTTGCGGACTACCGCAGCGTCCAGCAGATTTTTATTGGCCAGGGTGTGCAAGGTGGCGCGGGTGGATCGGTCGCGTAATTCGGCATCGCGGCCGCCGCGGATCAGCTGGAATACCTGGGCCAGGAATTCGATCTCGCGAATCCCGCCACGCCCCAGCTTGACGTTGTTGCTGCGCTCCGGATGCAGCACTTCCAGGCGCTTTACCTCGGTGCGGATCTGGGCATGCATGGAGCGCATGGCGTCGATCGAGCCGTAATCAAGATAACGCTTGAAGACGAAAGGACGGCTGATGTTTTCCAGGGCGGCGATATCTTCCGCGCGGCCGGTCAGCGCGCGCGCCTTGCACCAGGCATAGCGCTCCCATTCGCGGCCCTGGGTCACCAGATAGGTTTCGACCATGTTGAAACTGGCCACCAGCGGTCCCGAGGCGCCGTTCGGCCGCAACGCCATGTCGACCCGGAAGGTGAAGCCATCTTCGGTAATCTCGGACAAGGCGCCGATCAGCTTCTTGCCGAGGCGGGTGAAGAACTCGTGATTTGACAAGCTGCGCCGGCCGGCGCCGGCCGTCACGGTATCGCCATCCTCGGGGTAGACGAAGATCAGGTCGATATCGGATGAAACGTTGAGCTCGCAACCGCCCAGCTTGCCCATGCCCAGTACGATCAGTTCCAGCGGCTGGCCGGATTCTTCACCGTGCGGTACGCCATGTAGCGCTTCCATATCGGCGGTCAGCGCCGCCAGATGGGTTTGTACGGCAAATTCGGCGAAAGCAGTGACGGCGCTGACGACTTCATCGAGATCGGCGACACCGCCCAAATCGCGTTCGATCAGCGTGCAGACCAGCAAATTGCGCAGACGGCGCATAGCGCGCGGTAACGGCATGCCGGAATCTGTTTCATTTTGTAACAACTGCCTGAGCAGCGTCGGACTGAGGGTTAACCTTGTTGCTGATTTGGATAGTTCCGCTATCCGCCCGGCACGTCCGGCTTCGGCATTGACCCAGCGCGTATAGTAGCGGGAGGCGGCGGTGCTGCTTAATAGGGATGGAGTCACGGGTTTGACGAGTAAGTTTGAAGAGTAAATAAGGCAAAATTGAAGGAAAAGAGGACGCTATCTCCAGCCTTTTTGTTTTTTGAGCACTGATCCATGCGAACATATGGTCTGCCAGCTTGTCGAACTTCGACAGCTTGCTGCACTGGAATCAATCAGACGCTGTGTCATTTTATTCTACCTTGAGCACCTTATTTTACCGATTCTGATTGATGTTGGAACAACAACCAAAATTGCCGCCGCCAGCTAGTCGCCTCGCGATCTGCTGGCGCGCCGGAATTACCACCTATAAGCACGCGAACCTGGTAACGCACCATTTGCTTGGCGCTTTGCTGAAGTTGTTGATCGTGGCTTATTTCCTGTTTTGCGGACTGTTTCTGGGTTTGCGTTACGTAGTCTTGCCAAATATCGGCTACTACAAGGCGCAGGTCGAGCAAATCGCCAGCAAGGCTGCGGGCAACCCGATTTCGATCGGCGCGTTGCAAGCATCCTGGCACGGTCTGCAACCACATCTGACATTGGATAACGTTGTAATTCACGATAAGGATGGCCAGCCGGCGCTGACACTGCCGCAGGTAGCGGCCACCATCTCCTGGCGCTCGGTGCTGGTGGGCGGCGTCAGGCTGGCGTCGCTGGAAATCGACAAGCCGGATCTGCAAATCGAACGCGATCCGCAAGGTAACCTGTTCGTCGGCGGCATCCTGGTCAATGCCAAGGACAAGAACGACGGCGCCGGCGCCGAATGGCTGCTGGCGCAGCACCGCATCATCATCCGCAACGGCCAGCTGCGCTGGCGCGACGATTTGCGCAAGGCGCCCGAGCTGACGCTGACCAATATCGACCTGGTGCTGCAGAACCGCTGGCGCCGCCATCAATTGTCGGTGCGGGCGACGCCGCCGGCCGCCTTCGCCGCGCCGCTCGATCTGCGCGCCAATTTTGTCCATCCGGTATTCGCGCAAAAAACCGCCGACTTCAAGCGCTGGACCGGCACGCTGTACGCCAACCTGCACGATGCCGATCTAACGGTCTGGAAGCCCTATTTCGACTACCCGCTGGAACTGACGCAAGGCAAGGGCGCGCTGCAAGCCTGGCTGGATCTCGATCATGCCAAGGTGCGCAACTTTACTGCGGACCTGCAACTGACCGGTTTGTCGATGCGGCTGCGGCACGATCTGGAGCCACTGGCGTTGGACAATGTCAGCGGCCGCGTTTCCGCCCACGAAGTGCTCGGGCCAGTGCCGCAGGACGATACCCCGACCTTCGGCGCCAACGGCCATGCAATCGAACTGACCGATTTTTCCTTGAAAACGGCAGACGGCCTGACGCTGCCGCGCACCACTATCAGCGAAACGTATGTGCCGGCGCAAGGCAAGCTGGGAGAAAAGTACACCCTGCAAGCCAAGCAGCTGGATTTGCAGACCCTGGCCAGTTTTGCCCGGCGCCTGCCGCTGACGCCGCCGCAGATCAAGATGATCGACGATTTTGCGCCGCGCGGCCAGCTGCACGATTTTGCCGCGCAATGGCAGGGCGCTTATCCTGCCATCATGTCCTATAGTGCAAAAGGCCAGTTCCAGGGACTGACCATCAACCCGCAATTGCCGCGCGCGGCCCAGCCGAAGACCGCTAGCCAGGCGGCGCAAGCTGCGGTGCCAGGCATTCCCGGCGTCGACAACCTGAGCGGCAGCATCAACGCCAACCAGGATGGCGGCAGCGTGAATCTGGCCTCGGAAAAAATGCAGCTGAACCTGCCTGGCTTCTTTGATGATCCGGTGATGCCCTTCGATAAGCTGAACATGCTGGCAAGCTGGAGTTTCCAGCAAAAAAATCTGTTGCTCAAAATCGATAGCATGAATTTCATCCAGGACGGCCTGGAAGGGTCTTTGTCGGGTAGTCATCTGCTGCCCCTGCAAGACCGTCATGGGGCGGCAGGAGTGGTAGACATGACGGCAACGCTCAGTGAACTGGATGTCAAGAAAATCGGCCGTTACCTGCCGAGCCACACCCCGGAGCATCTGCGTAACTGGCTGGTTGGCGCCCTGCAGGAAGGCAAGGCGAAAGACGTGGCGATCAGGATCAAGGGCGACCTGGCCGATTTCCCGTTCAAGACCGACAGCCCGAACGCCAAATCGAAAGGTGAATTCAGCGTCGCCGGCAAAATAGAAAACGGCACCCTGGAATATGAGCCCGGCCATTTCGGCGCGGATGGCAAGCAGCCTTTGTGGCCGCTGCTGAAAAATATAGACGGCACGTTTGCCGTGGACCGCACGCGTTTGCAAATCAAGGCTGCCAGTGCGCAAACCGCTGGAGTCGGCGTCAGCGACGTCACCGCCACGGTGCCGGATTTGTCGTCGCACGACGAGATGCTGCTGATCGATGGCAGCGCCGCCGGCGCCTTGCAGAACTTTGTGCAGTTCACCAATGACAGCCCGGTGCTGCACTGGATCGGCGGCTTTACCAGCGAGTCGCAAGGCAAGGGCAACGCCAAGCTGCAACTGAACCTGCAAATTCCGTTGGCGCATGCGCTCGATACCAAAGTCACCGGGGTCCTGCAGTTCCTCAACAATGACGTGGTCTTGCAAAAAATCATCCCGCCTATCGCGAATGCCAGCGGCCAGCTTGAATTCAACGAAAAAGGCTTCAACCTGAACGGCATCAAGGGTAACCTGCTGGGCGGGCCGGTGCAGGCCAGCGGCGGCACGCAGGCCGATCATCAGACCGTGATCAAGATTGAGGGCACCGCCGGCATCGATGGTTTGCGTGCGCTGTATCCCAGCCCGCCGATGCAAAAACTGCTGTCCCGCGCCAATGGCAACAGCCGCTATACCGCGACCGTGTCGATCCATGAGCATCATCCCGAACTGCTGGTCGAATCCGGTTTGCAAGGCATAGGCCTGGATTTTCCAGAACCGCTGCGCAAGAGCGTCAACGATGCCATGCCGCTTAAATTCGAGTGGCTGGGCGTGGCATCCGACGATGCCACGGTTGTCCGTGACGAACTCAGGCTGACATTGGGATCCGGCATCGTCGCTCGTTATCAACGGCAGAAGCCGGTCGTCAAGGTCGAAAACGGCGTTGCCGTGGCCGCCGACTGGAAGGTAGTGCGCGGCGGGATCGGCATCAATACGCTGGCGCCGGAACCGGACAGCGGGCTGGCGATCAATCTCAACGCCAAGGTCCTGAGCCTGGATGCCTGGAACAATCTGACCAGCGGCTTGAATGACGGCGCCGCCGGCAAGAGCGGCGAGGAATCGCCGTTGACCGGGATGGCGCAATATGTGTCGCCAAACGTGGTGTCGGTACGCGCCAATCAGTTGATCTTGCTGGGCAAGACAATGGACAACGTGGTGCTGGGCGCGACGCACCAGAAAAACGCCTGGCAAGTGAACGTCGATTCCAGACAGGCTTCGGGCTATGTCACCTGGAGCGAATCGCCTTCAGGCCATGGCCTCGGCAAGGTCACCGCGCGCTTGTCGTCGCTGATCATTCCGCAAGGCGGCGAGTCGGATGTCGGCGAGGTGTTGGAAGGCAAGGGCGGCTCGACCCAGATTCCGGGACTGGATATCATCGCTGACGACTTCCAGCTGCTCGGCAAGAAACTCGGACGGCTCGAGCTGAGCGCCAACAATGTCCGCGCCAATGTCGGTAGCGAGTGGCGCATCCATAAACTGTCGATAAAGAATCCCGACGCCGAACTGAAGGCCGACGGCAAATGGACCACGGTTGACGGCGACAACACCACCAGCCTGACCTATGCCATGGATATCGCCGACGCCGGCAAGCTGCTGGACCGCTTCGGCTTTGCCCACGTGTTGCGCGCCACCAAAGGCCGGATGGATGGCGAGGTCAGCTGGAAGGGCCTGCCGTTCACGATGGATATTCCATCGCTGTCGGGCCAGATCAACCTGGACATGGCCGCCGGCCAGTTCCTGAAAGTCGACCCCGGCGCTGCCAAGCTGCTAGGCGTGTTGAGCCTGCAATCCTTACCGCGCCGCCTGACGCTGGATTTCCGCGACATTTTCTCTGAGGGCTTCGCCTTCGACAGCGTGGTCGGCACCGCCTCTATCCTGCAGGGCAAGGCGCATACCGATAATTTCAAGATGCGCGGCGTCAGCGCCACGGTGCTGATGGACGGTGTCGCCGATATCGCCCGTGAAACCCAGGACCTGCATGTGGCGGTGTTGCCGGAAATCAATGCCGGTACGGCCTCGGTGGTGGCGCTGGCGATCAACCCTGTGATCGGCATCGGCACCTTCCTGGCGCAGCTGTTCTTGCGCGACCCGCTGATGCGCGCCTTCACCTTTGAATATAATATTACCGGCGGCTGGAGCGATCCGGTGGTGACCAAGCTTGACCACAAGAGCGAAGCCCCGGCGGCTTCGACGCCGGACTTGACATCCGGGCGCTGATTTCTGGCCGGTTTCCAGCTTAAATTGGCGCCGGCGCCAGTAAGGGACTTGTCAGCAACGGCATTGATCCCCATTTCCTATAGTGGGTATGCGCCAGCTCGCTAGCATTGCCATATCGCAAATTACAGGAATAATTAACAATGCGACATGCGTAAACGCGTCGCCGGAGCCCAATGGGCCCGGGATGCTCTACAATCCCTATCAAGACCACAGTAAAACCGGAACATCAATGAAACCATTCGAACCAAACCTGGGCACGTTAGCCATTGCTCGCGACATTTTACTGACTCCGTTCGGGCTGGACGAATCGAGCCTGCTCAAAGCGCTCGGGACCATGTTCACACACAAGGTCGATTACGCCGACCTGTATTTCCAGTTCACCAAGAGTGAAGGCTGGAGCCTGGAAGAAGGCATCGTCAAGACCGGCAGCTTTTCCATCGACCAGGGCGTCGGCGTGCGCGCCATTTCCGGCGACAAGACCGCATTTTCGTATTCCGATGAAATTTCCGAACGTGCATTGCACGACGCTGCGGTAGCTACGCGCACCATCGCGCGCCAGGGTGCAGGCAAGATCAAGATCGCCTCCGGCATGCAGCAAAGCGGCGGTCGCTCGCTGTATCTGCCGAACGATCCGCTGGTGTCGCTGGACGCCACCGAGAAGGTCAAATTGCTGGAACGGGTAGAACGCATGGCGCGCGCCAAAGATCCACGCGTGGTGCAAGTGATGGCCGGGCTGGCCGCAGAATACGACGTTGTGCTGGTGGCGCGTAGCGACGGCGTCATCGCCGCCGATATCCGGCCATTGGTGCGTTTATCGGTGACGGTAATCGTCGAGCAGAACGGCCGCCGCGAAACCGGCAGCAGCGGTGGCGGTGGCCGTTATAGCTATGGCTATTTCACCGACGCCTTGATGGAACAATACGCCGCGGATGCCGTGGCTTCAGCGCTGGTCAACCTGGATGCGCGTCCGGCGCCGGCTGGTCCGATGACCGTGGTGCTTGGCCCTGGCTGGCCCGGCATCCTGCTGCATGAAGCAATCGGCCACGGCCTGGAAGGCGACTTCAACCGCAAGGGCTCGAGCACCTTCTCCGGCCGCATCGGCGAACGCGTCGCAGCCAAGGGCGTCACGGTGGTAGATGACGGCACCATTGCCGACCGCCGCGGTTCGCTGAATATCGACGATGAAGGCAATCCTAGCCAGTGCACCACCTTGATTGAAGACGGCATCCTCAAGGGCTACATCCAGGATACGATGAACGCGCGGCTGATGAAGATGCCGGTCACCGGCAACGCACGGCGCGAATCGTTCGCTCATCTGCCGATGCCGCGCATGACCAATACCTACATGCTGGCCGGGGACAAGGATCCTGCAGAGATCCTTGCTTCGGTAAAAAACGGTTTGTATGCCGTCAATTTCGGCGGCGGCCAGGTCGACATCACCAACGGCAAGTTCGTGTTTTCAGCGAGCGAAGCCTACATGATCGAAAACGGCAAGGTCACCTATCCGGTCAAAGGCGCGACCCTGATCGGCAACGGCCCTGATGTCTTGCACCGGGTCTCCATGATCGGCAACGACATGCAGCTCGATCCGGGTGTCGGCGTCTGCGGCAAGGAAGGCCAGAGCGTGCCGGTAGGCGTCGGCCAGCCGACGTTGCGCATCGATGGCGTTACCGTTGGCGGCACCGCTTGAGATGGTGGCAAGAGTCATGGCAGAAACAGCGTTGATGGAATGGCACTGGCTGCCATTCCAGGATTTGAGCGCTGCGCAATTGTATGCAGCGATGCAATTGCGGCAACGTGTGTTTGTGGTCGAGCAGACTTGCGTGTTCCTGGATGCGGATGGCATCGACCTGCATTCCTGGCATGGCTTGGGCTATCTGCCGAACGGCGAACTGGGCGCCTACGCGCGTATCGTCCCGCCCGGCAAGGCCTTTGCCTATCCGTCGATCGGACGCGTAGTGACGGCGCCTGAATTGCGCGGCAGCGGCCGCGGCTACGAACTGGTGCAGGAGGCGATGCAGCATGCCACCAGATTATTTCCGGGCCATCAAATCAAGATTGGCGCACAAGCACATCTGCAGCGATTTTATGCGCGCTTCGGGTTTGAGCCGGTGGGGGAGCTGTATGACGAGGATGGCATTTCGCATATCCACATGATTGCTCCGCCATTGGCCAAGGTCTAACAGCGCGTTTGAACGTGCGCCAGCCGCATTAAATTTCATTCCCTTTGAGCCGTAATTCTGAATGGCCTTTATTCCTGAAAACTACGTACCGCCGCGCGCTTACCAGTCGGATTTATTTTGCCTGGAAGTGTTGTCGCCAGAGTTTGCAGAACAGGATTTCGCCAGTGTTACTGCAAGCGCAAATACCATTCGGCACGTATTCGGGCCTGCCAACAGCTGGCCCGACCCGCAGATGAACTATGCGGAGAACCTGGCGGATCTGGAGCGTCATGAACGTGAGTTTTTCGAGCGCAAGGCCTTCGCCTATTCCATTTTAGGCCTGAATAAATCCAGCTATCTGGGTTGCCTGTATATCAAGCCGATCAAGTCGAAAATGGAAATCGACCTGCGTAAATCCGTGTATGACGCCCAAGCGTTTTTCTGGCTGGCTTCGCAAGCAGCTGCCGGCGATCTCGCGCAAGTAATCCTGGCGGATCTTCAACGCTGGCTGACGCAAGAATGGCGATTCAAGGCCGTGGCTTTTCCTGGACGAACGATTGGCTGGAGCGAATGGGAACGCATGGCGATTGCCGCTCCTGTTGCGAATGTGCTCTCTCCGGAGTCGTGAACTTGAAGCTGCAGCGGTTTGTGGTTAGCCGCGAATCGGTTCTAACAGCTCGATCCGGTTGCCAAACGGATCGTCTGTGAAGATTCTGGTAAAGCCGGCAATCGGCACATCATGCTTCACGTTATGACCGGCTTCGGTCAATGCTGCAATGAGTGGCGCCAACTGGTCTACCACTAATCCGGGATGTGCCTTTAACGCCGGCTTGAATTCTTTTTCCACACCCAGATGCAACTGCACCGCGCCGCAGGAAAACCAGACCCCGCCCCTGGCTGCCAGATCGGCAGGTTTCGGTAATTCCTTGAGTCCGAGAATCTCGCCGTAAAAGCGGCGTGCGGCATCTTCATGGGCGGCTGGCATCGCCAGTTGCACGTGGTCTATTCCGATAACGGGCATTGCATCCTCACTAATAGATTTGCTTTTCTACCCCTGCCATGATTTTATCATCGCCAGCCCAATGGTACGTTGCATTGGGCTGGCGCTCGTTGTGCCTTGTTTTCATCTGTAATTTTCAGGCGCCCCATCCCAAATTGCATGGAAATCGGGTTATCCTGAAGAGGCCAGTTGATGCAGGTCTTCCAACCATAAGGATGTTGAATGAGCCAACCATTGCAATCCATTCCCGAACGATTCGATGTCGATGACAGAGCGTTCACGGAAGAGATCGCCGCGCAATATAAGCCGGTGGTTTTGCGTGGCTATATAAAAGACTGGCCGGCCGTGAAATTGGCGAAGACCTCGACCGAAGCGGTCTGTAACTATCTGAAGAAGCTGGACAACGGCAGCGACGTCGATGCGATCATGACGCGGCCGGAAGCCAAAGGGCGCATATTCTACGATGAAGCCATGAATGGTTTCAATTACATGCGCAACCGCTTGCCGGTCTCGGCGATCATCAATCAATTGGCGCGCTATCGCTCATTCCCCAATCCTCCTGCCGTTGCTGCGCAAAGCGCCTTGATCGCAAATTGTCTGCCGGGTTTTTTGGATGAAAATAAATTACCGGTGCTCGGCCCGGAAGTCATCCCGCGGATATGGATAGGCAATGCGGTCACTACACCCGCGCACTTCGATGACGCCCATAATATTGCCTGCGTGGTGAGCGGCAAGCGCCGTTTTACCTTGTTTCCACCGGAGCAGATCGGCAACCTGTATATCGGACCGGTGGATTTTGCGCCAACCGGCGCGCCGATCAGCATGGTGCCGCTGAACCAGCCGGACTTCGAAAAATATCCCAAATTCAAGGACGCGCTTGCAGCCGCGCAAGTCGCCGAACTGGAACCCGGCGACGCGCTCTACATACCGCCGCTATGGTGGCACCACGTCGAATCGCTGCAAGCCTGCAATATCCTGGTCAATTACTGGTGGGGTGGGGCGGTCGGCACGGCGGATTCGATTCATTCAGGCTTCGACAGTCTGATGCTGGCGCTGCTCAATCTGAAACGTCGCCCACCGGCCTACCGGCAGGCCTGGGCGGCCATATTCAATCATTATGTTTTCGATGAAAACGATGATGTCGCCACGCATATTCCGGTGCACCGGCACGGGATTCTGGGAAAAATGTCGACCGAGCAGGAACAGCAGATAAGGAATTATCTGGCGGATAAATTAAAAGGCCATTGAGTCAAAATTCAGTAAAATTTCAACCTGCGGGATCATTATGACTAGCGTTTCATCACCCAAGAAAATCGCCGAATCACTGACAGAACACTGGTCGCCTCGCATAGTGGGGGAGGTTGACGATGCGTATATCAAGGTGGCCAAGGTGCAGGGTTCATTGGCTTGGCATAGCCACGACAATGAGGACGAATTGTTCCTCATTCTCAAGGGCCGCCTGCGCATCGAAATGGAAGACGGCACGGTCGAGCTATCCGAGGGGGAGATGTTTGTTGTTCCCAAAGGCGTGCGCCACAATCCGGTGGCGGAGGAGGAGTGCCACATCATGCTGATTGAACGTAAAACGACTCTCCATACCGGCAACGTGGTGAGCGAAAAGACGCGCTCGCTGGCAGAGCAATTGCGGCCGATACCATAACCGGCATCAAATAGCGTTCAGACTTTTCCGGCTTTCCATAGTGCGTAATCCTGCGGCAAGCAGACCGCACAAGGCCGATAGCCGGCCGCTTCAGCGGCGGTCTCATTCAGGAAAAACACCCTGTTTGCAACATAGCCGCCTCTGGCAATTGCTTGCAACGCGGCGCGGCAGTCGAGACGGCCGTAGATGTGGCTGCGGCGGTGGCCGCCCAAGCTGCCCTTTTGCACGCTGTCATACGGCTTGTCGTCCTTGCCAGTCAGTTCCCATGTTCTGTTGCTATCGCCAGGCATGGATGTCAATCACGGCTTTCTCGTTCCAGCAGGGCGCGTTTGCGCTCCACACCCCAGCGATAACCGGAGCCGGCGCCGTCACTGCGTATAACGCGATGGCAGGGAATCGCCACCGCCAGCGTATTGGCGGCGCAGGCTTGCGCTACCGCGCGGACGGCCTTGGGCGAGCCGATGCGGGCTGCGATTTCTGCGTAGCTGGCGGTGCTTCCTACCGGGATTTCGCGCAGCGCTTGCCATACGCGTTGCTGGAAAGCTGTGCCGCGCACATCCAGCGGCAAGTCGAGGCCGAGGGCAGGGGCTTCGATGAAGCCGACCACTTGCGCCACCAGTTGCTCGAAGTCGTGGTCGGCGCCGATCAGATGGGCGCGCGGGAATTTGTCTTGCAGGTCGTGCGCCAGCGCATTCGGATCGTCACCCAGCAGGATCGCGCAAACGCCGCGATTGCTTTGCGCCACCAGGATCGCACCCAGCGAGCATTCGCCGATGGCGAAGCGGATCTCGGTGTTGGCGCCGCCGGCGCGGTAGTCGGTCGGCGTCATGCCGAGTACTTTGCCAGAGGCTTCATAGAAGCGGCTGTTGGAGTTGAAACCGGCATCGTAGATGGCTTCGGTGACCGAGTGGCTGCGGCTCAGATGGTCGCGCACTTTCTTCGCCCGGTTGGCGTCGGCGTAGCCTTTCGGCGTTAGTCCGGTGACCGCTTTGAATACCCGGTGGAAGTGATACACGCTGAGACCGGCATCGGCCGCCAGCAGTTCGAGGCCGGGCAGTTCCAGCGCGGTTTCGATGCTCCTGCATGCGGCAGCCACCAGTTCGGCATGTTGGGCCGCTACCGTGGTCTGGTCTGCAGCGCGTTTGCTGGCGCGGTAGCCGGCGGCTTCAGCCGCTGCCGGCGTGTCGAAAAATTCGACGTTTTCCGGACGCGGCAGGCGCGTAGGGCTGCTGGGGCGGCAATACACGCCAGTGGTTTTGACGGCATACACGAACAGTTTGTCGGCAGAGGAATCTCTGCTCAGCACAGCAGTCCAACGCGGATCGTGTTCTGTGCTTTGTTCTGCTGTATGTTGCTGTGGTGTGAGGGTTCGCATGTCGGCTTCCGGTTGGATTGGTATAGCGCTACTTTAGCCACTCGCCTGGCTGCTTACACTCCGGGTCTTGCTGTCAAATTCAAATAATGTCATTGGCTGCAGGAGCTTTTGGCAAACGCCACAAATACCAGGAAGCCACCGTACGATAAGGACTCCATGTCAGGCCGATTTCGCTGATCTGTTTTTTAGTTGGCGTCTGCGCCAGGTTTTTCAAGCGACGGTAACCTTCGCGCACGCCGAAATCGTCGGCCGGCAGGATGTCCGAACGCTCCAGTGTATAAATCAGCAGCATTTCGACCGTCCACTGGCCAACGCCGCGCAGCGTCACCAGCCGTTCGATCAGCGCCGCGTCGCTCATGGTCAGCGCTTCTGCGCGCAAAGGAACCACGCCGTCCAGCGCCGCTTGCGCAATGCCGTGGATGGTGGCGATCTTGTTGGCCGAAAATCCACAACCGCGCAGCGTAGCGACGTCGGTATCGAGCAGTTGCCGCGCCGTCGGGAAATTGTTTTCGCCGTGGTCGCCAAACAGCGCCAGCATGCGGCCCAGGATGGCGTCGCCGGCGCGCACGTGCAGCTGTTGATAGGCGATGGCGCGCACCAGCGCCTGATACGGCTCGCGCGCTGGTTTGGCAGCGTGCAGGCAGGGGCCGATGTTGGCGATGTGCTGCGCCCAGTCTTTATCCAGCCCGGACAGGAAAATCTCAGCCTTGCGATAAGCGGCCTCGGAAATATCTGCTGCAATCGTCATCTATGCGACCTTGCGAAAAGTGATGTTGATGCGCTGCCGGCCAAGCAAGGGATGCGCGGCTTCCTTCAGCGGCAATATCCCATGAAAACGCAGCCGGTCTGGGCCGCCCCAGACGACAACATCGCCATGGAATAGCGGCACGCGCGCCGCCTTGTCGCTGCGCTCGTTGCCGCCAAACAGAAACATCGCGGGAATACCCAGCGATACCGAGACGATCGGTGCGCCATAGTCCAGCTCGTCCTTGTCTTGATGCAGCGTCAGCCTGGCGCCCGGTTCGTAGCGGTTGATCAGGCAGGCTTCCGGCATGAAACCATCGAAGCCGGCTTGCGCAGCGGCGCTTTGCGCCAGCTGTAAAAAAATCGCGGGCAACGGCGGCCAGCGCCGGCCGGTATCCGGATCGATGGCGCTGTAGCGGTAGCCGCGGCGGTCACTGGTCCAGCCGAGATCGCCGCAGCAGGTCATGGCGACCGACATGCGAAAACCGCCTGGCGTGATCAGGTGACGAAACGGCGAGGTGCGTTCGATAGCCGTCAGCGCCGGCAGTAATTGTTGCACGTAGGGCAGGGCAAACGCACGCAAGACAAAGGCGCCTGATGCCAGCTGCTCCTGGCGTTCTTCTGTGGATTCCAGCGAATCAAATAAATCGAAAGTCATAATGAAATTTCATTGTGCGTCGTGAAAAATCACGCCTAGCGTGTGCCGCGCACCGCAACGGATGCGGCTGACGCCATGCCGTAAATTTACCCTATATGCACCACGTTGGCCTTGTACCGGCCGATTGTTGACCGCAAAGATGACGGCGTCCCCTCTGGCGAGCGGGATCACTTCCAGTCGCGATTGCATGCGCGGCCGTTGCTCGGTCATCACGAATTCGCCGCCGCTGAAATCTTTTCCGGGGTCTGAAAGCAGGATTGCAGCTTGCAATGGGAAGACATGTTCGCCATACAGATCCTGATGCAGGCAGTTGTAGTCGCCTGCGCCGTATTGCAGCATGAGCGGCGTCGGACGCTGTTGGCCGGCCGCATGGCAGCGTGCGATGAAGTCGGCATGCCGCTCAGGGAAACGGGTATCAATATGCATCGTGGCGTTCCAGCGATTGGCAATCGCTACCAGTTGCAGATATAGCATGCTGCGCATGTCGCCGACGAGGTCGGGTAACGGATAATTGAAATATTGATATTCGCCACGGCCGAAGCCATGGCGCTCCATCACGATCCGGCTGCGAAACAGCTCCTTGCGGGCATACAAGGCGATCAATGCCTGGCATTCCTGCGGAGTAAGCAATTGCGCCAGCAGCGCGCTGCCGTA
>NZ_JBDTCG010000059.1:0-70539 GCF_039923675.1 Collimonas sp.
CCTTTCCACAAGCCGACCAGCGGACTGATGCGGGGATTCTCCGGCAGGCCGTGATAGAGCGATGGTTTATCGGCATGATGCAGTACATACATGACGTGCGTACCGCCTACACCAGGCGGATCGTAGAGGCCGGCCTGCTCGAAGCCGCGTTCCTTGAGATCGACGATGCGTTCCGCCGCATGCGCCTTCATGTCTTCCTTGGTGCCGAAGACGATGGCGCCGGTGGGGCAGGTTTTGACGCAAGCCGGTTCCTGGCCTACCGCTACCCGGTCCGAACACAGCGTGCATTTATAGGCTTTGTTGTCTTTCTTCGAAATGCGCGGCACGTCGAACGGACAGCCGGTGACACAATAGCCGCAGCCGATGCAGTTCTCTTCGTGAAAATCGACGATACCGTTGTTGTACTGGACGATTGCGCCTGGCGACGGACAAGCCTTGAGGCAGCCCGGATCTTCACAGTGCATGCAGCCGTCCTTGCGGATCAGCCATTCCAGATTGCCATCCGGATTTTCATATTCCGAAAAGCGCATCACGGTCCACGAGTGTTCGGTCATGTCAGGCGGATTATCGAGCACGCCGACATTGACGCCGACTTCGTCGCGCAAATCATTCCATTCCATGCAAGCGGTCTGGCAGGCTTTACAGCCTATGCATTTGGTGACATCGATCAGTTTGGCGACGGTGCCGGTCACCGGCTCGCGCACGCCAGGTGGCGGCGTGGTGGTGGCGGAGACGCGTTTGATATCGAGCGATTGCAGAGCCATGGTTTCTCCTATGCCTTCTCGACTTTGACCAGGAACGACTTGAATTCCGGCGTCTGCGAATTGCCATCTCCCACACCCGGCGTCAACGTGTTGGCTAGATAGCCCGGTTTGGTCAGGCCTTTGAAGCCCCAATGGATCGGGATGCCGACGTGATGCACAGGTTTCCCTTCAATCGTCATTTTCTTGATGCGCTTGGTCACCACCGCCACGGCGACGATATAGCCGCGCTTGGAACTGACCTTGACCCGTTCGCCGGCAATCACGCCGACTTCCTTCGCCAGCTCTTCGCCAATTTCAACGAACTGCTCCGGCTGGAGAATGGCGTTGAGGCGCGCATGCTTGGTCCAGTAATGGAAATGCTCGGTCAGCCGGTAAGTGGTGCCGACATGCGGGAAGGCGTCGGCCTTGCCGAACATCGCCCGGTCATCCGGAAACACGCGCGCCGCCGGATTGCTGGTCACTTTCGGATTCTTGGGGAACAGCGGGTTGTAGCCGACCGGCGTTTCGAACGGTTCGTAGTGCACCGGGAAAGGCCCTTCGGCCATGCCGGCGCGGGCGAAGAAACGCGCCACGCCTTCCGGATTCATGATGAACGGCCCCATGCCGCCGGCCGGCGCTTCGTCCACCTTGAAATCGGGGACATCGACGCCGCCCCACTTGTCGCCGTTCCAGCCGATCAGCTTGCGCTTGGCGTCGAACGGCTTGCCGTTGAGATCGCAAGAGGCGCGGTTATACAGGATGCGCCGATTGGCAGGCCAGGCCCAGGACCAGTTGAGAGTCTGGCCGATGCCGGTCGGATCCGAGTTGTCGCGGCGCGCCATCTGGTTGCCGGCTTCCGTCCAGCAGCCGCTGAAGATCCAGCAGCCGCAAGCCGTGCTGCCGTCGTCGCGCAGTTCGGCAAAGCCGGCCAGTTGCTCGTTCTTCTTGCGGGTGATCTTGCCGGCGTCTTTCGGGTCGGCCAGGTCGCTCAGCGCGCGGCCATTGAACTCTTTGGCCAGTTCCGTGGCCGTCGGGCTTTCCGGATCGGCATAGGGCCAGGATAGCTTGACAATCGGATCGGGATATTTGCCGCCATCCGTGACGTACATCTTGCGCATCTTCAGGAACAGGGTCGACATGATTTCCAGGTCGCTGCGCGCTTCGCCCGGCGCATCCGCGCCTTTCCAGTGCCACTGCAGCCAGCGGCCTGAATTGACCAGCGAGCCTTCTTCTTCGGCAAAGCAAGTGGTCGGCAACCGGAATACTTCAGTCTGTATCTGGCTCGGATCGACGTCGTTGAATTCGCCGTAATTCTTCCAGAACTCGGAAGTCTCGGTCGCCAGCGGATCCATCACCACCAGGAATTTCAGCTTGGCCAGGCTGGCGCTGATCTTGCCCTTGTCCGGCGCCGCCGCCAGCGGGTTGAAGCCTTGCGCGATGTAACCGTTGACCTTGCCTTGCTTCATCAGCTCAAACACCTGCAGCATGTCGTACGGCTTGTCGAGTTTGGGCAGGTAGTCATAGGCCCAGTTGTTGTCCGCCGTGGCGGCGTCGCCCCACCAGGATTTCATCAGGCTGACGTGGAATTTGCCGTAGTTTTGCCAATAGCTCAGCTGGTTGGGCCGCAGCGGCTTGCTGGCGCGGGCGGCGATGTATTTGCCGAAATCCTGCTCGGACTCCGAGGGCAGCGTCATATAGCCGGGCAGCAGGTTGGTCATCAGCCCGAGATCGGTCAGTCCCTGGATATTCGAGTGGCCGCGCAGGGCGTTCATGCCGCCGCCGGCGATCCCGATATTTCCCAGTAGCAGTTGCACCATGGCGCCGGTGCGGATGATCTGCGAGCCGATTGAATGCTGGGTCCAGCCGAGCGCATACAAGATCGTTCCCGCGCGGGTTGGCGAGGCAGTGGATGCCAGCATCTCGCACACCTTCAGGAATTTCTCCTTCGGCGTGCCGCACACGCTTTCCACCATTTCCGGCGTGTAGCGTTCGTAGTGCTGCTTCATCAGGTTGAATACGCAGCGCGGATGGGCCAGGCTTGGATCGGTTTTTACAAAGCCGTCTGCGCCCAGTTCATAGTCCCAGGTGGTCTTGGTGTAGTTGCCCTTGTCAGCGTTGTAGCCCGAGAAAATGCCGTCCTCGAAGGTATAGTCTTCGCGCACGATGAACGTGAAGTCAGTGTAATTTTTGACGTACTCATGCTGGATCTGATCCTTTTCCAGCAGGTAGCGAATCACGCCGCCGAGGAAAATGATGTCGGTGCCGGTTCTGATCGGCGCATAAAAATCTGCCACCGAAGCCGAACGCGTAAAACGCGGATCGACCACGATCAGCTTCGCCTTGTTATGCGCCTTGGCCTCGGTCACCCATTTGAAACCGCATGGGTGGGCCTCGGCTGCATTGCCGCCCATGATAAGGATAACGTCCGCATTCTTGATGTCGACCCAATGATTCGTCATCGCTCCACGGCCAAACGTCGGGGCAAGACCTGCCACCGTCGGACCGTGTCAGACACGCGCCTGGTTGTCGAACGCCAGCAGCCCGAGGCTACGCATGGTTTTGTGGGTCAGGTAGCCGACTTCATTGCTGCTGGCCGATGCCGCCAGCATGCCGGTGGTCAGCCAGCGGTTGACTGTCAGTCCCTCCGGCGTCTTTTCGATGAAGTTGGCGTCCCGGTCCTGCTTCATCAAGGTGGCAATGCGGCTTAGCGCATCGTCCCATGACATGCGCTTCCATTCTTTGGAACCCGGTGCGCGGTATTCGGGGAATTGCAGGCGGCTGGGGCTGTGAACGAAATCCAGCAGGGATGCGCCTTTGGGACAGAGCGTGCCGCGATTGACCGGGTGATCCGGATCGCCTTCGATGTGGATGATGCTGGCTTTGGCATTCTTGGCGCCATCGCCGAGGCTGTACATCAGGATCCCGCAGCTGACGGAGCAATAGGGGCAGGTGTTGCGGGTTTCGACCGTGCGCGTCAGCTTGTAGCTACGCACTTCGGCTAGCGCGGGCGCGGGAGAAAATCCCATCAGCGCCAGGCTCGAACCTGCCAGGGTAGCGCCAGTCGTTCTAAGGAACTGACGCCGCGACATGTGGACCATGGGAAACCTCCCGTAGTGGATGGATGCCAAACCAGCTTGCTAGCAAGCCTTATGGGGTAACTCACCAGTTGCTGGTTTTCATTATAGATTGGATTCATGTTTGCCAACAGAGTGAAATGTAGCCCCGTGTGACCATCGACGTGAGCTCTATTGAGGGCGACAGGATACTGTTTAATTGTTAAATTAATAATTATAAGGTGTGAATCTGGTCAGGTATTGCCGCCCCGCAGTTCCCGCCGTCACCGCAACGCGGCATAATACGGCCATGGAACAACAAATTCTCGAAATCGATATTGCCGACTGGCAGATCGGCACACCAAACTCAGCGTGGATTTCCGCGCTTGAAGCTGGAAAAATCCTGTATTTCCCGCATCTGCGTTTTGCATTCACTGCCGATGAGCAACGCTTCCTGACGCCTGCGATCCGTGATCCCAAAAGCCGCAACATCAGTCTCGATGCGAGCGGCAAGCTGAAGGGCGCGCTCGGCGATGTGGCTGACCAGGTGGCCTTGGCCAAGATGATCGGACGTTTTCGCAGCCAGGCGCAGCAGTTGATTTATTCTCTGCTGCCGGCGTATGCCGATGCCCGCAGCGAATTACGTATGGCGCCCACCAGTTATCGGCCGATGCAGGTCGAAACCCGTGCGCAATCATGGCGTGCCGATGATCGCCGCCTGCACGTGGATGCTTTCCCTTCGCGCCCGAATTACGGCGAGCGCATCCTGCGCGTGTTCGCCAATGTCAATCCGGAAGGCGTGCCGCGCGTCTGGCGCGTCGGCGAACCGTTTGAAGATGTCGCCCAGCGCTTTTTGCCGCGCGTAAAAGCCTATTCGCGTTGGCAGGCAAAAGCCATGAACGCCTTGCATATCACCAAGTCGCTGCGCAGCGAATACGATCATCTGATGCTGCAATTGCATGACGCGATGAAATCGGATCCGGACTATCAGCAAAACGGCCCGCAAGTGACGCAGCCGTTTGCCGCCGGTTCGGTGTGGGTATGTTTTTCCGACCAGACCCCGCACGCGGTGATGGCCGGCCAGTACATGATGGAGCAAACCCTGCACCTGCCGGCAGCCAGGCAATACGATCCGGGCGCTAGCCCGCTGGCGATCTTGCGCCGCCTGACGGGTCGGGTGCTGACCGAATGAAGGTAGACGCCGGTTTTGATGCAGGGCGGGCCTGGCGCATCCGTTTGTTGTATTCCGCAGTGTGGTGGCTGGCGATGCCGATGGTATTGCTGCGCTTGTGGCGGCGTGGCGGCAAGGAACCGGGTTATCGCCAGCATGTGGCGGAGCGCATTGGTTTTTACCAGCCTTTGGCTTCACCGCCGGCATCGCGCAAATTCCTCTGGGTGCACGCAGTCTCGGTCGGCGAAACACGTGCGGCCGAACCATTGATCAACGCTTTGCTGGAGGTTTATCCCGAGCACGCCATTTTGCTGACGCACATGACCGCGACCGGGCGCGAGACCGGTAAGCAATTGTTCGGGAAATCACCGCGTGTATTGCAATCGTTCCTGCCCTACGACACCGGCTGGATGATGAGTCGCTTCCTGCAGCATTTCAGGCCAAGCCTGTGCGTATTGATGGAAACCGAAGTCTGGCCGAACCTGATCGCCCAGTGCGGGCGCTACAAGGTGCCGGTGGCGCTGGTCAATGCGCGCCTGTCGGAGCGCTCCCTGCGGCGTGGCAAGCGTTTTGCGACGCTGATGACAGAGGCCGCCAGCGGCATGTCTTGCGTCGGCGCGCAAACCGATGCCGACGCCGGACGTTTGCAGCAGCTTGGCGGCAGCAATGTGCAGATCACCGGCAACCTGAAATTCGATGTCACGCCGACGCCGGGTTTGCTGGAGGTGGGGGCAGCGCTGCGGGAACAGATCGGCAGCCGTCCGGTACTGTTGTGCGCCAGTACGCGCGAGGGCGAGGAGGAATTGATTCTCGATGCCTTGTCCAGGCGCAGTCAGGACAAGGCATGGTCGGACCTTTTGACGGTGATCGTACCGCGTCATCCGCAACGCTTTGACGAAGTTGTCGATATGGCGGCAGCGAAGGGATTGTCATCGTTGCGGCGTACCCGACTTGCCAGCGCCGCCGTGCCGTCGCAAACAAGCATACTGGTGGGCGATTCAATGGGTGAAATGTTTGCCTATTACTCTGTTTGCGATGTTGCATTCATCGGCGGCAGCTTGCTGCCGATGGGAGGGCAAAATCTGATCGAGGCGTTTGCCGTAGGCAAACCGGTATTGATCGGCCCCCATACGTTTAACTTCTCCGCCATCACTGAGCAAGCCATTGCCGTTGGCGCTGCACATAGAGTGACCGATGTCGAGAATATGCTTGACGTGGCGCTGCATCTGTTGCAGAGCGAGGAGCAACGGCAAGCAATGGGGCAGCAGGCAAGCAGTTTTGCCAGACAGCATCGCGGCGCCACCACGCGAACCATGGCTTTGCTGCAGCCTTTGATATCTTCCGGGATCTCCGCTCCATGCACGCCACCGTGATTGCAACCAAGGTGTCCAGTACGCTTCTGCTGTTGCCGACGAACCTTATCTTGTCATGTTTTGCCGGCATACTCTTGCGTCGTGCTTACCCGCGTTTGGGCGCCACTTTGAGCATTGTTTCATTATTGTTGCTGGGGGTATTGAGCAGCAAGGCAGGGGCGTTGCTGTTGGTAGCGCCGCTAGAGCAACGGGTTCCGGCCTTGTCCGTCGCAGGATCGCACGGTGCACAGGCGATCGTGATATTGGGCGGCGGACGCTTGGCAAATGCCCCGGAGTATGGCGCTGCCGATGAACCGAGTTACTGGACCCTGGCGCGTCTGCGTTACGGTGCGAAGATATATCGCCAAACCGGTTTGCCGATATTGGCATCGGGCGGCAGCCCTGAGGGCTGGTCGCTATCAGAGGCTGAAATGATGGCAAGTAGTTTGCAGGAAGACTTTTCTGTGCCGGTAAAATGGCTGGAAGGGGCATCCGATGATACGGAGCAGAATGCAATATTTTCTGCAAAAATCCTGAAACGGGCAGGGGTGGCCAGAATTCTGCTGGTCACAGATGCTGTGCATATGCCTCGCGCTCAAATCCTTTTTGAGAGAACCGGATTGGAGGTGGTGGCTGCACCGACAGTATTTTTTAGCAGGGACCGGCTGACGCTGCTGAGTTTCATGCCTTCGGGGGAAGGTATGCGTCGTAGCGAATACGCATTGCATGAGTGGCTGGGAATACTGTGGCATCTTGCGCGGCACAGCAGCTTGTAACATACGGGAACCGCGTGGCGGCAGGTTGACTCGGAGGCAAAAAGCAACTTATTTTGGGAGCAGGCGTATTCGCCAAAGACCGAACTATCACGCGTTTCAATGGTATGCCGGACTCAAATTTGCTATCCTTCGCTAGTTTTAAAAAACAGGAAGCGGCTCATTTTAATGGGTTTTTATTAATTTTCATCGAAAACTCAGTCCCTAGGCTTTGAGGATCCGATAGCATAGGATAGCAAGGACAACAATTGGGCATCTCTTTATCCCATAATCCGGGTTCCGGCGTCATTCTCGGCTCTGATCCTATGCATGTTGCATTTGGTGTCGACATCAATTACTACAGAGGCATGGGCGTCGCCATGGCCTCCGTGATGAAAAATAATCCTGGCATGACGTTCGTTTTCCACGTCTTTGCATTTTCCATTACGGATGACAGCAGACGCCGGTTGGCAGAGTTGGAAAGCCAATACGGCACTACTGTCAATATCCACACGCTCCAGACTAGCGTGCTGGCCGAATTTTCGCAATTTCCCTGCTTTTCCCAGCATCCGCTTGGTACATTCGTTCGGCTGCTGATCCCCAATTTGCTTCAGGGAGTTACCGGCAAAGTGCTTTACATGGATGCAGATATCCTATGTATGGGAAAGCTTGACGGATTATCATCTATAGAAATAGATGAGTATATAGCCGCAGTGGTTCATGATCAGATGGAAACTACGGCGAAGACACAAATTGCAAGATTGAATTTGCCGCACCACCAGTATTTCAATGCAGGTGTCATGTACATCAATGTTGACAATTGGATCGCGAACGACACGCAAAACAAAGCATTAACGATTCTGTCGACACAGGACTTGATTTTTGCGGATCAAGATGCATTAAATATTGTGCTGAACGGGCGCACAAAATATATCGAAGAAAAATGGAATTTTCGCTACCATCTGGTAGATTTTCTCAGTAGGGGTGAGAAAAATTTGAGAGTAACAGAACCCGTAGTCTTCATGCATTTTACCGGTCCCGTAAAGCCTTGGCATGACTGGTGCTTGCACGAAGCAAAGACTATATTCATTGGATATCAGGCAGCATCTTCCTGGGCAGATATGCCATTGGACCAGCCAAAAAGCGCCAGGGAATTGAAGTTGTTTTCAAAATTTCTCGTCAAACAGCACAGAGTCGTTGATGGTGCACTCTGGCATATCAGGTATTTATGCGCAAGATTTGTTCGTAATCTCAAGGCTCGCGCCAGATAAATATAAATATTATTCTTATTGCATTAAAAATAATAATTATATGAAAGCCGGATTTCCTATTTTTTGAATTATCAAATATCCGCGAATCGGAGAAGCATTTGCGTTACTCGAAATTACTGGTTACTGCCTTATTGATTGCATTTTATATATTGGCATTAGTTGTAGATCGTTCTGCCGGAGTGATTTATGGCTTGTTGCTGTTGTTTGGCCTGGTTTTTCTAGCGTCTGGGAAAAATCCAGATGATAAGTCATTCATTCAGTTGTTAAAGAAATACTGGCCGCTCCATCTGGCGATGTGTGCCTGGCTAATTGCCGTATTTGCCAATCAGATCGGATCTGGTCATTTTCTAGGGCGGACATATGATCCTCCATTCAGGTTGGCCATGTTTATCATGGTTTTCTGGGTAATGTCATTCTTGCCCATCAAATACCTGAAGCACGTCCAATGGGCCTGGGTGATAGGAGCATTCCTGTCGGCTATTAAAATCCATGTACTTACTGGCGGCGGGGCAATGCGCTATGGATCGGATTTTATTCCTATTATTATTTTTGGCGAACTTACCTTACTGCTAGGCGTTTTCTCTGTTTTATCGATTGTGTGGAACAAGCCGGAGAATAAAGTTGCAATATTTTTCAAAATTGCGGCGCTGTGCGCCGGATTGTATGCAGCATATTTATCGCAATCGCGCGGCGTATGGCTGACCATTTTGGTATTTGTCGTCATCGCGCTTCTAGTGACCAAGAATATTCGTTCCAGCTATAAACTGTCTGTCGTAATTTCCTTTATGATTTTTTTGGGAGCCGTGTCCTATTTTGGCGATATTGTAAAAGAGCGAGTTTTGGTTGGGGAAAGCGATCTTACCCAATATTCTGTCGGGAAAAACGTCGATACTTCTTTGGGTATACGTCTTCAGCTTTGGCGTGGATCTTGGATATTATTCACCGAGCATCCACTTACCGGGGTTGGCGTAGAGGGTTTTCCAATGGCTTTGGAAGACCTTTCCAGGCGGAATATCATTTCTCCTCTTTCTGCAACGTTCCCGCATTCTCATAATGAAATATTATTCATGATGTCCAAACTTGGTTTGTTCGGATTATTTGCAATATTGGCATTGTACTGTACACCTGCTTATTATTTTTTCCGGAGCATACGCGATAATGATCCGGAAATCCGTTACGTAGCGGCAATGGGTCTTGCATTGTGTTTCGGATTCTTTACCTTGGGATTAGTTGACGTTGTGTTTTTGTGGTGGGAAATTTATCCCTATTACACAATAAGCATAGCGTTCTTCTTAATATATATTATGAAGAAAAAAGAATTGTCAGGTAAAGAAAATGCAATTATATAAATAATAAATACTACTTATTGCAATTATGGAAATAATCAATTTTTAAGAGTGTGAGTAGCTAAACGCCACGTCCAGACATGGCGTTTGTCATTCCTCACGCTCTATTTCGATGCCCCATAAAAATCTTGCCATTTATTGTCTTTGCAAACTTATGCGTCGGAAAAGCCGTTTGGATTCGTATTCTGCCAACGCCACGAGTCGGCACAAATAATATCGAGGTCGCGGGTTGCCCGCCAATTGAGAATTTCCGCAGCCAGCGACGGATCCGCGTAGTAAGCAGCGACGTCGCCAGGGCGTCTTGCGACAATTTCATAAGGAATTGCGTGACCACATGCTTTTTCATAGCTGCTAATTACTTGCAGGACGCTGATACCTCGCCCAGCACCGAGATTGACTGTGAATGATGTGCCTTTGCAAAGCAAATGCGAAAGTGCCGAGACATGTCCCTCCGCCAAATCCATCACATGAATATAGTCGCGTACACCTGTACCGTCTTCCGTTGGATAGTCACCGCCATAAACGCGTAATTTATCCAGCTTGCCGATTGCAACCTGCGCAACATAGGGCATCAAGTTGTTAGGGAGGCCAAGAGGATTTTCACCGATCAAACCACTTTCATGCGCCCCAACCGGATTGAAGTAGCGCAAATAACCTATTCGCCAGTCTGGATCCGAGCATTCCAGGTCACGCAAAATTTGCTCGCTCATCAGTTTGGTTTGGCCATAGGGATTGGTGGGACGCAGAGGAGAATTTTCCCTGACCGGCACCAATTCCGGATTGCCGTAAACCGTTGCCGATGAACTGAATACCAGAGTGTTGACTGCATGCTGCGCCATAACCTTGCATAAGGTTAGCAAGCCGTTTAGATTCGTATCGTAATATGCAAGCGGCTTTTCCACCGATTCCCCTACGGCTTTCAGGGCGGCAAAATGGATTACCGCATCTATTTTGTGCTTTGAGAAAAGACCATCCAGCAGAGTCTCATCACGCACATCTCCTTCGATGAAATTCAATTTTTCTCCGGAAATCGCAGCGACCCGGCTGACAACTGCAAATGTACTATTGCAAAAATTATCGAGGCCGATGACGTTATATCCAGCGGCAATCAAGGCACACCATGTATGAGAGCCTATATATCCGGTTGCCCCGGTGAGAATAATGGTTTTCTTCATGGGAAATTCATTTCAATTTATATTGTCGGCAAGGAAAAACCTCATTATATTCCCCGCCTGGCCGTGAACCTTGGTGGCGAAAAAAAACGCCGCATTTGTGCGGCGTTTTGTAAGTAGAACTAGATGCAATGACGAATCACGATTTGGCTGTCACGGTATTTTCGTTCAACCCGCCACCCAGCGAGCGATACAGATCAATCGCATTGTTCAAACGCAGCTGCCGTGTTTGAATCAAGGATTGCTGTGCCGAGAACAGATCGCGCTGAGCATTCAAACGGTCAGTCGAACTGGCGATGCCGTTCTTGTAGCGCAGATCGGTCAGCTTGACTCTTTCTTCCTGGGCTTTGACAAAAGCATCCTGCGCTGCCAGCTGATCTTCCAGCGTGCCACGGGCGACCAGCGCATCGGATACTTCCCTGAATGCGCTTTGTATGGTTTTCTCGTAGTTGGCGATGGCCAGATTCTTGCGAACTTCGCTCAGCGTCAGGTTGGCGCGATTGCGTCCGCCTTCAAAAATCGGCAGCGTCAACTGCGGCACGAACGACCAGGTGCGGCTGCCTGCCGAGAACAAGCTACCCAGCGAAGTGCTGGCGTTGCCGATCCCGGCCGTCAGCGAAATGGTCGGGAAGAAAGCAGCGCGAGCGGCGCCGATATTCGCATTGGCAGAGCGCAGTTGCTGCTCTGCCTGGCGGATATCCGGACGACGGTTCAGCAAGTCGGATGGCAGGCCGGCAGGAATATCAGTGACGATCTTTTCATCCGACAGCGATTGCGGCGCAGGCAGTTCACCCAATGGCTTGCCGACCAGCAGCACCAAGGCATTGGTCGCCTGGGCGCGCTGGCGCACCAGCGTAGTTAGCGATACACGGGCCGATTGCACAAGGGTTTCTGAATTTCTCAGGTCAAGCGCTGAAGATGCGCCGACCTGGAAACGCATTTGATCCAGCTTGTAGTCATCCAGCCGGCTATCCAGGGTTTGCTGCGCCAGCCGCTCTTGCTCGGCAAACGACTGTTCTGTCAGATAAGCCTGGGCAACCTGTGAAATCAAACTGATTTGCGCAGATTGTTTGGCTTCCTCGGTTGCCAGATACGTCGCCAGGGCGGCATCTTTCAGACTGCGCACGCGGCCAAAGAAATCCAGCTCGAATGCGGTCATGTTGAGCCCGACCTGGTAAGCGGTGCCTACCGCCGGCTGGCCCGGAACCAATTGATCCGCGGCGGTGCGGCCACGGGTGCGGCTGAAGTTGCCATCAAAGTTAGGCAATGCATCGGCGGCGGTGATGCCGTACTGGGCACGCGCTTCCTCGATGTTCAAGGCGGCGGTGCGCAGGTCACGATTGTTTTCCAGCGCGGAAGCGATCAGCGCTTGCAGGCGCTGGTCCGGGAAAAACTCGCGCCAGCCGAGTTCCACCGCATCCAGTTGCGCCTTGCCTTCGGCGGCAGCCGGATAGCTGCCGGCCACCGGTGCCTCCGGCCGCACATAGGTCGGCGCCAAGGTGCAACCCGAGAGAACGCCTGCCAGCAGCAGGGCGCCGGTCAAGTGCTTGGGTAAAGTGTTAAACATGCTGACTCTCCACATCTATTTTTTTGTTGGCATCATGCAGCTTCTGTTGGCGCTCGCTGCCTTTGAACATCTTGCGCACCACCACGAAGAACACTGGCACCAGGAACACTGCCAGCAGCGTCGCCGTGATCATGCCGCCCATGACGCCGGTACCGATCGCGCGCTGGCTGCCTGAACCGGCGCCGGTCTTGATCGCCAGCGGCAACACACCGAGGATGAACGCAAACGACGTCATGAGGATCGGACGGAAGCGCAGATGGACTGCCTCCAAAGTGGCTTCTATCAGGCCCTTGCCCTCTGCTTGCAGGTCTTTAGCGAATTCGATAATCAGAATCGCGTTCTTGGCCGATAAGCCGACCACGGTAATCATCCCTACCTTGAAGTAGACGTCGTTCGGCATCCCGCGCAACGTCACGCCAAGCAGCGCACCGAGAATCCCCAGTGGTACTACCAGCATCACCGCCACCGGAATCGACGTGCTTTCATACAAGGCCGCCAGCACCAGGAACACGGCGATCAGCGACAGCAGGTACAGCATCGGCGCTTGCGAGCCGGAAGTTTTTTCTTCCAGCGACTGGCCAGTCCATTCAAAACCGAAGCCTGGCGGCAGCTTGGCCGTCAATGCTTCCATTTCGTCCATGGCTTCGCCTGTGCTATGGCCGGGAGCGGCGCCGCCGGAGATTTTCATCGCCGGATAGCCGTTGTAACGTGTCAGCTGTACCGGACCCTTGATCCATTCCGAGCTGGTGAATGACGAGAACGGCACCATGGTTCCTTGTGTGTTCTTGACATACAGCTTGGCCAGGTCTTCCGGTTGCAGGCGTTGCGGCGCATCCGCTTGTACGATTACGCGTTGTTGACGGCCCTGGTTAGGGAAGTCATTGACATAGGAAGAACCGAGCGCGGTCGACAGCGTGCTGTTGATGGCGCTAAACGATACGCCCAGCGCATTGGCCTTGTCGCGGTCGATGTTGAGCTGCAGCTGCGGCGAATCTTCCAGTCCTTCCGGACGCACACCTGCCAGTATCTTGCTTTGCGAAGCCATGCCGAGCATCTGGTTACGCGCTGCGGTCAACGCGGCGTGCCCTTGGCCCGAACGGTCTTGCAGTCGGAAGGTAAAGCCGGTGGCGTTACCCAGTTCCGGGATCGGCGGCGGATTCAGCGGATAGACGATGGCGTCCTTGATTTGCGAGAACACGCCAAACGCCTTGCCGGCAATCGCGTCAGCCGATTCGTCCGGTCCGCGCAGGCTCCAGTCCTTGAGCGGCGTGAACACCAGGCCGGCATTCTGGCCGTTACCGGAGAAGCTGAAGCCGGTGATCGCCACCACATTGGCTACCGCAGGCAGTTTCCCGTAGTACGCTTCGATCTGCTTGATCACTTCCAGCGTACGGTTGCTGCTGGCGCCCGCCGGCAGTTGCACGTTGGTGACGATGTAGCCCTGGTCTTCACTCGGCAGGAACGATGCCGGCAGGCGCGCGTAGAGCAGACCCACGCAGATCAGGATGGCGCCGTAAACCAGCAGGTAGCGGCCGGTCTTGGTCAGCATCTTGGCGACGAAGCCTTGATAGCTGTTGGTGGTCGCATTGAACTTGCGGTTGAACCAGCCGAAGAAACCCTTCTTCTCGTGGTGATGGCCTTTTTCCACCGGTTTCAGGATGGTGGCACACAACGCAGGCGTCAGCGTGAACGCCATCAGTACCGAGAACACCATCGAAGCCACCATGGACAGCGAGAACTGGCGATAAATCGCACCCACCGCGCCGCTGAAGAAAGCCATCGGGATGAACACGGCGATCAGCACCAGGGTAATCCCGATCAGCGCGCCGGTAATCTGGCCCATCGCTTTGCGGGTAGCTTCACGCGGCGACAAACCTTCTTCGCTCATGATGCGTTCGACGTTTTCCACCACCACGATCGCATCGTCGATCAGGATACCGATCGCCAGCACCATACCGAACATGGTCAGGACGTTGATCGAGAAGCCAAACAGTAGCAGCGTGGCGAACGTACCCATCAACGCGACCGGCACAACCACGGTCGGGATCAGGGTGTAGCGAATGTTTTGCAGGAACAGGTACATCACCAGGAACACCAGGACAATCGCTTCCACCAGGGTCTTGACCACTTCTTCAATCGAAATCTTGACGAATTTCGAGGTGTCGTAAGGGATCTCGTAGGCGACGCCGGCCGGGAAGTACTTGGACAGTTCTTTCATCTTGGCTTTGACTGCTGTCGCGGTGCCGAGCGCATTGGCGGTTGGCGACAACTGTACGCCGACGAAGGAAGTCGGCTTGCCGTCCAGACGGCCTGCGGTGGCGTAAGACTGGCCACCGATTTCGATACGCGCCACATCGCGCAAGCGGACGATAGAACCATCCGAATTGGCGCGCAGCTGGATCTTGCCGAACTGTTCGACCGTATTCAACTGGCCGGTAGCCACCACGGTTGCAGAAATCTGCTGTGTGCCAGGGCTAGGCAAATCACCCAGCGTACCGCCGGCAACCAGCGCGTTTTGCGCTGTAATGGCGGCGGTGACGTCCGCCGGAGTCAGGTTGAGACCGACCAGTTTGGCCGGGTCGATCCAGATCCGCATGGCGCGTTCGGTGCCAAACAGCTGTGCCTGGCCGACGCCTGGCACGCGTTTGATTTCATTGAGCACGTTGCGCGACAGATAGTCGCCCAGCGCGATCGGATCGAGCTTGCCGTCGGTCGAGGAGAGGCCGATAAACATCAGGAAGTTACTGCGCGACTTGGTTACTTGCACACCGTTCTGCGTTACCACTGCCGGCAGTCGTGCTTCCACCCGTTTCAGGCGGTTCTGCACATCCACCGCGGCCAGGTCAGCGTTGGTGTCTGGCGAGAACGTCACTGTGATCGATACCGAACCGTCGGCCTGACTTTGCGATTCGATGTACTGCAAGCCATCGGCGCCGTTCATTTCCTGTTCGATCAGGCTGGTAACGCTATCGTCGATGGTCTGCGCTGTGGCGCCGGGATAAGCTGCGCTGACGACAATCGTCGGCGGTGCAATAGAAGGATACTGGGCCACCGGTAATTGCGTGATCGCCAGAGCACCCCCGAGCAGGATGAATATGGCGAGCACCCACGCAAATACGGGGCGATCGATAAAAAACTTGCCCATCAGTAGGCTCCTTATTTAGCTTTAGATGTTGAGTCAGCTTGCGGAGCGGCTGCGGCTGCATTTCCTGCTGCAACAGCAGGATGCCAAGGCGATGGATTGACCACGGCACCCGGCTTCACCTTTTGCAAACCATCGACGATGACCTTGTCGCCGGCTTTCAAGCCTTCGGTAACGATCCAGCTGTTGCCTTGGGCCGTGTCGGCTTTCACTGGCTGTACTGTCACCTTGTTGTCGGCGCCGACCACGAACACCGAAGCGCCGTTGAGATCACGCTGGACGGCTTGTTGCGGCACGGTCAGGGCAGAAGCATTGACTGCCTGCTCCAGTTTGGCGCGCACATACATGCCAGGCAGCAGGCTGTGGTCCGGATTAGGGAACTCGGCGCGCAAGGTAACCGAGCCGGTATTCGGATCGACCGTCAGATCGGAAAACAGCAGCTTGCCCGCTTGCGGATAAGCATGGCCGTCTTCGGTTTCGAGCGTGACCTTGGCTTGGCCCTGGCCCGCGCTTTCCAGCTGGCCCTTGCGCATGGCTTCCTGCAACTTGAGGATGTCGGTGCTGGACTGGGTCAGGTTGACGTAGATCGGATCGATCTGCTGCACGGTTGCCAGCTGCGTCACTTCTCCCTGACCAACCAGTGCGCCTTCAGTCACCAGCGCCTTGCCGATGCGGCCCGAAATTGGCGAAGTCACGGTGGCGTAGCCCAGATTCAGGCTGGCGGTTTCGCGTGCGGCTTTGGCGGATGCAACATCTGCCGCGGCTTGCTTTTGCGTTGCCACGGTGTCGTCGTAATCCTGTTTGCTGACCGCATTCACTTCCACCAGCGGTTTATAGCGCTGGGCTTTCAGTGTGGCGGTAGTCAGATTTGCTTCAGCCTTGGCCAGCGCTGCTTGCGCGCTGTCGTAGGTCGCGCGCAGCGGCGCCGGATCGATCAGGTACAGCGTCTGACCGGCCTTGACATCGCTGCCTTCGCGGAAGCTGCGTTTGAGCACGATACCGGCGGCGCGGGCGCCGATCTGGGCAATGCGGGTAGCTTCCAGGCGACCTGGCAATTCGGTTGTGAGGGCCAGCCGTTCCGGTGCGATAGTAATGATGGAAACACCGGCTGGAGGCGGCGCGCCCTGGGCGTCCGGCTTTTTGCCGCAAGCGGCGACCGCGGACAATACCGCGACGGCCAAGGTGATACGCGTGAGACGACTGATAGAGCTAACTGAATTCATAAAATTCTCGCACGGTAATTGAGGAAGGACTGCAAATCTGACAGGTGTTTCTGTTTCTGGAAATGACATAGGATATATAAGTAATTGCTTTGGTGCACCGGACGCGCTGCCAGAAAGCGGGTTGAACAGCCGGAATCCTGCTATTATACATACATGCACGAATGTATGTGAAAAGTTATACCGATCAGTGTACTTGGTGTTCGTTGTTGTTTCAACATTTGCTGCAAATGCACAAAATATCGTAACAGTCTGGAGGTGGGCGCAATATGGCTAGAAGTACAAAAGAGGAAGCACTGGAAACGCGTGGCCGCATCCTGGACGCTGCAGCGGAAGTGTTTCATCAGCACGGCGTATCGCGGACTACCCTGGCTGATGTCGCCAGTGCGGCCGACGTGACGCGCGGCGCTATCTATTGGCACTTCAAGAACAAGAGCGATTTATTCGATGCCATGTGCGAGCGGGTACGCCTGCCGATGGAAGCGATGATCGAAAAAACCGCCGACGAAAACGCGCACGACCCACTAAACCAATTTCGCAACAGATGTTTGTTTACCTTGCAAGAAGCGACGCTGAATCCGCAGTCGCGCAAAATCTTTGAAATCGTTCTGCACAAATGCGAACTGGTGGACCCGCAGGATCCTATTTATATCCGCCAGCATGAATGTTTTTTGCAGGGCCGTACCGATATAGAACGCTTGCTGCGATTTGCCGTTGCAAAAGGGCAGCTGCCGCGCGAACTAGATCCTATCTTGGCTGCGGTCATGGTGCAAGGGCTGTTGTTCGGTATTTTGAACAACTGGACCTTCAGTCCGCACAGCTTCGATCTCGCGGAGAACGTCTCCAAGGTGGTCGACAACTGCATCCACATGTTCAAGACCTCGCCGTTCCTCCTGAAAAATACAGCAGGCTGATTGTTACCCTGGCCGGCACGCCTGGCCGTCGCTGGCAACCGCCCGCAGGCCGGCGGGGGTAATCAATAGGCGGCCGGCGCCAGCAAGACATTGATCTGCTGCAGATCTTCTTCCTTCAAGGTGCCAACGGCAGATTTCAGCTTCAGACTGTTCATCAGCGTATCGTAGCGCGCCTTGGCCAGATCCCGGCGGGTCGAATACAGCTGTTGTTGTGCATTCAACACATCGATGTTGATGCGTACGCCGACCTGATATCCCAAGCGGTTCGAATCCAGCGACGACTGGCTGGAAATCTCTGCCGCTTCAAAGGCCTTGATCTGCGCCAGGCCGCTGCTGACGCCGAGATAGGCCTGGCGCGCATTCAGCGCCGCGGTCCTGCGTGCATTTTCCAGATCCGAGCGCGCCTTGTCTTCCAGCGCCACTGCCTGTCGCACGCTGCTGTTGACCGCGCCGCCTGCATACAGCGGAATGGTCCACTGCACGCCGATGGAGTTGGTCATCTGCGAAACATTATAAAAAGGGATGTCGCTGCCGCTGACGTCCGAATGGGCGCGGCTGGCGACCAGGTCGACCGTCGGCAGATGGCCGGCGCGGCTCTTCTTGATGTCGTACTTTGCCGTATCCAGCGCAATCTGCTGGCCGACCACGCCGAAATTCTGGTCCTCGGCGCTGCTGACCCAGGTCTCGATCGCCGCAGGCTGCGGCGCGCTCAACTGTACCCCGGAACGCAAGGTCGCCAGCGGCGCCGGCGGCTTGCCGATAATCTGCTGTAGCACATTGCGCGCGACTTCCAGGTTATTGGCCGCGGCGATTTCCTGCGCGATCACCAGATCGTAACTGGCTTGCGCCTCGTTGGTATCGGTAATGGTCGCCGTGCCGACTTCGAAATTGCGCTTGGCGGATGCCAGCTGCTCGGCAATTGCGCTTTTTTGCGCTTGCAGGGAAGCCAGCACGTCCTGCGCCGTCAGCGTATCGAAGTAAGCCTGGCTGACGCGCAAGATCAGATCCTGCTGGGCCTGGGCGAACTTGACCTCGCCGGCGGCCACCGACAGTTTGCTTTCCTGGTACTGCTGCCAGTACGCCGGCCGAAACAGGGGCTGGGTCAGCTGCAGGCTGTAATTATTGGTGATGGTGTTCCACGATTGTCCCGAGCGGCTGTAATTGCCGCCGAAACCGACCACCGGCAGCAGCGCGGCGCGGCCCTGGACGCTTGCTTCGTTGCTGGCGCTGAGCGCATAACGCGCGCTGGTGTAGACCGGGTCGTTGGCCAGCGCCTGCAGATACGTTTGAACCAAATCGACAGCATGCGCATTCACAGCCAGCAGTGCGCCTGCAACCAACGAGGCAATTAGGGTAATGCGCATGAACTCTCCGGAACGATGGCGGCAGGTTTAGTAGGTGGGCATGGCCGGATCAACCTGCTGCGCCCAGGCATGGACGCCGCCGGTCAGGTTGCTGACTGCGGAAAACCCGTGACGCTCGAGGAACGCCGCGACCTGCATGCTGCGCGCGCCGTGGTGGCAGATGCAGACGATGGCCTGGTCTTCTTCCAGGTCATTCAGGTGCGCCGGCACTGTTTGCATCGGCATCAGCTGCGCTGCGGCGATGTGGCAGGTCTCGTATTCCCACGGTTCACGCACATCCAGCAACAACGGCGTCGGCCGTTGCGGGTTTGCAATCCAGGCGGCCAGCTCTGAGGCGGTTAGATGTTGCATAGTCTCGATTGAACCCGGTTTAGAATTTGAACTGCGAATGCACGGCGGCTTCGCGCAAGGGCTTGACGTCGGTTTCAAACAAATGCACCGTGGTGTAATTGGTTTCCGATGTGCGAGTAATGATTTGCGCAAACATCACCGGCGCCTCGCCCACGATGGCGACGATGCGGCCGCCGATATCGAGCTGCTTGAGGAAAGCGTCCGGCAACACCGATAGCGAGCCCGAGATGAAGATGACGTCGAAAGTCTTGGTTTCGCTCAGGTCCCAGCCTTGGGCGCCGTTGCCTTGGGCAACCTCGACATTGGTGATGCCATACGCCGCCAGGTTGCCGGCGGCCAGCGCCTTCAGCTCCGGATCGATTTCAACGGTCGTGACGTGTCTTGCCTTGTAGCACAACAAAGCAGCCATGTAGCCCGAACCGGAGCCGATTTCCAGCACTTGCTCGTGTTTCTTGACGGCGGCTTCCTGCAGCAGGCGCGCTTCCAGCTTCGGCGCCAGCATGCTTTCGCCATTCGGGCCAGGCAGCGGAATCTCGGTATCGGAAAATGCCAGGCTCTTGTAGGCCGCCGGCACGAAATCTTCACGGCGGACTACCGTCAGCAATTCCAGAATGTCCAGATCCAGCACGTTCCAGGGGCGAATTTGCTGTTCGATCATATTGAAGCGGGCTTGTTCGATATTCATGGTTAAGGCTCGGTAATGAAAATAAAGGGCTCATTCTATCAAAGGCCACCCTCAAAAACCTATCGCGCAGTAAGGCAAATAGTGCGTTCGCGGGCAGCGCTACCCGCGTTGCATCGTTTAGGGGCGATAATTGTGCGCTCCAGGCTGTTCGGCATGGTTCTGTGCTTAGCCGGATGCCGGTTTCGGCTGCTGCAGGCCATTCAGGCACAAGTCGATGAAGCTGTTCAGATAGGATGCCGGGTCAAGCGGTTCCTCATGGCAGGGGTTAAGAGATTGTTGCCACATCATCAGCATGATTACGGGTGCAATGACCACGTTGGCGGTCTGGCGAACGTCGATTGCACGGAATTCGCCGCGCTCGACGCCGCGTTCCAGCATGCGCACGATCATGGCGTCGCCACGGACGCTGATTTCTTCACGGTAGAAGGTCGTCAACTCGGGGAAATTACCCGACTCCGCCATCATCAGCTTGGTGATGCCAGCCAGCTTGGTGGCGCCGATGCGTTCCCACCAGCCGGTAATCAGTTCGCGGAAAAGGTCGGCGCTACTGCCGCTATAGCCGTCAATAATGTCTTCGGCTTCGTCCAGCACCGGTAGCATGTTTTCGCGCACCACTGCCTTGAACAACTCTTCTTTATTCTCGAAATACAGGTAAAGCGTGCCTTTCGAGACGCCCGCGCGCGCCGCGACATCACCCAGCCGGGTGGCGGCAAAGCCGCGCTCGACGAACAAATCCAGCGCGGCCGCCAGTAATTCCTGCGGCCGTGCTTCTTTGCGTCGTGCCCAACGGGGTTTGGAGCTGAAAGGGCAGTTCATGAATCCTGAAGTTACTGACTTTAGAGTCAGTAATGTAAGCGGCAATGTGCACAGTGTCAACTGTGATTGCCGTCAGGTTCTGAGTATTAGTCTGAGTCTAGGACTTGTCGAGAATGGCAAGTCCGCCAGCCACGTCCCATGCGTTTTGATAACCGAGCCGGCGCAGGCAGGCCACCGCTTTGCCGCTGCGATTGCCGCTGCGGCAGAAAAACACCAAGGGCACGGGATCGCTACGCAGCCATTGTCCCAGATGCGAGGTCAACCGGCTCAGCGGCGCATGCAGCACGGTGAGTCCGGATCCCGCCAGCACCCCGGCCCCCGCCGCTTGTTCATAGGCTTCGCGGACATCCACCAGGATCGCGCCCGGGTGGCTGGCAAGGAAATGGTCAAGTGCGGCTGCCGGCAGATGCATGTTGCCGGTATTGCCGTCTACTTCCACCTGGTTTTGTTCTGCCCGCAGGCTGGTGCACAGTTGATTAACGTCGTCGCGCGCCAGGCATAGCAGGGTGTCCGGACCGATCAACGAAGACGCCATCGCCGCCGCCGGCAATTCGCCTATGAAGGCGAATTGCGCTGTAAACGGTTCATCCATGGCGTTTCCTAGCAAGTATGCTTGGTGGTCACCCTGTACGGTGCGCAGCAATTTCCGCGCGCCCAGAATGATCTCCGCCATTGGCGAGCCTTGCAGCCCCGGCCAGCCAAATTCGTCGTAATCGGCATGGCCGCCCAACTCCTGCATCAGTTCAAGTCTGGCTGTCTGGCCATCGGGCTGCAGGCCGTTACAAAGAATGGCGCACAGCCGGTAGTTCTGGCTGCGCACGTAGGCAACCAGGCGCACTGTCAGCGCCGGCGTGGGATCGATGATGACGCAGCTGCTGGTGGCGCCGTCCGCCACCAGCCAGGCATTGGCGCCGTCCAGGTTGAACTGGACGACTTCGTCGCCAGCCGCAGCCGAGAGCACGGTAGAAGCCGGTCCGCCATGACGCCAGGCCTTGCCGCAATGTTCGATGCGTGCGCAGGCAGCGCTGATGAAAGCCCCGTCGGCAAGGGGGCCGAACGACATGCGGATCGCCGAACTGCTACGCCAATCCGGCAGATGCATCGCCTCCAGCACATAGCTGGGCGCTGCTTTTGCCGCCGAGCAGGCGCTGCCGGAGCTGACCCGCACTTGCGCGGCGTCGAAAAGATCCAGCAATTCCTTGCTGGACAGGCCAGGCACGGAGAAGTTGAGCGTGGTCGGCAAGGTCTTTTCCAGCGGCAGATTGAAGACGATACCCGGAAAGGCCGTGCGCAGGCTTGCGGCGAGACGCTCACGGAAGGCGTGCAGTTGCTGGTGGCCGCGAAAAGTGACACCATCTTCCAGCGCCGCCAGAACCGCACCGAGGGCGGCGATGCCAGCCATGTTTTCAGTGCCGGCACGTTGCCCGGATTCCTGCCCGCCGCCCATCATCAACGGCGTGAAAGGCGCTCCCGGACGGACGTACAGCATGCCGATGCCCTTGGGCGCATACAATTTGTGCCCGGAAAATGTCGCGTAGTCGATCCGTGTTGCAGCCAGGTTCAACTGCATCTTGCCCAGCGCCTGGACGCAGTCGACCAGCCAGTAGGCATCGCTGCGGCTGTCCTGCAACACCGCTTCGATCTGCGCCAGCTCGGAGATGACGCCGGTTTCGTTGTTGGCCGCCATGGTACATACCAGCGCCGCATCCTTGGCAAGCAGGCGCAGAGCATCGAGATCATGCAGGCCGTCGCCGTCGACCGCGAGTTTGCGCATTTCCAGATTCAAGCCGAGCAAACGATTCCAATGCATCAGGCTTTCCGGTACTGCTTTGTGCTCCGTGGCGCCGTAGAGCAGGAATTTACCTATGCGCTCGCCGCCGGACTGCCGCTCACGCAGGGCGCATAACGCCGAAAGTACGGCAGTCTGGATGCCTTCGGTGGCGCCGCTATTAAACATCAAGCGGCCTTCGCCTGTACCAAGCAGGCGCGCTGCACGCTGCCGCGCCTGGCTCATCATGGCCTTGGCGCGGATGCCGGTGGCGTGCGTGCTGCTGGGATTGCCAAAACACTGTGACATCGCCTGCGTCGCCGCTTCGATTGCGGCTGGCAGGACTGCGGTGGTGGCATTTCCGTCGAGATAAATTTCAGTCATTTTCTTCATCGGCTAATAAACTTGCAAATAGTTTACTGTTTTCGGCGTGTAAAGACATACTAAAAATCCCTTGTATTTGATAAAATGGAAAACGTTAATTCTATTTATTTTAAAAATTAAGCATGAATATGCTAAACAAGCTGGCGCTCGATAAATTCGATCATGCGATACTGTCCGCGCTCCAGATCGATGGCAGCCTGTCCGTCGCTGCACTCAGCGAGAAGATAGGCCTGTCCAGCACGCCTTGCTGGAAACGCCTGAAGCGGCTGGAGGACGACGGCTATATCGAACGGCGCGTCGCCATCATCAATCGCGACAAAATCGGTTTGCCGGTGACCGTGTTCGTCAGCATGCGCACCGGCCAGCATGATGAAAAGTGGCTGGCCAAATTTGCCGCCGCGGTGATGGGGTTGCCGGAAGTGCAGGAGTTTCACCGCATGAGCGGCGATGTCGACTATTTGTTGAAAGTGGTGACGACAGATATCCAGGGTTATGATGCTTTTTACAAGAAACTGATCAAACTGACCCAATTGCATAGCGTGTCGTCGGCGTTTTCAATGGAGCAGATCAAATCCACCACTGCGCTGCCGTTGGAACTGATAATGTGAACAGGCCCTAGATAGCGGTAAAATCTGGCTTTGCTTGACCATCCTTTGCATCTGGTAATTTTTACATGTTTTCAACACTGGCTTCATCCGGCAGGGCCGCAACTTGAGCCTGCCGGCCATCGCTTGCCGTCCGGATTGCGGCGCCTGTTGTACTGCGCCGTCGATCTCGTCGGCTATCCCCGGTATGCCTAAAGGCAAGCCGGCGGGCGTACGTTGTATCCAACTGGATCCGGCGAATCTTTGCCGGATTTTCGATAGCCCCGAACGGCCTGCCGTTTGCGCCAGTTTGCAGCCCGCGGCAGACATGTGTGGCAGTTCCCGGACGCATGCGATGCATTACCTGGCAACGCTTGAGCAATTGACCGCAGGGTAGAATCGGCGCTGCTGAATTTGTCTCTATCTATGTCTCTGTCTTTTGTCTCGGTTTTTGTTCGTTGGCAAAAAATAAGGAAATCTGAATGAAATCAATCTGGCCTGTATCAGGCAAGACAATCTTCGTGCTGCCGGTCTTGTTTGCCGCGCTGTTGCTGGCATCCTGCGCCGCCCTTATCGGTCCGCGCGACATTGCGTTCCCACTCGAAAAATTGCAGCAATCTGTCGACAAACGTTTGCCGTTTTCGCGGCGTTACCTGGGTATATTTGACATCACGGCAGAGAAGGCCCTGCTCAGCTTGCCGGTCGAGCAGAATCGCCTGGCCATGAATACCGATGTCACGGTGGCGTTGCCGCTCTTGGGCAAGTCATGGAGCGGCAAGATGGCGATTTCCGGCGTCCTGACATTGGATAACGCGCAGAATGCAGTGACCTTGGCCGACCCGAAACTGGATAGCCTGGTGCTGAACGGCCTGGACAATACCTACGCCGCGCAAGTGAGCCAGATCGGCAACCTGCTGGCGCAGCAACTGCTGACCAAGCTGCCGTTGTATACCTTCAAGCCGGAAGATCTGCACTATGCCGGCGTCGCTTTCATGCCGACCCGTATCGCCACCAAGCCGGAAAACCTGGTGGTTACGTTCGAACCGGTAAAATAGCCCGCCTGTTTTAAGAAAACTCTCGCTACACGCCGGCGGCCGGGACGGTATCATTTGTCCCGCCGCACGATTTACTTATTCTTCTACTTTGCCCTCTACTACACTACATGGATATACTTCTCGCGCTTAAAGTTCTCATCATGGGTTTGGTCGAGGGCTTCACCGAGTTCCTGCCGATCTCGTCGACCGGACACTTGATCCTGGCCGGCAGCCTGCTGGACTTTACCGCCAATATCGGCCGTGAAAAAGCCGAAGTATTCGAGATTGCCATCCAGGCCGGCGCGATTTTCGCCGTCTGCTGGGAATACCGGGCGCGCATCGCCGCCGTCTTGCGCGGCCTGCCCGGCGATCCCAAGGCGCGCAAGCTGGTGATCAACCTGATCATCGCTTTCATTCCGGCGGCGGTACTCGGCCTGCTATTCAGCAAGATGATCAAGGAAAAACTGTTTGCGCCGCTACCGGTGGCGATTGCGCTGATCATCGGCGGCTTCGTGATTCTCTGGGTCGAGCGCCGCAACAGCGCGCGCAGCCAGGGCGGCAACCGTGCTGGCAACATCGTGGCGCGCGTCGAATCGGTCGATGACATGACGGCGCTGGATGCCTTGAAGATCGGCTTTGCTCAGGCCTTCGCACTGATTCCCGGCACCAGCCGTTCCGGCGCCACGATTATCGGCGGCATGCTGTTCGGCCTGTCGCGCAAGGCGGCTACCGAATTTTCCTTTTTTCTGGCGATCCCGACGCTGTTTGCCGCCACCATTTATTCCCTGTATAAAGATCGCGCGCTGCTGTCGGCGGCCGACATCCCTTTGTTTTCGATTGGCACCGTAGCGGCGTTCATCTCGGCGTTCCTGTGCGTGCGCTGGTTGCTGCGCTATATCAGCAGCCATGATTTCACCGCGTTTGCGTGGTACCGGATTGTGTTCGGGATAATCGTGATCGTGACCGGTTATACCGGCTGGGTCAGCTGGGCGCATTGAGCACGGCAGTCAACTCTGTTTTAAACATCTAATCATTTAATCCTCTGCAGGAGAATGTTGTGGCAAGTGTATGTTCCGCTGGTACCGATATCGGGTTTGCATCGCTAGACTATTTGCAGGTAGCGATTCTCGGTGTAATTCAAGGCATCTCTGAGTTATTGCCGATTTCTTCCACCGCGCATATGCGCATCGTGCCGGCGGTGCTGGGCTGGCATGATCCCGGTTCGGCGTTTTCGGCAGCGATGCAGCTGGCGGCGCTGGCGGCGGTGGTGAGCTATTTCTGGCGCGACGTGCGCGAGGTTACCGTTGGCAGCATCGCCGCGGTACGCCAGCGTAATTTCAGCAGTCCGCAGTTCCGCCTCGGCGTCGCCATCATCCTGGCCACCATTCCGATCGGCATCGCCGGCCTGTCGCTGTCGCATGTATTAAATGCCTGCGGCTCGCCGTTGCGCAGCCTGAGCGTGATCGGCTATGCCTGTATCGCCATGGGCGTATTGCTGGCGCTGGCCGAGCTGAGTTGCAAGCATCGTCGCACCATGGGTGAAATGCGGTTGCGCGATGCGCTGATCGTCGGCCTGGCGCAGGTTGGCGCGCTGATTCCCGGCGTATCGCGTTCCGGTTCGACCCTGACCGCAGCCTTGTTCCTGAATTTCAAGCGCGAAGAAGCGGCGCGTTTTTCTTTCCTGCTCGGTTTGCCGGCGATTGCCCTGGCCGGTTTGAAAGAACTGCTGGTGTTGTTCCACCTGCATATGCCGCTGGAAACCTGGATGCTGCTGATCTTCGGTCTGGTCGTGGCTAGTATTTCCGCCTTCGGCGCTATCTGGGGCCTGATGAAATTCCTGGAGAAATTCTCCACCTGGCCGTTCATCGTCTATCGCATCGCGCTGGGGATTTTCCTCCTGGTTGCGGTCAACAACGGTTTTCTCAGTTAAGCATCCTTAGTCAAGTCATTAATCAAGTCATTAAGTAAGCATCATAGTTAAAAGTGTATCAATGCCAAATTCAGCAGCAGCATCAAGTTCCGATCCGCAAGCACTTCACATACTGCAAACGGTATTCGGTTATCCCTCGTTCCGTGGCCAGCAGGCTGAGATTGTCAGTCATGTAGCCAACGGCGGGGATGCGCTGGTACTGATGCCGACCGGCGGCGGCAAGTCGCTCTGCTATCAGATTCCGGCTTTGTTGCGGGATGGCGTCGGGGTCGTGGTGTCGCCGCTGATCGCATTGATGCAGGATCAGGTCGACGCGCTGGCGGAAGTCGGCGTGCGCGCGGCTTTCCTGAACTCCACCCAAACCTATGAAGAAGCAGCGCAGATCGAACGCCGCGTCCGCAGCGGCGATCTCGACCTGGTGTATGTGGCGCCGGAACGCTTGCTGACGCCGCGTTGTCTGGAGTTGCTGGAGTCGTCCAAGATCGCCTTGTTTGCGATCGACGAAGCCCATTGCGTATCGCAATGGGGGCATGATTTCCGGCCCGAGTACATCAAGCTGTCGATTCTGCACGAACGCTTTCCGCAGGTGCCGCGAATCGCCCTGACGGCGACCGCCGATCAGCAGACGCGTGAAGAAATCGCGATGCGTCTGCAGCTGGAAGACGGCGCGCGGTTTGTTTCTTCTTTCGATCGTCCCAACATCCGCTATCAGATTGTGGAAAAGGCCAACGGCCGCAAGCAGCTGCTGGATTTCATCGAAAGCGAACATGTCGGCGATGCCGGTATCGTGTATTGCCTGTCGCGCAAGAAGGTGGAGGAAACCGCTGAATTTCTGGTGCAGCAAGGGATCTCCGCATTGCCTTATCACGCTGGCATGGAGTACGCGCAACGCACCAAAAACCAAGGGCGCTTCCTGCGCGAAGACGGCATCGTGATGGTTGCCACCATCGCTTTCGGCATGGGCATCGACAAACCGGACGTGCGCTTCGTGGCCCATCTGGATCTGCCGAAAAGCATCGAAGGCTATTACCAGGAAACCGGCCGCGCCGGCCGCGATGGCGGGCCTGCCAATGCCTGGATGGCGTACGGTTTGCAGGACGTGGTGCAACAGCGCCGCATGATCGATGAATCGGAAGCCGGCGAGACCTTCAAGCGAGTGTTGGGCGTGAAGCTGGATGCGATGCTCGGCCTGTGCGAAACCCTGCACTGCCGCCGCGTGCGCCTGCTGGATTATTTCGGCCAGGGTTCAGAACGCTGCGGCAATTGCGATACCTGCATGAATCCGCCGGTATCATTCGATGCCACGGTGGTGGTGCAAAAACTGCTGTCGACGATTTACCGGGTCGACCAGCGTTTCGGCGCGATGCACGTCATGGATGTCTTGCGCGGCATAGATTCCGACAAGATCAAGCAATGGAGGCACGATCAGCTGTCCACCTTCGGCATCGGCAGCGATCGCAGCGAGGCGGAATGGCGGGCGATTCTGCGGCAATCGATTGCACTCGGCCTGATTACGGTCGACCATGAAGCATACAGCGCGCTCAAGCTGACCGACGCTGCGCGGCCGGTGCTGAAAGGCGAACATCCGGTGCAGTTGCGGCAATACCAGAAACCGGTCAAACAGAAACGCAGCAGCGGCAAATCCAAGGGTTATGTCGAGACCGATCTGTCGACGCTGGAGCAGGCCATTTTCGAGAAACTGCGCTGGTGGCGGGTCGAAACCGCGCGCAAGCATAACGTTCCCGCCTATGTCATTTTCCACGATGCGACCATGCGCGAAATCGCCAAGGCGCAGCCCGGGTCGCTGGATGATTTGCGTGGGGTGAGTGGGGTCGGCGAGAAAAAGCTGGAGACCTACGGTGCAGAGATTGTCGAGCTGATTGCGGAGTTTGCGTAGGATGGGCAGGCAGTTTTGCCCACGTGGATAGCTGGAAAAGTGCGGTTATTTCCGACCGAGTCATTTCTGACCGAGTCATTTCCGACCGAGTCATTTCCGACCGAGTCATTCCCGCGTTCGCGGGAATGACTGCAACAAGTTTATATCGTCTATTCTGAAGCGCTTGTTCCCAACGCCACCATCAAGGCTTGCCTGATTTTCGCTTCCTGCGGCGCGACGCCGAAACCAACCATTATTCCTTGTGCATCAAAGAACCGGCAGATGGTGGTGACGCCATCCACTTCGGTTTCCCAGCGGCCTGTTGCGACAGCGTGCATTGGCGGCGGCACCAGCGCCAGCGGGTAGCTTGGGGTTTTGACGATGACCGGAGAGTGCTTGAGATCGATGGCAGTATCTTCGCCGGTCAATGTCTTGGCAATCGCCCGCGCGGCGGTAAGGATCGGCGCGATGTAAGGCAGCGGACTGGTGCGGCCTTCGCTGTCGACCAGGTATTCGGCACAATCGCCCAGCGCATACACATCGGCGGCGCTGGTACGGCCATGGCTATCGACAATGATGCCGCGGCCGGTTTTCAGTTGCGCCGCTTGCGCCAATGTCAGGTCAGGGCGCAAGCCGACGGCAGACAACACCACATCCGCAATGACAGTTTCGCCGTTGGCCAAGGTGACCTTGATCGCACCGTCAGCGTGATCGACGCTGACGGCAGTAGTGCCTAACCGCAGGTCGATACCACGGGCGGTGAGCGCAGCGTGCAAGCCTTGCGACAACGCCGGCGCCGCCAGAGCTGCCAACGGCAACGGATTCGGATCAACCAATGTGACTTTGTGGCCGTGCAGCGCCAAATCGTCGGCGAATTCGCAGCCGATCAGGCCTGCGCCAAGAATCACCACGCGGGCCGTGGCCGGCTCCGTGTGCGGCTGTTCCATCAACAGTTTCTCGCGGAAGGTGGCGTAGTCGTCGATATGATTCACCGACAGCACCCGGTCGCTGGCGTCGCCGGCGATGCCTAGCCGTATCGCTTGTGCGCCGACTGCAATGACCAATTGCGCATAGTCGAAAGCGCCGCTGCTGGTGTCGACCACCTTGGCGGCGGTATCGATATGCTTGACGCTGGTCTTGGTCATGATGTTGGCGCCAACCTGCTCCGCCATTTGCACCGCGCTTTGGGAGATCAGTTGCGCCGCCATCTTCTTTTGCGCAAAAGCGTTCGACAGCATCGGTTTGGAGTAGAAACCACCATCGTCGGCAGTGATAATGAGCAGTGCGGCAGTTTTGTCCAGTTTGCGCACTTCACGTGCCAACGTATATGCAGCCATGCCGGCGCCGATGATGATAATGGGTTTCATGGAGTTCCTGGGGATTGGTAGCTGTGAGAATAAAGCGGCTTTAATTTGTTGAAATGGATGTCCAGCCAACCGCCGTTGGCGCTTGCAGCGATGCGGCGGCTGATTTTACAACATCTGCTCAGATTTCTACCATTTCAAAGTCAGCCTTGGCGACGCCGCAATCCGGGCATTCCCAGGTTGCAGGGACATCTTCCCACTTGGTGCCGGCGGCGATGCCGTCTTCCGGCCAGCCGGCCGCTTCGTCATAGATCAGGCCGCAAACGATGCATTGGTAAGTTTTCATTTTGTATTCCTGTGAGTGTGTGTCGTAATAAATAGTTGGTTGGTCAGCCCGGCAACGCTTTGCCCCGCTACCGGGCTGGTTCAGTGCACGATTCAATGCACGGTTCAATACACAATTATGCCGCTTTCAGTGCATCCAGCGCATGCTGGTAATGATTGGCATGGCGTTCTTCCACCTTGGCCAGCGCTGCAAAGCGCTTGGCAGCCTTTTCCAGGGTGCGCTTGAAATTTTCCGCGTGTTCTTTCGATTCGGCGATTTGTTCGTCATATTCGGCGACGGCGGCCTGGTTGCCTTCTTCAATCGCCAGGTGGCGGAATTTCGGATACATCTCGGTATATTCGTAGGTTTCGCCCTCAATTGCGATTTCCAGCGATTTGGCCGGGGTCAACTGCGCTTTCGGATACAGCAGGTCGAGATGGCCGAAGGCGTGCATGACTTCCTGATCCGCTGTATCTTCAAAAATCTTGGCGACGTCGTTGGCGCCGGCTTCGCGCGCCAGCTTGGCGAAATAGCGGTATTTTATATGGGCCATGGATTCACCGGCGAAGGCGGCTTCCAGGTTTTCGATGGTGACTGATTTGATGCTGCTGTCTTGGTTTGTCATGATGTGTTCTCTCTCGGTTATTCCAGGGAAGGGGTGTTTTGTTATTACCTTGGGATAGATGATAGATTTTATTTATCGAAATTAGAAATTGCATATATTTATGACTATGATAGTTTGTGGCATTTTTAATATGTAATAATTATTGCAAATATACAACTATGTGAAATCGCTATTCACCATGCGAAATTCGCATAGCCGGTTACGACCAGTCTGATAAAATCAGAGACTTTCACTTGTGACACTTGGGGACAGAGGAACATGGATTCGATGATCGATAAAAAAGAAGAGCTTCGCCTACAATTACGCCAAGCGGCGCTTGAATATCACGAGTTTCCGACCCCCGGGAAAATTAGCGTAACTCCCACCAAATTACTGACTAACCAGCGCGATCTGGCACTGGCTTACTCCCCTGGCGTTGCCGCTGCCTGCGAAGAAATCGTCGCCGATCCGGCCAACGCCTTCCGCTACACAGCGCGCGGCAACCTGGTCGCGGTCATCACCAACGGCACCGCCGTGCTGGGCCTGGGCAATATCGGTCCGCTGGCTTCCAAGCCGGTGATGGAAGGCAAGGGCGTGCTGTTCAAGAAATTCGCCGGCATCGACGTCTTCGACATCGAAATCAACGAGCACGATCCGGACAAGCTGTGCGACATCATCGCCTCGCTGGAACCGACTTTCGGCGGCATCAACCTGGAAGACATCAAGGCCCCTGAGTGCTTCGAGATCGAACGCAAGTTGCGTGACCGCATGAAGATCCCGGTCTTTCACGATGACCAGCACGGTACCGCTATCATCGTCGGCGCGGCGATTCTCAATGGCCTCAAGGTAGTCAACAAAGACATCAAGAACTGCAAGCTGGTGGTGTCGGGCGCGGGCGCCGCGGCGCTGGCCTGCCTCGACCTGATCGTCGATCTCGGCTTCCCGATTGAAAATATTTTCGTCACCGACCTGGCCGGCGTGGTCTACAACGGCCGGGTCGAACTGATGGATCCGGACAAGCTGCGTTTTGCACGCGAGACCGATGCGCGCACCTTGGCCGAACTGATGCCGGGCGCGGATATTTTCCTCGGCCTGTCGGCAGGTGGCGTGCTCAAGCAAGACATGGTGAAGGCGATGGCGCCGCGGCCGCTGGTGCTGGCGCTGGCGAATCCGAGCCCGGAAATCCTGCCGGAAGACGTCAAGGCCGTGCGCGACGACGCTGTCATGGCGACCGGCCGTTCGGATTATCCGAACCAGGTTAACAACGTCCTCTGCTTCCCGTACATTTTCCGCGGCGCGCTGGATTGCGGCGCTACCACTATCACTCGCGAGATGGAAATCGCCGTGGTGCATGCGATCGCCGAACTGGCGCAAGCCGAGCAATCGGACATCGTCGCCACCACTTACGGCATTACCAACCTGTCGTTCGGCCCCGAGTACATCATTCCGAAGCCGTTCGATCCGCGCCTGATGATCAAGATTGCACCGGCAGTCGCGCTGGCAGCGGTGGCTTCCGGCGTGGCTAGCCGTCCTATCCAGGATATGGAAGCCTATATCGACAAGCTGCAGCAATTCGTTTATCGCAGCGGCACCTTCATGCGGCCATTGTTCCAGGCCGCCAAGAAGACGCCAGCCGAGAAGAAGCGCATCGTCTATGCTGAGGGCGAAGAAGAACGTGTCTTGCGTGCCGTGCAAGTGGTGGTCGATGAAAACCTGGCGCGGCCGATTCTGGTCGGCCGTCCGGCGGTGCTGCAGCAACGTATCGAACGTTTCGGCCTGCGCCTGAAAGCGGATGTCGATTTCGAAGTCATCAATCCGGATTTCGACGAGCGCTATCGCGACTACTGGCAAACCTTCCTGGCCATGACCAAGCGCCAGGGCGTGACCGAGCAATATGCCAAGCTGGAAATGCGCCGCCGCCACACGCTGATCGGTTCGATGGCGATCCACAAGGGCCACGCCGACGGCATGATCTGCGGCACCTACGGCACTACCAGCCTGCATTTGAACTACATCGACAAGGTCTTGGGCCGGCGCGAAGGCGTCAATGTCTACGCAGCGATGAATGCCTTGATCCTGACTGATCGCCAATTGGTATTGGTCGATACGCACGTCAACGAAGAGCCGACTGCCGAGCAATTAGCTGAGATCACAATCCTGGCGGCGGAAGAGATGCTGCGTTTCGGCATCAAGCCGCGCGTAGCCTTGCTGTCCCACTCCAACTACGGTTCCAGCAACAGTGCTTCGGCACAGAAGATGCGCAACGCACTGGCCATCATCAAGGAACTGTCGCCGGATCTGGAAGTGGACGGAGAAATGCATGGCGATACCGCGCTCAACATCGAGCTGCGCCGTACATTGATGCCGGACTCGGCGCTGAAAGGCGATGCCAATTTGCTGGTGATGCCGAATATCGACGCCGCCAATATCGCTTACAACCTGCTCAAGAACACTTGCGGCAATGGCGTTGCGGTGGGTCCGATCTTGCTCGGTTGCGCCAAGCCGGTGCATATCCTGACGCCATCGGCCACCGTGCGCCGTATCGTCAACATGACCGCCTTGTGCGTGGTGGATGCCATCTCGGCGCGCTAAGATCTATATAGAAGCAGTTAGCAGAAATAGAAGGGCCCAGCTTTAGCGCCAGATGATCGGCGGCGAAGCAGGGCCCTTTTTTATTGGTTCGGAAAGGTATCGCCGGACACGTTTTAGTTGGTCGCAAGAGAGATAAAACGTGTAAATTATAGTTAAAACAGCAGCACTATAATTTTCAGGAGATGCGATGTCCGAGTATCCGAAGAGCCCGCTGATGGGGCAGATGATGAGCCAGCCCTTGCTCATCTCCAGCATCATCCAGCACGCCGACCGCTATTTCGGCGCCAATGAAATCGTTTCGCGGCGGGTTGAGGGCGATCTGCATCGCTACACCTACAGCGAGTGTCATCGGCGCTCGCGGCGGCTCGCCAATGCCCTCGCCGCACTCGGCGTCAGGATGGGCGAGCGGGTCGCCACGCTGGCCTGGAACGGTTACCGGCATATGGAAGCCTACTACGCGGTCTCCGGCTGCGGCGCGGTGCTGCATACAATTAATCCGCGCCTGCATCCAGACCTGATCGGCTATATCGCCAACCACGCCGAAGACCAATATCTGTTGTTCGATACCTGCTTCCTGCCGCTGGTGGAAGCGGTGGCGCCGCTGGCCAAGACCATCAAGGGCTATATCGCCCTGTGCGCCCGTGAGCATATGCCGGTGGACAGCAATCTGCCCAATCTGCTGTGCTACGAAGAGCTGCTGGCGGCCAGTGCGGACGATTACCGTTGGCCGCTGTTCGACGAAAATTCCGCCTCCAGCCTGTGCTACACCTCTGGCACCACCGGCAATCCCAAGGGCGCGCTGTACTCGCATCGTTCCACCGTGTTGCATTCGCTGGCTTCGACCATGCCGGATACCATGAATATTTCCGGCCGCGACGCCGTGCTGCCGGTAGTGCCGATGTTTCATGTGAATGCCTGGGGTTTGCCGTATGCCGTGCCTTTGACCGGCGCAAAAATGGTGTTTCCGGGACCGGGACTGGATGGTAAATCCTTGTACGAATTATTCGAGCAGGAACAGGTCACCATGTCCGCCGGCGTACCTACGGTCTGGCTGGGCCTGCTGAATTATATGGATCAGAACAATCTGCGCTTTTCCAGTTTCAAGCGCACCATTATCGGCGGCTCGGCCTGTCCGCCGGCGATGATGAAGAGCTTGCATCATCGCTACGGCGTGGAGGTGGTGCATGCCTGGGGCATGACCGAGATGTCGCCGCTGGGGACCACCGGCGCCTTGCAAACCAGGCATTTGTCGCTGCCCCTGGAAGAACAGGAACTGCTATTGCAAAAGCAGGGCCATGCGATCTACGGCGTCGATATGAAAATCGTCGATGATGCCGGCCAGGAGCTGCCGTGGGATGGCGTCACCTATGGTAATTTGCTGGTCAAGGGGCCGTGGATTGTCGACAGCTATTTCAAGAATGAGGGGGCCGATATCCTGCAGGACGGCTGGTTTCCGACCGGCGATGTGGCGACCATCGATGCCGACGGCTACATGCAAATCACGGATCGCAGCAAGGATGTGATCAAATCCGGCGGTGAATGGATCAGCAGCATCGATCTTGAAAATATCGTGATGGCGCATCCGGCAGTGCAGATGGCGGCTTGCATCGGCATCTTCCATCCGAAGTGGGATGAGCGGCCCTTGCTGGTGGTGGTGCGCAAGCCGGGCGCGGAAGTCAGTACTGCGGAACTGCTGAAATTTTTCGAAGGCAAAGTCGCCAAATGGTGGACGCCGGATGACGTCGCATTCGTCGACGCCTTGCCGATCGGGGCGACCGGCAAGCTGCTGAAAAATAAATTGCGTGAGCAGTTCAAGGCTTATACCTTGCCGACCGCCTGAGCGTTGCGACGATCTATTTGAGGTTGTCGGACTGTATCAAGGGCACACGGCCGGTTTGCACGCGGCTGGCGGCGCGGTCGCAATGGCCGGGCTGGTCGTCAAAAAACATGTGTGGCTTGAAGGCCGCCAGCACGTCGGATTTGACGAGGCCGCCCATGAAGAAGGTTTCATCGATCGCGACATCCCAGGCGCGCAAGGTGCGGATCACGCGCTCGTGGGCCGGCGAGGAACGCGCCGTCACCAGCGCCGTGCGGATCGGCGCGGCGTGGCCATCGGGGTTCTTGAAATTGTTCTGGATGTAGGACAGCGCCAGCAGCAGCCGCGCAAACGGGCCTTGCGGCAAGGGCAACAGTGCGTTTTCGCGCTCGTGTTTTTCAAATGCCTCAATTCCCTCGGCCTGGTAGATCCTTTCCGATTCATCTGAAAAAATCACGGCGTCGCCATCGAAGGCGATGCGAATCTGGTCCAGTTCTTCCATGGCGTTGTCGGGCATCTGGTACAACAGCGCCGCCGCAGCGCCGGAATTGACTGCGGCCTGCACGTCATCTTCGTGCAGTGACAAGAACAGGCTGACATTGAAAGCCTGCAGGTACGGCGCCAGCGAGGCGCCGCCGGACAGCACCGCGCGCGTGATGTCGAGATCGTAATGTTTGATCGCGTTGAAGATGCGCATCGAGGTTTCGCTGGAATTACGCGACATCACCACCACCTCGACGAAACGCTGGCCGGTCAGCTGGTTGAGTTTCAGCAGCGCTTTTACCAGCGCGTAGCCGGCGCCAGGTTTGAGGATCTGATTTTCGTTGAGCAGTTGATGGCGGCGATATTCCCCCAGCCCTTGCTGGCGAAAGATGGTTTCCTCGATTTCCAGATCGAATAGCGCGCGGGATGAAATTCCCACGACCAGTAAATTTTCCAGGGACTTGGGCATAGCTGGCGGTTTTCAGGTGACGATCGAAAGCCTCCATTATAGGCTGTTGCGGCGCAGTGGATAAATGGCGATTTTGTTATTGTTTTGAAGCCGCCGGGCGAGCGATGTTCCTTGTTGTTACGTTACATGTTACGTGTCAGAGAACGTGGTGGCAGCGCAGTCCAACATAAGATTATATATAGTAAAATTTCTGCTAGTCATTGATTTATAAGGATTTATTTTCTCTTTTTGAAAATTGGATGATGTGCCTCGGCAACGGGTTTGCTTGCATTTCCGGCTGGCACGCTCTTTGCGGAAAGACAGTAGGCATAGCTGTTATCCGATTCATCAAAAAGGGAGATAGATCATGAAAGCATCGAAAAAAAGCGGATTGCTGGCGGCGTCCATGTTACTGACAGCGCTGCTCAGCGGTTGCGGCGGTAGTGGCAGCCTGACAGGAGGGGGAGCCGGCGGCACCACTGCCGGCACCGGTCCCGGTGGCACGACACCGACTAGCCCTACCACGCCGACGACGCCGGTCACCCCGGTTACGCCGGTGACTCCGGTCACGCCAGCGGCAGCGGGCAATGCGCTGTCGAATCTCGGCACGACGGTCTCAAGCGTCGGTACAGCGGTTGATGGCGCCGGCAACACAATCGTCAGTCAATTGCCATTGATGCCAGGCACCAAGACAGCACTGTCAGGCCTGATAGATAACGCCAGCGGCATCGTCACCGTGCTGGGCGGCGGCCTGACCAATGGCCTTGGCCAGATCGGCACTGCGCAAAATCCGCTTGGCATTACCGTCGGCAGCACCGGCGGCGTGGTGGCTCAGGTTGGCGCTACCGTGAACAGCGCCGGCCAGGTGGTCTCAAGCCTGGGCAGCGCCGGTCCGCTGAGCGTCCTGGCGCCCGTGACTACGCCAGTGGGCGGCCTGGTCAGCACTATCGGCAATACCGTCTCCGGCACCGTGGCGCCGCTGGTAACGACAGCATTGACTACCGGTCCGGTACAGCAACTGACGCAGACAGTCAGCACTGCAATCGTGCCATTGACCAATACCGCCGCCACCGTTTTGCAAACGGTCGGCAATGTGACGGCGCTCAACCAGCCGGCTAACCTGTTGCTAGGCGTGCTCGGCAATACCGTCTCCAGCGTCGGCGGCGGGCTGACTAATTCAGGCGTGCCTGTCGTCAGCAATCTGGGGCCGGTGGTAAGCAATACCGGCAACCTGGTGGGGGGGCTGTCCACCAATGGCATTACCGGTACCGGCCAGCCGCTGCTGGGTAGCAAGACCGGCGGTATCTTGCAACCGGTTGACAACGCATTGCTGGGCGCGCTTACCGGCCCGCTGGCCCCTGTGGTTGGTGTCGTGAATGGTTTGACCGGCAGCCTTAGCGGCGCTGCCGGCGCCGGCGGCCCATTGTCTCCAATCACGGGCTTGCTGGGTGGCCTGACCGGCGCTGTCGGCGGCGCCGGCGGTAGTGGGCCTCTGGCTCCTGTCACAGGCTTGCTGGGCGGCTTGACCGGCAGTGTTGGCGGTGGCGGCGGAGCAGGCAATATCCTGGCGCCAGTGACCGGCCTGCTAGGCAGCCTGACCGGTGCGGTTAGCGGTGCCGCCGGTGGGAGCACAGGCAGCCCATTGGCTCCTGTCACTGGCTTGTTAGGCGGCTTGGGTGGAACCGCGGGCGCCGGCGGCACTGCAGCCAGCCCATTGGCTCCGGTGCTTAACCTGGTTGCCGGCCTGACCTCCGGCATTTCAGGCGGCACGACAGGCGCCAGCGGTAGCGGCCAATCGAGCGGTCTTTTGGGTGGTTTGCTGGGCGCTTCGAGCAAAAAATAAAAGGCGGCAGGGGGATGCAAAAAGCCTTGGTTTTTACCAAGGCTTTTTGTTTTCCAGGAAGTCAATACGTCAAATCAGATCGAGACAGATTGACAGCGGATTGACAACGCATTGCAGAATAAAATAGTTGCACTGAATGAATTATTGCCGTACTTTAACAGTGACTTCAGGTCCTGCTTTCAGACCGCGATGAATAGAATGGTTTTGCCGTCGATAACGAACGAGAGCCGTAGCCGCATGCAACTATTTAAATCGAAGTGCTCCCGCCGCGCTGGATTGATCCTGGCCAGCAGCGCCTATTGGCTGATGACGCTGACTGCCGCGCCCGCGCTTGCCGATTCGCGCAGTCCGTTGCAAGGCAATCCGACCGATGCCCTGCCCAAGACCGAAGCGCCGGCCAGCCCGACGGTGACCATCAATGTACAGACGCAGCCGGTCGATCCGGCCATGCAAAAACTCTTGGCAAGTCATTTGACTCCTTCGAGTTTCAAGATCGCCGGCGGCAAGGCCTTGCCATTCGAAGAAGTCGCGGCGCTGTTCGCGCCGATGGCCAACCGCGATACCACCGTGGCAGAATTGCTGGCCGCCGCCAACAAGGTCACGCAGATGTATCAGGACCGCGGTTATCCGCTATCCTTTGCCTTCGTGCCGGCCCAGAGCTTCGAGAATAATGTGGTGCTGATCACGCTGGTGGAAGGCTACGTCCAGAACGTCAAGGTTGAAGGCAACCCGGGTGGCAGCGAAGAGCGCCTGAAGCGGATCGCCGAACAATTGCAGCAAGACCGGCCGTTACGCCGCGCGACTTTTGAACGGGTCGCGGGTATTCTCAGCTTGCAGCCAGGCGTCAAGATTGTCGCCAACGTGGCGCCGCCGACCACCACCGATGGCGCTGCAGACATGGTGCTGACGGTGAAACGGAACCCGATTACCGCAGGCATCGGCGCCGATAACCTGCAATCAGGCATCCGCGGCTTGCTGACCGCCAGCAGCAACGGTCTGACGCCGCTGGGCGAGCAGGTGACGGTGAGTACGCTGCAACCGAGCGGCGACCAGCATGAAAAATTCTATGCGCTCAATTATGTCCAGCCGATCGGCAGCGATGGCTTGTTGGGAAGACTGAATTTGTCGGATTATCGGGCTGAACCGCAAAATGCTGCATTGGCTCCCCTGAACTATCTGACGCAATACCAAACTAAAACCACGCACGTCGGCGGTTCTCTCAGTTATCCGGTAATTTTGGATAACACGCATAGCCTGACGGTCACCGGCGGTGCTTATGGCGCCGAAAACAGCCAAATATTCACGGCCGCGATACCTACTACGCCGATGACGGTTGAGATCAGTTCGCAAGTGCGGGTATTGAGTGCGGAAGCGGCGTGGGTCGACGTTAAAACAAGTCCTGAAAAATTGCAGCAGACGCGCCAGTTGAGTGTCGGCGTTTATAAAGCCATTAGTTCTCTGGGGACCAAGAGCCCGACGAATAATGTAGATTTGGGCTTCACCCGTGTCACCCTGCAAGCATCGCAATCGAACCAGCTGCCCGGCGGCTTTGGCGTTGCGGTGGCGGCCAGCACGCAGTACAGCAGCAATATTTTGCCGACCTCGGAGCAGATTGGTTTCGGCGGGAGATTGTTCGGCCTGGCTTATCCTTCAGGAGAAGTCGCCGGCGACAAAGGCTGGGGCATATCGGCGGAAGTAAACCGTCTGTTTCCCATGAGCTACACCTACCTGAAATCGGTGCAACCGTATTTTCTGGTGGACCATTCTCGAGTGTATTCCAATGCAGGTCCTTTGATGCACGACACTTTGGGCTCTGTTGCGCTGGGGGTACGGTTTACAGACGGCCATTACTACTCGCTAGACCTGTCGGTGGCCAAGCCGGTGGCGGATCTTCCCGTCAATTCCAGTTCGCGTTCGCCACGCGTAAACGCCATATATTCGTATCAGATGGATTGAGTCTTGCCTCACGGCAGCTTAAATGGATCTTGATTCATGCCGAGCAGCATGATTTTATGTTGACTACAATCAACTGCTCGTCATCCACAGCCAACCCGGGCTTTTAACAATTAACGCGCCGCAGCGAATAAAGCTGCCGGTGAGCGGCGTTTCCGGTGTTTTTTTCAAGCCCTCAAAATACAGAAATTACACTGCATTTTCATGTCGGAAAAAGCTATCGAAAACACACGTCAATAGTTAATTGTTAAATTTCTATGAGGTAATTTTTACTTGTTTTCATGTAAGCATTTTTTCACAATGTAAAACAATATTTCAATATGAAGTCGCGGTTTACCTATGAAAATGTGAGTAGAGGTAATACTCTAATAATAAGTTTCTTAAGAGAAAAATTTATCTTGAGGTAATTTTTAATCGGGGCTATGCTGATACTGCGTAGTCCGGATTTGGGAGTGGTTATTTGTAATCAGATAGCTTGTTTTTATTCGTCTGGATTGCAGTGCCAGGGACTACCTCTTTAATGCGATGGTGTTTCTTTAGGAGATCACAATGAACGTCAAATTAATGAAATTTCTTCGGGACGAAGATGGCGTTACGGCGATTGAGTATGGTCTGATTGCCGGGCTGGTTGCGGTGGTGATAATAGGTGGGGTCACTCTTCTAGGTACCAAGCTGCAAACGATATTCGCTTATATCGCTGCTCAGATACCTGCCACCTGAGAATTCAACCGAACTATCAACCGGAAACCATGAACTGTCCGGCCATTCTCAGCGACTGGCTGGACAGAGAAAAACATACCGGACATGAGCATTCTCTTGCCGCTGTTCTTGTTGTTTTGCGCCGCGATATTCCTGTATGACTATTTGTTCCGGCGGGTTCCCAACAAGTTGCTCCTGATGGCGATGGCAGCGCAGCTAGGCTGGCTTGCAGCTTCAGGCGCGGGGTTGAATGGAATGGCCTGGGGAAGCGCAATCTACGGTTTTATGTTGGGATTGGCATTTTTCTTGCCATTCTACGTCTTGCGCGCGATGGCGGCAGGTGATGTCAAGTTTTTTGCCGTGCTTGGTTTTTTGCTTGGACCAAGCGCACTGTTGCCGGTGTTCTTGATTGCTTCGGCGATCGCCGGCGTGCACGCTGTTGCAGTCTATGTCTTGAGGCTGGGGCTGGCGCCGGGTTTGCAAGTGGTTGCAACGCGAGTAGCCGGCTGGATTTTATATCAACGCATTCTGGAGAAACGCGGCAACCGAATTGGTATTCCTTTTGCAGCATATTTGGCACTAGCGGGGGCTTGGGCCGGGATGCAGAGTGCTGGAGTTGTTCCAGGTTTTACCTGAGTTCTTGTGTACATCGTACATGTCAGTAGAGCGCGTGTCGCTAATGTATGAATCGCTTCGGCTGTGAAGAACAGGAGCAGGGATGTATAACCAATATAAACGTGCAGCTCATCCGGATATGGATCGAGGGGCCAAGAGCGTTGCTCAGCGCGGTATTGCAGCGATAGAGTTTGCTTTGATCTTTCCCGTATTCTTCTTGCTGCTATATGGGATCATCACCTATGTGTTGATTTTCCTGGCGCAGCAATCTCTGACCATGGCGGCCGAAGAGGGCGCGCGCGCTGCGCTGCGCTATACCCCTATCGCGGCGAATCGCGGGCCGAATGGCTGCAATACCGCCAACCAAATGATCAGCTGGCTGGGTGCTAACGCAGTCTGCGCGCCGGTCGGACCATTCACCTGCACCTTCCCTGCTGGCACCACTGCACAATGCATCACTGTCAATGTCATATACCCCTATCGCGCGCATCCGCTGGTGCCACTACTGCTGGGGTCGCTCATGAATGTTGCAGTGCCAAACACGCTGACGAGCAAGGCCACGGTGCAGATTGATTGAATACGGTCTTCGCACGCGTGGGAATTTATTGGATGAATTTTTTATCGATCTCGGATCAATCAGTGGTTGGACTTCTGTTGATTTGAATTTGACAAGAAAACCATTTTGGACAATCTCTTCGTTCGGATAGGCATCGATTACACGCTATGAATAATCTGACAAAAATTGTGGCAGCAATACTGGTAATGGCAGCGCTCGGGCTTGCGTTTGTGGCCTGGTGGCTCGGCAGCCGTCCACCGCTGACGATTGCGCCGGCGCCGGCGGCAATTGGCAAATCTTCCCAGCAATACGAGGTGATCGTTGCGGCACGTGCGCTGGAGGCGGGCAAGGTAATCACCACCAACGATATCAGCCTGGTGACGCTACCGATCAATCCTGCGGGTGCATACAACCAGGCTAGTTCTGTAGTTGGAAAAATCCCGTTGATTGACATCGGCACCGGTACACCCATTACGGAAAGCGGCCTGGCCAGTGGCCTGTCTGTCAAGCTGGCGGATGGCGAACGGGCGGTGGCGATAGCTGTCGATGAAATTGTCGGCGCCGGCAATCGTGTCCAGCCGGGGGATTATGTGGATGTTTTTTTCACGCTCAAACAGTCGCAAGACATCACTACAACGCAGTCGCGCTTGCTGCTGTCGCGGGTACATGTGCTTTCGTACGGAACGGCCGTGATCGGTACTGCGACCAGTGGTGGCAGTGCCGGCATAGCGCCGGCACAACAGTCCTCCCAATCCGCACAACCGTCACAGGGCGCACAGCAATCCCAACAGCAGGCGCCGCGTACTGCGGTATTGGCGACGCCGGTTGCCGATGTCAACAGACTGCTGCTGGCAACCCAGAACGGCAAGCTGACGCTGGCATTGCGCAGCCCCAGCGATGAAACCATTTCCGACGTTGCCTTATTTCCGCAGATTCCTGCTGTGCTGACGGCAAAAAAGGATCTGACGCGCGATCAGCAGGAAGCGTTGAAACAGCCTGATAACCAGGCATTTGCAGGGATCGAAATAGATGGTCTGAGCGCCGATTCGAAATCATCTCCGGGCCATAAACCAGCGACTCGCAACGTAGCGGCAGTGGCCACCAAAGCGGCGGCTGCAGGGGCTGTGCGTGGGGGCACAGTGGAAGTGATTCGTGGCACCCAACGGGAGTCGGTCGCTTTTTGATGCGTAGACATTGTGTAATGACTGGCTTATATCAATAACAGGATAACTCGCACTCATGAAAATTCACGACCTATTTCTGCCGTTGTTATTGAGTGCCAATATCATCCCCGCAATATCAATGGCCGCCGTCGACGCCGCTGATATTTCGCTGGGCGCGCGCGAACAGCAAAGCCTGCCGGTTAACGGCACGCTGGAACGCATTGCCATTGCCGACCCCGAAGTCGCAGATGTAATGATGGTGAAAGGTAGCGGCGGCAAAAACGGCAGCGTGATCCTGGTCGGGAAAAAGGCGGGCAGCACTACAGTGACTGCATGGGCCAAGGGATTGCCAGCCAAGACCTGGCGCATCAAGGTGCAAGGCGACTTGCAGTCGACGATGGCAGGCCAACCCGGCGCCGAGGTGCACGTACAAGGCGGTGCCGCGTTGATCAGTGGCCAGGCGCCGTCGTTGCTGGACCATTTGGGCAGCAGTGCGGTTGCAGCCGATGCGGTTGGCAAAGGTAAGGTGCTTGATATTTCCAACATCAGCAGCGGCAGTGTGGTGCAGATAGACGTCAAGATCGTCGAGTTCAGCAAGCAGGTGCTGAAGGCGGTTGGCTTTGACTTTGGCGCCACCCTGAAGCGCGGAAATTTCAGTTTCAATCTCGGCAGCAATCTTGCGTCCAATGGTGGTTTAAATACGGCATCTTCGGCCGTAGGCCTGCTGACTTCACTTACCCGAGGCAGCTACAGCTTGACCAGTAACCTGCGCCTGATTGAAACCAATGGTCTTGCCAGGGTGTTGGCCGAACCCACGCTGACCGCCCTGTCAGGACAGAGTGCAAGTTTTTTGGCGGGAGGGGAGCTGCCGATCCCGCAATCCGCGGGCTTGGGGTCAATCACTATCCAGTACAAGCCTTACGGTATCGGTCTGACGGTTTCTCCAACCATATTGGCGAAAGGCCGGATTGCATTGAAAGTTGCTCCGGAGGCCAGCGAGCTCGACTATACCAACGCCATCACATCAAACAACGTATCTATCCCGGCAATTACCACCCGCCGCGCCGACACCACGGTGGAACTGGGCGACGGGGAAAGTTTCATTATCGGCGGGCTGGTATCGCGCACCACAAAATCGAATGTGGAAAAAATTCCACTACTTGGCGATCTGCCGATCATAGGCAGTTTTTTCCGCAACATGAACTATACGCAGGACGATAAAGAACTGGTGATCATCGTGACGCCGCATGTGGTGCAAGCCATCGCAAAAGATGTGCCGCTGCCAACGCCAGGTGAGAACGAGCGCCGCAATACCGGGGGAACCGCGTGGGGCAGCTATCTGCTAGGAGGAGCAAGTCGAGACGAGTTGCCGGGATTTTCGAAGTAAGCGACAACCATTTTTGGATCACATGATGAATGCTCGTAACAAAGCTTTGAATGAATTGACGTCGCTCAGCCGCTTCGTATTTTGCTCGCGCAATAGTACGCAGGCCGAATGGCTTGGGGCCGCCCTCGGTAAGTGGGGTACCTTGCTGCAAGAAAAGGCCGATGTAGCGGAGCTGTTGTCACGTATAGTCGAACTTAATCCTTTGCTGGTTTTACTGGATTTTTCAGGCATTGAGCATGCACACGATCACGCCGGCGTGATGTCGCTTGATTCGCCTGGCATCACCGCACACGCGATTGAGCTCGCGCGCGCACTGAGTAAAACACTTCCAACTCTGCCGCTGGTGGCTGTCGGTTCCATGGCTTTCCCCGAAGGTACGGTGGCGGCGTTGCGCGCCGGCGTGAGTGATTTCATCGACGTCAGCGCCTCCGAAGACGAGGCCCGCGAAGTGGTTCAGCGCGTGCTGGCAAAGGCGGCGGCGCGCAATCCGGCGCCGGTCAAGCGCGGTAAGCTGGTAACTCTGCTCGGCGTTCGTTCTGGCATCGGCACCAGCACCCTGGCTGCGCATCTGGCGGACATGATTCAGCAACGTAATGGTATTCATGGCGGTAAGCGGATCGCAGCCGATAGCCGGGTGGCATTGCTTGATCTCGGACTGCCTGCCGGCGATGGCAAGTTGTACCTGAGCGCCACGGGTAATTTCGATTTCGCGGAAGCAGTGCGCAATTTGCGCCGCTTTGACGAAACGCTGGTGCATACAGCGTTACCGCGCAGTCCCGGTGGCGTTACCGTGATTTCATTGCCGCATAGCCTGAGCGAGATGCGCACCGTATCGCATCACGATGCGCTGGCTTTGCTGGATCGCCTACGTCTTTATTTCGATGTGCTGATCGCCGATCTGGGCGGCTTCACCAACCACGAATTTATCGCCAACCTGACCGGCGCCGCCGATCAGGTATGGCTGGTGACCGACCAAAGCGTCGGTGCGCTGGTGTCGCTGGCCGGCACTCTACAAGAGCTGAATGGTCGCCATCCGGATGATGGCAAGCGCCATCTGGTGGTGAATCGTTATGATGACCGTTTCGGCATGGGCGCCAATCAGATCGCTGAACGCTTCAAGCTGCCTTTGCTGGCCACTTTGCCGGAGCGCACGTTGAAACTCACCGCCAGCGCCAATCGCGGCAAGCTGTTGCATGAAGTTGCTCCTCACGATTCCTATGTACGCGCAGTTGATGGACTGATCGATGGCTTGCTCAACCACGAGGAAACCGTGCCGCACAAGTTGGGTGTGGGGCGTTGGCTCCCAAAAATACTGTTACGGAAATAGACCTGTAATTTAATTGATGCAAGCGTGATTTAGACCGATCTGCGCCGCTCACCCGGAACCTGTCCAGCCACATGAAGAAGACAGACAAGCAGCGGCCCCTGATGAAAGACGGGAGATATAAACGTGAGTAACCAGATTGAATTTGCGGATGACGACCAGACGTTCTCGAATACCCAGGAATTCCAGGATATCAAGACGGCGGCTTACGATCATCTGTTGACGCGGATCGAAGAACTGGGGGCGGAGTTCGGACGCTGGTCGCGCAGCGCGATCCAGCAATTCGTCAATCTGGATGTCGATGGCTTTGTACGCCTGCAACGGATCCCCTTGAATGAATCCGAGGTGCGGCAGATCGCCGATGCCTTGACCAAGGAGTTGGCCGGACTGGGCCCGCTGGAAGACTTGCTGGCCGATATGACGGTCGAAGATATCCTGATCAATGGCTACAACGATGTGTTTGTATCGCGCCACGGCATATTGCAGCGTGAGACGCTGCGCTTTACCGATAACGCGCACTTGTTGCGTATCGTCAGGCGGATCCTGGCGCCGCTGGGACGCCGTCTGGACGAATCGAATCCGATGGTGGATGCGCGCCTGCCGGATGGCGGCCGTCTGAACGTGGTGATCGAGCCGCTGTCGGTAGACGGCCCCATGGTCTCGATTCGCAAATTCCGCAAGGAGCCGCTGAAGCCTACCGATCTGCTCAATCTCGGCACCATGAATGACGAGATCTATTCACTGCTGGATAACGCAGTCAAGGCCCGATGCAATATTCTGGTATCGGGCGGCACCAGCTCAGGTAAAACTTCCTTGCTCAACGCGCTGGCGTTTTTCATCCCTGAAAACGAACGCGTCGTCACGGTGGAAGATACTGCGGAGCTGTCGCTTAACCATCCGCATGTGGTGCGCCTGGAGTCCCGTCTCGGCGGTTTTGAAGGCGCCGGCGCAGTCAGCATCCGCGACCTGATCCGCAACAGCCTGCGCATGCGCCCTGACCGGATTATCGTCGGCGAGGTGCGCGGCGCCGAAGTGCTGGAAATGCTGCAAGCGATGAACACCGGCCACGACGGCTCGATGGGCACGATCCACGCCAATTCGCCGCGCGAATGCCTCTACCGGATTGAAATGCTGGCAGGTTTCGCCGGCTTTCAAGGCAGCGAAAGCAGCCTCCGGCGTCAGATCGCCGGCGCGCTCGATTTCATCGTACAAATCGGCCGCCTTTCGAATGGACGGCGACGCATCGTTTCGATTACCGAAGTAACCGGCATGGGCGACAACATCATCACCCTGCAGGAGCTGTATCGGCACGAGAGCTTTATCGGAGCGGATGGCGAAGAAGCGGACCGTTGGGTCTCGCTGGGAATTTTTCCGCATGCGCCGAAACTGCAGCGTCAGCGCCAGCTTGGCCAGCAAAGCACCGGTAGCCCGAATACCGGCGGTCCCGGCTACAGCACTAGCGGTCAGCCAGGGAAACGCTAATCATGCATATTGCTCTCTGGCTGATTGCGGTTGCCTTGCTGCTTACCGGCAGCGCGCTATGGTTGTGGCAGCGCGCGCAGCAACGTACCAGGCAAGATGTCAGCGCGGCATTCGTGAACCGGCAGATTCAAGGAATGCAGCAGGCGCAACTGCAACCGCAACCGCAGGGCGCGAACGAAGCAGTACCGCAACGACAGTTGACGACAGAAGCATTGCGCAATTTCTTTTTGCGCGCCGGAATCCAGCACCCTAGTGGCAAGCTGTACGCCCGGATAATCGTACCCGGCGTCATACTGACATTGCTGGCGCTGATCTTCGGCGGCTGGCTCTCGGCATTAGGGACGGTATTGTTATATGCAATGCTGGCGGCTTTTTATTTTTGGCTAAAAACTTCGAAAATGCAACGAACCATGATCCGGCAATTGCCTGGTTTCCTGGATACTCTGGTGCGCTTGGTCACGATTGGCAACAGCATCGGCGCAGCTTTTCAGACTGGTATCGGCAGCACTGAAGGTCCCTTGCGGATAATTCTGGAGCGCGCTAACCGGCAAGTCCAGGCCGGTGTCGATCTGGAACATGCGTTGCGCCAGCAAGCCACGATATATAAATTCAAGGAACTTGATCTGGTGGCGGCGGTGATCGGTGTTTCCGCTCGGTTTGGCGGGCGCTCCGATCTGGTTCTTGAGCGCATGGCCGCGTTCATGCGCGATCTGGAACATGCGCAAAATGAGATGGCTTCCTTGTCAGCGGAAATTCGCCTGTCAGCATGGATTATGGGAATACTGCCAATTGCCATTGGTATCTTCCTGATTGTTTTTAATAACAATATGTTTGTCGGCATGTGGCTTGATCCGATCGGCAAGAAAATGTTGATTGGTGCATTCATGCTGGAAGTCGTTGGCGGCTATGGTTTATATCGGCTGGCAAAATCGATTTAACCTTGCAGTCGATGCTTTGCACGGCATTATTTGAGACGGAAATAAAGTGAACACAACACAGCATATGCTGATCATTCTTGCAGTCTTGTTGCTTGCGGCAGCCCTGTTGCTGGTAGGTGCTGCGCTGCTGGCCAGGGCATGGCGGCTGCAACGAAATCTCGCTACGGTCGATGAAAAAATTGCCTCTCACGACCGGCCGACAGCCGCGCCCGTTGCGATCTCTCAACGGCCGGACTGGCGTGAGCGACTTGTTTCGTTCAGCGCTAACTGGCTGGATACACCGCTAGGGCAGCAGCTGGTAGCGGAGGAGGATAGGCATTTGCTGGATCAGTGCGGCGTCAATGACGTACGAGGAAAATCTCTATTTTTTGCTGCGCGGGTTGTGTTGGCGATTTGCCTGCCGTTGTTAGGCCTGGTATTTTTTCATCGCGGCGGATGGCTGTCCGCGATGCTGATTCTATTTTTTGGCCTGGCCTTGGGTTATATGTTGCCAAAATGGGTAATGTCGCGCACTGCCCGCCAGCGCCAGCGCCAGGCCGCGGAGGAATTGCCCTTGCTAATCGACTTGTTGCGTTTGCTGCAGGGCGTCGGCCTGTCCGTCGATCAGAGTCTGCATGTGATTGAAAACGAATTCAGGAGTGTGCTGAAAGTGCTGGGTGAAGAACTGACGATCGCCGGCCGCCAATACAGCACGGGACGCAGCCGTGAGCAGTCGATGCGGCGCTTTTCCACTGTGTTCGACAACGAAGATCTACACGCAGTTGCGCGCTTGCTGGTGCAGGTGGAACATCACGGAGGTGCGGTGCAAGAACCGCTCAAGCTGTTCAGCGAGCGGATTCGTGAGCAACGCAAATTGGACATGAGAGAGAGAATCGGAAAATTGACGGTGAAAATGACAGGAGTCATGGTATTGACCCTGCTGCCGGGATTGCTGGTGATTACCGGTGGCGTGGGTTTTTTGGCTGTGATTCGCGCTCTGTCGAAAATGGGAGTACAGGGATGAATTTTTCCACGAAAATTATCAATGAGGGGAAATTTTCTTCGCACAAGCATGTTGTGCGGACCTGGATTTTTCCGTCTTCCCTCGCGCTTTGCTTACTATCTCTGGGCGGTTGCGCCAGCGATGCGGCAAAAATATATGCACAACAAAACGAAGCGGCGCAACTACGTCAGCAAGCAGAAGAAAAAGCCCCCACGCCGGACAACAAAGGGATGTATCTCGGCCTGATCCGGCAAATGCAAGAGCGGGGAATGTACTTTGCATCACTGGCGCATATCGATGCTTACGAGCAGAAAAACGGCAGTACGCCGGAAGTGCAGCGCTTGCGCGCAGATGCACTGCGCGAAACCCGCCAGGACGCCGCAGCGGACGCTACGTACCGCAAGCTGCTGACTTCTGACGAAGCGGGCGCGGCCTGGCATGGCCTGGGTTTGCTGGCTGCACAAAACGGCGATTACCCAGCCGCCGTAAAAGCGATGCGCGAAGCCACCAGGCGCGAGCCCACCAATGCGGTGATGCTGAGCGATCTTGGCTATGCCATGCTGCGCAGCGGCGATATTGCGTCTGCCCGGGTGCCATTGGCGCAAGCCGCCGAACTCGCGCCGGACAATCGCAAGATGATAGGGAACCTGGCGCTGTTGCTGCTGGTCTCTGGAGACCCGGAAAAGGCGCGCGTTGTCATGGACAAGGCTGCGTTGCCGCAAGACAGCCGCGCCAGGATATATAGCCTGGCGGCCGAAATCGGTCAGCGGCAGCCGGTGAGTCAGGCAGTTGACCCGGTCAAGGCCAGTATCGGCGGCGCTGTTGTGCCAACGACCAAAAATACCAGTCCGGTGCCGTTGCCGGCCACGCAGTTTCAATCAATGATGGACCGCTTCGGTAATGGCGGCTAAGTCCCGGGAAATTCGTCACGCAGTTTAATTTTTGCTACAAGAGGTAGAGAATGAAAGCACAAGGAATTCTTCTTCAGCACATTTTTCTTACAGCTTCTGTGTTGTTGGCGACAGCCGGCATTTCGTCGGTGGCCGCGCAGAACATGACGCCGCTTACCGGCGCATTGTTGCAGGAACCTGTCCATGCTGTAAATCCCGCCACACCGGCTGCAACGCCAGCGGCGGTTAGCGCCGCCGCTTATCCGAAGACAGCTGCGGTCGATGCTGAACCGGCTCAGTCATCGACGGCTCCCTTGCCATCAAGGCGGCATGCCAGAGTGCGGATCGGCGATGTCACTCATACCTTGTTGCAGGCCCAGGTGGACGGCCGCGTCGCCGGCGCGCATTTGCCGATGCTGGGGGCGACTGCGGACGTCAGCTGGGAACGTTATCTGGAAAGTTTCAAGCATCCGCTGCCTGAATTTTATGAAAACAAGGTGACGAAGAAACAATCGGATTGATCATTTAACACGGATAGCGACATCACACTGACGCCAACTTATCATGAATTCACTTTTGACCCATATTGCCGCGCGATTTTTGCCCTTGCGCCAACGCCAGGGTGGAATGGGACGAGCGCGAGGTTCAGTGGTCGTGATGGCGGCGGTTTTTTTGTCGATTATCGTCGTTCTCCTGTCTTCGATCGATATCGGGTACGTGTTTTACATGAAGCGTAATTTGCAGAAAGCCGCCGATCTGGCCGCGCTGGCGGGCGCTCAGCAGCTGGTCAGTGTACCTTTAAGTGGCAATCCAACTGGCTGCGTGGCAGCTGATGCTCCGTGGCAGGCCGCGATTGGCAATGCACAGACAAATGGTTTTTCGACTGCCGCTCCAAATGCAATGGTGAATACAATTATTCCTGCCTGCGGCCTCTGGGATCCGATAGTCAACGCGTCCGCGGCGCCCGCCTACTTTGCTGCGCCGGTCTCGGGGACACAGCTGAATTCGGTAAAGGTCGTATTGACTCAAACAGTGCCAACATTTTTTGGTTTAGCTCCACAGAAGCTTACCGCTGTGGCGATTGCATCCGGTAGTGGTCCTACGGCAGCATTTTCTCTTGGAACGGGTTTGTTATCTTTATGTAGTGCTAGCGGTTCATTGTCATCAATCTTGGTCAATGGTCTCTTGGGCAGTAATATTTGCTTGAGTGCTGTAACTTATAATGGGCTGCTTGGAACCCAAGTATCTTTGTTGAAAGTGCTGGCCAATCTGAATATTACAGTTGGCACCGTCACTCAAGTCGCGAACACCCAGATTTCCTTGGCGCAGCTCGTTAATGCAACTATTAACGCACTGACCCCGGCGCAGGTGGCAAATATAAATGTCGCTGACCTCGTGAAACTTACAACAGGAACATTAGGCGGGACTCTTTTAACAATCGGGAATATTTTGAATCTGAATGCAGCAAATGGTATTGCTGCGCTGGACACGCAGATTAATGTCCTGGATTTGCTAAATGTTGGCACCTTGCAGGTCGCCAACAAAAGTAATTTTATTGATGCTGCTGCGACAATACCTGGTGTTGCCGGTTTGAGTTTGAAATTGATTGAGCCGCCACAAATTGCAGTGGGTGTAGGCGCGACAGCAACTTCGGCTCAGTTGCGGCTGAGTCTCAATGCCAATATACCTGGATTGCTTAGTCTCCCGCTGTATGTCGATCTCGCTCCCGGCAAAGCCACGCTGAACAGTTTGCAATGCAATGCGCCGCAAAGCGCGACATTCTCTATTCAGCCCGGTTTGGCTGAAGTCTGTTTGGCAAATGGGCAAACTAATAATGGCGCCCCATTCTCCTGCCCCGACGTGTCAAAACCGGCAAATCAGGTAAACGTAATTAGTGTTCTTGGAATCCCGACGGTGAGTCTCGGGATCAACGCGTCGCTGACTAATCCTAGTAAAACGTTAACCATGAGTGCGCCGTTCCCGAAGCCAGTTGGCTCTTCTTTGAGCAGCATTTTAGGGAACATTATTCAACCTGGGACCTTTGTTTTTGGAGGGATTTTAAGCATATTGAATCCCTTGCTAAGCGCACTAGGGGGGCTACTAAACCCGATTTTGTCCCTTGTGGGCGGTGTTCTTGATTCGGCACTTTCGTTATTGGGACTTGGTGTTGGACAGAGCACCTTAGATGTATCTGCAATCAGTTGTGGAAATGTAAAACTGGTTTATTGAAAATGGCATATCAAATGACGGAATCACAGTGATAACAAAAAAAGGTTGCAGCAAACTGGTCAGTTTGTTTGAAGGTGAACATATTATTGTTCCCTATATGATCAAATTGATCTGCTGGTTGGGCGTACTTGTGATCGCTAGCGAACAGAGCTGTATTAACACTGGCGGCGTTGCTCATACTTTGTTGGCGCTTGGCGCTACGCTATTGGTCTTGCTGATCTGGCGCCTGCTCAGTGAACAGGGAGTCCTGGCATTCAATATCTACGAACGATTGGTTGAAATCCGCGACCTGATGGCGCGCCAGACCCAAGCGCCGGCGGCGATCCAGCCGGCACTGCGCGACGGTGACTGAAAGAGATGACCATGCAAAACAAGCCTTTGCAAGAAAGTCTCGATATCTATATATGGGAAGGCAAGTCTGATATTGCCGACCGGATTTCGCTTTGCCTGGCGAGTTTCGATATCGAGGTGATCCGCGCCGACGGTCTGCCGGTGACGCGCGACCAGGTGTCGTCGCGGCCATCGATCGCCGTGATTTCCGTGACCGTGATCGAGCATTCCGAATTTTCCGCCGACGCCTGGCAAAAATCGCATGGCATGCCGGTGATCTGGGTAGCGGAAGTGGGGAGGGCGGCCAATCCGCGCGTCTACCCGGTCGAGTATTCGCATATCCTGATGCTCGACTTTACCTGCGCCGAATTGCGCAAACTGGTGTTCCGCCTGGCGTCCGAGCTGCATGCCAGCGCTAGCGCCGAACGTGCGCCGCAGCCGTTGATTGCGCAATCCGAGCCGATGCAGGCGCTAGTGGCGGAGGCGGAGGCGTTTGCCGATTGCGAATCCAGCGTGTTGATCATCGGCGAAACCGGCGTCGGCAAGGAACGCATCGCCCAGCTTTTACACCAGCGCCATGGCCGGTATCGTCACGGGCCGTTTGTCGCCGTGAACTGCGGCGCCATCCCGGATGGTTTGTTCGAGTCGCTGTTTTTCGGTCATGCCAAGGGCGCTTTTACCGGCGCCTTGCTGGCGCATAAAGGCTATTTCGAGCAAGCTGACGGCGGCACCTTGTTCCTGGATGAAATCGGCGATCTGCCGCTGTATCAGCAGGTCAAGCTGTTGCGGGTGCTGGAGCAGAGCACCGTCACCAGACTGGGTTCGCAAACCGAGGTCAAGCTGGATTTCCGGCTGGTGGCCGCCACCAACCGCAACCTGCGGGAGCAGGTACAGCAAGATATGTTCCGTGCCGATTTGTATTACCGGCTGGCGGTGATCGAATTGCGGGTGCCGAACCTGGAAGAGCGCGGCAGTACCGACAAGATCGCGATTTTCAGCACTTTGCTGGCGCAGACTTATGACGACATCCCGCCGCCGCCTGAATGGCTGCTGGAACTGGTGGCCGCGGCAAAATTCGCCGGCAATGTGCGTGAACTGCGCAATGTCGCCGAACGGGTCGGGATCATCTATCGTCAACTGGGCGTCTGGGACAGGGCGCGTATCGATCGTGTGTTCGACACGCTCGGCACCATGGAGCGCCTGGTGGAGGGCAATGACCTGACTGCGGTGCGCAAGAAATGGGATATGGCGGAACGTAGCCGGATTTTATCGGTGCTGGACGCCAACGGCTGGCGCCGCCAGGACACCGCACATGCGCTCGGCATCAGCCGCAAGGTGTTGTGGGAAAAAATGCGCAAGTTCCAGATCGCCGATACCGAGGCAATTGGCGAGGCTGAGTAGCCGATCATCCTAAGTCCGACAACCTCCTCGGCGCGGCAGTGGCGCATTCAACGCTGTTTTTCTTCTTTTCGACGCTATTTTGGGACTTGTCTGTAGGGATTTCCGAGGGATGCTGATGGTAAAATAAGCAACAATAGCGTTTTAAGTAAAAACAATGCCCAGTAACAATAAAATTGCAGATAAAATTGACTGCATGGTGTAGCTTATGTCGATAAAAATTAATGTTAGCGAAGGAATCAGGGGATGAAAGTAACTGTACGCAATGCGGTTCGCGGTTTAGGACTGGGATTGTTCATTGCCGGCTTGTCGATCGATGCAATGGCGCAATCGTCTACCGTCAGCCCGGCGCCGGCAACCGTTTCTCCGACTCCGGCCGCCAGCATCAAGCCGGTCGCCAGCGGCAACAGCACCATCAGTGAATTGCAACAGCTCATGCAGAGCCAAGGCGTCAGTGAATTGCGCACGACTTACAACGGCAATTACGGTTCCAGCTTGTTGTTCAAGCCCGATAACCGCACCTATTATGTCGCGCTTTTCCAACAGAAGAATTTCTGGCGCGTAGTAAAAACCACCTCCGATACCCAAGCCGAGCAGATCTACAAAAGCTTCGTCGCCCAGACTGAAAAGCTGGCGGCGATCGACATTCGCCGGATCCAGCTGGAAGCGGAAAAACAATACACCGAACAACAGATCGCTAGCCAGGAAACGCGCCTGAGCGCTTTGCAAAACGATCTGGTGGTACAGCAGCAGCAAGAGCAGAATGTCAGCACGCAGCAGGAACAGGCGCGCCAGCAAACGCAAGTCTTGAGCAGCAAACAGCAGGCAGCACGCAGCGAATTGCGCGCTCTGCAAAATCGTATCCGGACGCTGGAATCGCAGCAGACGATTATGGATAACAGCGGCTTCAGCGGCGACAAAACCACCATCAACAAGTAAAGCATGATGCGCTGAATTTCGCCAGGCGATGGTTCCTGGCGTTCAGCTTCAAATAGATCGGGATGCCTAGATTTACGCATCCCGATTTTTTTTCGGCAGCGATTCGCCGGCCTTGGCGTAGTGCAGGTTACCGTCGCATGTCTTATGTTTCCCGTCGCTTGATCGCAATCGACGCCATATCATGAATCCCACAATGCCTTGACCGACTGCGCTGCAGATTTTCGGATCCGGATGCACATCATTGGAAGGGGAATGGCATGGCGAGCAGTAAGACAAGAAGCTGGTGGACTGGCGTTACGCTTGGCATGGCGCTGTATGCGGTATCGTGCCTGACTCACGCTGAAATCGTGCTGGAGCATTGGCCGGCAGCAGCAGCCGAAAAACTCAAGAGCGTGATTTCCGCCAATGCCAACCAGGGCGCGTATGCGGTGTTTGACATGGACAACACCAGCTACCGCTATGACCTTGAAGAATCGCTGCTGCCATTCATGGAAATGAAGGGCTTGCTGACGCGCTATAAATTGCCGCCTGCGCTCAGGCTGATTCCCTTCAAGGATACGCCGCAATTCAAGGAAAGCCTGTACAGCTATTACCAGCGGCTATGCGAAATCGACGATCAGGTTTGCTATCCCTGGGTGGCGCAAGTGTTCGCCGGCTTCACCTTGCGTGAGCTGAAAGAACAGGTCGATCAATTGATGGCTCACGGTAAGCCGCTGCCGGTGCAGTATTACGAAGCAGGCGAACCCAAGAACGGCGAGGTGCAAGCGCCCAGGCTGTTCTCCGGCATGCGCGAGCTATACCATGCGCTGATGCAAAACGGCATTGAAGTGTACGTGATGAGCGCCGCCAGCGAGGACCTGGCGCGCATGCTGCTGGCCGATTCGAAATACGGCTATAACGTCAAGCCGCAGAACGTCATCGGCGTCAGTATGCTGCTTAAGAATCGCAAGACGGGCGAACTCACCACGGTCCGCAAGCTGGTGACAGAAGGGCGCTACCAGCCGGAAGCGTTGCAAGATTACGAGCTGACCTCCACGCTGTGGGCGCCGCTGACCTGGTTCGAAGGCAAGTCGGCGGCCATCAACACCTATATCGATGAATGGAAGCGTCCCATCCTGGTGGCGGGCGATACGCCGGTCAGCGACGGCCCGATGTTGTTCCATAAAACCGATGTGGAAAATGGCGGGGTGCGGGTCTGGGTCAACCGCAAGGATAAATACATGCAGCAGCTGAACGCCATGCAGCAGCGAAACGCGGCACGGCAGAAGGCGCTTGGCCTGCCGGTGACCGCCGACAAAAACTGGATTGTGGTCACTCCTGACGCAATTCAATAAATCCGATTTGCTATTCGCCCGACACCGGAGGAAGTATGAAACTACGCTGCATCATCAGCGGCTGCATTGCCGCATTGGCCAGCCAGGCGGCTGACGCCCAATCCACCGTCACCTTGTACGGCCGTATCGATACCGGCATTCGTTACAGCACTAACCAGGATATTGACGGCGGCAAATTGCTGGAGCTGACGTCCGGCGCCGCCAGCGGCAGCCGCTTGGGTGTGAAGGGCAGTGAAGACCTGGGCGGCGGACTGCAGGCCATCTTCACTCTGGAGAATGGCTTCGAACCCGATACCGGCAAAGCTGCGCAGAGCGGCCGCCTGTTCGGTCGCCAGGCATGGGTCGGCTTGTCGGGAAGCTGTGGCACGCTGACCGCCGGCCGCCAGTACAGTCCGGCGTATAACATCGAGTTCGCCAACGAGCCGTTCGGCTGGGCCAATGTCTACGAATCCGGCTTCATCTACGATAATTATATGGGCGGCAACCGCTGGGACAATTCAGTCCTGTATCAGCAGAAAATCGGCCATTTCTCGGGTACGCTGATGGCGGGCTTCGGCGAACAGGCCGGCGCCACGCGCAATGGCGGCAAGGAAGGCGGCAGCATCGCCTATGAGTTCGGCCAAGCCGCCGTCAGCGCCGGCTACCAGCAGACGCATGACGCCAATGGCGTGGCCGATCACAAAGTGTGGACCGTCGGCGGCTACTATCCGATCGGTGCCCTGAAACTCTTTCTCAGCTATCTCAACCATCGCAGCGATCTGACGCCGCAAAAGAACGATGTCTGGGCCAGCGGCGCATCCTATGGCTTGACGCCGGCGGTGGAGTTGTACGGCGGTTTTTATTACGATCGCCAGCGCGAGCAGAGCGGCAACAAGCGCACCGTGGTGGGCATGTTCAACTACAAATTATCGAAGCGCACCAACGTCTACCTGCAGGCCGATTACAGCAAGATCGACGCCGGCTATGCCACCAATGTGTTCGATGTCTACGCCTTCCCGGTCAGCACGGACGAAAGCGGTGCTATCACCGCTTTCGTCAAGACACGCGCCAGCGCCATGGTCGGCGTACGGCATCAATTCTGAAACAGCTTTGCCGGGAGCTCGGGCGCTGATTTTTCGCTTCTATCGACTGTCTTTGGCAAAGCTCATGAAGCAAACTAACAAAAATCGGTTTGCTGTCCACTTCATTCGATGGGCTCCACAAGATGTTTTCTATTTGCAGGCGCGGTATATGATTCAGGCCAAAATTCAACCAGGCGGATAATCTTATCCTCGGCAATGGTGAAGAAAGAGACGGCGCGCGCCTTTTGCACACCGTCGGTAATCGAAACATCGGACACCGCTGCCGATTCCGCTGCGACAAGGCTGTTTATTCTGAACAGCCATCGTCCTTCCGTGGGATATTCACTATTCATGCGGGCGAAATTTTCTGCACCACGAATTCGTTCGTTGGATTGCGGCCATTCAAGAATGAACGACGGTGAGAGAACCGCCATCACTGAGCGAAAGTCATTCGTTGCCATGAGACGCCAGAATTCATGGACAATTTTGATACTTGCTGTATTTGACATGAGCGATCGAGGAGTAAATTGACTGCCTGATGAATCTGCAAAAGCATAATCTGACATATCAGAATTAATTTTAAGCGCCAGGCGTAATATGTACCGGACGCTCTGGACACAGCTTACAACATACGCATGCAGCTGTGACTGCAATTCATCCAACAACACGAACCAGCTGCCATCCCGCAAAGAGCAGAAGGATACAGCCGCCGATGCGGTTGATGGCAGACATGAGGCGCGGCCCCATCCTGTTGCGTATCATCGCCACGCCGCATGCCAGCAGCAGCCACCAGCACGCAGATCCGGCAAATACGCCGAGCACCATAATGCCGGCCGCACTTGGCGCTGTTGCCGCCGAGCCGGAGATGGCGGCAAAGACAGCGATGAAAGAAAGGGTCGTCATCGGATTGGTCAGCGTCAAGGCGAAGACTGAAATAAAGGCCTTGCCGACACTCACGCCGCTGGTTGCAGATCCTGTGCCGGATGCCGGTTTGGCTAGCAGCAGCTTTAATCCCATCCAGCCGAGAAATACAGTGCCGAAGATCGCCAGCGGCGTGGCCAGCGTGACAAAATATCGGGTGACCGCCGTCAGTCCGAAAGCGCCGATCGCACCGTAGGTAGCATCAGCCAGTGCGGCGCCGAGGCCGCTGGCAAAACCGATTCGCGGTCCATACGCGATCGTGCGCTGGATGCACAGCAGGCCAACCGGCCCCACCGGAGCGGCAATCGACAGGCCGATCAGGGCCGCCTTCAGGAATAACACAACATTCACTTTCGATCCTTTGCAAGGGATTCATCGGAAGGAAAATTATCTCAAGATAGTCGTTGCAATTGAATAAGCGAAATCAGGCGGAACTGCTATATTACCTTTATTATTCTTGTCGAATTTACTTGAGACCTTAACTATGGAAATCGATGCCAAAGGCTGGAAAATCCTGGCGGCGATCCAGCGCGATGGCCGCATATCGCTGAAGGCGTTGGCCGATCACAGCGGCCTTTCGCTGCCGGCGACATCGGAACGGCTCAAACGGTTGGAGGAAGCGGGCATCGTCGCCGGCTACAGAGCCGTTGTCAGCCCCGAGGCAGTCGGCTACGATGTCATGGCGGTGATCGGCATCACCGCGGCGCAACCTGACAAGGCGCGCCTGATCGCGCAGCTTCAGTCCATGCCGGAAGTACTTGAATGCCTGCACGTGACGGGACAGGATTCGTTTCTGCTGCGCGTCCTTACCAAGGACATCCGCCACCTGGAACGCTTCGTCGGCAGTATCAACCATTACGGTGAAACCCGTACCTCGATTGTCATGTCGGCGCCGATCCAGCAACGTTCGATTGCACAATTCCCCGCTGAACCATGAGATGACCTATCCGCCAGCCGCGCCGAGCGCGAGCCGGTAATTGTTTTAAGAAAGGAGCGTTAAATGTTTAGCCATGTGACCATAGGCAGCAACGATCTTGATCGTGCGGCAGCTTTCTACGATGCAGTTCTTATTCCGCTCGGCCTGAAACGGCGTGTTGTCACGCCGGATGGCGGACCGCTTGCCGTTTGCTGGATTTTGCCGGACCGGACCTTGCCAAGGTTCTATGTCTACATGCCTTTCGATCGCCAGCCGGCAAGCGTTGGCAACGGCAGCATGCTGGCGTTTTGCGCGCCTTCCAAAGAATCCGTGGATGTCGCTTACGCCGCCGGTATCGCGGCCGGTGGAACAGACCAAGGCGCGCCGGGACCGCGGCCACATTACGGCGACGGCTACTATGGTGCTTATCTGCGGGATCCTGATGGAAATAAAGTACACGTGGCGTTTCGCGGCGACTTGCCTGCGCTTGCCTGAACCTACACTCCGCGTGCGGGGAGAAGGAAGTGGGCTATGCCTAGCTTCAGGCATAGCCTGTTCCAATTGTTACCTTTCAAGAGGTAGTATCACTTTACATTTATGGCCATGCCGCGTCAACTGTCTAAATTGACAGTCTGTGTCTATGGCCGTCCGTGCGGCCTGGCAGTTTTTCGGCTTTACAATTAAAGCTATTGTCAACACGGCACGGTTCCTTTGCGTACCTCGCAACCTGTCGGATTTCCCATCCTTTCCGCAATCACGAAAAGGTCCGATGCACATTCCCTGAACAAAAAATGATTCGGAAAAATGGCCCCTTTTTTCGTTTGGACGGGCATCCAGAGTAAGACCGTGTCGAAAATCGTGCGCACGTGCATGCCTTGCATGCTGCGTTCTACTATTTTTACTTGGGGGGGTGCTCGTGCTTGATACAAATGTTTTGCAAAAACTTCGGCTAAGAAAAGCAACGTCGAATGTAGCGATGAATCTGGCAATGAATTTAGCAATCATGACTGCTGCTTCTTTCCTGGCAGCCTGTAGCGATGGCGGTACGGGCCTGCAGACGGCAGTGTCGTCGGCCGCGGCCGCGCAACCGCATGCTGCGCCGGCAACCATTACGCCGTCGACGGCAGTTGCCGTATCGCCGGCCGCCGCGCCAACAGTTACGCCAATGCCCCCAACCGTCACGCCGCCTGCAGTTACGCCTCCGGCAGTTACTCCGCCAATAAGCACAACACCCGCAGTCGCCGCCGTGCCGACAATCGTGAAACCGGGTTTGTATATCAGTGAAGTGGCAGCCAACTATCGTCGGATCGATGGCGTCAGCTGGGTTGAGGTGTTCAACAATTCGCCGCAAGCGATTCATTTGAGCGACTACCGCTTGCGCGCTACTGGCTGGAATATTTCTACCCAGGATATCAGCCCGGCGCCGATGAATTTCAATCTGCCAAAAGTGGATGTGCCCGCCGGCGGATACTTCGTCATCGCCGGGAAGTTCATGCCCTTCCTCACGGATACCGACAAGTCCGCCTATGTCTCCACCACGACCGTGGTCAAGGGCGCCAGCAACACGTATCTGCCTTACTGGAGCGACACCGGAGGTTTCGTCGAGCTGCTGACAGCGGCCGATAACAAGACCGCCGATTTCGTGCGCTTTGGCACATCGGCGGTAACCCCGATTACGCCGTCGGCCTGGAGCGGCGACAACGTTGCGGCCTTTCCAGCCAAGCCCAACTATGTCACGGTCTCCACGCCCGATCCGCTGGATAGCTACGACGGGTCGATTGTGCGGCTGAGCAGCAGTTTCACGGCGAGCGGCAGCAAGAGCGACTGGAGCCGGGTGGCGTTCTCGACGCCAGGCGGACCGAACGACGTGCTGGCCAATGTGGTCGACAGCGACAAGGACGGCATCCCGGATTCAGCCAAACTCCCGGGCGGCACCTTTGGCGGCATGGACCTGTACAGCCTTGGCGCGCGCAAAGGCCAGCGCGATATTTTCATCCACGTCAATTACATGAACAGCGCCACCGATCCAGCAGTGACTCCGCAAAAAGCGGCGTTGCAGCAGGTGGTCGATGCGTTCAAGACGCACAATATCCAGATCCATTTCGATGTCGGCAATTTGTTCAGCGCCTCGGTGTCTCAGGCCAGTTTCAATTTATCGGGAGATGTCAGCCATAAAGTCGCGTTTGAGAAATGCACCCAGATTCTCTCTTCCACCGCCAAGACAAATTCCGATTTTACCCCCGACGCCGGTTGTTCCAGCATCTACAAGTATTCAAGCGGCTCGTTTGACGTGCGCCGCAAACCGGTGTTCCGCTTCATGCAAATGGCCAGCTCGCAGCTTGCCAATGGCGCGGGCGGCTCATCGGGCATTGCCGAGCTGCCGGGAAATAAATTCCTGGTGACGCTGGGCGCATGGGGATTCGCGCCGAACAGTGCCAGGCTGCAGACCATCCTTGTCAATTACCAGGGCGGCACCATCATGCATGAGTTCGGGCACACTCTGGGTTTGCATCATGGCGGCTTTGAAGACCAGAACTATAAGCCGAATTATTTCAGCATCATGAACTACATGTACCAGCTGAATGGCTTGCCTTCCAACGCAAGCGGTGGCGGGCCGTTGCAACGCTACTACTACACGTTCAATAATGATTTCAATTCCCCTGTGCCGGGATATGCCACAGGAAAATCCTATCGGATTTGCGATTTGCCTGAAGGGCCCTGCAATGCGGTTTTCAAGATAGATTATTCAAACGGTTCGGGCCAGAGCCTGGATGAAGCCAACTTGCTGGAAGCCGACAATATCGGCCGCGGAAGCGTCAATGGCGCCTATCTGGATTGGAACCTGAACGGCTTGCAGGATCCGAAGAGCTATGCCTTCGACTACATCGACGGCCACACCGTCATGCAGGATAATGACGACTGGAGCAAGCTGATATTGGCCGCGAATCCACATGACGTTGCAGCGGCGGCGTTGGAAGCCAAAGCGGGTCTGCGCATAGGCGAGGACAGGAAGCGCGGCGTGATCGCCCTGGAACAGCCATTCCCGGCCCATTTGATAAAAGAACTGGGCAGTTTAAAATAAGCGATGTGAACATGCCTGTCTCGATGCATTACTTCAACCTGCTGCTGTCGGCTGCAGCTCTAGTGGCTTGCGCCGGCCATGGTATGGCAAGCGAACGACTGCGGTTCGACGGCATGCCGATGGAGAGCCGGGAAACGCTGGTCGAGCAGGTAGACGTGAATGCGGATGACGTACTGCAATTCGACCTGGGCAGGCAACAGCTGGTGACGGTCGGGCCTTGGCCCGGGGCCTTGCCGAAGCATCTGCGGTCGCAGTACGTCACGCTCAAGCAGACCGTGCATCCGGCGGGAGCGATGCAGTCCTTGTCATTACGTACGGCGGGCAGCAAAGAACCATGGCTGACGCTGGTTGCCAATGGCGGATTGAACTGGGTGCTGATGCCCGGCATCCGCCTGCGGCGAACTACCGGCGGCGACCTCAGGATCGCAAGCGTGAAAATCGATCTGCCGGTGGCGCCAGGTCAAACGGTCAAATTTCAAGATGACGCCATGCACTGCTGGCAGTTTGGCTTGCTTGCCTTGCGCAAGCCGGCAGGCATGGCGGGGATTGCCCAGGAAGGCGAACCGCGCGCCGATTGGTATCTGCGCGGAGACGAGGGGTGCTGAAAAAAATGGCGCGTAAACATGTTGAAAAAATACGGCTTCCAGAAATGGAAACCGTATTATTGTCAGCGCTCCGCAAACGGATTGTCTTTAGCGTTGCTGCCGCCATTCGCTGGCCAGTAGCGCGTAACCATACTCGTCGGACCAGGCACCCTTGAAAAAAATATTCTCGCGGAAGTGTGCTTCACGCCGGAAGCCCAGCTTTTCCAGCAGACGCTGTACGCGCAGGTTGGACGCATCGACGGTGGCGACGATGCGGTGTTTCTTGAGTTCTTCAAATAGCAAGCCAATGACCCTGGACAATGCCTCCAAGGCATAGCCTTGTTTCTGATAAGTAGAATCGAAGGTCACGCCGATCTCGGCCTGCAGTCCGCCGTCGAAGAAATGCACCGCCACATCGCCCGCCAGCACCGCATCTTCCTTGCGCTCGGCGGCAATCTGAAACCAGGTATCGTCGGCATTGAAAGCCAAGTCGTGTTGTTGTGCAAAAAACGCTTCTGCATCTTCGGCAGAATAGCTTGACCAGCTTTGATAGCAAGCCACTTCCGGCTGATTGCGATAGCCCGAGAACGAAGCCAGGTCCTGGCGTGTGAATCTTCTGAGTATCAGTCGCTCTGTTGTCAGCGGAAGCAGTGCCATTTTTATGCGGTCTCTCGGGTGCGGGTGATCGTCGCCATGCGGACGCGCCAGCCTACACGATTTCCCCTCAGGCAGGAAGCTTGCCGAGAAATGCCAGCATCACGCTGTTGAACTGCCCGGGCCTTTGCAGCGGTGCGAAATGACTCACGCCGGGAAGCCGGATCAGTTCCGCTCCATGAATGCTGCGGGCGAGATATTCAGCATGTTCGGGTTTGATAAACTCGTCATGCTCGCTTTGTACGATCGCAACCGGTACGCGGATATCTGCCAAATCATCTGCGGAATAGTCGGGCTGCGTCTTCATCATCAGGCCGACGGCATCGGCAAACGCCTTGAAATCGGTTGGTGTGGCCGACAGCTGTGCATAATCCGCGGCGTGGCGGCGGAAACAGCGATCGAGGACAAGGTTGGGCCAGGCGATCTCATTTACGCCGCCGGGGTCCATATTGCAGCCAAAGAAAAACACGCCGGAAATCCGTGCCGGCGCTTGCATGGCAAGGGTCAGGGCGATGCATGCGCCGTCGCTCCAGCCGACGAGAGCGGCTGTTTCCAGATGCACTGCGTCCATCACGGTCAGCACATCGTACGCCATCATCTCGTATGTATAGGCTCTTGCATCGCGCGTACTGCGGCCGTGCCCTCGGCTGTCGATCAGCACGGCGCGATAACCGGCGCCGAGCAGCGCCGGCACTTGACATCCCCAGTTGCCGCCGTGGCCGAGGCCGCCATGCAGCAGGATCACCGGAACGCCTGATCCGTAGCTTGCATACCAGATGCGAGCGCCGTCATGGTCGACGTAGCCTTGATCGGTGGCGGCCGGCAAAGGCTCGGCGCCATGCGCTTCGAAATTTTCAAGATCGTCGTCATGTGACTGCATGTTGATCCGCCTATAGGAAAACCATTGACATTGAACAGTGTAATTCATCGGCGCCAAGAACCGGCTATCTCCGCATACTCAAGGTCTCTCTTTTCCAGGCCGGGTCCTGCCAGCGATAAAACAAGCTCAGCGAGCGCGGGTTATCGGCCTGCTTCTCGACGTCCATTGTATCCATCCGTATCACTTCGAAGCTGCGTTTGAAACGCCCGTCCACGCGCGCTTCGCGCACCGCCAGCATCTTCGCGCTGCCCGGCACCCAGCCGGCGAATTCCAGGTAGCCGACATCGGGCGCGTTGGCGGCCGGCGGCAGGATGTCGATGTTCCAGCCTTTTTCTCCCTGGCGGAAGACCCAGAGCTCGCGCCATGAATCGAGCGGCTGCACGGCAAGCGCCAGCGCGGTTTGCTGGGCATTGACGCTGGCCGAGGCTTTCCACACCAGGCCGTAGGTGCAGCGTTTGACGAGCGGATTTTTTTGATCGTGCCTGGCATCTACCAGCGCGACGCAGGTTTCGCCGCTTTCACCGGGCGTGGTGACGACCGCCAGCCCGCTGCCGGCGGCGGGTTCCGGTTCTGCCGCCCAGCGCGAGGCGGCGACGCGCACGGCGGCGTCGGTATAGGCGCTCGCATCGGGTTCGGCGATGTCTGCGGGGTTGACGCCGGCCAGTTCCTGCAAGGCGCGGTTGGCGGCTTCCTGGGCCGGCTGACGCTGTCTGGCGCGCTCGAAGGCGATACCGGCCCAGACGCTGGCGCGGCGCAGGCGCAGGCGGTTTTTTTCGTACTCCGGCAGCTCGTTCAGTTGCACGCGGTCGAGGATCTCGGCGCGCCAGGCGTCGAGGCTGTTGCGGTCGGTGGGCGTGAGATCGGGATCGACGCATTCGGGCCGGGTCAGCGCCAGGGCAGCGCGGGCGCGCTGCTCATCGTTCGATTGCATGGCCAGCACGCGGCGGAAGGCTTCGCCGTTGTAGCATAGCTGGATGCGGCCGTCGCGCTCGAAGCCTTGCATGCCGATGCCGTAGCTGGATGCTACTTCCAGATGAGCCGACAAGACGGTGTCGTCGGTTTTGCCACGTTTGGCGGAGGCGCGGCGCGCCAGCCGGTCCGCCATGACTCCCAGCGCATCGAACGGTTCGGGGCCGATGGCTTCGGCCGGCGCCGCTTTCAGGTAGGCCGCGGCGTAGCTGATGCCGAGCGCCTCGGCCCCCGGCGTGTCGCGCAGGAAGCGCACGACTGCCAGCAGGTCGGGGGCGTCTTTCGGTTCCAGCGACTGCGTGCGCACTTGCGAGACACGGATATAGCCGCCGCGTTCACGGCGGTGGTCGTAGACCTGCAGGTAGTCCATTTTCTCGCCGCGCACTTCCAGGCTGTCGCCTTGCCACAGCACGGCCTGTTGCTGGGCTGATTCGCGCGGCGCGGCGCGCAGGGCGGCGCTATCCTGGGTGACGATGGCGACCAGGGCCAGGGCGGCGAGCATCATTGTTGTGTCTCCTGCGCAGCGTTAGCGACGGTTTGCTGGTTTTGGGCGGCAACCGCTTGCGTACTGCCGAGCAGGGCCGAGCCGATGAAGCCGCCATTGGCCGGGGGCGGGGCGATGATCACCGAGATCTTGTCGGACAGTTTGTCGGCCATGGTTTTCTGGATCAGCAAGGGATTTTTCGAGATCAGCGCGCCGTCGCGTTCCAGCTGGGCGCTGGTGACCTTGCCGATCGTCTCCAGACGATAGGCTTCGACATCGGCTAGTTTATGCCGTGAATCGGCTTCGCCAGAGGCTTCAATGCGGCGTGCTTCTGCACTACCTTCAGCAATCTTGATACGCGATACTTTTTCTGCTTCGGCTTCGTACTGGCGTTGTTCGATCTGTTTTTGCTTGAACGGCAGCACATGCTTCATGGCTTCTTCCTGGGCCTTGGCGGCGATGATTTGTTCGTTGCCGGCCGCTTCCGCCGATTTCTCGCGTTTGACCTTGTCGGCTTCTGCTTCCAGTTCGGTTTGCTGGACTTGCTTGCTCTTCAGCTCCAGTGTGTATTTCATTTTTTCGCTTTCCAGTTCCTCGGCCAGCAATTTCTCCATGCCCTGGCGATATTCCGGTGGCAGGTCGACCTGGCCCATCTGCACGCCGCGCAGGATGATGCCGTCGGCCGCAAGTTTCGGTTTCAATTCGTTTTCTATTTCTTTCTGGATCTCGCCGCGCTTGGTGGAAAAGATGTCGCGTACCGAATAGCGGGTGAAGGACTTGTAGATCACGCCTTGCACCATCGGCTCGACGATTTCACCATTGATGTCGGCCGGCAGTTTCTCGGCAATGGCGGCCAGCCTGGACGGGTCGATGGCGTAGCGGATGGTCAGGTCTACACCCAGCGACAGGCCCTCGATTGATTGGAAGGGCGCTTCGCCATTCGCCTTGCTGCTGCGCACCGGGCGATATACCTGGTCCAGCAGCGAGTAGCGCCGCAATTCATGCAAGCCGGGGATGACCACCACCAGGCCCTCTTTGATCTCGGTGGCGCCGCCCGTCAGCTTGTTGGTGCGGATGCCGACTTCGCCCGGTTCCAGGGTCTTGAACGGCGGATGGGTGAATAATGCGTAGCCGCTGCCGCCTATCAGTGCGAGCGCCAGCAACAGTATCCAGCTGCGCCACACGGTGCGGGCCACGCCGGCCAGCGTGGCGCCGATTGCCGACATGGTGGTGATGAGCAGCGCAAGTAAGCCCTGCGCCAGTGATTCGAGCCGTTCAGACATGATAGTTCCCCTGGTGGTTGTAATGATTCGACGATTGGGAGCGGCGCAGAGCGTTTTTCCATGGGAAGAATCTTGCGCCCCGGGTGGCGGAAGCAACAATGGGCAGGCAGGGGCAGTCGCGTTATCCGAGAGCGGTGAATGCTCCGCAACGTCGCCTTCCGGTATGTCGTGTGAAGAAATACTCACAGCGCGGCGCAGACATTTCACGGGAAAGCGTGGATACTTTCACATGGTCCCGGTTCGGCAAACGAACTCATCTCTTTGCAGAGGTGTTGGAGAGAGGGCTGCGCGGGGGAGGAGGCGTGATTGATGGCAGGGCAGTGGAGAAAACATGTCAAAGCAGGCGTTAAAAGTAGCGGTGATCGAAGACGACATCCCGACCAGCAACCAGCTCAAGGGCTGGATCGAAGCGGCCAAGCCTGGTATCCAGGTCGACCAGTGGCATACGCGCGACGATGCCGAGGCCGCGCTTGCGCGTGAAAACTACGACGTGGTGGTGCTCGATATCGAACTGGGGCGCGAACGCCATGCAGGCGTCGCCATTATCAACGCCATCAACAAAGGCCAGGCGACGCCGGTGCTGGTGGTATCGGCCATGCCGGCTACCATTTACCGCAGCATCATGAAGGCGCTGGATGCCTGGGATTACCTGCAGAAGGCGACCTTCGAGGAATCCGATTTCATCGATACCTTCCTGGAAATCCTGCGCGCCGCCAAGGACCGCAACAGCGCGAAAGAGGTTGCGCCGGCGGCCAACGGCAATGAACTGTCGATCGATCCGCTGCGCCAGAAGACCCCGATCTGGCGCGCGCAACGGATCAACCTGCCGCTGACTGCGCAACGTCTGCTGGCAGCGTTGTACGAGCATCGCGGCCAGGTGGTGACCTATGAACAGCTGTTCCAGGTGGTCAAGAGCGGGCGCAACCGCGACAATATACGCAAGCACGTCAGCACCATCCGCGATGCGTTTCGCGAGGTCGATCCAGAGTTCGCCTGCATTGAAAATATCCCGATGCGCGGCTTCCGCTGGGTAGACCAGGAAACCTGATGCGCGGCCGCTTCAACAACGGGAATGCATGCCCATGAAGATCAGTTTTCCGAATCTCGCTCAATACCGCCTGCGTATCCTGTTTCGCGGCGCCTTCCTGCTGCTGGCGCTAGCGACCGTTGCGTTGGCGCTGTATGTGCTGCAGCAGGAAAAGCAGCTCAGTTACAAAAATTACCAGGCCAGTTTTCGCAAGACCGGCGACCAGATCATGGCTACCTTGCGCCATCCGGCCGGGCAACTGGCGCTGTTGAATCCCCGCACAGAAACCAGCGCTGCAGCGTCGCTGCACCCGGTATTGCTGCCGTTTTCCTCGCTCGATTTCGACGACCAGAACAAAGTGCAGCAGGCAGTCACCATGTCCGGCTGTCTGGTGCAATACGGCGATAGCGGTGCGTTATGTGTCGCCATCGGCAATAATCCCTGGGCCGGCGGTTTCATCTATGTCGCTGGCAGTTTCGTCAGCGATGAACTGATGCCGCATCAGCGCGGTGAGCAGGATATCGGCGACGCGCACCGGGTGCGGGTAACGGTGGCGCTGCGCGGCCAGACCTATCGCTGGATTGCGCCGTTTGAAAAGAACGGCGATCCCAACGCCGTGCAGGCACATGGAGCGCATGGCCGCCTGACCGGGTTTCTCGATGACGACAGCGGCCGCGTGGGGGCCAGGCCGGTCAAGGATTTTCGCGGCTGGATCTGGCAAAGCACCTTATGCAGCAAGCCCGGGCAGGGCGACGGCGATACCAATTGCCCGCGCAGCGCGTTTTTCTCGTTGCGGCTGCCGGTGGCCGTCTTGCAAGATGCCCTGTTCCAGAAAAATGCCCCGGTCTGGCCACCAGCCGACCTGGATAAGATCCAGGTGCGGATCGAGGTCTTGTCTCCGGGAGACGGCCCGCTGCTGCTCGACAGTAAAAGCGCCGGCGCGGCCCGGGCATTTGCCGTGGGCGACCTTGCTTCGCTGCTGCTGCCGGGCGAGAGCTTGCACATCAGGAAGCGCGGCGCGAAAGACAATACCGATCTGGTTAGCCTGAGCGGGGCCGAAGATCATCCGGACGATAGTTCGCGCCTGCTCAGCCGCCTGGTGCGCCGCCTGCCGGTGGATGAAGTGGGCACGCCGAACGAAAGCCGGGAATCCGTCGTCACCTCGGCGGGAATCTATGATGTGGCCCTGAACGGTGACGAGCGCAGCGTCAACCGCAGCCTGGGCGTGGTGGCAGCGCGGGTATCGTGGTTTGTCGGCGCGATGCTGCTGGCGCTGTTCGTCGCCTGGCTGGTCATCGAGATCGGCATCATCCGCCGCATCACATTGCTGACCCGACGCGCAGCCAAGGTATCGAAGATCGTCAAGGGATCAGGCGGCCTCGACCAGTTCAACCTCACTGATTTGCGCGGCGCGGATGAGCTCGGCGTGCTGGCAAGCTGCCTGCACGACCTGCTCAGGCGCGTCAGGGAAGACCTCGAGCGCGAGGAAATCCGCGCCGAACAGGAAAAGGAAATGTGGCATGCGGTGGGTCATGAAATCATGTCGCCGCTGCAGTCGCTGATGGCCTTGCAGGGTACGGCAGAAAGCCAGAGCAGTCGCTACATCAACCGTATGCAGCAGGCAATACGGGTACTGTATGGCAGCGCCTCTCCCAGCGAGGCGTTTCAATCCACGGTATTGCAGGTGACGTCCATCGACATCGGCGCTTTCCTGGGCAACGTTGCCGACAATGCGCCGCTGGTCGGCATCGCCGACGTCAGGTTTTCCGGCCGCCGGCAATGCGTGATGGTGAGGGCCGATGATTATTCGCTGGAGGATGTGGTCACGCATGTCCTGCGCAACGCCGACCGCTGCCGCCAGCCAGGTTCCATGATTTCCATCGACCTGAAAACCACTGAAACCGCAGCCACCATCGCCATCCATAATTACGGGTCGCACATTGCTGAAGAATTGATCGACAAGATTTTCGAATACGGCGTCTCTGATCAGCTTGATGCCGGTGCGAATGGCAGCCGGGGACAGGGGCTGTTTGTCGCCAAAACTTATATGGCGAAGATGGGTGGGACTATTACTGCGCAAAATGTTGCGGATGGGGTGGTGTTTTCACTGGGGTTGCAGCGGGTGTGATGTTTTGATCGCTGTTCTGAACAGACGCCGACGCCATGTTTTTTCACCTTATACAGCGCCTGTAATAACCGCGAAACTGCCGAAAAAAAGCGCTGCAACAGCAATTTCAAATAGATGGTGCACAAATAAAATTGCAAACAAAATACGTCAAGCCGAGTGATGAAAAAAATTACGAATTCCTTATAAACGGGACTTACGTAAAATTTTCAGAAAGGTCGTTCCCCGCTGAGTAAGTTAGCAGACTCCATATCTTGGATTGATGCATGTCTTTGAAAATTATTAAAGCGGGTAATAGTCATGTCGTTATACACAACTCGGCAGCTAGCTGAGAAAGTCGTTTGCATTCAATGAGTTGCTGAGGGGGGCTTGTAAACTTTGGCGAGATCGCGTTTACTCTTTGATTTTGGGCGACGAAATTGAC
>NZ_JBDTCG010000060.1:0-26712 GCF_039923675.1 Collimonas sp.
CGCCGGTTTCATGGCAACCGGACTCAATTCAACCCCGGTCTGCTGCGGCCACGCCCAGACGCCATGCAAACGCCAATCCCGGTGCGCGTCCTCAATCAAAATCTGCCAGCGCGCCATGTCCAACAGCGGCAACTTCACGGAAAAATTACCGCGCACATCCGGATGTATCAGCAAGTTGATGTCTTTCTCGGGCAAGGTGGAGTGAATGAAGCGCACATGCAGGGTTGGATCGGCTTCCGGTAGCAATGCGTGATCCGAAGGGCCGTCGACGTTGTGCAGGACTCCGCTCAGCACGCCGCGCATGGCGTCGTAGCGCAAGCTGCCGTTGATGCTGCGGCGGATGGCTTCTTCGTCGCGCCGCAAATCCTGGTTGATGGCGTTTCCTTCTTTGTAGTAATCATCTTCCACCATCGCATCCTGCCGGGTAAACGCCAACCAGCAGGTATAGCTGGCGGCCACCACGACTATCGCCGGACCCAGCATCACGAACCAGGGCCAGCGCTGCACGTACCAGGGCCGTGCGACAACAGGCTGGCGTGCAGTCAAATTTATCCTGTTATTCATTTTTCATTTTCCTCATTCCGATATTGTTCACCATGGCGTGCGTTACCGCGGCACATAAAATACGGCCTTTTCTTTCACCTGCGATTTATCGTTATCGGCCGCTTGCAGCTTGAAAAATATGACGTTGGAGCCTGGCTTGCCGGCGCCGTGCGGCACTCTGACGCGCACCGGAATCAGGCGCGTCTCGGTACCGGCCAGCGCTACCTGGTCGTCGGTCGAGAAGGTAATGCCATTGATGCCACTCACGCTGATCTGGTAGCGATGCGGCGCTTCATCGGTGTTCATCACCTGCAGGCGATAGACGTTTTCAACCATGCCTTCTTCCACTTCCCTGCCCATGGAGCCGCGGTCACGGATCACGTCGACTTTAAGTGGGGTGCGCATGATCAAGGTACTGAAAACAATCACCGCTATGGTGAGCAGCACGGTGCTATAGACGAGTACGCGCGGACGCCAGACTCTCCGTAGAATTTCCCGCGCCGACAAGTGTTCGGCCAGGGCGTGCTCGGTCGAATAGCCGATCAGCCCGCGCGCGGCGCCGATTTTATCCATGACGCCGTTGCAGGCGTCGATACACGCGGCGCAGCCTATGCACATGTATTGCAAGCCTTCACGGATATCGATTCCGGTAGGGCATGCCTGTGCGCACATGCTGCAGTCGATGCAGGTGGAAGGCGCCGCCGATGCCTTGTCGTAACGGGCGGAGCGCGGTTCGCCGCGCGCCGCATCGTAAGTGATGATGAGGGAATCGCGGTCGAACATGGCGCTTTGAAAGCGTGCGTACGGACACATGTATTTGCATACCTGTTCACGCATCCAGCCAGCGTTGCCGTAGGCGGCGAAGCCGTAGAACAGGATCCAGAACCATTCCCATGGCCCGAGTCCAAGCGTGACGACTTCCCGCGCCAAATCGTGAATGGAGGTGAAATAGCCGACAAAGGTAAAACCGGTCCAGAGCGCCACGGTAGCCCACGCAAGATGCTTGGCGCTCTTGCGCAGCAGTTTGCCGACCGACCAGGCCTGGCGGTCGAGCCGCATGCGTGTACTGCGCGGCCCTTCTACTTTGCTTTCTATCCACAGGAATATTTTTGTGTACACCGTCTGCGGGCAAGCGTAGCCGCACCAGACCCGGCCGGCGACGGCGGTAAACAAAAACAGCGAGAGCGCACAGATAATCAGCAGCGCCGCAAGATAGATGAAATCCTGCGGCCACAGCACGATGCCGAACAAATAGAATTTGCGCGTCGCCAGCTCGAACAACACCGCCTGGCGGCCATTCCAGCGCAGCCACGGCAAGCCGTAGAACACCATCTGCGTCAGCCATACACATAGCCACCGCAGCGTGTTGTAGCGTCCGCTAACGTCACGCGGATAGATTTGCTGCCGCGCCTGGTACATCTTGATGACGGCGGTTTGTGGGGTGGCATCACGCATGTTCACTATCTGGCACCTTGATGGCTATTGCGGGTTGCCGGCGGCCTGGTCCATCGCCACCATCTTTCCAGGATGGTTCGACAAACTCCATACGTAGGCGGCCAGCACATGTATCTTGGGTTCGCCAAGGAAGTCCTTGAACGAAGGCATGGTGTTGTCGCGCCCTTTACGGATGGTTTCCATGATGGTGTCGACGCTGCCGCCATACAGCCAGATCTTGTCGCTCAGGTTAGGCGCACCTATGGTCTGGTTGCCGACACCGCCGGGGCCGTGACAAGCCATGCACACCGTAAACTTCGACTTGCCGAACACAGCACGGATCGGATCATGGGTTGAACCGGACAGGCTCAGTACATAATTGGCGACGTTCTCGACATCCTGGTCCGATCCCAGCACGGCGCCCATCGGCGGCATCACGCCATGGCGGCCTCCCATGATCGTCGTCTTGATGGTTTCGGGATCGCCGCCGTGCAGCCAGTCGTTGTCGGTGAGGTTGGGAAAGCCTTTGTTGCCGCGCGCGTCTGAACCGTGGCATTGCGCGCAATAGGTCAGGAACAGGCGCTCGCCGATGGCATGCGCCTGCGGATCGGCGGCGACGGTTTTCAGATCCTGGTGCAGATACTTGTCGAATACCGGGCCGTACTCGGCATTGGCCTTCTTCAATTCATCCTGATAGGCGCCGCTGGACTTCCAGCCCAGCTTGCCGCCGAACGATCCCAGCCCCGGATACAGCGCCAGGTAGACCAGCGCAAAGACGATGGTCAGGTAGAACAGCCACATCCACCAGCGCGGCAGCGGATTGTTCAGTTCTCCCAGGTCGCCATCCCAGACATGGCCGGTGGTGTTGTCTGCCGGATCCTTGCCAGGGATCAGCGTGACCTTGCTGCTGCCTTGCGACCACAGCAACAGGCCGCAGCCGATGATGCTGAGTATGGTCAGGATGGTGATGTACGGGCTCCAGAAGCCGTCGGTAAAATCAGCCATGTTGCCGCTCCCTGGCGATGAGTTCTTCCCTCGCCGTATTGAATTGCTGTTCGTCGTCGGCGAACGGCAATAGCGCCGCTTCGTCAAAATCCGTCTGGCGCTTGCGGAAGTAACTCCACCAGATGATGCCGATAAAGGTGATGAAGCTGATCACGGTGATGCCGCTGTGTACATTGATCAAAAAATGTTGGATGGCCATGATTACCTCTCCGCCTTGATCTGAATTCCCAATCCTTGCAAATAAGCGATCAGGGCGTCTTCCTCGGTCTTGTCCTGCAATGCCGCCGGCGCTGCCACAATTTCGGCATCAGAGTAAGGATCGCCGAGGCGCTGCAAGGCGCGTAAATGCGGCACGATATCTGCCGGCACCAGCTTGGTCTGCGCCAGCCATGGATAGCCCGGCATGTTCGACTCCGGCACCAGGTCGCGCGGATCATGCAGATGCGCGCGATGCCATTCGTCGCTGTAATGGCCGCCTACCCGCGCCAGATCGGGGCCGGTGCGCTTGGAGCCCCATTGGAAGGGGCGATCGTAGACCGACTCTCCGGCGACGGAGTAATGTCCATAGCGTTCCGTCTCCGCACGGAACGGCCGGATCATTTGCGAGTGGCAGTTATAGCAGCCTTCGCGTATATAAATATCGCGCCCGGCCAGCCGCAGCGGCGAATAAGGCCGCAGACCGGCAATCGGTTCGGTGGTCGACTTCTGGAAAAACAAAGGAACAATTTCCGCCAGACCGCCGACGCTGACCACCAGGATCACCAGCCCGATCAGCAGCCAGTGATTCTTTTCTATCGATTCATGTGAGAACTTCATGCTGACACTCCAGGTTCAAATTGGATGGTGCGCGCCATCACGCTTCCACCGCGTCGGTCGCATCGGTTGCATCGGTGGCAACATCCACATCGACCGCGACCTTGTCCGCAGACCCGCCTGCCGGCGCCACGGGATGCATGCGTGGTATTGCGATGCGTGCATCCACCGGCAAGCTGTAACGCATGGTCTTGAACACATTGAAAGCCATCAGCAGCATGCCGCTCAGGTATAGCAGCCCGCCAAAGAAGCGCACCACGTAGTAGGGATAAGTCGCCTTGACCACTTCAACGAATGCATAGGTCAGCGTGCCGTCCGGATTCACGGCGCGCCACATCAGGCCCTGCATGACGCCGGCTATCCACATCGCCGCGATGTACAGCACGATGCCGATGGTCGCCATCCAGAAATGCAGGTCGATCAGCTTCACGCTCCACATTTGCTTCTTGCCGACCAGGCGCGGAATCATGTAATACATCGATCCCATCGTGATGAAGCCGACCCAGCCCAATGCGCCGGAGTGGACGTGGGCGATTCCCCAGTCGGTGTAATGCGACAAGGCATTGACCGTCTTGATTGCCATCATCGGTCCTTCAAAGGTCGCCATGCCGTAGAACGACAGCGACACCACCAGGAATTTGAGGATGGGATCGGTGCGCAGCTTGTGCCATGCGCCCGACAAGGTCATCATGCCGTTGATCATGCCGCCCCATGACGGCGCCAGCAGGATGAGAGAAAACACCATGCCCAGCGACTGCGTCCAGTCCGGCAACGCGGTGTAGTGCAAGTGATGCGGACCGGCCCACATGTAGGTGAAGATCAGCGCCCAGAAATGGACGATCGACAAGCGGTACGAATAGATGGGACGCTCGGCCTGCTTGGGAATGAAGTAGTACATCATGCCGAGGAAGCCGGCTGTCAGGAAGAAGCCGACCGCGTTATGGCCGTACCACCATTGGATCATCGCATCCTGCACGCCGGTATAGGCCGAGTAAGACTTGGTCAGGGTGGCCGGCATCGACATGCCGTTGACGATATGCAGCAAGGCTACCGCCAGGATGAAGGCGCCGTAAAACCAGTTTGCCACATAGATGTGCGGCACCTTGCGTTTGGCCAGCGTGCCGAAGAACACTACCGCATACGACACCCACACCACCGCGATCAGGATGGTGATCGGCCATTCCAGCTCGGCGTATTCCTTGCCGCGGGTGTACCCCATCGGCAAGGTGATGGCGGCCAGCACGATCACCAGCTGCCAGCCCCAGAACGTGAATGCGGCCAGGCCATCCGAAAACAGGCGTACCTGGCAGGTGCGTTGCACCACATAATAGGAAGTCGCCATCAGCGCGCTGCCGCCAAAGGCGAAGATGACCGCATTGGTGTGCAAGGGCCGCAGACGACCGAAGGTCAGCCACGGTATGTTGAAATTCAATTCCGGCCAGGCAAGCTGTGCGGCAATCATCAGGCCGACCAGCATGCCGACCACACCCCACACAATCGTCGCAATTGAAAATTGCTTGACGACCTTGTAGTTGTAGCTAAGCGCTCTTTCCACGTCTTCTCTCCCCGTATGCCACTATCATTCCCACTGTCATGAGGCGAGATTAGTTCTCTACGGCGCGCAATTCTTTGATGTGAATCAAACGATGTGAAATGAGCTGGATTTAATCGGGCGTGCCGTTGTCTGGCGCCGACAAAGGGGCGCTTGGTTCTATCGGCGCAGTGCTGTCGTCATCCTGCAGGATTCTCAACGCAGGCCCGACCATGTCATCGAACTGACCGCTGTCGGATGCGCGAATGAACACCCAGATCGCCACGAATACCAGCGCGGTGCTGATCGGAATGAGAAGATAAAGTGATTCCATCGGCTATCTCCTAGATTTCTCTGCGCAAGCGCAATGCATTGACCACCACCAGCGCGGAACTCAGCGACATGCCTGCGGCCGATAGCCAGGGATTGAGCAAGCCCAGCGCCGCGGCCGGTATGGCCAGCAGGTTGTAGACGGACGCCCATGCCAGGTTCTGGCGAATCACGTGCATGGTTTTTCTACCCAGCCTTGCCGTATCGGCAATCGCCGACAAACGGTCTGACATCAGCACCGTGTCGGCATGAACTTGGGCCAACGCGGCGCCCGCCCCCATGGCGAACGAGACGTCGGCCGCGCGCAACACGGCCGCATCGTTCACGCCATCGCCGACCATGACGACAATCTCGCCCCGCCGTTGCAAATCCTGCACCAGAGCCAGTTTCTGCGCCGGCAAATGCTCGCCGAAGGCGCCATCCATCTGCAACGCATGGGCGACCTGTTGCGCTACGCCGCAATCGTCGCCACTGAGCAGCAGCACTTTCTTGCCAAGCCGTTGGAAATACGCCACCGTCTCCCGTGCGTCGTCACGTATGGCGTCGGCCAAATCGAAACGCGCCAGCCAGCGGCCCGATTGACCGAGAAATACCGGCGTCGCCACTGCCTCCCGGGAAACGGTGGCAGCAATCGCACAGCCAACGATACCGGCAACGAACGCGGCCGAACCTAGCCGATAAAGAATGCCGTCGATTTTAGCCTCCACACCCTCTCCCGCAACCTGCCGCACAGCCCCGGCCAGCAAGGCCGGCGCCTGTCCCTGCCCCGCTGGCAGCATCTGTGCAGCGCCGGCAATGGCGACTCCCAGCGGATGGGCGCTGGACACTTCCATGGCGGCGGCGATCTGCAGGCAATGCTCTGCCGACCAGTCGCCATATGACTCGATGTGCTGCAGCGCCGGCTTGCCCTTGGTGAGCGTGCCGGTCTTGTCGAAGATCACATAGGTAGCCCGGTACAAGGTTTCCAGCACATGCGGCTGCAAGATCAACACGCCGCTGCGCACCAGCCTGTCGGTGGCGGCGGCAAGCGCCGACGGCGTAGCCAACGACAAGGCGCAAGGACAGGACACCACCAGCACGGCGATCGCTATCGGCCAGGCGCGCGATGGATCCAGCCATTGCCAGGCGCAAAAAGCCAGCAGCGCGCACAGCAGCAAACCCACCACGAACCAGGCGGCAACCTGGTCGGCCCATTGTGCGATCCGCGGTTTGCTCAGCGCAGCCTGTTCTGCCAGCTTGAGCAAGGCAGACAAGGTGCTTTCATGCAAGACGCGGCTTACCCGCACGATCATGGCTTGTCCGCAATTGACTGCACCGCCTGGAACAGCATCGCCGATGTTGCATATTTGCGGCTTGCTTTCGCCAGTCAGCAAGGAAACGTCAACACTGCCGGTCCCATCGAGCAATATCCCGTCTGCAGCCACGGCTTCGCCCGGCTTGACCAGTATCAGATCGCCCACGCCCAGCGTTGCCGCGCCGACGACATCGGCGTGCATGGCGTTGGGATAATCGCGCAGCCTGGCGGCGGAACTCGGCAGGGCATACTGCAAGCGTTCCAGCGTCGATGCCGCCTTGCGCCGCGCCACTAGTTCCAGGTAACGGCTGCACAGCAGCAGGAAGATGAACATGGCGACGGTATCGAAATACACTTCGCCATGGCCTCGCAGGGTCGCCATCGCGCTGCCTGCAAATGCCGCCACAATGCCGATAGCCACCGGCAGGTCCATGCCGAACCTGCGCAGCTTGATGCCGAGCCAGGCGCCGCTCAAGAACGGCAACGCCGAGTAACACACTACCGGCAATGTCAGCAGCAGGCTTGCCCAGCGCATCAGCTGGAGCTGGTCGTGATCGATGCTGCCAGCCGTGGCGAAATATGCAGGCGCCGCGTACATCATGACTTGCATCATGCACAGTCCGGCGATGAAGGTCTGGCGGAACAAGCGCTTGCCGGCACTGCGCAACTGCTCTCCCTGCCGCACCGCATCGAAGGGATAAGCCGCATAGCCTATCTGAAGCAAGGACTGCAGGATATCGCTGGGCTTGCATTGCGTCTTGTCCCAACGCACATGCAGGCGCTCGGTCGCCACATTCAGGCTGGCGCTATGCAGGCCGGGAATGGTCGCCAGCCTCCGTTCAATCAGCCAGACGCAAGCGGCGCAACGGATGCCGTCCAGCGCCAGGCTGGCTTCGAGCAAGTTTTCATCCGAGCCGTCGGCGGTCGCAAATTTCCGGCAGGCGTCTTCTTCGTCATACAGGCGTAATTCGGGCGGAATCAGGCCGTCGCCTTCGACGCGCTCGGAAAAGACGCTGCGCGTGAGGTAATAGTCGGCGCAGCCGCTGTCGACAATGGCCTGTGCAACCGCAGCGCAGCCCGGGCAGCACATCGACTGCACCGTCGCCCCTATCTTGACCGACCAGAGAGGCTTCTGCGAATCGGCAAGCAGCGGCAAGCCGCAATGAAAACAAGCGCCGGCGGCAAACGGAATCGCGCCGTCCGATGGCATGGCTGCGGTGCCGACAAGAATCGCACTCAACGCCCTGCTCCCGCCGGACTGATGCAAATGGTATCTAGCCAGCCCGGCGACAAGCCATGCGCCAATCGCACGATGCCGACGACGCCGAACAGCAACACGATCAAGCCGCCGGCGATCCTTACGCGCCTGTCGCGCAGCCAGGTTTTCAACCGCATGCCAAGCATGCCGATTGCCAACAGCATGGGCAAGGTTCCCAGTCCGAAAGCCAGCATCACCTTGGCGCCCGACACGGCGTCGCCGCTCAACATCGCCGTCAGCAATACGCTATAGACCATGCCGCACGGCAGCCAACCCCACAGGCCGCCCAGCATCAATGCCTTAGACGGGCTGTCCATGGGCAGGAAGTATTTGATGGCGGGCTGAAGACGGCGCCAGACGACCCGGCCTAATCCCTCCAGGCGGTTGAGGCCGCGCCACGCTCCCATCAGATGCAAACCGAGCGCGATCAATATCAGGTTGGCCAGCCAGTAAGCAGCGATTTGTAGCGACGATAGCGCAGCAAAAGTACGCAAGCCCTGCGCCACACCGCCGGCAATCGCGCCGGCCATGGCATAGCTGGCGATCCTGCCAGTGTTGTACGCAAACACCCGCGACAACGTACCGACTTGATGAGCTATAGACTGCACCGGCCCGCCATTCGCAACCACCAGCCTTATCGGAATTGCCCCAGCCCCGGGACCGGCCGCCACCGACAAGGCGCTGACGATGCCGCCGCACATGGCGATGCAATGCACGCTGCCAAGGAGTCCGATCATGAAAATAGGTATCAGGTTCATGCTTGCTCTGCCCCGCTCAAGGCTCAGTTGAGTGGCGCAACGGACTCGTTGCGGAATCCGGATGGCGATCGAGCAGCATGCAGGTATTGCGCAGCAACGGCGCGTCAAAAACCAGGGCTTCCACTGCGGGTATCGATTTTCTGGGAATTAACATGTACAAGCTCCGGCAATGGAATGCATCCGCAGCCGGGATTGATCACAGCTACCGGACCGAGCGTATCTCGCGATGAGAGCAGTGGCTTTGATATAGATCAACTGATCGGTAACGACAAACTGTCGCCGCGTCGCCTGGTGCCATGTTTTCTCTATCCTCTGCATCCCTTGCTACGACGGCTGCAACATTTTCAGGTCAGCCCTCCGCGAAATATTGCATCTTAGATAAGAAAATAGTTTCTCTGGTCTTGAACCAGATAAGGTATATGATGAATTATTGCCACACAGAAATATCCTCAAATCATTAGTCACCATTTCACGCCTGTAATCGAGATTGCAAGGTTTTCGCTGTTCTTCCGATCCCGTTGAGCCAGGTGACGCACGGGCACTCAGACAGATGCTCAAACAATGCCTTGTTCCATGAACATCAATGCATTGATCACATATAGATGGATATCTATTTATGAAAAGCGTGGTGGTCAGGCATGGGGTTCTCGTCGGCTTTACGCTGGTGGAGATGCTTGTCACGATTACCGTGGCCGCGATCTTGCTGGCGATCGCCATACCCTCGTTCACGTCCATGTTGATGAATAACCGGCTGTCGACACAGGTGAGCGTCCTTTCGGGTGTCATGCAATATGCGCGCTCCAGCGCACTCACGCAAAACATCAATGTACAGGTCTGTCCATTTTCCACCACCGGCTCGATTACCTGCGGGGCCAACTGGAATTCAGGATGGATTGTCGCGACAAAACCTGCCGCCGGAACCGGCACGTTATTGAAAAGCTACCCGGTAAGTTCAAACGCTCCGACGCTATCGTCAGCGACATCCACCGTGCTCTTTGATACGCGCGGACTGGCGGTGACCCAAGCCAATTTCAAATTTTGCGACAATCGCGGTGCGAGTTTTGCGCGCTCTTTACAGGTGGCGCTAACCGGATCCGTCATCCTTGGCCCGACACCAGGCACGGCAATTTGGGGGGGCGCGCTAAGCTGCCCATAGGGGGATATCTGATGAACCATCAACACTTTCGTCGCAGCCCTTCCGGATTTGCCATGCTGGAAGTCCTGATTGCGTTAGTCGTACTTGCCTTCGGCATGATGAGCATCGCCGGGATGCTGCTGATATCTCACAAAGCCAATAGCTCGAGTTACATCAAACAGCAGGCGGTGCAATCCGGCTACGACATCGTCGACCGGATCCGTAGCAATAGCCAGGCAGCCATCGCGGGCAGCTATAACGCCAACAACCTTACCACTGGCAATACGCCGACGCTGCCAGGAACCCCGTCACAAAACTGTTCCACGTCAGCGTGCACGGCGAGCCAATTGGCGAGCTACGATCTTTGGGTCTGGCTGGTACAAGATCTTGCGCAATTGCCGAATGGGAGCGGATCAATTGCCACCAGCGCCGCGGGTGGTAATACCCAACTTATCGTCACTGTGCAATGGGATGATAGCCCGGCTCAAAGCAAGCTTGGGGCGGCCGGCAGTTCGCAGGCGTCTCATCCCAACCTGGCGCAATTTATCGTGCAGACCCTGCTATGAAGCACATCCGCAAACATGCGCGTGGCGTTACTTTGATCGAGCTCATGGTTTCGATGGTTATCGGCTTGTTCTTGAGTGGGGCAGTTATCAGCATTTATCTGGCAGAAATACGGATATATCAATCCTCCACCTCTCAAGCCGGAATCCAGAATTCAGAAAATGCCATTGCTGCGCTGGTGACGCCGCTGGTGCGGTCAGCCGGATTCAACGGCTGCGCGACCTTGTCGCAATCGATTTCCAATCTCAATAGCGGCGGCTCGCCTCCGCTCGGAACGCTGGGCGCCTCCCCCAATATGCTGGTCGGCTATGAAGCAAGCAGCAGCGGCGCATTGACCATTGCGCAAGATAACAGCGCCAATGACGCGCAAGCCAGCGATTGGTCGCCAGCCCTTGACGCCGCACTCGTCGGCAGCGTCGAGGCCAGCAGCGATGTGCTGGTGCTGCTTGGCGCGGCGCCTGGCACAAGTCCGGTTGGCGTCACCGCAGCGCCAGTCGGCGGCACTGCCTTGATGCTGCAAAATACCGGTGGCTTGGCCGCCGGCCAGATCGGCATGGTTTCCGATTGTCTCAAGGCTAGTGTTTTTCAAATTACCGCTGTCACGTCGAGTACGGTTTCGCATGCCGCCGGCAGTGGCGCCATGGCCAATAGCGCTAGTGTGCTGTCGGCCAACTATGCCCCCGGCTCGCAATTCATTCCACTGCAACAGACTGCTTTATATGTCGCCCATGGCCCAGGCGATCAAAGCATTCTGGTACGCGCCACCTATAGCGGCGGCACCTGGAGCGCGCAGCCTTTGGTGCCGGGCGTCGAAGCAATGCAAGTGCTATACGGGGCAGGTAGCAATGGCCTTGTCACGCAATATGTCGTCGCCAACGCGGTGGCTGACTGGACCAAGGTCTATGCCGTGCGCCTGGGTTTTCTGCTCCAGGGACAGCTTGGATCAGGCACCACCTCGACTATCGGTTCCAGGCAATTCACCGTGCTGGGAAACATCATCACCGCTCCCGCTGACGGGCGCTTGCGGCATGTCTACGAGATGACCGTACATATGAGAAACGCGATATGAAACCCTATCCCCGGCCTTTGCTCCTGATGCATAGCCAGCGTGGCGCCACCTTGTTCATTACAACGATCATGATGCTGCTTCTGACCATACTCGCCCTTGGCGCAATGTCGCTCAACAGCATGCAAACCAGGATTGCCACCAATGCGGCCGACGCGCAAATTGCATTCCAGACCGCCGAGGGCGCGCTCAACCAGGCGCAAACCAATATCATTGCCGGCAATTACCCGCCCGGTACGTTCGTCGCGAACAGCAATGGCTTATACACATTTGCTCCAGCCAGCGCGCCCCTATGGACCACTGTGAACTGGAGCAGCAGCAGTGCGGCCATCCAAAGTTTCACCGGAAATTCGAGCGCTCCCGCCGCCTACATTATCGAGCAACTGCCATCCGTTATCCGTCCGGGCCAGAATTATAAAAAGCAGACCCAGGTGTTTCGTGTGACGGTACGCGCGGTCGGCGCCAGCGGTGGCGCGCCCGTCATGCTTCAAAGCACTGTACAAATTCAGCAGTAAGCGCTACGCGCAGAGGATGCCATCATGCAGCAGGGACGCAAACGCAGGATAAGCCTGGCAAGACTGCCGACAATCGCGGCGATCGGAGCGGCCGTCTTGCTCGTGGCTTCGTCGACCACCGTTTCTCTTTCCGCCAGCGCCGGGACCAGCGTCGTCTTGCCGATTTCCCTGGTGCCGCTGACCGTCTCGACGCCGGCGCACCCTCAGGTGCTTCTCGTCGTCGGCAATTCGGAATCCATGGACGGTACTTTGAGCGGCGCAATCATGACCGGCTCAGGTAGTTTATCGTCCAGCCTGAACACACTCATCGGTTCCAGCTCTCCCGCGAGCTACAGCGTCCCTGCCGGCTTTACTCCTCCGGTTACAGCGGCCAATTCGTCAGGCAACGCGCCTTATACTGCATCCCAGAACGGCAACCTGGTCGACAATGGGGCAAGCCGCTTGAACGTCGCCAAAGCCGGCCTGCAAGCGATCATTCAGGCGTACATGCAGAATACCGATTTTGCGCTGGAAAGCTACAGCACCAGCGGCTCGTCTCTTTACTCGACATGGGTCTACTACATGTCCCCCACAACGAGCGGCTTCACTTTTACCAGTACCCAGGCCAACGGCTCCCGTTATGTAGCGAATCCATGTTACGGTTACACCAGCGCTTCATCGACCGTCCAAAGCAATTGCACGTCGATCGTCAATGCCGGCTTGTATACCAAGACCACTTTGTCGGCTTCCACGTATATGCAGATCGGCGCCTCCAGCGACGATGCGAACATCAATGACGTGCTCTATACCAGCGGCTCGCTACCCGGCATTTATGTCGATTATGGCAGTATCAGCCCCGCGACTCCTTTTCCGCCGAACTATTCATTGAGCAGCTACAACAATGGAAATGTTTCCGTCTCCTATGGCGCGGTAGCGCCGAGCAACGGCAGCAGCACGACCAGTCCGACCAACGCAGGATTCGTACCGTATTCGCCTCAGGTCATGTATGCGCAGCGCGGCTTTGGCTATGGTGGCACGCAGTCGGCGACCAGCGGCGCCATCAATGTCACGATGCAAAGCGCGGGCGCCGTTCCCACTACCATTTCCGTGGCTGCGGCGGTGAATACTTTCCTGCCTTACCTTGCGCCGGAAACCAACAATCTTTCGACCACAGAACTCAAATCCATGGCTGGCCAGGCAGCGACCGCAGGTTTGCTGGCAAAGGCAAAAAGCTATCTTTCTACGGTGACTTCGTCCACCACCGGCTGCACGCCAAAACAGTATGTGGTGCTCATTTCCGATGGCTTGCCAACCCAAGATCTGGCAGGAGCGTCCTGGCCACCACTGGGCAGCGCCGCTGCCGCGGGGTATGGCTTGACTGCCACCTTCAACGCCGACGGTTCCTTGAACTCGACCAACGATCGCGCGTTGACGGATACCATCGCCAACCTCGCCATTTTGAACAGCGCCGGCATCAAGACGTTTATCATCGGCCTTGGCGCCGGCGTGGACCCGACCCTCAATCCCCAGGCGGCGGCGACCTTGCAGGCGATGGCTATTGCCGGCGGCAGCACCAGTTACTATCCTGCGACCAGCCCCGCTGCTCTTGTGAACGACCTTAACAATATTCTCATCTCGGTCCAGAGCGGCTCGCTGTCAACCACCGCGGCTGCGGTCAATTCGGTCTCACTGCAAAATGGCACGGTCGAATACCAGGCCAGCTTTAATTCGAACGACACTCCGTACCAGGACTGGACCGGCAATCTCTTCGAAAAAGCCCTGGATCCGGTCACGGGGACCCCCACCGGGGCGCCCATTTGGTCAGCACAGGGTCTATTGGATGCGCAAGTGGTTGGCAACGGATGGCTGACAGGCCGTCTTATCGCAACCTGGAATCCCGCCCCCCTGATCGGCAGCCCCAGCGGCGTACCGTTTCAAACGCTGAGCTTAAGTCTGGCGCAATTGAAACTGCTGCAACCGCTTGATCTTCTTGGCGCCAATCGATTGGCATATTTACGCGGCAATACCGCGTTGGAGCAGCGCAACGGCGGCACTTTCCGCAATCGCTCGCATATCCTTGGAGACATCGTCGACAGCCAGCCGGTGTTCGTCGGCGCGCCTTCAGCGCCCTATTTTTCCGCGAGCTACCTGGCCTTTCAGCAGACCTACGCCACACGTCAGCAAATGCTGTATACCGGCGCCAATGACGGCATGCTGCATGCCTTTAACGCAGCCACAGGCGTCGAGCAGTTTGCTTTCATACCAAATGGCGTCCTCGCCAATCTGCTGCCTCTTACGACGCCGCTATACAATCAGAATCATCTTTTCTTTGTCGATGGCGCACCGCAGGTAGGCGACGCCACATTTGCCGATGGCAGCTGGCATTCGCTCTTGGTTGGCGGTGAAGGCGCAGGCGGGAAAAGCATCTATGCCTTGGATGTGACTAACCCGCAATCCCTGACCACCGAAGCCAAAGTGGCTAGCGCGGTTTTATGGGAATTCGCCGACACGGATATGGGACTGAGCTATAGCGAACCGCAAATTGCGCCCATCAATGCGTCACCGAGCTTTGCCATTTTCTTTGGCAACGGCTACAACAGCCCGAATAACAAGGCGATCTTGTACGCAGTCAATCCGCAGACCGGCCAGACCATCAGCAAGATCGACCTGTGCGCCGCCGTCGCGAACGCTTGCAGCAGTTCCTTGCCCCAAGGACTGTCAACGGTGGCCATCGGAAACTCCGACGGCCTGCAAGGCCAGCCGATCACGCAAATCTATGCCGGGGACTTACAGGGGAATCTCTGGGCAATTGATGTCAGCAATTCCGACCCGACCAAATGGCAGGTGCGATTGCTATTCCAGGCAAGGGACGCCAGTGGCAATGTCCAGCCTGTCACGACAGCGCCACTGGTTACCCTGCACCCGCTTTATCCCCGCCTGCAAGGACAATTCATCATGTTTGGCACTGGTCAATTATTGACCTCGACAGACCTGACCAGCCAGCAAAAGCAGAGCGTATATGGCATCTGGGATAAACCGGGAAATACAACGGTACCGCTGCGCAGCAATCTCCAGGCACAGACGCTCACGGCGGTGACGGTTGCTTCGCAAAATCTGCTGACCAGCACCAGCAACAGCGTTAACTGGGCAAATCAATTCGGCTGGTATGTCGACCTGCTGACAGCCGGCCAACGCATCGTCACCGCGCCGCAACTGCTCAATGGCGCATTTCTGGCAACCCTGAATACGCCACCGGGCAATGCCTGTAGCGCCAGCTACGGTGCGATGCTGCTCGAACTGAACTTCCAGACGGGCGGCGCCTTCAGCCAGGCTCAACTCGACATTAATGGAGACGGCGTCATCAACGCGAGCGACAGCGTGAACGGCAGCTATCCGGTCGGCATTGGTCTGGGTTCTGGATTTGCGAGCGCTCCGGTGCCGATTGGTCCGAACAAAGGGAATCAGATGGTGAAACTGATTACGCAATCGGGAGGACAGCAGACGTCGGTTCGCGATCCTAACAACACGCCCCGCGCAATTTCATGGTGGCAGCTTTAAGGAGGCCTTGCATCATGTGCTCAATTTTTTTTCCCAGGCAGCGTCACCGCGGTTTTACGCTCATTGAGCTAATGATTGTCGTGGCGATTACGGGAATTCTTGCGGCCGTGGCCTATCCGTCCTATAGTATTTATGTACTCAAGTCGCATCGCGCAGACGCATTGACGGCACTGGCGCAAAACCAGATTATTTTAGAGAGGTGCTACGCGCAAAGCTTTTCCTACAGCGTTGCGTGTGCCGCGCTTCCGATCTTTCCGGTCGCCTCGCCGCAAGGGTACTATTCGGTTTCTGAGCCGCCGGCGAACCTGACGGCCACCACCTATAAGCTTACCGCTACCCCCGTCGGGACACAAATCAAAGACACCACCTGCGCGACAATGTCTGTCGACCAGGCAAATAATCAAACGGGATTGGATTCCAGCGGAAATCCACAGTCCGCTTGCTGGCATCCTTAAGTCAAACTTCATGCACCCACGTCGCATCGGGTCTATGCATGCGCCGCAGCCGATGTCGGACGGCCAGCCATTCTCCGATCGTGATTTTTTCCACCAGCGTAATCAGGCCGCGCCGCTCAATTGCGGCAATGGGTCAACTCATAGCTCTGCACACCTTCGTAGGCATTCATCATGCGCGCCAGCTCGGAGACCGATGTCCCTTTCTTGCTGTCAATCGCTACCGCGATGAAATGCCATTTTGCGTGTCTGTCGCGCGAACTGATCGTCAGCGAATCGCCATCGATCTCATAGCCCCGCTCGAAAGCTATTTTGCGCAAGGCTTCCTCACGCGGCACAAAATCCTTTTCGAATTCCACCGAGACGGCGACGCCCGCGCGCGACGGCAGCCAACGCTCCAGCTTGACCACCCAAATCATGCAAGAGGTGCACAGCAGCGTAAGCGATATCGCCGCAATGTAGAAGCCGACACCGACCAGGACGCCAATGGCAGATGCCGCCCAGATGGATGCCGCCGTCGTCAGCCCCCGGATATTCAACCCCTCTTTCATGATCACGCCGGCGCCCAGGAAACCGATACCGGTGACCACCCCTTGCACCACGCGGGTAGGGTCAGGATTGAGCGGCAGCCCGGCATGTCCGCCATACCAGAGGCTCGGATAGCCAACGAACACCGTAAGCGCTGCCGACGCCATGCAGACCAGGCCGTAAGTGCGCATTCCGGCAGCGCGGCCATGGAATGCGCGTTCGTAGCCGATCACCATGCCCAGAATCAAGGCGCCCGACAAGTTGAAGAGTATGAGGATATTCGCGGCAACCACGGGGGCCGACCAATAGGCGGCCAATGAATCAAGTGAGAGCATGTCTGTGTATTTTTCTTCTGTGTTGTTTTTTACATCCCCGGCAATAGGGGTGCGGAAAGGCGTTTATCGATGCTTTAGTGATTGTACCGCTGGCAACAAGATTTCATGGCAATGTTGACAAAACATGCAGGGGCCGCCGACATTTCAACGTTGTCACTGAACCGCCCTTGAACACCTCGACCAGCGGCTCCATATAACTCCATGATCGTCCTCAACCCAAAGGAGCAACCCTCATGAGTCCGCAAGAAACACAAGCTTTGCAAGATTTCCTGAACCAACTTACCCAGGCAAGAGGCATCGCCAAGGATCCGCAAGCCGATGCATTGATTGCAAGCGCTGTGGCGCAGCAACCTGATGCAGCCTATTTGCTGGTGCAGCGTGCGCTGTTGATGGACCAGGCGCTCAACGCGGCCAAGGCGCAAATCGCGACATTGCAAAGCCAGGTGCAGTCGGCACAGGCGCCTGCGCGCGGCTTTCTCGATCCGGCAAATGCGTGGGGGAACAGTGCCGCGCCTGCGTCACGACCGGCAGCTATGGCGGCGCCATCTCAACAACCGCCAATGCAGACGCCAGCCGCAGCGCCAGGGGGTTTTGGCGGAGGGATAGGCAATGTGCTGGGTAGCGTCGCAACTACTGCTGCGGGTGTTGCCGGCGGGGCGTTCCTGTTTCAGGGGATAGAACATCTGATGGGTGGAGGCAGCAATCACAGTGCGGGACTGTTTGGCCAGCAAGCTGCGGCGGCGCCGGTAGAAAATACGACTGTTAATAATTACTACGGGGATGATGCGTCATCGGACGATCGTTTAAACAGCGCCGATAACATCGCCAGTAGCGACCTTGATACGGACGATGGTTCGCTGGCGTAACCCACTTCTTTTCCACTCTCTGCGCAACACGCAAGCCGGCATGCAAGAGTCATCCCCGGCTGCGACGCGCAGTCTCACCAAAATCAAAAGTGACCATCGGCATTTGGACTGATTGTTTGTGGAAAAATAAAAAAAGGACCTTTCTTGCGACAGATCCTTCTCTCTCCGCCGGTGAAAATGTCGCCTGTTAACGGGCGGCCCAGCAATTTCCGACAAAAGTCGGGTCGGTTGATGTACTCACCCCTCTTGCTCCGGTGTTATCCAATGTGAACGTACCGCACTTATCAGCTGTTCCGGTCGGCACCGCAGACAAAGTGTAGCTAGTCCCGGCGCCGGCGCTAATTCCGATATTGTATTTCGCGCTTCCACTAGTTGGCGACGCAGGCGCCGGCAACGTCGTTTGCGAAGTATTGGTATCCGCAATTGGAAACTTGTTATTCACAGTGTATTGCTGCTGCATCCAGTTGCTATCTTGAAGCAATGCCGCCATTGCAGCAGCGCGGTCGCCACGCTGCACATAAGCACGGTAACTGGGCACGGCAACCGCCCCCAGAATGCCTATGATCACCACGACGACCATCAGCTCAATTAACGTAAAACCGCGCTGCCTGGCTATATTTTTGAATTTCATCGACGCCCTCCTGATTCAAATCTGTCTTTACATCGGTTAATTGGGCTTCAGCGACAATTGTCGCCAGCGACGTACCGCCACGCCTATGAGCTGGGTTTGCAAACAATGAGGCAATCCATCCGCGCCAATTGTTTGTATGCACAGCTTTGGAGGACTGGTAGGAATCGGCACCCCACCACCAGCCGTTCCCGGAATAACACCTGCACTCAAGTTCACATCCGTTGGCGTACCCGGTTGAAATATTTGGTATTGCGGCGCATAAGCACCGGTCAAGAAATTCACCCCCATGCTTAGTGAAGAGCCGCCACCAGCGCAAGGATCCACGGTATTCGGGGTGAGCGACGTCGATAGCAAAAGAATATTTTTCATAATGACCATATCTCCCACGGTACGCTCGCCTGCATCCAGGTAATCGATATACCAACCGCGTTGAGACGCCCATGTCAGCGCATTACTTGTCAGCGTCCGGCCAATGACAACCCCACCGACCGAAACGCTAGTCAACACTTGCTGCTGCAATTGGCTACGGCCGGTTACCGCAGCAGCTCCAGGTTTATCCCAGATGCCATACACGCTTTGCGTATCGGTGTTGGCAAGATCTTTCGTCTCATAATATTTGCCGGTACCGATCATTACCATATAGCCACCGAGTGGATGGGCCGCTATTACAGGCCTTTGCACAATCGGCTGAATGACAGAGCTGGCGTTTTTTGCAACGAACAAAGAACTCGAGCTCCATTTTGATGTATCCGTTGCATTGCTTAAGTCAAACTTCCAAAGATTTCCTTGCAAGTCACCTGCATATGCGCCTATCACCTGGCGCCCGGCGTTATACAGCAAAGCAGGAGCCGATAAGCCATTTGGCAAGGTGCTGCTGCCGACACCGGTATCAATTTTTTTAATTACGAGGCCGGTTTTCATATCCACCATATACAACACCGCGTGACCATTCACACTATTGTAGCCATTGCCGAAAATGGCCACCCACTCGCCGTTGGCCAGCAATACCACGGCAGGCGCGCCCAGTACATTGCCCATATCGGCATCGCTGTTGTCGTTGTTGTATTCCCATAAGACGCTACTCTTGTTCAAAGAGCTTGGCGTCGTCACATCTAATGCAAAAACGCTGTTGCCGCCTGCACCGGTGGTACCCAGCAAGATATTTTTCCAGGTGCTGCCGATATAAGCATCCCCTTCTCCCAACGGGCCGTCGACAAAATAAGTGTGGCCATAGTTGGGGTCGCTCAAGGTCTTCAGGTTGGGATAGACACTGTTTGGAATGAAAGCAAATTTTTCGCTGCCGGTGCTCGCATCGAACCCGTGCAACATGCCGTCGTTGGCGCCGACATACAACATCGCGCTGCGCGCCGGCTTGGTCGTATTCACAAACGTCGTATAGGTGGCTCCACCGCCATTTGCAACCGGCAGCACCGAATATCCAAAGTCATTGGTTTGAACATACAAGAGCGACGAATTGACGATATCGCCAAGTTTGTTCTGGCGATAACGGAAGATGCCACTGCCGGTACCATCGGATGCCTGCTCCATTGCAGCATTACCTCGCAGATAATCCACGACGTCACTGGTACCCAGCGAGGCTTGCTGGCTGGTTGTCCCGCTAGTCAGATTAGTCCATGCGAAATCGACCGCAGCCTTCGACGTCGGATTCCAGGTCACTATATTGCGCGATCCCCAGGCTGGCAACAGCGTCGCAGCGTCCCATTGCAACGCACCTGTACTGCCGTCAGAGTTAAGAGTATTGGCCTTCAAATGGCCTGCCCATATGCCGGCGTCAAAGCTGGTGCTGTAAAAATAGGCATTGCTTTGGGCGCCACCCACATTATTAGCCTGACCACCGCCCGAACCTGTACTACGGCCAATCTCAGCCAAAATGCTGTTCAAACCTGCACGCAATAGCTGAGGATTCTTTGCGCTGAAATATCGGCCATGACCATTGACCGCTGCATGCCACAAATCGTCAATTGCGGTGCTGGTGTCAGCGACAGGTTTGGGCCAAGCAGTTGTTCCTGCTTTGATATTCGCGAAGTCGCCGGTAGTTGCGGTTTGATAGTCCGCCACATATTTTAGCTTGCCGCTGGCTCCCAGTCCGATGGTATGGGTTGTCATGTGCTGCCAGGTTGCAGGGTCCGTCGGCGTTGCCTTGATTTTTCCTACCGTACCGCCATTGCTTCCGCGGACGCCAATATCGTTAATCCAGTACTTCATTGCGGTGTCCGCCAAGGTATTCGAATAAGCTGTTTTTCCTTCATAAAAAGGAGGAGGGAAATTGCTGCCCGGCGTCAGCGCGGTACCAGAAACCGGATCATTTTTGACTGGCGCCAGCAAGGTCGGCACGACACTGTCCTGGTTACCGATTGTGCTCGGCACGGTTCCGTTCCAATAGCCATCGGTCGAAAGAATCGTAAAATTGGCTTGGCATTTCAGCTGGACCGGATCCGGCGCACTTGACGCGCCGTTGATGCCGTTGCCGGAGTAGTACTGCCCAACCTGATTCAAAGCGTCAATAAGCGGCGTCCCGCCGGAAGGAACAATCGCATACAGCTTTGTGTACCATTTAATCTTTTGCGCGGTGTCAAAACCACCTACCGCCAGAAAATTGTTGGAGTTGGCGTTAATCGTAGCAAAACCGACGCGGAAACGATTATTGATGCCAGAAAATGCGGCGCCCAAGGATGTTTTTGTCATCAGGATCCGGGTTCGGTAAAAGGAAAACCAGTTGGCGAAATTCTGCATTTCTTCTGCATAGCTGCAAGTCGTCGTACTTGACGTGCAGTCAGTACGGCCTGTGGCATGCGGATAGGTTGCCCCCGAAAGAATGTCCACGCGCTTGTAGTTGGTGTCCGAATCTTGGCCGGCAGAACCGTCAGGTATGCCGCTACCGGCCACCGTAGAGGTCTTGGCTCCGGTTTGCGTCCCGTTCTCGGTACCGATCCAATTGTAATAAAACGCATAACGTGCAATGGTGCCTGTCGTTGACGTACTACAGTTGGAATTCGCGGTGAACGGGGACGCAGGATTGTATAGCGGAAGGGTGATGGGCGATCCCGCGTTGCATCTGACTCGCAGATCCAATTTTGTCGTACTAAGATAGGGATCCACGAGCGTATTGGTGACATCCGCCGCTGCCATCGGCGTTACGCCATCCGCCTTGGAAATACCCGGTGTATAGAGAGTGGCCGGATTATAGTAAATCTGGTTCCAGGTACTGGAAAAATAGGCCTTCATGTTTTTAAGGCCGTCAGACTGATTTGCACTGAGCGCCGTATATTCAAAGGTGGCGTCAGTCCCTGTAACACTCCCCCACACCATACTGCCTGAGTTATCCAGCATATACATGATGTTAGGCGGCGGCGGTACCGGCAAAAACAACGGCGACTGAGCGATGTCGGCGAGTGCTACGCCCGATACCGCTGCCATTCCCAAGCAAGCGCAATGCGCAGCCACCTTGATCAGCCTGCCTAGCGGCAGCTGCAATAATTTCGTTCGCAACATGGAATACTCCCTACGCTCAGAATTTTAAATAGCTTTGCAGCAGAACCACTGCATTTGTCGTGACATCCATGCCACGCCCAGTGATCCGGTATACCTTGTCCGTCAAGTCGCGCTTAGGCTGGGTCGGTCCCAAGCCTATCGTCAAGGTCACATCTTCGATGATGCATTGCGGCTGCGGCGGCGTGCCGCCAGTCCATACGACGCCGCTGGGCAACGTCACCGCCGGCAACTTGGCGGTTGTCGCTGGCGCCGCCCCGCCCCATGTCGCGCTGTTGTCCCATACATTTGGATTAGTCGTCGTGGCGGTCAACATGCTACTGAGCGTCTTGCCCCCGATAGAGTTGTTTTGCGCCCCTGCTTCGCAGTAGCGCAAGGCTCGCTCCGCCGCCTGGAATGCAGCTTGCTGGTTGCGTGCGTTAGCCGCCATCTTTTCATCCAGCGTCACGTTGCGAATGGCCACTGCGCCAATCAGCATCATGATGACCAGGAAAATCAACACCATCGGTAACGTGATGCCGGATTGCCGGCTTTTTTTATTTGCCATAATAGGTCTGATGAATTGGTCTGGTACTGGTCAGCTGACCAGACTCGCAGCCGCGTTGTTACGTATCGTAAAAACGCGTGTCATGGTGGTATGCAACAAATGATCGCTCGCCGTGGTGGAGGTTGTAGCGTTGCATTTGTAATAAACCTGTCCTGTCGATGTGCTTATCACATTGTTGGTACTGTGTATCTCCAGACAGACGGTGACGGTAACCACACGATCCCAGCCCAGTCGGTTGTTGCCATTGATGGTCGCAGTGCCGGCCGTGCTTGCACTCGCCATCGCTTGCATGGGCGTATATTGATTGCCCGTATCAATACCGTAATTGACCGTCATGTTATCGACATTATTCAATAGCGCAACCGGGTTGCTGCCGGCGTTCCCCTGGCAATACAAAACCTTCTTGGTCGTATCGAGATAAAAGCTGTTGGAGACAAGACCGCCGGTAGTGCTGCTGGAGCCTACAGCCTGGGTGCCGCTGCAATCGGTACCGGCTCCGCTGATCGGACTATTGGTGGAATCGTAAGGCTCGCTGGTATAGCTTGCCGTAAAAGCATTCGCAGTCGCGGTGGCGGCGCAGGTTGGCGGCACGGTCATCGGTGTGGCATAACCATTGTCGCAACCCATCAACCCGGTCAGCGTCGGGTACGCCACAGGCGGAAAGTCCGTTGTGTTGCCTGTCATCATATTGCCGAACCCGGCCTGCATCAGGCTACGTTCTATTACTCCAAGAGCGAACCGGCCGTCTTCCTGTATCCGAGCATTGTCGTCATTCAGGCGAGAGCTGGATTTGCTATTGAAGTAGAGGCTGCTGAGAAACAGCATGATGATCAAACCGATTGTTAGCGACACCATCAATTCAATCAGTGTAAATCCGCGCATCTTGCGGCCATCGAAAGCTACGACCGATCGGAAACCCATCATGGCGACACCACCGTCAGAAAACAGCGCATCGCGGCTTTGTCCGCAGCGCTCATGGAAGTAGGAAACACTGTGCTATCACAACTGGAATCGGTAACCGTGTTATTCGGCTCATTGAAATACACCGTCACAATGAAGCCATTCGCGCTGGTGCCCGACACCGTGCCCCAACCACCTGCCATCGCGCTACTAATGCCGAGGCGCCAGTTATAGATGTCCTGAGCTGCAATTTCTGACGGAAGGCAGGCATTCGCGGTGGCGCAGGCAGATGCAGAAGCATTGGCGGCATATGTGCCTCCTGCAGTGTAGTTACCGGCGTTGGCGCCGACCGCGTTAGCGCGTATCCGGTCGCCGATATCGCCGCTATACTGGCTCGCCAGGGAACGGAAATTCGCCACTTTCTGATAGCGCAGCGCAGCCACCTGCAACCCGGCCAGCCCCAGAAGCGCAAAAGCAGAAATCGTAATCGAGATCAATACCTCGATCATGCCGACGCCTCGCTGCCTGGAACGCCCGCGGGATGTTTTCATATTCAGCAAAGCCATGTCTCTGATCTCTCTTCTCTGTCTCAAAGAACTCAAGTTGGGCAAGCAGTGGTTCCGACCGGGAGGGCCGTTGTCCGCCCGCTAGGAGAAAAACACACCAGGCGCGAAAAATTCGTATTAAATGCAAACGTAAAATAATCCGGCGGCGCAGGCGACGGTATGCCGGTAGCGTTATAAGTAATGGTAGTCAACGTGGGAGTGGTCGCCGACGAGGTCGGGGCAATCGAAGTTCCTGTTGTAAAAGGGCCCTGGCGCGCCAGAATATTTGCACTGGTCGGCGCCGTAAGCGCCGTTCCCACATATATCAGCCAACCACTGGTCCAGTCGGTGGTAGTCGTGTCGCAGACAGGACTTGCCTGAGTTTCTGCGTTTGCACTGCGGCACATGGTTACTGCGCCGCCGCGCTGAATCGCTTCCGAGCGCGCCAGCATCGTCGCGCCGATAAATTCGTTGACGTTGCCGGACAAGCGATTCTGGCTGATGAAATTCCCCATCGTCGGTATTCCCACCGCCGCCAGGATAGCCACGACGACAATTGTGACCATCAATTCAATTAACGTGAATCCCCTGCTTGCTATAGACATGGTGTATTTATCATTCTTTTCAATATATGAGAAAAATTCAGCGTTTCTTTGCACGCTACACTCCCCCAAAAATGCTGATTTAAATCAATACCGGATTATAGATTTTGCGTTTCCATAAAGAAACCATCTAGAGCTCCGTCCATCGCCACAACTGCGCCACTCATCTGTTGCCATTTCAAAAAAAACAATTACAGCTTTTTTATGTGCAAAATAATCATCATTTGAACCATGCAGGCTTATGATCAGCGCAGCTCCTTGCCCCCACCGCCAAATGTTATAATCCGCGCTTCCTGCGAATGGGCTGATAGTCGCCCGGAATGCGGTGCGGCACTGCCGCTGCAAGCGACCGATATTTTCGCTGCGCAGCAATCTTTGCCGCCTTAGGCCATCCTTAAAGTCCTTGTCCAATGTCATGCATAGATTCCGCATGGCTTTCATCTAACGGAGTTTGTTATGTCGGCAACAATGCGGCCAATCCGCCTGCTCATGTTTTTCCTGCTGGCGACGCTGGCATTTTCCGCGATGGCCATCGAGCGTGATTTCCCCGCCACCACCCTGCGCGGCAAGATGACCATCACCGACTATCCCAACGTCACGATGAGCGGCAACGTGCTGCGGCTGTCGCCCGGCTCGCGTATCTGGAATACCCAGCAGTTGACGCAGATCCCCAGCTCGCTGGGCAGCGACACTTACCTGGTGAATTACACCTTGAACGTGCAAGCCGATATCGACCGCGTCTGGATCCTGACGCCCGACGAGGCCAGCCAGAAGATTGAAGCGCAACGCAATAGCCAGAAACGGTAATGAAGTAGTCATGGAAAAAACGATGCAAAAGAAAGTATTCATCAAGACCTTCGGTTGTCAGATGAACGAGTACGACTCGGACAAGATGGCCGATGTGTTGAACGCTTCCGACGGGCTGGTCAAGACTGATCGCCCGGAGGATGCCGACGTGATCTTGCTGAATACCTGTTCGGTGCGCGAGAAGGCCCAGGAAAAAGTATTCTCCGACCTCGGCCGCTTGCGCGAGCTTAAGCGCCTGAATCCTGATCTGCTGATCGGCGTCGGCGGCTGCGTGGCATCGCAGGAAGGCGCGGCGATCGTCAAGCGTGCGCCGTATGTGGATATGGTGTTCGGCCCGCAAACCCTGCACCGCTTGCCGGAGATGATCAGCCAGCGCCGCGCCACCGGCAATGCGCAGGTCGACATCAGCTTTCCTGAGATCGAGAAATTCGATCACATGCCGCCGGCCAAGGTCGAGGGCGCGACTGCGTTCGTCTCGATCATGGAAGGTTGCAGCAAGTATTGCAGCTACTGCGTGGTGCCCTATACCCGCGGCGAAGAAGTCTCGCGCCGCTTTGAAGATGTGCTGACCGAAGTGGCGGGGCTGGCCGAGCAAGGCGTCAAGGAAATCACGCTGCTGGGCCAGAACGTCAATGCTTTCCGCGGCGTCATGGCGGATGGCGAGATCGCCGACTTCGCCCTGCTGATCGAGTACATCGCCGAAATCCCCGGCATCGAGCGGATCCGCTTCGTCACCAGCCATCCGAAAGAATTCACGCAGCGCCTGATCGATACCTACGCCAAGGTGCCGAAACTGGTCGACCATTTATACCTGCCGGCGCAGCATGGCTCGGACCGCATCCTGTCGGCCATGAAGCGCGGCTATACCGTGCTGGAATACAAATCGGTGATCCGGCGCTTGCGCCAGGTGCGTCCGAACATCACGATCTCCAGCGACTTCATCATCGGCTTCCCGGGCGAAACCGATGCCGATTTCGAGGCGCTGATGAAGCTGATTACCGATATTGGCTACGACAACAGTTTCAGTTTCATTTTCAGTCCGCGTCCAGGCACGCCGGCGGCCAATCTGCAGGACGATACGCCGCATGAAGTCAAGCTGAAGCGGTTGCAGCACTTGCAATCGGTGGTGGAACAGAATATGGGCAAGATCAGTGCGGCAATGGTCGGCACCGTGCAGCGCATCCTGGTCGAAGGTCCGTCCAAGAA
>NZ_JBDTCG010000061.1:0-18546 GCF_039923675.1 Collimonas sp.
CTTGTTGTATTGCCACGCGCATCACTTCTGCATCGTCAATTTGCAATTTACGCATCGCTGCCTCCATTGTTGGACACAGCGATATAATAATCTATTTATGCGACAATATTTAAGTCGCAATGTTTAATTACCGCAAAGACGCGGGAACCGGGGAATACAGATGAGAAACTGGTGGCACTGTTCCGTACTTTGATGGCTTACACAGGACGGTATCGGATAGATGGGGATAGGTTCATCACAAAGGTTGACTCATCTTGGAATGAAGCCTGGAACGGCAGTGAGCAGGAACGATTCTACAAGCTTGATGGAGATACGCTCGACGTCAATACGGCCTGGATGCCGAATCCGTTAGTATCAGGAAATCCGATAGGAAGGGCTATTCTCAGTTTTAGACGCGAGTAATTTTCCCTATGCTGAGTTCGCAACTGGTCGCTAGTTTGTGGGGGCATCAACTCGACGGTGAGCCTGGCAGCCAGGCGGGCACCCTTGAATGAGTGTATTGTGGCGGCCTATCGGTCGGCTTTGGGCACAGGGAAGAAAGCAGGGTCCGCATTGTGGATGCGGCAGGCCGCGGTTTCCGCATCAAGCCACGCTGCAGCGGGTGGCGTCAAAAAAGGAAGACATCATGACATCCAAAACCGTCAAAATCCCCGGCCCTGATCATCCGATCACCGTCACAGCAAGTGCAGCGAGAATCGTGGTTACCTTGGGCGGCCACGTCATTGCGGATACACGCAAAGCGCTGACCCTGCAAGAGGCGAATTACCCGCCAGTGCAATATGTGCCGCGGGGAGACGTCGACATGACGCTGCTGCAACGCACCGAGCACGCGACATATTGTCCTTACAAGGGCGATTGCTCCTATTACAGCATTCCGGCCGCTGGCGAGCGCTCGGTGAATGCAGTGTGGTCATACGAAGCGCCCTATGCGGCAGTTGAGGCTATCAAGGATCATCTGGCGTTTTATCCTGATCGCGTGGATGCGATTGAGATGCGCCAGGAGGCGTCAAAATAGCAGCGGATCGCGCGCCTTGCGAATGCGGCTGGCGCTGATGGCTGTCGCGAGTGCCGTCGCGGCAACTGCCACCCAAAGGGACAGCCGGATGGCTTGCGCGTCTTGCATCGCGCTCATCAGCATTTTCCCATCGTCCATCGCACGTGTGGCGTAAGCCGACAAGATAATACCCACGAGTGCAGCGCCGAAACACTGGCCGAACGTGCGCATGATCGCGAGCACGCCGGACGCATTGCCGCTGCGTTCACGCGAGACGTTCGATAGCATCTCGCGATTGTTGGGGCTTTGAAAAAAACCGAATCCCACGCCGCACACCAGTCCGCGCCAGCCGATATCCCACGCCTGTGCGTGATCGGATAGCAACGCCAGGAGCGCGAGACCGATCGTGAACAGGGCCAGTCCCGCCGTCGAGAGCACGGCCGGCGGATAGCGGTCGGCAAGCCGTCCTGCATATGGGGCAACCAGCACGATACCGATCGGCCAAGGGGTGAAAAGCAGCGCCGACTGCAATGCGTTATACCCGTAAGCATTCTGGAATAGAAAGGGCAATGCAACGAAGGTGATGCCCTGGCCAACGAACGACGCTAGAGAGGTCAGCGCAGCCAGGGAGAAGCGCGACGACGAGAACATGTCGAGCGGTAGCAGAGGTTGCGGGGCGCGACGTTGACGCCGGACAAACGCTGCGCCGGCGACGACGGCGATCAGCCCGTAAGCACTGGCCGTCAGTCCCGCGTCGAGTGCCCGCCCGCTCCCGGCAAGCCGCGAACAGGAATCGGCAACCATGATCAATGCCCCCATCGCGATGGCGGAGAGAGCCGCGCCTGCAATATCGAACGGTTCACGCGTGGGGATGCGCGCGTTCGGGATTGCGCGCAGCGACAGCACTATGGCGATGATGCCCAAAGGAACATTGATCGCAAATAGCCACTGCCAGCTCAGGGTCGACAACAGCATGCCGCCCAAGGCGGGGCCGATGGCAGTGCTCGCGGCAATCAGCAAGGCATGCAAGCCGAGGATTCGCCCAAGCAAACGATTCGGGAACACCGTGCGGTGGATGGCGGGACCAATGCTCAGCATCGCCGCGCCGCCGATCCCCTGCAGCAAACGCATGGCGATCAGCATGCCGATTGACGACGATAATGCGCAACCAAAGGATGCCAGCGTGAACACCGCGAGGCCGTTGGTGAACAAGGCCCGAAAGCCCACGCGGATTGAAAGCGCAGCAAACGCTGCCAATGTCATCGCGGCGGCTAAGAGATAACCGTTGGCCACCCAGATCACCGCGCCTGCGGGAACATCCAGCGCGCGGCCTATCTGGGGCAAAGCGATATTGACGATAGTCCCGTCGAATACGGCCATGGTTGTCGCCGTCATCACGGCGATCATCGCCAGACGCCGTTCAGGACCGGGCAGTCCCTCATCGGACGGCATGTCAGAGAACAATTCCATGTTTCTACATCCTGTTGAGTAAATCGGTACGGGTACTATATTCACGCATGGGGCATAGCGGAAGGCGCAGCAGTTGCACTTAATACCTGCATCGAACGCCATGTCAAATCGTTGCATGCTAAGATTGCCGCATGTCAGAACCAGACTTGAACCTGCTCATTGCGCTGGACGCCTTGCTCACCGATGCAAGTGTCGCGGGGGCAGCTCGGCGATTGGGATTGAGCGCATCGGCAATGAGCCGAACGCTCACTCGTCTGCGCACTGCAACCGATGACCCGCTATTGGTCCGGGCCGGGCGGCGCATGGTGCTGACGCCGTGCGCCGAAGCACTCCGGGAACGGGCCCGGAATGCCGTGCATGAAGCACGCGCGGTCCTTCGGCCCTCGGCCTCGGAACCCGACTTCGCCACGCTCCAGCGTACCTTCACGATTCGCGCCAACGACGGCTTCGTGGAGGCGTTTGCCGCCACCCTTATTGCAGCAGTCAGCGCCGAAGCGCCGCTTGTGCGCTTGCGTTTCATGCCAAAAGCCGAGAAGACGTCGGCCCATTTGCGAGAGGGGGTCGCCGATCTGGAGATTGGCGTCGTGAGCGATATGGGGCCGGAAGTGCGCGTGCAGGCCTTGTTTCGGGACCGCTTCGTAGGGGTGGTCCGGAAGGGCCATCCGCTCGCAACGACTGGCGAAGTGACCGCCGAACGTTACGCCGCATTCGGCCATGTAGTCGCTTCACGCCGCGGGCGCAGCAGTGGGCCCGTGGATGTAGCGCTGGCGGCTTTGGGTTTGGAGCGAACCGTTGTGGCAGTGGTTCCTAGCTTCCCTGCTGCGATCGCTGTCGCCCGCGCGTCCGATCTGGTGGCGCTCGTGCCTGGCTCTTACTTGAACGCGCCACCGCAAAATCAAGAGGATGCGCCACCCGCAACAACCTACGCTTTCGAGCTTCCCGTGGCTACCGAGCGGATCACCATATCGCAAATGTGGCATCCTCGCCTGGAACTCGATCCCGTTCATCGTTGGCTGCGGGAGCTTGTGCGTACAGTATGTCGTCGGCAAGTGCCGCTCTGAAGTCTAAGCGGCATGCCAGTGACGACCTGTGCGCGTTGCCGGTTTAATCGATCATGGCGGTACATCGGTGGGAAGCAGCTAGCGGAGCGTCACCGCTTTTTCTCGACACCCATGCTGGGTTCTAGCCGTTCACCAAGCTGTTGGTCATAGAATCGAAATTGGCCGGCGCCCTCGGCCTTCGCGGAATACATCGCAATGTCCGCATTCTTCAGTAGTGTTGCGGCGTCGTTGCCATCGCTTGGAAACAGGGTGATACCGATCGACGCGCTGACAACATCCCTGCGTCCTCCGATTTCAAACGGTGCGTGAAACTCCTGGTTGATGCGCGCAGCCACATGGGCCACTTCCTCAGGGCCGTTGACAGAGTCGAGCAAAACCGTAAATTCGTCGCCGCCCAGCCGCACCACCCTGTCTTCCGGCCTCAGCACCGATTTCAAGCGTCTCGCCGCTTCTTGCAACAACTCGTCTCCGGCTTGATGGCCTGATGTATCGTTGATGGCTTTGAATTTATCCAGATCAATAAATAGCAGGGCGAATATCGTGCCGCGGCTTCTTGCCTGGTTCAATGCGGCGGGTAGAAAAGTCATCAGCCAGTGGCGATTGGGCAGCGCGGTCAAGGCATCCGTATTTGCCATGCTCAAAAGAGCTTGTTCGTACGCTTTGGACTCGGAAATATCCCTTACCGACATCGCCAGGCCGCGCCCGGATCGTACCAGTCGCCGAGACATCCAGGTGGCGTGTCGTGGCCCAATATGCGAAACCTTGAATTCGTCTTCGTAGAAGCCGGTTTCCATCGCACTCCGGAAAATAATGAATACGTGATGTGCGGCTTTGCCAGAATACAGTTCGGAAAATTGTTTGCCGACGAGTTCTTCCTTTGCGTACCCGACCAGAAAGGCGCCGCGTTCGTTGCAATCTTTCACCATGAAATCGACCACGTTATGTTGCTGGTCGTACAGCGCCAGCACCATGTAAAACCCCTCGTGGGCACCGTCGATGGCCAGACGGTAGGTGTTTTTTACCTCATCTGCCTGGCGCTTTCTCCACGCCAGCCGCGACAGCAGGAAGACGCCGGATATGCCTAGCAAAGAAAGGAATACGCTTTTCGCGATGGCAAGGTTACGATAATTGTCGGCGCTAGGCTGATATGCGGCAAGCGCATCGGCCTCGGAAATGGTGGCGGACGCAACGAGCGGGTAGCTGCCCAGTTTTTGCCAGGCGACGGCGCGCGGCTGCCGGTCTGTAAACTTTTCTTTAGCCATCCGCACGACGCCGCTGGGCGAGTCAAATACTGGCGGCGATTGAAAAATAAATGGCAGCGTCCGGATGCGTTCGCCCATTTTTGCGGCCAGTACGACACCATTCGTGTCCCTTATGCTCAGGCAGTCATTCATGCCCAGGCTGGACTCGTCAGTGGCAAGGAAGGCGGGCTCGACGGCCACAACGACGATGCCGTCAAATCCACCATCGGCTGTTTCCAGCCTTCGCGTGAAGCGGATGACTGTTTTCCCTGAGCGGCGGCCCACGCTCGGCTTGTTGATCAGCAGGCTGTTTGCCAGGTTCATCTTCTGGGCTTTAAAAAAATCCCTGTCTGCAATATTCGGAAAGGCAGACTTATCTAGTGTGCTCGTCACAATCGTTCCGTTGCGGTCAACGACGGTGGCGTAAAGTTGTGCAGACCATGGATATAAACCTTGTTGCAGTTGCTGTTCGAGCTTGAGCGAACCATGCATGGTCTGCCATTGGTATTTGAGATTGCGCGTTATCTGGTCGATTTGCTCAACCGAACGGGATAACTGCTCGGCATAGGATTTTGAAAGCCGGGTAGCCTTCGTGAGAGTATTTTTTTCAATCTCGGCTCTGTCGCCATTGACTTTCGCCAGCTCTATCCACCAGACTGCGCTTATCAGCAACAGGCAAGCCAGAATCCACAAGAGAATGGTGCGCACGCTATCCCGCAAAAATTCAAGTCGTTGAATTTGCCGAATCAGTTGCTTGCCCATACTGCTATCGGCCATGGCGCGATACCCAAGCTATAAGGCGTTATAGAACAACGGCGGCAAATAAGAGTTCGGCCGACGGTCGGAATTGCTATATTGAAAACAGATGCGAGTACTACTGGTTTGAAATATTCTCGTAGATTGCGTTGGCTATGGTAACAAGCTTCAATCCTTAAAGTTTACGCCGCCGGATAAGTTTGCCTGCAGCAGGTGTTTTGTTGTTGCCGAAGCGTTGCCTGATATTGGCATTTGCCAGTTTAGATGTAGATAATTCGACATCCAAAGCGTCGATGCGTTTGTTTGCCGCTGCAAGCGATTCCTCGACGGCCCCCAAACGGCCGCGCGCGCCAGACAATTCGCTGTCGAGCGCTGCTATCTTTTGGCGATAGGTGTGCGCAGCCGATTTTCCTTCTGCATCGATCCGCACAAACTCCGTCTGCCATCGTTTCGATTCGCCGCGCGCACGGTCGATTTCGAGAAGGCTATGCTTGCGCAATCCGTCCAGTTCGGCCAAGCCTGCCGCATGCTCTTCAGCCTTGCGCCCCAGATCGTCTATCAGGCCGGCGATGCGTTCGTCTTTCGCCAGCAGCGCGGCGCGTTGTTCTGACAAGTTCTCTTCCAGGCGTTTGATCTGCTCGTCGCGGCCAAGCAGGGCGGCGTTGGCAATGGTCAGCTTACCCTTGATGTCATTGGCGATCTCGATGGCTGCCAATGTATCTTCCTGCGCCAGGTCGATCAGTTTTTCGACTTCGGCCTTTTCTGCGACCAGCGTGGTGCGCTCTGCGGCGAGCGAGTCGTTGGCGGATTCCACTGCAAAACGCCAGAGGTCACGGGTGAGGGCGGCCACGGCATCCGGCAATTCCGCCACGCTTTTGTCCCGTTTCAGTTTGAGCAGATCGGCGTACCACTCGCTGATGTCTTTTTGCACGTCGCCATCCGAACCTTTCTTGGCGCCGGTGCTTGCAATCGTCCATTCGCGCACCAGGCCGATGGAAGGCTTTTTCCCTTGCGCGGCAAGTGCATCGCAGGCGGCCCAGCTGAGATTTTGGCGGTCGGACATGGTTCTCCCTCTAAAAAACACTTTGAAAGGAGAATTTTACGCAATTTTTCAGATAAAGTAATTTAAATTACGTAATTAATTAGTAATTTTAATTACATATTATTATATCTAATCGAGATTACGTTAATAATCTCGATTAGATGGAGTGCCGTGATATCCTGATGTTTCTCCGGAAAACATTCCCGATTTCGTCCGGTTTTTCGTCACTTTATTCTGCCTTCAAGCTGCTCATGGATAGTTTCGCGCTGATAGACCTGGATCCACCGGACAAAACCGTCAAGGCGGCTGCGCTGACTTTGGATCTGTTCGCCGGCAGCGAGCCTGAGCCATTGGTGGCGGCGCGTTCGGATTCGGAACTGGCCCGGGCGTTTTTGTACAGCAGCGAACTATCCGCCAACTCGATCAAAAGCACGAAGAAAGACCTCGGACGCTTCCTGCTGTGGTGCCAGCAGCACGGCAAAATGCTGTATCAGTTGCATATAGAAGATTTGATCGCTTACAAGGCGTTCCTGAAAGATCCGCAACCCGAGGAAATCTGGGTGTCGTATACCAAATGGCCGCGCAACGACGAACGTTGGCGGCCTTTTTCCGGCCCGCTTTCCGAGCCCAGCATCCGGCAAGCATTTCGTGTGGTGAAAGCTTTATTGGAATTCGCCAAGAACGCCGGCTATTTGCGACGTAATGCCGGCGCCCTGGTCAAAAATATCAAGACAGCGCGCGGCGCAAGGGTGACGCGTTATCTTAGCCCGCAGGCAATCGCGCAGGTGCAGGCCAGCCTTGATCTCCTTTCGGCGACAACGCCATCCAGGATAAAAGCCAAGGCGCGCGACCGATTTCTGTTTGTGAGCTATATCACGACCGGCGCCAGGCTGTCCGAGTTGACGACGGCGAAAATGGGCGCGATGTATACGGAAGGGGACGGGCGCTGGTGGCTCGATGTCATAGGGAAAGGATCGAAACCGCGCAGGCTGCCGGTGGCGTCCGACATGCTCGCCGCGTTCCACGCATATCGCTTGGCATTTCAATTGCCTATTCACGGCACCCGCGACGACGTCACGCCGCTGGTGCTTGCCACGCGTGGACGGGTACTTGCCGCGGTCACGGACGAAGCGGCATCGAATGCGATGAAATCCTTGTTTTGGACGGCCGCAGCTTTGGCGGAATCTGCGGGTGACCCGGATAGTGCTTCAGCCTTGCGTCGGGCGTCGGCGCACTGGTTGCGGCACACTATGCTGACCACACACGCCAACAACGAGGTTTCGTTGAAGGCGCTGCAAGATACGGCTGGCCACACCAACATATCGACGACGGCGGTTTATCTGCATAAAAGCGATAAAGAACGGCATGACGAACTCATGGGGTCATTCAATCGCAGCCGCAACAAGTAGCTATTAATAGCTAGCCCGGCTATTTAAAACGGTAGCTGACTGTAATGAAAGCCGTATCTTCCGTCCGGCGATTGACGATAGGGCTGTCGCTAACCGTGCTGCCCAGCCATTTCCGCTTGAATGTCAGGTTTGCGACCAGATGCTCGCTGAGGGGCGTTTCCAGGCTGAGGCTGAGAATCGGATTGGTGGAGGCGCCCGCCTGGTAGGCGCGGTAGCCGCTGGCAGCCGATTCGATTGGCGTCACGCCATAGAAATAATTGTTGTAACTGCTGCTGCGGCGTTCTACGCCAGCTTGGGGGTAGAAGGTTACCGGGCCCAGTTTGAATTCCGCAGCGTAAATGGCTTCCAGCAGTGTGCCATGCGACTTGTTGACGTCATAAAAGGCGTTCAGGAAGAAGGCGCCGAAGGGCGTTTCCTGAAACGTGCCGATGCCGAGCGGGACCGAATTCGAGCGTTTATTGATGCCGTTCCGGGCATCGATGCCGTCGACATTCACGCGACCGGCCAGCTCCAGGTAGCCATCGCCGATCTTGAAGGTCTTGACGCCGAAGGTATCCAGCCGCGCAAAAAGACGCTGGTAATCGAAATAAGCATAGGGCAGCACGCTGGTCTGGCTGCTTTTGCCGAGATAGTTGCGTGGCGTATTGAAGACGCCCAGCCCGAGGTCGCCGCTGATATGGTCAGGAAAATCGGATTGCGGTTGCGGCGGAGCCGTCTGTGCAAGGGCCTCTGCGCCAATCATCAAAGGAAATAGGGAGAGGGCAAGCAAACCTGATTTTATCATCGTGATTCTTCGACTAATTTTGGGTGGCAATAAAACGCCAATCTTACACGGACTTGCGGTCCGGGAAGATGACGGTTTGGCGCCAGGGACGCCAAACCATGACCCGCATGCTTACATCGTCGAAGGCAACTTCGCCAGGTAACGCAGCCCGGTGATGCTGGGGAAGAAGCAGTAGGCGCCGCCGCGTGTGGTAATGGTGCGGGAAAAGCCGGTCAGCAACGTGTTGCCGGAACCGCGCGGGCCTTCCCCGGCCAGGGTAAACGAACTGTCCGCCGGATCATTTATGCCCAGGAACACGTCCTCGCCGCTGATGTTACTGACCGCATTGCCGGCATTTGATCCACCCGGCCCGGTTGCAGCTTTCACAAACAGGTGCGTAAGGTTCCAGTCGCCGGTCAGAAATTCGAACTGATTGTGGATGCTGGCGTTGATAAAGTAGCCGGTCAGGCCACGCGGCGCGTTGACGGGCTGCAGCGGATCGTAAGCCGGCCCGTAAGGCATGGCGCGGCGAACAATCCGGTGGTGGGTGCTGTCGGTCCCGTTGACCGCGCCGTTGCGCGGGTTGTTGCGGCGGATATGCGAACCTATCGGACAGGTCAGGCCCAGGGTGTCGTCGCTTGGCGCTACGCCGGTGACGTAATTGAAATTGTTCAATTGCGATGGCGGCAAGAGTTCGCCCGGCGCGTCCGGCGCCAACTCCAGGGGGTTGCCGTTGCGCCAGCGCCCGCATATCTTCGCGGCCAGTATTTCAGTATCAAGCCCGGTTTGCACGGCGCAGTTGGCGAGTATTGCATCGAATCCGGCGACATCCTGCTCCAGGATGCGAAACGCCGCATAGCTGCTGTTGGTCGACAGCTCGGGCGGCGACACCTTGTAGCTGCCGCCGAGTTCGTTCGCGTAGCCAAGCAGGAATTCTCCGGTCTTGACCGCCGGCTGATCGTCCGGCGCCTCGCGCTTGGTCGCCGGGGCGCCGATCACGGTCGGCTGGGCAATGCTGTCGCGATAGCCGAAATGGACTTTGTTGTCGGGCAGGGCGTGCGCATCCTGCACGTACAGTTCCGTCATGCAGCCGCTAAATGCGGCGCGCAGCTGGGCCGATACCGATTCCAATACCGGTACGGATTCCGTCACCCACAAGCTCAATAGTATGTGCACCTTGGCGCCGTCCTGCAGTCCGCTTATCCAGTTTTGCGGCGCGCTGGAGCCGATGTCGCCGACCGCCTGTGCGCTGGCGGGGTTGGTCGCGCCAAGCTGGAAGGAAGGGTCGAATGTGGCGAGTTGGGCGGTGCTGACGCCGAGTTTCGCCAAGCCGGGACACGTAAAGCTGATATTGAGAAAGCACGGCGGCTTGGGCTGGATGTGCCTGGTCGTGGTTATTTTCGGCAGGCCGTTGCTGCCGTCCACCAGCGCGCCTATCAATCGCCCCGCAGCTTGCGGATTCGTGATGGAGAGGATGAAATGGCGCGCCAGATCGACGCGATAGCCGCGCAGGATGGTGCCTTGTACGTCGTCGTAATCGATTACAGGATCGGCCATGCTGTTGCTCCCGGCGTTGACGTCAGACTGGATGGCGCATGAGAGCGGCCGCGGGGCCGGATCTCATGCGAATAGCGTGGAGTAGCGTGGAAATGGCAAAAATCAGAAGGCCCCGAGAATCTGCTGCACGGTTTGCGGATAAGCCGCGTACAGCGAGATATTCGGGGCGTGTTGCGAAGCATCGTTGGCGGTAATGAAGGCCTGGAATCCGGCGACATGGTCGGCGACCGGGATCAGCGCGGCGCCGCCGACTACAAATGACAGCAGCTGATCGAACACCGGGCCCAGCTGCGCGACGAAATCACTGATATAGGAGTTGAAATTGCCATCGTACTCGGTGACGACGCCGATCAGCAAGGCGTTGGACGGCGCGTTGGTGGGCTGCAGATTGGCTTGTGAACGGTCCAGCAGCAGAAAGCGGGCAAAGTGGACGGTGCCGATGCCGTTGAGGGCGGCGTCGATTTTTTGACTATTGCCTTCCAGCGCGGCGGCAATCGTCACCAGGCTGGTTCCGGGGATGACGGGCATCATCAGTGTGAGTGGGCTGGTCATGTGAATTCCTTTTTCGGTTGTGAGTGGGAATAGCAACAAGCGTGTGCCAAAGAGACCAAAGATTGATGTGCAGCTGTAACGGCAAAGCCGGTGTACGGCGACAGGTGTTTCCAGGTCCGGTGCGAATTTGCGGGTACCGTTGAAGTGTCAAGTTGCTGCAATGAAACTATCTACGGTAACGGATGTTGGCATGTATTCGACATTCATCTCAAGCTGTCATTAGTGAGAGTGGACAGCCGGGAAATACCTTGAATAAATCAAGTCGCCGTGCAGACCTCACCTGCGGTTTCATAGGGAAGCCCGGTGTTAATCATTGCTACCTGTCACTTTTTATAGGATGGCAAGCTGGCTTTTTTCAGATATATCTATTGGACATTCAAAAACGCTGCGCCTGACTGCTTGTCCAGCCTGCATTGTATTTTCCCAAGGCCGCGCGGCAGCCAGACGCCGGAATCGTAACGTTGTCCATATGGGAGAAGCACATGGGGAATAACCTTGGTAAGGCGTCAACACGCTGGGCGCGCGATTATGTGTTCGATATCCTGAGCGAGCTCGGTATCCATTATATTTTCGGCGTGCCGGGCACGAATGAAATCCCGATCATCGACGGCACCTCGTATCCGGAAAACGAGGTGGAATACATAGAATGCCTGCATGAAAACATCGCACTAGGCGCGGCCATGGGATCAGCCCGCATGACCGGTCTGCCCGGGGTGCTGGTGGTACACGTGACGCCCGGGATTGCCCACAGCATAGGCAATCTGTTCAACGCCGCCCGCTCGCAAGTACCGCTGGTGATTCTCTGTTGCCAGCAGCAGAATGAGTTGGTGACGCAGGAGCCCCTGCTGGCCTCCAACCTGGTCGATCTGGCCCGGCAATATACCAAATGGGCGCATGAAGTACGCGCCGCCGAAGAGCTGCCGCTGGTGCTGCAACGCGCCTTCAAAGAAGCGATGGCAGCCCCCAACGGCCCTGTTTTCGTATCGATTCCGTGGGAATTCACCATGCGTGAAATCGGCCCTGATGACCGGATCAAAGGCATCACCCGTATTTCTTCGCATTTCACCGGCGACCCGCAATCGATCGCCCAGGTCGCCACTGCGCTCAAGGAAGCAAAGAATCCCATCATCATTGCCGGCGATGCGGTCGGCTATGCCAACGCCTGGCCGGAAATACAGCGGCTGGCGGAACTGATCGGCGCGCCGGTCATGCTGCAAACTTTCAGCAGCGTAGCGAATTTCCCGAATGACGATAGCCATTGGCAGGGGGAGCTGCCTGGCACCCAGCAGGGCGTGCAAAATGTATTCAAGACCCACGACGTCGCCTTTCTGTGCGGTTTCAGCAACCAGGCGCAGATCACGATTTTCAAATATTCGGATGGCGCGCTGATCCCGCCAAGCGTCAGGCAGTTTTACCTCAGTAACAATATCTGGGACATAGGCAAGAATTATTTTGGCGAAGCGGCGGTGTTTGGCGACGTCAAGGCAACCCTGCCGCTGATTAATGCGCTGGTAGGCAACGCGCCATCCGGGGCGGCCGCCGCGCGCAATGCAGAGCTGCTCAAGCTGGCGGCGCAGCGCCGGGCGCAGTGGGATGACTATTTTGTCAAGGCGCTGGCGGCGCCGAATATCATGGCGGTGGTGATCGCCCAGGCTCTGCGGGAAGAAATCAAGCAGCGCAGTCTGGAAAAGAAATTCGTCTATGTGCATGAAGCGGTGTCCGACCCGGCGCCGTTCCAGTACTTGCTGCCGTTCGGAACGCAAGGCGCGGCGCCGATCAGTTACTACTGCGTCGGCGGCGGATCGCTTGGCTGGTCGATGCCGGCCTCGCTCGGCATCAAGCTGAGCAAGCAAGGCTGGCAAGCGATCGATGCCGAGTTCGTGGTGAACGCAGTGGGCGACGGTTCCTCGCTGTTTTATCCGCAAACCTGGTGGACCGCCGCGCACCGCAAGCTGGCGGTGCTGTACATCATCACCAACAACCATGAATACCATACGTTGCAAAGCGGCTTGCAACAGCTGGTGAAATCGTATGGCAGCGCTCCCGGCTACGAATGGCACCCCAAGGACAACAATACCGACCCGTCTTACCTGCGCATACAAAGTCCGGTGATGGATTTTGTCGCCATCGGCAAAGCACTGGGCGGCCTCGCCGGCGAAGTAGTGACGACGCCGGAGCAGGTCAAGGCGGCGGTACGGCGCGGCATGGATCATGTCCTGCATCTGCAGCAGGCTTATATCCTGGACATGCGCACCGCCCAGAACCCGCCACCGCCGCCCAGCATGGCAGTCAGCGCGAACGGGCAGGCAGGCGCGCCGCTGCAGCCGGCCTTGAATGTATTCCATCAGCAAAGCAAGTTGCTTAACGCCAATGCGGCGAATGCAGTCAGCTCCGGCGACAACGACAATACGCCGGTGATTTTCTAAGCACGTAGCAGCCAATGCAGCACTCGGGGCAAGCCTGGGCATGTGCATCAGACTTCATTTGAGCGACAGGCTCCCGGGATTCGTTTTTCCACTTTCTTACAATAAAAAGGATGACGTATCATGGCAGATGAAAAAATGGATATTGCTATCATCGGCGGCGGCGTTTCCGGCGTGTATAGCGCATGGCGGCTGAAACAAGCCAATCCTGGCAAAAAAATAGTCGTGTTTGAAGCCGGTGACCATATTGGCGGACGCTTGCTGTCTGTGGTCCCGCCCGGCATTCCCGATATGGTGGCGGAACTGGGCGGCATGCGGATTCTGCCAAAGGTGCAGCCGCTGATTACCAATTTGCTGGAAGCGCTAAACAAGCTGCTGCCCGCCAGCGAACAAATTACGACCTATCCTTTCCCGGTCGACGAGCCGCAGAACATCGCCTATCTGCGCGGCGTCTATCTGCGCTTGTCGGATTTCACGGCCAAGCCGGATGAAGTTCCGTACCGGCTTGGTTTTCCGAATCACGGACAAAGCGCAGGCTCCGTCGTGATCAACGCCATCGAGCAGATCGTGCCAGGGATCACCAACCCTGCGCTCAGCGAAGACCAGCGCCGCGAAATGGCGCAGCAAGCCAGTTTTTCCGGAAAGCCGCTGTACCAGCAGGGATTCTGGAACGTGCTGATGCGGGTCTTCAACGGCGAATCGTATCAATACGCGCTGGACGCCGGCGGCTACGATTCGACCATGAGCAACTGGAACGCCGCCGACGCCATTCCCTGGTACCTGTCCGACTTTGGGGTCGCGCCGGTCTACAAGGGATTCACCAAGGGCTTCCAGGAAGTACCGCTGCTCCTGGCCAGGTTATTTGCCGAGGCTGGCGGTGAAGTGCGCTTGAACAGCAGCGCGTCGGCGCTGCGCAGCCTGGATGGCGGCGTAGAGTTTCAAGTTGATGGAAAATCGGTCCTGGCCGGCGCCGTGATCCTGGCCATGCCACGCCGTGCGCTGGATCTGCTGGCCGACAGCAGTCCGCTCCTGCAGGAAATCAGCGGCCTGATCGCTTCGGTCACGCCGCGTCCCTTGTTCAAATTATTTACCACCTATACCAATCCATGGTGGCGCGCCGCCGGCTTTACCAAGCCTGATGGCAGCGTGGTAGCGGTGGAAGCCGGCCGCAGCGTGACCGATATCCCGGTCCGGCAAACCTACTATTGGCCGAAAAGCGACGGCACGGCGGCAAAGACCGGCCCCGCCATGCTGTTGGCCAGTTATGACGATGGCGACAATACCGGATTCTGGGACGGCCTGCGGCCACAGCGGCATCAATACAAAGCCAAAGGGCAGTTTGTGGCCAAGGTGAGCGAGCCGTTCGTCGCCGAACACCGGAAACCGAACCTGGAACTGACCTGGGACCGATACCAGGCGCCGTACCGCATGGTGACCGAAGTGGCGCGCCAGCTATCGACCATGCATGGCTTGAACTATACGCCAAAGGTGCAGGACGCCTGCTTCCGCGACTGGGGCGATGATCCTTTCGGCGGCGGCTGGAATAGCTGGAACATTGGCGTAAAAGGGGTCGCTTCAGGAAACGGAAAATAAAGCACGTTAAGCCGGTGGCAGCGGCCGCAGCGGCCTGAACTTGCCCGCGCCGACCTTGGGACTGCTTTTCCAGAGGTAGTCGCCCGTCAGGTTGATGTGTTCCCACCCCAGGGGCGACAGGAACTGAAGCAGCGCATCGTCCACGGGCTTTGCATGACCACGCAGCGCGTTGACGGCCCGCTCCAGATACACCGTGTTCCAGAGCACGATGGCCGCCGTGATGAGATTCAGGCCGCTGGCGCGGTAGCGCTGCTGCTCAAAGCTGCGGTCGCGGATTTCCCCCAGCCGGTGCAAGAACACCGCCCTGGCCAGCGCGTTGCGCGCCTCGCCCTTGTTCAGTCCGACCTGCACGCGCCGGCGCAGCTCCACGCTTTGCAGCCAGTCCAGGATGAACAGCGTGCGTTCGATGCGCCCGAGCTCGCGCAGGGCGACGGCCAGGCCGTTCTGGCGCGGGTAGCTGCCGAGCTTTCTGAGCATCAGCGAGGCCGTTACCGTGCCTTGCTTGATGGAGGCGGCCAGCCGCAAAATTTCATCCCAATGAGCACGGATATGTTTGATATTGAGCCGGTCACTGCTGATCATCGGTTTGAGCGCGTCATAGCTAGCATCGCCCTTGAGAATAAACAGTTTGGTCTCGCCCAGGTCCCGGATGCGCGGCGCAAAGCGAAAGCCCAGCAGGTGCATCAGGCCGAAGACGTGATCGGTGAAACCCGCCGTGTCGGTGTAGTGTTCCTCGACCGCCAGGTCCGACTCGTGGTATAGCAGGCCGTCAAGCACATAGGTGGAGTCACGTACGCCGACATTGACCACCTTCGCGCTGAAAGGGGCGTACTGGTCGGAGATATGAGTGTAGAAAGTTCGTCCCGGGCTGCTTCCATACTTCGGGTTGATATGCCCGGTGCTCTGCGCCTTGCTGCCAGTTTTGAAGTTCTGGCCATCCGACGATGACGTGGTGCCGTCGCCCCAGTTTCCGGCAAAGGGCTGCCCAAGCTGGGCATTGACCAGCTCGGCCAGGGCCGATGAATACGTTTCGTCCCGAATGTGCCAGGCCTGCAGCCAGGACAGCTTGGCGTAGGTCGTTCCGGGGCAGGATTCGGCCATCTTGGACAGGCCCAGGTTGATCCCGTCGGCCAGGATCGTCGTTAGCAGCAGGGCCTTGTCCGGGGCGCTGCCCCCGGTCTTGAGGTGGGTGAAATGCCGGGTGAAGCCAGTCCACTCATCGACCTCCATCAGCAGCTCGGTGATTTTGACGTGTGGCAGCAGCGCCGCCGCCTGCTCGATCAGGCTCTGGGCGGAGTCCGGCACCGCCGCGTCCAGCGGCGTGACCTTCAGGCCTGCGCTGGTGGTGATGCTGGCATCCGGCAGTTCGTTGGCTGCCGCCAGGCGGTTGACCGTGGCAAGCTGGCGCTCCAGTAGCGACAAGCGCTCATTCAGGTACTGGTCGCAATCGGTGGCCACGGCCAGCGGCAGCTCGCTGGCCAGCTTCATGGCGGCGAACTTCCCGGCGGGCACCAGGTAGTCCTCAAAATCCTTGAACTGGCGCGAGCCCTGCACCCAGACATCACCCGAGCGCAGCGCATTCTTGAGTTCGGACAGCACGCACAGCTCGTAGTAGCGCCGGTCGATGCCTTCGTCGGTGATCACCAGCCTGGCCCAGCGCGGCTTGATGAACGCGGTCGGCGCGCCGATAGGCAGCTTGCGCGCGTTGTCGGCGTTCATGCCGCGCAGCACATCGATGGCATTGAGCACGCCCTTGGCGGCTGGTGCCGACCGCAGCTTGAGTACTTCCAGGAATTGCGGCGCATAACGGCGCAGCGTGGCGTAGCTCTCGCCTATGCGATCGAGGAAATCGAACTGCGCAGGCTGCGCGAGCTTTTGCGCTTCCCCGACGCTGGCCGTAAAAGCGTCCCAGGAAAGGACGGATTCGATGGCCGCGAAGGGATCCGTACCGCTTTGCTTGGCTTCGAGCAGGGCCTGGCCGACGCGTCCGTACAGGCGCACCTTGTCGTTGATGGCCTTGCCCGAGGCCTGGAACTGCTGCTGATGTTTGTTCTTGGCCGCGTTGAATAGCTTACCGATGATGCGGTCGTGCAGGTCGATGATCTCATCGATGACGGTGGCTGTGCCTTCGATGGCCAGCGCCACCAGGGTGGCATAGCGCCGCTGGACCTCGAACCTGGCCAGGTCGGCGGGCGTCATCTGGCCGCCCTCGCGGGCGATCTTGAGCAGCCGGTTCTGATGGACCAATCGCTCTATGCCTGCTGGCAGGTCCAACCCCTGCCAAGCCTTGAGGCGCTCGATGTGTTCGAGCATGTGGCGCGAGTTCGGCTTGGCCGGCGACTGGCGCAGCCACGCCAGCCAGGTTCCCTTACTACCCTCCTTGCGGCGGAGCAGCTCGTCCAGGCGCTGGCGGTGGACGGCCGACAGGGGGTCAGTCAGTGCGGCGTAAATGCGCTGATTGGCGCGGGTGATCGCTTCTGCGCTGGCGCGCTCAACGGCGTTTATGACCGGCAGGATGATGCTCTGCCGCCGCAGACTTTCGACCAGCGCACTGGCCAACACGATGCCCTTGTCAGTCTGCAAGGCCAACTCGGTCAGCGTATGCACCTCTCGTTTGTAATCGCTCATGGTGAAGGACTTGAATCCAAACATCGCTTGGAGCTCTACCAGGTGCTCCCGCCTAGTTTGCTCGCGCTGCCCGTACTCATCCCAGCTTTCCAGCGGAACTTTAAGCTGTGCCGCCACCATGCGCAGCAGGGGCAAAAACGGTGGCTCATCAACACCCAGCACGATGCCAGGAAATCGCAAGTAGCAAAGCTGGACAGCAAAGCCAAGCCGGTTCTCAGACCCGCGATGCTGGCCAATAATCGACAGATCGGTTTCACTGAGCGTGTAGTGCCGGATCAGTTCGTCCTTGGCCTCAGGCAGGGCAAGGAGACTGTCGCGCTCGGCGGCAGAAAAAATCGAACGACGGGGCATGGGGTCTTCTTGAAAACGTAGGATTTTGAGAGGCTTTGCCGTGTGTCTCGTGACGCACGCAGAATCAAGGCTCTTCCATTCGCAAAAATAGTTCTTGAAACTATATTCTCTAAGCTCTACCATAGCAACGAGTTTTGAGAAGGAAGATAAGTTGAAACAACGCAATCGTGGTCCGGCATGCTGATTGGCTATGCGCGCGTCTCTACGCTGGATCAAAACCTTGATCTTCAGATCGACGCACTGACCAAGGCGGGCTGTCAGAGGCTCTTTGATGACAAGATGAGCGGCAGCCGGGCCGAGCGGCCCGGTCTGGCCAAGGCGCTGGATATGCTGCGCCAGGGCGACACCTTAGTCGTATGGAAACTCGACCGGCTTGGCCGCAGCGTCAAAAATCTGGTGGACCTTGTAGGTCAGTTGCACCAGAAGGGCATGCACTTCAAAAGTCTGACCGACGCCATCGACACAGGAACTCCATCAGGCCGATTCTTCTTTCACGTCATGGCTAGCCTGGCCGAGATGGAGCGCGAACTGACGGCAGAGCGCACCCGCGCAGGGCTGGAGGTGGCCCGCCAACTGGGCCGCAAGGGAGGGCGCAAGCGGAAAATGACCGATAGCAAAATCGGGTCAGCCAGGAAACTGCTGGCCAGCGGCGTACCGCCGCGTGACGTAGCCAAGAACCTGGGCGTGTCCGTGCCAACTCTGTACC